>NZ_FYDH01000009.1:0-309470 GCF_900187475.1 Pseudomonas sp. Irchel s3h9 | reverse complement strand
CATTTGGGGCTGTGTCCTTGGTTTGTCGGGGTGTGTTCGCAACTATCACCGTAGACCAAGACCAGCCCTTCTTCATTTTTTGCTTTCAGCTCAAGTGGTTAGCTGTTAAGTAAGTGCCATTCGGGACAGACTTATCTAGTCCATTGACGGGCAGTCCGCGTTTCACAGAAGAAATTGAAAACATCACGAGAATGCGGATTTCACAACGCTCTAGAGGTAACCTGGAGATTTAATAAATCTGTCCCGTTTTGTGCTCAACTGGAAGGGTGACGGATGGCGGGCCTTTTGGTGTTACGTCCTTAGTTGCCATTGATAAATAAATCGTCGCCTTTTTCTACTAAGCCCCTTTTTCTATAGATCATATTGCACAGATCATTATTTCAAAAGCATATAAAAACCTGTCACTTTTTACAGGTGACAACGAATAACGCTGAAAACTAGTCTGTTCTCGCAGCAACGGCTCCTTAGGGACAACTCAAAGGAACTGAATTCAATAATTTACAGCGGAGGCTTCAAATGTCCCATTCAAATATGAAAGGTACTTACAACTCGTTTCCGAAAGGCCATCAACTTGTAATCACTACCATGGATGAATCGGCTGGTCGCTTTAAAGGTACTTTTCTCACCGCTGCTGGCAAGGAAAACATCAGCGGCGGATTTCACTTTAACAACGCAGCCAAGAAAACTGATTTGAGCTTTTCAACATCCGACGCAAATTGGGCGTTCGAGGCTAAATACAACAACGATGGTCCAGACTTCGAGGAGTGGAACGGTCTTAAAAAAGAAAAATCCAACCCCGAGGCCACTGCGCTATGGCCATTTTATAAGGACTTGTCGGGGGGTACTGCAGGACTGATAGTTGACGGAAATTTAATGTAGGCGAAATATCCAAACAGCTCAGCGAGTGTCGATTCTGAGTTGACCATTCCTAATGCACTAAAAAACCGCCCGACGGCGGTTTTTTAGTGCATCTACAACTCGAAGGCTCAGTTAACCTTAGCGTTCAACTCACCCTTCAGATAACGCTGATACATCGCTTCCAGCGAGATCGGTTTGATCTTCGAAGCATTACCGGCAGTGCCGAACGCTTCATAACGAGCGATACACACGTCACGCATCGCGGTTACGGTCGCGCCGAAGAATTTACGTGGGTCGAACTCGCTCGGGTTGGTGGCCATCAGGCGACGCATCGCACCGGTGGATGCCAGGCGCAGGTCGGTGTCGATGTTGACTTTGCGCACGCCGTGCTTGATGCCTTCGACGATTTCTTCAACCGGTACGCCGTAGGTTTCTTTGATGTCGCCGCCGTACTGGTTGATGATCGCCAGCCACTCTTGTGGCACCGAGGACGAACCGTGCATCACCAGGTGGGTGTTCGGGATGCGTTTGTGGATTTCCTTGATGCGGTCGATCGCCAGCACGTCACCGGTAGGTGGCTTGGTGAACTTGTAGGCGCCGTGGCTGGTGCCGATGGCGATGGCGAGGGCATCGACTTGGGTGCGCTTGACGAAGTCAGCGGCTTCTTCCGGGTCGGTCAGCATTTGGCTGTGATCCAGAACGCCTTCGGCGCCGATGCCGTCTTCTTCACCGGCCATGCCGGTTTCCAGCGAACCCAGGCAGCCCAGCTCGCCTTCTACCGAGACACCGCAGGCGTGAGCCATGGCTACGGTTTGTTGGGTAACGCGGACGTTGTAGTCGTAGTCGGTCGGGGTCTTGCCGTCTTCGCCCAGCGAGCCGTCCATCATCACCGAGCTGAAGCCCAGTTGAATCGAACGCTGGCAGACGTCAGGACTGGTGCCGTGGTCCTGGTGCATGCACACCGGGATGTGCGGGAATTCTTCGATCGCGGCGAGGATCAGGTGACGCAGGAAAGGCGCGCCGGCGTATTTGCGAGCGCCGGCCGAAGCCTGAACGATCACCGGGGAGTCAGTCTTGTCAGCGGCTTCCATGATGGCGCGCATCTGCTCAAGATTGTTGACGTTGAAGGCTGGAACGCCGTAGCCGAATTCGGCTGCGTGGTCCAACATCTGGCGCATGCTGATAAGTGCCATTGTGTGTGTCTCTCCCGGTTGAGGGTCGTTAATCGTGCCAGCCTGCCGGAGCGGCGGCGGCTATTCAAGTGATTGCAGATCGGGGGTTGAGGCCCGGTCTGGTGATTCGATAAAGCCAATTCTTCAGAACTGCGCAGAACCCCTGTAGGAGTGAGCCTGCTCGCGATAGCAATCTTTCAGTCAATATTGCAGCGACTGTCAGGCCGCTATCGCGAGCAGGCTCACTCCTACAATGGGCCTGCGGTGTTGCAATTACTCGGCTTTGCAGCCGCGGCCGATCAGGTCATTGGTGGCGACCCAGTACACCAGGCCTTCCTCTCCCTTGACGTGAAACGCCAGCATGCCGTCGCTGTACAGCGTGCCCGAGGCGCCCGGTTCTTCTTTCAGGCGATAGACCTGATCACCGCCACCCAGTCGAACATCGACTTCCTTCTGGCTGGCATCGGCGTAGCGCCACAGCACTTTGGCCTGGCTGTCGCAGGTCCAGGTGGTCCAGTTGTCCGCCGGGGCAGAAGACTGAAACAGGTTCAACTGCGCGCAACCGCCCAACAATGCCAACGCCGCAATGGCGATCAAGCCTTTCATCCGTGTTCCTCGACTGACAGCACACGCCGCCAGCCCTGAGTTAAAGAGTCAGACCCGTCAAGGACAACCATGTTCCTTGGCCGGGGTTTGCGTCTCGTATTTGTCCAGGCCATCCGGCCCCGAGCGCTTATTCAGCACCGGGTTGGTTTCGGCCTGCCAGTCGGCCTGATAACAGCCCTTCTGCGACTCGCTCGGCGCCGGCGTGGCTTCGGCCTTCGGGTTACTCCCGCAGGCCGCCAGCGTACCGGTCAGCAACAACAGTGCTAACGACTTGACCATGTAAACACTCCTTTGCCTGGCCAAACGGGCGGCCTTAGGCCTTGGCCCGGCTTTCCAGGACTTCTACGGCTGGCAGCACTTTGCCCTCGACGAATTCGAGGAACGCGCCACCACCGGTGGAAATGTAGGAGATTTGCTCAGCCACGCCATATTTATCGATCGCGGCCAGGGTGTCGCCGCCGCCGGCGATGGAGAACGCCGAGCTTTCAGCGATGGCCTGCGCCAGCACTTTGGTGCCGTTGCCGAACTGGTCGAATTCAAACACGCCGACCGGGCCGTTCCACAGAATGGTTTTCGAAGATTTCAGCAGTTCGGCGAAGTTGGCTGCGGTTTGCGGGCCGATGTCCAGAATCATGTCGTCAGCCGCGACGTCAGCGATCAGCTTGACGGTGGCTTCTGCGGTTTCAGCGAATTCTTTGGCAACCACTACGTCAACCGGCAGTGGCACGCTGACTTTGGCAGCGATAGCGCGTGCGGTGTCGAGCAGATCCGGTTCGTACAGCGACTTGCCGACCGGGTGACCGGCCGCCGCGAGGAAGGTGTTGGCGATGCCGCCGCCGACGATCAGTTGATCGCAGATCTGGCTCAGGCTGTTCAGCACGTCGAGTTTGGTCGAGACCTTGGAGCCGGCAACGATGGCCGCCATTGGCTGAGCCGGCGCGCCGAGGGCTTTGCCCAGTGCGTCCAGTTCAGCGGCCAGCAGTGGACCAGCAGCCGCAACCTTGGCGAACTTGGCCACGCCGTGGGTCGAACCTTCGGCGCGGTGAGCGGTGCCGAAAGCGTCCATCACGAACACGTCGCACAGAGCAGCGTATTGCTGGGCCAGTTCGTCAGCGTTCTTTTTCTCGCCTTTGTTGAAGCGCACGTTTTCGAACAGCACGATGTCGCCGGCCTTGACGTCAACGCCGCCCAGGTAATCAGCCACCAGCGGCACTTCACGGCCCAGGGCCTTGCTCAGGTAGTCAGCGACAGGCTTGAGGCTGTTCTCGGCGGAGAACTCGCCTTCGGTCGGACGGCCAAGGTGCGAGCAGACCATCACGGCCGCGCCTTTTTCCAGGGCCAGCTTGATGGTCGGCAGCGAAGCCAGGATTCGCGCATCGCTGGTGACAACACCGTCCTTGACTGGGACGTTGAGGTCTTCGCGGATCAATACGCGCTTACCTTGCAGATCGAGGTCGGACATCTTCAACACGGTCATGGGTCGCACTTCCTACGGTTTTTTTGAAGTTGCTGTTTGCAGATAGTGTTCTGCAACGTCCAGCATTCGGTTGGCAAAACCCCATTCGTTGTCGAACCAGGCCAGGATGTTCACCAGCTTAGGGCCGGAAACACGGGTCTGACTGGCATCGACGATGGCCGAATGTGGGTCATGATTGAAATCACAGCTAGCGTGCGGCAACTCGGTATAGGCGAGCAGACCTTTGAGCGGGCCGCTGGTGGCGGCTTCGCGCAGGATCCGGTTGACCTCATTGGCATCGGTCGCGGTGGCGGTCTGCATCGTGATGTCGAGGCAGGACACGTTGACCGTCGGCACGCGTACGGCTTTGGCCTGAATTCGCCCGGCAAGTTCCGGCAGCAGGCGCTCGATACCACGCGCCAGACCGGTGGACACCGGGATCACTGACTGGAATGCCGAACGGGTGCGGCGCAGGTCTTCGTGGTGATAGGCGTCGATCACCGGCTGGTCGTTCATTGCCGAGTGAATCGTGGTGATCGACACGTAATCGAGGCCAATGGCCTTGTCGAGCAAGCGCAACAGCGGCACGCCGCAATTGGTCGTACAGGAGGCGTTGGACACCAGCAGTTCGTCGCCGGTCAGGCAATCCTGATTGACGCCGTAAACGATGGTGGCGTCGACATCCGCCTCGCTGGCCATTGGCTGCGAGAACAACACACGTGGCGCGCCAGCGTCGAGAAAACGCTGGCCGTCTTCACGGGTGTTATAGGCACCGGAACACTCAAGCACCAGATCGACGCCCAGTGACGCCCAATCGATGCCTTCGGGGGTGGCACTGCGCAGGACCTTCACGCAGTCGCCATTAATATGCAGACAATCGCCTTCTACTCGCACCTCGCCCGGAAAACGGCCGTGAGTGGAGTCGAAGCGTGTCAGGTATTCGATGCTGGCCATGTCCGCCAGATCGTTGATCGCGACAATTTCAAACCCGGCTTTCTCGCCTCGCTCAAACAACGCACGCAAGACGCAACGACCAATGCGGCCGTAGCCGTTGAGTGCAACTTTGAAGGGACGCGGTTGAGGCATGGGGTTCTCGATAGTACGCAGGCAGACGCAATGTTTGTTGCAACACAACCCTTGTGGGAGCTGGCTTGCCAGCGATAGGGCCATTCGCTTCAACATATATGCTGACTGAACGGACGCTATCGCTGGCAAGCCAGCTCCCACAGGGATTGCGGTGACCCTGAGGCCACCGCGCTGTGCCTTAGTCTTCCAGCAGCTCTTCAGCCTGACCGAGGATGTTTTCCAGGGTAAAACCGAACTCTTCGAACAGGGCCGAAGCTGGAGCCGATTCGCCGTAAGTGGTCATGCCAATCACGCGACCTTCCAGACCCACGTACTTGAACCAGAAGTCGGCGTGTGCCGCTTCGATCGCGATACGCGCGCTCACCTGCAACGGCAGCACGGCTTGCTTATAGCCCGCGTCCTGAGCATCGAACACGCTGGTGCAAGGCATCGAAACCACGCGCACTTTGCGGCCCTGCTCGGTCAGCTTGTCGAAAGCCTGAACCGCCAGACCGACTTCCGAACCGGTGGCGATCAGGATCAGCTCAGGCTCGCCTGCGCAGTCCTTCAGCACGTAACCGCCACGGCTGATGTCGGCAATCTGGCCGGCATCGCGTTCCTGGTGTTGCAGGTTCTGACGCGAGAAGATCAGCGCCGATGGGCCGTCCTTGCGCTCCAGCGCATTTTTCCAGGCCACGGCCGATTCAACGGCATCGGCTGGACGCCAGGTGTCGAGGTTCGGTGTGGTACGCAGGCTGGTCAGTTGTTCGATCGGCTGGTGCGTCGGGCCGTCTTCGCCCAGACCGATGGAATCGTGGGTGTAGACGTGGATCACTTGCTTCTTCATCAGCGCGGACATGCGCACGGCGTTGCGGGCGTATTCCATGAACATCAGGAAGGTCGCGCCGTAAGGCACCAGACCGCCGTGAAGGGTCACGCCGTTCATGATCGCGGTCATGCCGAACTCGCGCACGCCGTAGTACATGTAGTTGCCGCTGGCATCTTCAGCGCTGACGCCCTTGCAACCTTTCCACAGGGTCAGGTTGGAACCGGCCAGGTCAGCCGAACCGCCGAGCAGTTCCGGGAGCAATGGGCCGAACGCGTTCAGGGTGTTCTGGCTGGCTTTACGGCTGGCGATGGTTTCGCCTTTGGCCGCAACTTCAGCGATGTAAGCCGAAGCTTTTTCGGAGAAATCGGCCGGCAGCTCACCGCTCAGACGACGCACCAGTTCGTTGGCTTCGGTCGGGAATGCAGCGGAGTAGGCAGCGAAACGCTGATCCCACTCGGCTTCGGCCGCGCGACCTTTTTCCTTGGCATCCCACTCGGCATAGATGTCGGCCGGGATTTCGAACGGGCCGTGGTTCCAGTTCAGCGCCTGACGGGTCAGGGCAATTTCTGCGTCACCCAGTGGGGCGCCGTGGCAGTCTTCTTTGCCCTGCTTGTTCGGCGAGCCGAAACCGATGGTGGTCTTGCAGCAGATCAGGGTCGGCAGCGGGCTCTTGCGCGCGGTTTCGATGGCGGTCTTGATCTCTTCCGGGTCGTGACCGTCAACGTTGCGGATCACTTGCCAGTTGTAGGCTTCGAAACGCTTCGGCGTGTCATCGGTGAACCAGCCTTCGACTTCGCCGTCGATTGAAATGCCGTTGTCATCGTAGAAAGCGATCAGCTTGCCCAGACCCAACGTACCGGCCAGGGAAGCGACTTCGTGGGAAATGCCTTCCATCATGCAGCCATCACCCAGGAACACGTAGGTGTGGTGGTCAACGATGTTGTGGTTTGGACGGTTGAACTGCGCTGCCAGGACTTTTTCTGCCAGAGCGAAACCGACGGCGTTGGCCAGACCCTGACCCAATGGGCCGGTGGTGGTTTCAACGCCCGGGGTGTAGCCGAATTCCGGGTGGCCCGGGGTGCGGCTGTGCAGCTGACGGAACTGTTTGAGGTCTTCAATCGACAGGTCGTAACCGGTCAGGTGCAGCAGCGAGTAGATCAACATCGAGCCGTGGCCGTTGGACAGCACGAAGCGGTCACGGTCGGCGAACGATGGATTGCTCGGGTTGTGCTTGAGGTAGTCGCGCCAAAGCACTTCGGCGATATCTGCCATACCCATAGGGGCACCGGGATGGCCGCTGTTGGCTTTTTGCACGGCATCCATGCTGAGGGCACGAATGGCGTTGGCACGCTCACGACGGCTAGGCATCGCTGATCTCCTGGGTGTGAATAGATTGAAACGGAAAAAAGGAGGGCATTTTCCCTCACCGGAGCGCCTCGGGGCAATGACAGATAGTCATCCGGAGGCGTTTTTCCAATGGATAGCAGTGGTTTCGGTAGGTGAAACCTTTCCGCTGTTCGTTTGTAGAGTTAACCGTTTCGGGAGAAGTGCCATTTATCGAGCAATATCAAAACTTTTTGATATTGGCCTTGCGATGATTTGCCCCCCTCTCTAGACTGCCAGCCCTATGAACTTACGCGTGCCTTCCATTCGCCATGACGATTGCGACGAGCTGGCGGCCCTGTGCAAGGCCGGCGGCGATCCGCTGCGCCTGAATGTATTGCGCGCGCTGGCCAACGATTCGTTCGGTGTTCTGGAACTGGCGCAGATTTTCGGCATTGGCCAGTCCGGCATGAGCCACCACCTCAAGGTACTGGCCCAGGCTGATCTGGTGGCGACGCGCCGCGAAGGCAACGCGATCTTTTATCGCCGCGCCCTGCCCCACACCGAATTGCTCGGCGGTAAGTTGCACGCTGCATTGTTAGAAGAAGTCGACAATCTGGATCTGCCTGACGACGTGCAAGCGCGCATCGAGCAGGTTCACGGCCAACGTGCCGCGGCCAGTCAGGACTTTTTCACCCGGGTGGCGGAAAAATTCCGTGCCCAGCAAGACTTGATCGCAGGCCTGCCGCAGTACCGTGACAGCGTGCTGGCCCTGCTCGACAAACTGAACTTCGATGGTGCAGCCACGGCCATTGAAGTCGGCCCCGGCGATGGTGCTTTTTTGCCGGAACTGGCGCGTCGCTTCGGCACCGTAACTGCGCTGGACAACAGCCCGGCGATGCTCGAACTGGCTCGCCAGGTATGTGAACGTGAACAGCTGGCTAACGTCAGCCTGCAATTGGCCGATGCATTGAATGGCACAAGCCTTACGGCCGATTGCGTGGTGTTGAACATGGTGTTGCACCATTTCGCCGCGCCGGCCGACGCACTCAAGCATATGGCCAACCTGCTGCAACCGGGCGGTAGCCTGCTCGTGACAGAGTTATGTAGCCACAACCAGAGTTGGGCCAGGGAGGCCTGCGGTGATCTGTGGTTGGGGTTTGAACAGGACGATTTGGCCCGTTGGGCCACCGCTGCGGGACTCGTTCCCGGGGAAAGCCTCTATGTAGGCTTACGTAATGGTTTCCAGATCCAGGTCCGCCATTTTCAGCGACCGGCTGGCGACACTCACCATCGGTAAATTCAGGAAAACATCGAGATGAGCGAATACTCCCTCTTCACCTCCGAGTCCGTGTCCGAAGGACATCCGGACAAAATCGCCGACCAGATTTCCGATGCGGTGCTGGACGCCATTATTGCCCAGGACAAACATGCACGCGTTGCCGTGGAAACCCTGGTCAAGACCGGCGTGGCCATCGTTGCCGGTGAAGTAACCACCAGCGCCTGGGTCGACCTGGAGCAGATCGTCCGTGACGTCATCTGCGACATCGGTTACACCAGTTCCGAAGTCGGCTTCGACGGCGCGACATGCGGCGTGATGAACATCATTGGCAAGCAGTCCCCAGACATCAACCAGGGTGTTGACCGTGCCAAGCCTGAAGATCAGGGCGCCGGCGACCAGGGCCTGATGTTCGGCTACGCCAGCAACGAAACCGAAGTGCTGATGCCAGCGCCGATCACCTTCTCGCACCAGTTGGTGCAGCGCCAGGCCGAAGCCCGTAAATCGGGTCTGCTGCCTTGGCTGCGCCCGGACGCCAAGTCGCAAGTGACTTGCCGTTACGAAGGCGGCAAGGTTGTCGGCATCGACGCCGTTGTTCTGTCGACCCAGCACAACCCTGAAGTGTCGTACAAAGACCTGCGCGAAGGCGTGATGGAGCTGATCGTCAAGCACGTGCTGCCTGCCGAACTGCTGAGCAAAGACACCCAGTTCCACATCAACCCGACCGGCCAGTTCATCATTGGCGGCCCGGTAGGTGACTGCGGTCTGACCGGTCGCAAGATCATCGTCGACAGCTACGGCGGCATGGCCCGTCACGGCGGCGGCGCATTCTCCGGTAAGGATCCATCGAAGGTTGACCGTTCGGCGGCCTACGCTGGCCGTTACGTTGCCAAGAACATCGTCGCGGCCGGCCTGGCCGAGCGTTGCGAGATTCAGGTTTCCTACGCGATCGGCGTGGCTCAGCCTACCTCGATCTCGCTGAACACCTTCGGCACCGGCAAGATCAGCGATGACAAGATCATCAAACTGGTGCGTGAAGTGTTCGACCTGCGTCCATACGCAATCACCACCATGCTCGATCTGCTGCACCCGATGTACCAGGAAACTGCAGCGTACGGCCACTTCGGTCGCGCGCCAGAGACCAAGACCGTTGGCGAAGACACCTTCACCACGTTCACCTGGGAAAAAACCGACCGCGCCGACGCCCTGCGTTCTGCTGCTGGTCTGTAAGACTCCCTGGCGGTACAAAAAAGCCCCGCACGGTTCGCCCCGTGCGGGGCTTTTTCATGCCTGAAACCGGGAGTTCAACTCAGAACGCTCAGGTCGATGCATATCCAACAAACCACTCGGTCAGTCCCCTCTCCCCCCGGGAGAGGGTTAGGGTGAGGGGCTGTTTTCACGGCCCAGAAACAAGCCGTAAAACACCCTTCCGGCGGAGTAAATATCTTCGCCTAACCTTCAAGCATTCCCCTTGAGCAAGGACGCTCACGATGCTTGCCACGCTGCGCCTGTTATTTATTTTCCTGCTGATGCCCGCAACATTCAGCGCGCAAGCCACCTGCCCAAACTGGCCCGCTGCACACGCCCAACGCGAAATCACCGCCCTGCAAAACCAGATCAATCAATGGGACGACGCCTACCACCGCGAAGGCCGCTCACTGATTGCCGACGAACTCTACGACCAATCCCTTGCGCAACTGAACGATTGGCGAGCGTGTTTCAAAGTGCCCTCGCCACCCGATCCTTTGCACACAGTTTCAGGCTCAAACGCGCACCCCATCGCCCATACCGGCCTGGATAAAATCCACAAAGATGAGGCCGTGGAGGCCTGGCTACATGATCGCAAGGATGTCTGGATACAACCCAAGATCGACGGCGTCGCAGTAACGCTGATTTATCGCGCGGGCGTTTTGCAACAGGTCATCAGTCGCGGTGACGGGGTTCGCGGGCAAGACTGGACGCCATCAGCACAGAAGATCGGCGCCATTCCTCAACACCTGACACAACCGCTGGATATGCTGGTGCAGGGCGAACTCTATTGGCGCTTGAACGAGCACGTGCAAGCTCGATCCGGCAGCGTTAACGCTCGCTCCACCGTCGCGGGACTGATGGGACGCAAAACCCTGGATGCCGCGCAAGCCGCCGGTATCGGACTGTTCGTCTGGGACTGGCCACAAGGCCCAGCGCAATTGCCCGAGCGAATCGCCACGTTGGCGACGCTGGGTTTCGCCACGATTGAACCGTACAGTCATCCTGTCGCCGACTTTGCTGCAGCACAGAAATGGCGCGATCACTGGTATCGCTCACCCCTGCCCTTTGCCACTGACGGCGTGGTACTGCGCCAGAGCCAACGACCACGCGCCGAACGCTGGCAGGCTCGCGCTCCGTATTGGGCAGTTGCGTGGAAGTATCCTTTTGCTCAAGCGCTGGCCGAAGTGCGCAAGGTCAACTTCAAGATCGGGCGCACCGGGCGCATCACGCCAGTACTCGAACTCAAACCCGTCATGCTCGATGACCGGGAAATCAAACGGGTCAGCGCCAGTTCCTTCAAACGCTGGCAAGACCTGGATATCCGCCCCGGCGACCAAGTGGCAATCAGCCTCGCCGGCCTGACCATTCCACGGCTCGACAGCGTGGTGCTGCGCGCCGCCGAACGCCCAGACCTCAACATCCCCAACGCCGACGACTTCCACGCATTGAGTTGCTGGCAACCCTCGCCCGGCTGCGAAAGCCAGTTTCTCGCTCGCCTGACCTGGCTCAGTGGCAAACAAGGGCTGGCGCTGCAACATGTCGGTCGTGGCACTTGGGAGAAACTTCTCGAAACACGCCGCGTGAACAACCTGCTGGATTGGTTGACCCTCGACGCACCGGAGCTTGCTAACATTGCCGGCTTTGGCGAGCGCAGCAGCGAACGCCTGATGAACAGCTTTCACAGCGCCCGCCAGCGACCGTTCACTCAATGGCTCAAAGCCTTGGGCTTGCCGCCAACCGGTCAGGCACAACTGCCTGATTCATGGCAGGCGCTGGCACAACGAGACACCGAACAATGGCAGGCAGAACCCGGTATCGGCCC
This sequence comes from Pseudomonas sp. Irchel s3h9, assembly GCF_900187475.1. Lineage (NCBI taxonomy): Bacteria > Pseudomonadati > Pseudomonadota > Gammaproteobacteria > Pseudomonadales > Pseudomonadaceae > Pseudomonas > Pseudomonas sp. Irchel s3h9. The sequence continues at coordinate 297,809 of NZ_FYDH01000009.1, read as the reverse complement.
CGGTCGCGCAGCGCAATTGAGCGCCTTCTTCCGCGACCCGCAGGTGTTAGCCTTGAGCGATACCTTGCGGACCGCCGGCATCGACGGTTTCTGAGCACGCAATCCCGGTACCCCGGGAACCCAACCACCACCGAGGCGCTCCAACAGCGCAGTGCCGCCCCGACCCGATTGCCTTTGCACATGGAGCTTTTATGAAATTTCTCGCACCGCTCGCCATGCTGACCCTTTGTGGCGTGATGGCCACCCCTGTCATGGCCGACGAAGACGCCCCGGGCCTGACCGGTTGCGCGGCCAAGAAGCAAGGCATCATGAACCAGATCGAACAGGCCAAGTCGCGCGGCAACGCTGATCAGCAGGCAGGCCTGGAAACTGCCCTGCGTGAGGTGACCGAACACTGCACCGACGCGGGCCTGAAGAAAGAACGCGAAAACAAGGTGCTCGACGCCAAGCACGAAGTGAGCAAGCGCCAGGCTGATCTCGACAAGGCGATGAAGAAAGGCGATCCAGAGAAGATCAACAAGCGCAAAGACAAACTCGCCGAATCGCGCAAAGAACTTCAGGACGCGCTGGACGAAATCGATAAGTAAAAATCAATAGATCGCAGCCTGCGGCAGCTCCTATATTGATCAGGGTAGGAGCTGCCGCAGGCTGCGATCTTTTAAATATCAATGATCGCGAAACTGTTTATGACAAGCGCTGCAGGCATCTTCGACTTTCTGCACCGCAGGCCCGAGGTTGCTGGCCTTGTACGGTTGAATCTGACTGGCAATCACCAATTCACCGGTGGCAGCTTCGAGAGTGCGGGCCATTTCCTGAAACTTCGCCTGCTTCTGCCAGACATCGTCCTTGGCGCTGGTGTGATCTTCTTCGCGAACCTGCGGGAAATGCTTCCACGGCTCATGGGACAACGCATTGAGTTTGACCGCGCCTTCGGCGAACTTCGGCCCGTCGAACGGGATGCGTCCACGCAACATACCGCCGAGGTCTTCACCAGTCTTGAGCATCTGTTTGAAAATGGCCTTGCGCTGGCCCAGTGGAGAATTCGGATCGACACCGCCACAGGCGGACAAGGTCAGACAGGCCAGCAATACAACAGAAATGCTTTTAAGAGTCATGGTGGCTTCAGGTCACGGAATTCGGCGGCCAGTATCCTCGCGTCACCGCCAAACACCAATAGCCCTATTAAAAATACGGGTTGTTCGAGCGCATGGAGCACTCGGTCAACCGGCACAGGAATTACTCCATGAACAGCCCTTTCAAGGCCTGGCGTCACCCGCTGATCGCATCCCTGCCTCTAATGGCGATTCTCGCTGGCTGCACCGGCGGTGATAGCGCCAAACCAAAAACCCACGCACTGGCCACTTATTCCAGCGCCACCTGGGAAGCACTGCCGGCAGTATCCGATAGCGATCTGGTCGCCGGTTTCGGTTCGTGGCGTAGCGCCTGCACCCGACTCAAAGCTGATGCCGTATGGGGCTCCACCTGCGCCGCTGCGGCCAACGTACCGCAAAGTGCTGGCGAGATTCGCGCTTTCCTTAAGCAAAACCTCGACGTTTACGGCCTGCGCGCTGAAAACGACAACCCCAACGGTTTGATCACCGGTTACTACGAACCGGTCTACCCCGGCAGCCTGACGCCCACCGACACGGCAAATGTGCCGGTGTACGGCGTGCCCGAAGACATGATCATTGTCTCGCTGGACAGCATTTACCCGGAGCTGAAAGGCAAACGCTTGCGCGGCCGCCTCGAAGGTCGGGTGCTCAAGCCTTACGACGATGCCGCCACTATTGAATCCAAAGGTGTAAAAGCCCCGGTGGTTGCCTACCTGACCGACCCGATGAATCTGCAATTCCTGCAGATCCAGGGTTCCGGGCGAATTCAGACCGATGACGGCAAACAGTTGCGCATCGCGTACGCCGATCAGAACGGCCATCCGTATCGCCCAATCGGGCGCTGGCTGGTCGAGCAAGGCGAGCTGAAGAAAGAAGACGTGACCATGAGCGCGATCAGCAACTGGGCCAAGGCCAATCCTTCGCGCATTCCGGAACTGCTGGGCAGCAACCCGAGCTACGTGTTCTTCACGCGCAACCCGGACAGCAATGAAGGCCCGCGCGGTTCGCTGAACGTGCCGTTGACTGCCGGTTATAGCGCGGCAGTGGATCGCAAGGTGATTCCGTTGGGCAGCCTGCTGTGGCTGTCGACGACAAAACCGGATGGCACGGCACTGGTTCGCCCGGTGGCGGCACAAGATACCGGCGGCGCGATTGCTGGCGAAGTGCGGGCGGATCTGTTCTGGGGCACCGGTGATGCGGCCGGGCAACTGGCCGGGGACATGAAACAGCAGGGGCAGATCTGGATGCTTTGGCCCAAAGGCGCAGCGCTGCCGCAAGTGCCGCAGGTGGCTGATACAGAGAAGAAGTAACCCTTGGAATCTGCTGAGGTAATCAGATAGCTATCGCGAGCAGGCTCACTCCTACAGGGGAACGCATTCCTAATTTAGGAGTGAGTCTGCTCGCGATGAGGCCATCAGCAACACCGATAATCAAACAGACACAAAGAAGAACGAAGCAATCAACCCCATCCCCACAAACCACACCAGCGAGCGCAAGATCGCCCAGTCCGCCAGGTAGCAAATGATGTAAAGCAGGCGACTGGTGATAAACAGCACCGCCAGCACATTGACCGTTACCAGCTCCGCCGTCCCAACCAGGTGCGCAACAATCACTGCCGCCGCAAATGCCGGCGTCACTTCAAAGCTGTTCATCTGCGCGGCATGCGCACGCCTCGCCACGCCGTTGAGACTTTCGAGAAAGTCGCGCGGATCGTGGTTATCACTCAGCCGGTAGCCGCCCACGGCTTTCGCCACGCCGGTGCAGATATACGGCAGAAAAATCGCAATCAACACACACCACAGAGCCACCGTCATAACGCCGTCCTTTTTCGAGTTATAGAGTTCGCGAGCAGTCAGAACTTCATTACCAGCATGCCGATCAGTACCAGCCCACAGGCTAAGAGCCGCGGCCGGCCAAAAGGTTCTTTGAGGTAGCGCATACCGAACAGCACCACCAGAATTACGCTGATCTCGCGCAATGCCGCCGCTTCCGCAATCGAACCCAACTGCATCGCCCACAGCACCAGAGCGTAGCTGGCCAATACGCAGAAGCCCACCGCCAACCCCAGCTTCCATTGCTCACGCCAGAACAACATGAACGCCGGACGCTTGGCGACCCATGCCAACAGCGGAAACGGCCAGGCGCTGAGCAGCGTGACCCAGACCAGATAATCCAAAGGATGGGACCAGCGCCGCAACGCCTGGCCATCGATGTAGGTGTAGCAACCGATACACAGGCCGATCAGCGCCACCACCGGCAACATCGACCATGGCAAATGCTTGCCACCGCCACCCTGCCATAGCAGACAAACCATGCCGAACGGGATCAGCATGATGCCGAAGATTTGCTGCGTGGTGAGCACCTCTCCCGCGAAGATCAGGGTCAGCGCGAGCACCACCAAAGGCGATAATCCGCGCATCAGCGGATACACCAGCCCGAGATCGCCGACCCGGTAGGCTTGAATCAGAAGATAGCGATAAAGCAGTTCAAAAGCTGCCGAAGCGAGAATCCACGGCCAGATTTCCATGGGCGGCAAGCTTACGAATGGAAACGCGATGGCAACGACCAGCAGCGCCACGGTGTCCATGCACGCCACCACCAACAGTCGCTCGGCGCTGAACTTGATTAACGTATTCCACGTCGCATGCAGCAGCGCCGCCATCAATACCAACCCCGTCGCCAGCACGTCTTACCCCTTATTTTTATGAGTCCCCATGTAGGAGCTGCCGCAGGCTCGGGCCGCGTTCGGACGATCTTTTGATTTTGATTTTTAACAGCAAGATCAAAAGATCGTCCGAACGCGGCCCGAGCCTGCGGCAGCTCCTACAGTGAATCGTCGAATAGTCAGATTATTGATTCGCGATGTGTCAGCAGCTGTTTATACTGCAAGCGACCACGCCGCACTCAGTTGCGCACAGAAAAATACCAATAATTCCTGCCTGCCCTGCTCTCATTCGAAAGCGGTCGTCGGCCTGCGTATGCCTGATCAAAGCGTCAAGACTACCGACAGAGACCTTGCGCATGCCACTCGCCTTGCTTGCACTCGCTGTTGCCGCGTTCGGCATCGGCACCACCGAATTCGTCATCATGGGCCTGCTGCCCGACGTCGCCCGAGACCTCTCCGTGAGCATTCCCCATGCGGGCCTGCTGATTACCGGCTACGCCCTGGGCGTGGTGTTCGGCGCCCCGATCCTGGCGATCGGCACCGCGAACATGCCGCGCAAAGCGACGCTGTTGGGAATGACGCTGATGTTCATCCTTGGCAACGTGCTCTGCGCACTCGCGCCGAACTACGCGACGCTGATGGCCGCTCGCGTGGTCACCGCGCTGTGCCACGGCGCGTTCTTCGGCATTGGCTCGGTGGTTGCCGCCGGGCTGGTCGCACCGAACAAACGCGCGCAGGCGATTGCAATGATGTTCACCGGCCTGACCTTGGCCAACGTTCTCGGCGTGCCGCTGGGCACGGCGCTCGGACAGTATGCCGGCTGGCGCTCGACGTTCTGGGCGGTGTCGGTGATTGGTGTGATTGCGGCGCTCGCGCAATGGTTGTGGCTGCCAAAACACATCCCCATGGACAAGGCCAACCTCGCCAGCGAATTCAAGGTACTGGGTAAGGTCAACGTGTTGCTGGCTCTAGGCATGAGTGTGCTCGCGTCGACCAGTCTGTTCAGTGTGTTCACTTACATCGCGCCGATCCTGCAGGACATCACCGGCGTCAGCCCGCATGGCGTGACGGTGATGTTGCTGTTGTTCGGCGTCGGCTTGACCGGTGGCAGCATGCTCGGCGGGCGCCTGGCTGATAGCCGTTTGCTGCCGTCGCTGGTTGGTGTGGCCTTGGCGGTGGTGGTGATTCTGGCGGCGTTCAGTCAGACCAGTCGCTCGGTGGTACCAGCGGCAATCACGCTGGTGCTGTGGGGGATTTTCGCTTTTGCGCTGTGCCCGATTCTGCAACTGCTGATCATCGATCAGGCCCATGAAGCACCGAACCTGGGCTCGACGCTGAACCAGAGTGCATTCAACCTTGGCAACGCAGCGGGTGCGTGGATCGGCGGGCTGGTGGTGGCCAGTGGCGCGGATCTGGCGGACTTGCCGTGGACGGGGGCGCTGGTCGGTGTATTGACGGTGCTGACGGCGCTGTTTTTCATCTATCTGCAACGTCGCGAAGCGGCTGCGGTCAATGTGTCCGGCTAGCCCTCACCCTAACCCTCTCCCAAAGGGAGAGGGGACTGCCGGGGGATGCTTCAGAAGTACGCCGACCTGAACGCGCATTGCCGAATCCATAATCGACTCGGTTATTCAGGTCGATGCATGCCGCAAGACAATAAGGTCGGCTCCCTCTCCCTCCGGGAGAGGGCTGGGGTGAGGGAAGCTTGTGCCCTCTGTCGCTCTCAGCCCATCAAACCCCTGCGCCCAAGCATCGGGCGCGCTCCACTCACCCCTCATCCAAAGGACCCCGGATGCTTGAACTTGTCGCCGCTTTCATCTGCCTCACCACCCTCCTCACCTTCGTCAATTTCCGCTTCATCGGCCTGCCGCCGACCATCGGCGTGATGGTCACCGCGCTACTGTTCTCGCTGATCCTGCAAGGCCTGAGCGTGCTCGGTTACCCCGGTCTCGAAGAACGCGTGCAGCAACTGATTGGCCAGATCGACTTCGGCGATCTGCTGATGAACTGGATGCTCTCGTTCCTGCTGTTCGCCGGCGCCCTGCACGTCAACCTCAACGACCTGCGCAGCTACCGCTGGCCCATCGGCCTGTTGGCGACCTTCGGCGTATTGATTGCCACAACGGTGATCGGCAGCCTCGCCTATTACATTTTCGCCCTGTTCGGCTGGCACTTGAGTTTCCTGTATTGCCTGTTGTTCGGCGCGCTGATTTCGCCGACCGACCCGATTGCGGTGCTCGGCGTGCTGCGTACCGCCAATGCCTCGAAACCGCTGAAAACCACCATCGTCGGCGAGTCGCTGTTCAACGACGGCACGGCCGTGGTGGTGTTCACCGTGTTGCTGGGCATCGCCCAACTCGGCGAAACCCCGACCATCAGCGCCACCGCGATGTTGTTCGTTCACGAAGCGATTGGCGGCGTGCTGTTTGGCGGCCTGATCGGTTATCTGGTTTATCGAATGATCAAAAGCGTCGAGCAGCATCAAATCACCGTGATGCTGACGCTGGCGCTGGTCATTGGTGGTTCGGCGATGTCTACCGAGATTCACGTTTCAGCGCCGATTGCGATGGTGGTCGCCGGTCTGATCATCGGCAATGTCGGGCGCAATCTGGCGATGAATGACATGACCCGTCGTTATCTGGACGGTTTCTGGGAATTGCTCGATGACATGCTCAACGCGCTGCTGTTCGCGTTGATCGGCATGGAGCTGTTGCTGCTGCCATTCAACTGGTTGCACATGGCCGCGGCAGGTTTGTTGGCGGTGGCGATTCTGCTGTCGCGCCTGCTCACTGTGGCCCCGGCGATTCTGCTGCTGCGCCGTTGGCGGACGGTGCCGGCCGGCACCATCCGGATTCTGACCTGGGGCGGTTTGCGCGGCGGTGTTTCGGTGGCACTGGCCCTGGCCCTGCCGCTGGGTCCGGAGCGCGATCTGCTGCTGAGCATCACCTATATCGTGGTGCTGTCGTCGATCCTGTTGCAGGGCCTGACCATCGGCAAACTGGTCAAGTACGCAACTCGCAACGAGCCCGTGACCATCAGCGAAGCCGCTCACCACTGATCATTTTTTGATCTCCTGCGGATCAGGTTTCCCGGCCTGATCCGCCGTTTCCTTCGGCGCGCCGCTCTCGCTGCGGATCTGCGCATGGCTGATCAGCGCAAAGATAAAGCTGCCGCCAATGATATTCCCCGCCAGCGTGGGGCCTGCGAATACCGCCCAGAAATCACTCCACGGCAATTCGCCGGCGAACACCAGATACGAGACCTCCGCCGAACCCACCACGATGTGAGTGAAGTCGCCGAGCGCCATCAGGTAGGTGATAAGGATGATGATCCACATCTTCGCGCTCTCCATGGACGGGATCATCCAGACCATGGTGGCGATCATCCAGCCGGAAACGATGCCCTTGGCGAACATCTGGCTGGCGTGGTTTTCCATGACCTTGCGACCGATTTCGAGGAAAGCTTGATCGGTTTTGGTGTCGAAGATCGGCAATTCGAGCATCACGTACGCGACCAGAATCGTCCCGCACAGATTACCGACCAAAACCACTGTCCACAGGCGGATCAACCGGCCGAAATTTTGCAGGGTCGGCTTGGTCATGACCGGCAATACGGCGGTCAAGGTGTTTTCGGTGAACAGTTGCTGGCGGGCGAGGATCACTGCGAGAAAACCCGCGCAGTAGCCGAAACTGGCGATCACCTTGAATTCGTCACCGTCGGGCAGGCGCGAGTTGAGCAGGCCCATGCCCATCAGTGACAGGCCCATGGTCAACCCGGCCGCCAGCGCCGACCACCAGAGTGCGGCGATACTGCGCTCCAGTTCCTGATCGCCTTGGCTGCGGATGATTTCGTGCAGGACAGCCGCGCGGGGCGGCTGGTTTTTCTCGACTTCGTGCTGTTCTTTGGCCGAGAGGTCGGGGGTCTTGCCGTCGGTGGGAGTGGTCATGGCGTGGGAACCGTGGGGGTGGTGTTTACCTACGACCCCGGCGGTTCATGGCTGTTCAGTGGGCAGATGATTCTTCGCTGACTGAACAACCGCTTTCGCGAGCAGGCTCGCTCCCACAGGTACAGCGTGATCCTTGTGGGAGCGAGCCTGCTCGCGAAGAAAGCGCCGCCGATGTCACTTGGTAACTAACTCATCTTCCTGGAACTGATCTTTCACATATTTGATTTCAGTGCGCCCGTGCGGTGCGGGCAAGCCGTCTTCGCCCAGATTCACGAAAACCATCTTCTCAACCGTCAGAATACTCTTGCGGGTGATTTTGTTGCGCACTTCGCAGGTCAGGGTGATCGAGGTGCGGCCGAACTCGGTGGCAGTGATGCCCAGTTCGATGATGTCGCCCTGGCGCGAGGCGCTGACGAAGTTGATTTCGGAAATGTACTTGGTCACCACGCGCTGATTGCCCAACTGGACGATCGCGTAAATCGCCGCTTCTTCGTCGATCCAGCGCAACAGGCTGCCACCGAACAGGGTGCCGTTGGGGTTGAGGTCTTCGGGTTTTACCCATTTGCGGGTGTGGAAATTCATCTTCACTCCTGAGTGTCTTACCGAACGATGGACAGTATCTTGGCAGACTGAGCGGTCAGGCTCCATGCAGCTACGACTATGGTCGCCATTAACGATCTTCATCTGGCCGACAGAAACCCTTTGGAAGATCAGTCTAGACAGCTATAATCGCCCCCGTTTCAAAACGGTAACGTTCACTTGCTACCGTTTTCCCGCCACCTGTCCGAGGGGCGCTGCAGCAGGTTCAACCTGTCAGGCTCGGATGGGGCGTTGACTGGCTCAGGCCGGACACTAAACGCACAACGGCGCCCATTCGCATACATTACGAATGGAGGCTCTTCATGAGCGCTGTTATCACGCCTGCAGATTTTAACGATTACAAAGTTGCCGACATGTCCCTGGCTGCCTGGGGCCGTCGCGAAACCATCATCGCCGAATCGGAAATGCCGGCCCTGATGGGTCTGCGTCGCAAGTACTCCGGCGAACAGCCGTTGAAAGGCGCCAAGATCCTCGGCTGCATCCACATGACCATTCAGACTGCCGTGCTGATCGAAACCCTGGTTGCCCTGGGTGCCGAAGTACGCTGGTCGTCCTGCAACATTTTCTCGACTCAGGATCAGGCTGCTGCCGCTATCGCTGCTGCCGGTATCCCGGTTTTCGCCTGGAAAGGCGAAACTGAAGAAGAGTACGAGTGGTGCCTGGAGCAGACCATCCTGAAGGATGGCCAGCCATGGGACGCCAACATGATCCTCGACGACGGCGGCGACCTGACTCAGCTGCTGCACGACAAGTACCCACAAGTACTGGATCGCGTTCACGGCGTGACCGAAGAAACCACCACCGGCGTACACCGTCTGCTGGACATGCTGGCCAAGGGCGAGCTGAAAATCCCGGCCATCAACGTCAACGACTCGGTGACCAAGTCCAAGAACGACAACAAGTACGGCTGCCGTCACAGCCTGAACGACGCGATCAAGCGTGGTACCGACCACCTGCTGTCCGGCAAGCAAGCGCTGGTCATCGGTTATGGTGACGTGGGCAAGGGTTCGGCTCAGTCGCTGCGTCAGGAAGGCATGATCGTTAAAGTCTCCGAAGTTGACCCGATCTGCGCCATGCAAGCATGCATGGACGGTTTCGAACTGGTTTCGCCGTTCATCGACGGTATCAACGACGGTTCCGAAGCGAGCATCGACAAAGCGCTGCTGGGCAAGATCGACCTGATCGTGACCACCACCGGTAACGTCAATGTTTGCGACGCGAACATGCTCAAAGCCCTGAAGAAGCGCGCTGTTGTCTGCAACATCGGTCACTTCGACAACGAAATCGACACCGCTTTCATGCGCAAGAACTGGGCATGGGAAGAAGTGAAGCCGCAGGTACACAAGATCCACCGTACCGGCGCTGGTGCTTTCGACGCGCAGAACGACGACTACCTGATCCTGCTGGCCGAAGGCCGTCTGGTCAACCTGGGTAACGCCACTGGCCACCCAAGCCGCATCATGGACGGTTCGTTCGCCAACCAGGTGCTGGCGCAGATCTTCCTGTTCGGCCAGAAGTACGCCGACCTGTCGCCAGCCCAGAAAGCCGAGCGTCTGACCGTTGAAGTACTGCCGAAGAAACTTGACGAAGAAGTGGCCCTGGAAATGGTTCGCGGCTTCGGCGGCGTGGTCACGCAACTGACCAAGCAACAGGCTGACTACATCGGCGTGACCGTCGAAGGCCCGTTCAAGCCGCACGCTTACCGCTACTAACAGGCGCTTGCTCGCTCTCCCTGTGGGAGCGAGCCTGCTCGCGAAGGCGTCTCAACGTTCAACATCCGTGTTGTCCGACCCAGCGCTTTCGCGAGCAGGCTCGCTCCCACACGGGATTGCAGCGCCTCGAAGGTTCTTGTTTCCAAGGGTATGACCATGTCCCAAGACCGTCGCTACAGCTTCGAGTTCTTCCCGACCAAGACCGATGCTGGGCATGAAAAGCTGCTCAACGTTGCCCGTCAGTTGGCAACGTACAATCCCGATTTTTTCTCCTGCACCTATGGCGCTGGTGGTTCGACACGTGATCGCACCCTCAACACCGTTCTGCAACTGGAAAGCGAAGTCAAAGTACCGGCCGCACCGCACCTGTCGTGCGTCGGCGACAGCAAGGACGACCTGCGCGGCCTGCTGAACGAGTACAAGGCTGCCGGCATCAAGCGTATCGTCGCCCTGCGTGGCGACCTGCCATCCGGCATGGGCATGACCAGCGGTGAGCTGCGTCACGCCAATGAACTGGTTGAATTCATTCGTGAAGAAACCGGTGATCATTTCCACATCGAAGTTGCCGCTTACCCGGAGATGCATCCGCAAGCGCGCAACTACGAAGACGATCTGGCCAATTTCATCCGCAAGGCCCGTGCCGGCGCCGACAGCGCCATCACCCAGTACTTCTTCAACGCCGACAGCTACTTCTACTTCGTCGACCGTTTGCAGGCGCAGGGTGTGGATCTGCCGATCGTTCCGGGGATCATGCCGATCACCAACTACAGCAAACTCGCGCGCTTCTCTGATGCCTGCGGTGCGGAAATCCCGCGCTGGATCCGCAAGCAACTGGAAGCCTACGGCGATGACACGCAAAGCATTCAGCGCTTTGGTGAGCAAGTTGTCAGCGAGATGTGCGAACGCCTGCTGCAAGGTGGCGCGCCGGGTCTGCACTTCTATTCCATGAACCAGGCTGAGCCTAGTCTGGCGATCTGGAATAACCTGAAGTTGCCGCGTTAAGCATCATAGAAAGATCAAAAGATCGCAGCCTTCGGCAGCTCCTACAGGGGGTGTCGCAGCTGCGATCTTTTGCTTTTAAAGGCCCGAAACAGAGCTTGTGCAGGCACTTTCTGGCTCTTTCGCGTTTCTCGTCGTAATCTCAAGCCATGCCTTTGATCACGCAGTTATTCGCCGTGCTGGTTTTTGCTTGCCTGAGCTTCGCCGCTCGAGGCGAGAAGTTGCGTATTGTCACCGAGCCGTGGGCGCCATATGTCTACGAAGAGAACGGTAAAAACCTCGGGCTGGATTACGAAACCACGGCCATTGTCTTCAAACGTCTGGGCATCGAAGTCGAATGGCAGTTCTTGCCATGGAAGCGCTGCCTGTCGATGCTTGAGACCGGTCAGGCCGACGGTGCACTGGATATTTTTCACAGTGATGAACGCGACGCGACCCTGCTTTACCCAAGCGAGCCGCTGTCGGACGTCGAGTTCGTGATGTTCTACGCCAACGACCGGCCACACCCGTTCAGCAAACTCGAGGAACTCAAAGGCCTGACCATAGGCACCTCGCCGGGTTATCTGTACAGCCCCGATTTCAGCGAATCAACACTGTTTACCCGTGAACCGGCACCGACCCACGAAGCCAACTTCGGCAAACTGGTGCGCGGTCGCATCGACTTGCTGATCACCGATCGCCGTGTCGGTCAGCACTTGCTCGATGAGCTGAATATTCGCGATCAGATCACCGAAAACCCCACTGTCATTAGCCGCCAGAGCCAGTTTCTCGCGGTTAGACGCAATGCCGGCATGGATTTGCTGGTGCAGCGATTTGGCGCCGAGCTCAAGCGATTCAAGCGCGAACCGGCTTACGCCGAGCTGAGCGCACGCTACGGCGCGGCTCCCGCCATGGCTGCGCCGCTGGGCAATGCCACGGCCAGCGGTAAAACCGTTGAGCAGCAGGAAAGCAGCGCGCAGTGATTGCTCTGTTATACTCCGGCGTTCCCGCCAGGCTCACGCCCGGACGCCCGGAACCGTAACAGGCCTCTCGACCCGCTACAGCGCAGCTTTGCAGCCCGCGCGAGCACTCCAGACGTGCCTTCGGAACCGCAGCAGGACCGGACGGGATTGCGTCCTCTTAAACGCCATTCGCGCCAGGCAAGACTCCCATTGGGCCAAGCCCTAACTAAAACAGGATTACTCATGTCCTTTGCTTCCCTCGGTCTCTCCGAGGCTTTAGTCCGCGCCATCGAAGATGCGGGCTATACCGAGCCTACTCCGGTGCAACAGCGGGCCATTCCCGCCGTGTTGCAAGGTCGCGACCTGATGGTTGCGGCACAGACAGGTACCGGTAAAACCGGCGGTTTCGCCCTTCCGATCCTGGAGCGGTTGTTCCCCAACGGTCACCCGGACAAATCCCAGCGTCATGGCCCGCGCCAACCGCGCGTACTGGTCCTGACCCCGACCCGCGAACTCGCGGCCCAGGTTCACGAGAGCTTCAAGATCTACGCCCGTGACCTGAAATTCGTCAGCGCCTGCATCTTCGGCGGCGTCGGCATGAACCCACAGGTTCAGGCCATGTCCCGCGGCGTCGACGTACTCGTTGCCTGCCCGGGTCGCTTGCTCGACCTCTGCGGCCAGGGCAGCGTTGACCTGTCCCACGTGGAAATCCTCGTCCTCGACGAAGCCGACCGTATGCTCGACATGGGTTTCGTGCACGACGTGAAGAAAGTCCTCGCGCGCCTGCCGTCCAAGCGTCAGAACCTGCTGTTCTCGGCAACCTTCTCCAAAGACATCACCGACCTCGCCGGCAAGCTGCTGCACAACCCGGAACGCATCGAAGTGACGCCGCCGAACACCACGGTCGAGCGCATCGAACAACGCGTATTCCGTCTGCCGGCCAGCCACAAGCGTGCGCTGCTGGCACACCTGATCACCGCCGGCGCGTGGGAACAGGTGCTGGTCTTCACCCGCACCAAGCACGGCGCCAACCGTCTGGCCGAGTACCTGGACAAGCACGGCCTGCCGGCTGTAGCGATCCACGGTAACAAGAGCCAGAACGCGCGCACCAAAGCGCTGGCCGACTTCAAGGCCAGCCAGGTACGCATTCTGGTTGCGACCGACATCGCCGCACGCGGTCTGGACATCGATCAGTTGCCACACGTGGTCAACTTCGAACTGCCGAACGTCGATGAAGACTACGTGCACCGTATCGGCCGTACCGGCCGTGCCGGTCGTTCGGGCGAGGCGATCTCGCTGGTTGCCCCGGACGAAGAGAAACTGCTGAAAAGCATCGAACGCATGACCAAGCAGAAAATCGCCGACGGCGACCTGATGGGCTTCGATTCGAGCACCATTGAAGCCGAGAAGCCGGAAGTGCGTGAGCGTCCGGACGTGCGTAACCCGCGCAATCCACGTGGCCCACGCGGCGACGGGCCGAATGGCGGCGGCGGTGGCGGCGGTCGTAAAGACAAAGGCAAAGACAAGGGCAAGGAAAAACCGGCCGGTGAACGTGGCGAGCGCCCTGCCCGTCAGCAGAAACCGCGCGAAGGCACTCCGAGCCGCGAACAGAGTCCGAGCCAACCGCCACGTGCGGCGGCTGATCGTGCACCGGACGAGTTCCTCGACGACGATATCGATAACTTCGGTAACCGCGTTGATTACGTACCAAAACCAGCCCCTGCCGGCGGCCGTGGCCGTCGTCCAGGCGCACCGGCTCAAGGTGCAGGCGCAGGTTCGGGCGCACCACGTGGCGGTCAGTCGCAGGGTCGTCAGAACGGTCCGCGCAACAGCAACGGTTCGAGCACCGGCACCCCGCCAGCCAAACGCAGCGGCCCGCGTAACGGTGCACCGCGTGATGGTCAGTCGGGGCGTCGTGACGATTCCGCCTCGTCGTCGCGCAACCGCCGTCCGGCCCGTGACGATCAGCCACGTAGCGAACCAGCCGTGCAGAACCCGCGCAGCAACGGCCCGAAGATCATGCACAAGGAATCGAAAGCCGACCGCTTCCCGACGCCTGAGCAGCTCGATCAACTGCCAAGCCGCCCGCGTGGCGAAAAACCAGCATTGCTGACCCGCAATCGCTGAGTTAACGCCGCCATAAAAATGCCCCGTCTCGAAAGAGCCGGGGCATTTTTTTATGCCGCCACAAATACCCCTGAATCACCGCATATCCCCTGTGGGAGCGAGCCTGCTCGCGAAAGCGGTCATTCGCCAACATCATTGCTGACTGACCCGCCGCCTTCGCGAGCAGGCTCGCTCCCACAGGGGATGCGTGTGTGTCGTAGGCAATAAAAAACGCCCCCGATCTTTCGACCGGGGGCGTTTTTGTGTGGCAGAGCAAAAGTTATTTAACTTTCACGCCTTCCAGCGAGATGTCCAGATCTGCGGTTTGCGAGGTAGGACCTGGGCCCTTGATCCCGAAATCGTTCAGGTTGAGGGTGGTCTTGGCGTTGAAGCCAGCGCGTTCGCCGCCCCATGGATCCTTGCCTTCGCCGTTGAACGTAGCCTTGAAGGTCACAGGCTTGGTCACACCGTGCAGGGTCAGGTCGCCAGTCACATCAGCAGTCTTTTCACCGGTCGATTTAACGGCGGTGGAGACGAACTTGGCATCAGCAAATTTGCCAACGTCGAGGAAGTCTTTGCTGGCGATGTGCTTGTCACGTTCAGCGTGGTTCGACCACAGGCTGGCGGTTTTCACATCAACCGAGATCTTGCTGGCTTCAGGCTTGGCCGAATCCCACGAGAACGTACCGTCGAAATCTTTGAAAGTACCGTGAATGAAGCTGTAGCCCAGATGGCTGATTTTCCAGTCAACGAAGGCGTGCTGACCTTCCTTGTCGATTTTGTAGTCCGCAGCCATGGCCTGACCAGCCGAGAGCAGTGCAGAACCGATTGCCAGAGCGGCCAGAGTCTTTTTCAACATGCTTTCTTTTCCTTTGAGTCGAGGTTGAATTTCAGGCTTTGCGACCGAGCATTCGCGTCAGGGTCGCATCACGATCGATAAAGTGGTGCTTCAATGCTGCCAACGCATGGAGGCCGGAAAAAATTACCAGTGCCCACGCGAGCCAGAGATGAATCACCCCAGCGGTATCTGCCTGATCCGGTAGCCCGGAAACCAGTGCAGGAACTTCAAACAGGCCAAACACCGGGATCCCGACACCGTCTGCGGTGGAAATCAGGTAACCGGCAAGCATCACAGCGAACAGCCCCAGATACAGAAACCCATGGCCGAACTTGGCGCCGATGCGGGTCATGCGGCTGTAGCTTTGCAGCGTCGGCGGCGGTGGGCTGATAAAGCGCCACAGCACCCGCAACACCATCACACCCAACAGCACCAGACCGATACTCTTGTGCAGATCCGGCGCCTCTTTGCGCCAGCTGCTGTAGTAATCCAGCCCGACCATCCACAGGCCCAACGCGAACAGCCCGAAGACCACCAGCGCCACACCCCAGTGCATGAAGATGCTGACCCAACCATAGCGCGAAGAAGAGTTACGTAGCTGCATTGCCCAAATCCTGTGAGAACTGCGAACCAAGACTAGCGAGTTATCTATCGAATTAAAGCGGAAAATTTTGCTTTGAAATATCGAGAAATACGATCAAGAGTCTGGAAGTGGCGTGTTAAGGAAAGATTAAAGGCGATTCTACCGCGCAGCGCTCGGACCACGGGGCGCGATTCTCCTTCTGCTCCGGCGCGCCGCGGAGCAGGCAGTGATCACAAAAAATTCGCAGAAAAAGAAAATTCATTTAATAACTATGTATCGCTAGTTGGCTGCTTGCCCCTGATCAAATGATGACTCAATCATTCATTGAAAAGGTGAAAAACATGGCGCTTCGTTATAGCCCATTTCAAGCAAGTGGCACTTCCGAGTTACCACCAAACCAGACAATGTCTCCGGGCCAATACCTGCAATCCGAGAACGGTCGATATCGGTTGTTATTGCAGAGCGATGGCAATCTGGTGATAAAAGAAGGTGAAGCATTAGTCTGGATTGCCGACAACAATCAACCTTACAGTGCAACTCTGCATCCAAAGAAGATGCGTGAACCACTACAATTTGTCGTCAGTAATAACGGATTTCTCTTCGACCCTTCCAGACGGCGACTATGGATTGCCGAAAGTACCCACAGCCTCGAAAAGTCGCTGTGGTACAACACTTACCTGACGATGCAGGACGATGGCAATCTGGTCATTTACGATCAGCGCAACGGCAACCTGCGTTGGGCTCGCTTCGGTTTTATCCCCGGGCGGATTCGAAAACCCAAGCAGCGCTGGCTCAGAAAGTTACCGAACGGCACCGAGTTCTATAAATGGGACTTTTAACAAGCCAACGCTCTTTTGATTGATTAGTTGGTGAAAACTGGCGGCGGCTGCAAGCAATCGGCACTGTAGGGATCAATCTTGCATTGATACGCAAGTTCTGCGTTATATCCACCTGGAAAGAAACGCCCATTGGCACAACCGGAAAGTGTCATCAACAGAAGTATTACAGTAAGTCTTTTCATCGAGCGACTCCAATTTCTTCAAGCATAAAGTTGGAGCTCAGGCACCCGCTATCATTTCGTTCCGATTGTTTTGTGGGAAGTGTCCTGCGCAAAGGTAAGCCTTGAGACTGCACCGGGAAGGATCGAAGTGCGCGCTTCTGGCAAAAAAAAACGCGGCCCGTGTGGCCGCGTTTTTTTATTGAAGCAAAGGCCTACTGCGCCTTGGTCTCAGTGGTGGCTGCCGGCTTGGCCGCTGGCTTCTTCGCCGGCTCAGCCTTCTTCGCTGCCGGTTTCGCGGCAGGCTTTTTCGCCTCGGTTTTAGCCGCTGGTTTCTTCACCGCTGGCTTGGCCGCTGCTTTCTTCGCCGGTTCAGCTTTCACTGGTGCCGCAGGCTTCGGCGGTTCCACCGGAGCTGGCGCAGGTGCCGGAGTCGGCGCTGGTGCGACCGGAGCAGGAGCCGGCTCTGGCGCCTTCACTGGCTCAGGCTTCTTCTCGTCATCCGAACCACCGAACAGGTTGCTGAAGAAGTTGCCCTTCTTCGCCGCCACGGCACCCGCCGCGCCCGCCGCTGCTGCAGCCGGCACTACTTTGGCTGGCTCAAACGATTTGCCTGCCGCCAGATCTTCAACCTGACTCGCCGCCCGCTGACCGGTGCGCAGCGCGCCTTCCAGGGTGCCCGGGTACAAGGTGTCGGTGTGTTCGCCGGCGAACGTCACGCGTTGCAGCGGACGCTCCCACAGACGCCAGAACTTGCTGATCTGGCCCGGGCCGTAAGCCAGGTACGCGCCGCCCATCGACGGGTCGGTGCTGTAGCGGCGGATTTCATAACCGGTGAACGAACCACGGGCCTGTGGATAAAACGCGTGCAGACGAATCAGCACCTGATCGACCATTTGCTTGTCGCCAAACGCCTGCATCACACGAGCGTTGTCGCCGGACAGGTTGATCACCACGTTGGCGCCGCCCTTCAGGGCTGGCTCGATCCACAACATGCCGAGACCGGTGTTGCTGTAGATCTCGCCGGACATGCGCGCCTTGCTTTCCCACACCGGCGTCTTGAACTTCAGCATGATCTGGTCGCGCCAGCCGTAGTTGGTGCCCTTGATCGCCGCCAGATGCTGAGCGTCCAGCGCCGGGGTCAGGGCAATCTTGTTCAATGCACGCAGCGGCACAGCCAGCACAACGTAGTCGGCCTGATAGCCAACACTGCCGACCTTGACGGTCACGCCGTCCTTGTCCTGAGTGATCGCCGACACCGGCGAGTTGGTCTTGATGGTTTTGATCTGTTTGACGAACGCCTGCGCCAGCACTTGGCTGCCGCCGACCAGACGCGAAGCGCGCAGGTCACGGTCGGAGATGCCGCGATACACGCGGTTCTGCTGCGCGAAGTACAGCAGCGACAGACGCGAAGGCTCGTCGTAGTGAGTGCGGATGTCCTGGTTGATCAACTGGCGCGCAGTGGCTGGCAGGTTCTGCTTGTCGAGCCAGCTCGATACGGTGATCTGGTCCAGCGCGTGCAGGGTGCTGGTTGCCGCCGGGTTTTGCGGGTCGTCAATCGAACGCGCCAGATCATCGAGGGTTTTCTGGTAGCGCTTTAAGGCATCGGCGGTGGCCGGCTGCTTGGTCGCCAGATCGGCGGCAGAGAAATACTCGCCGTCGATCAGGTAGCCCGGGGTACGCACGAATTCCGGCGCCGGCGTGGTGCCCAGCTTGAACGTCGAGACGTACTTGTTCAGCACTGGCTGGGTCTTGTCGTTGCCGATCCACTCGCTGGTGGCCATGCCCGAGCGACCACCCAGGCTCGGTTTGGCTTCCAGCAGGGTGACCTGCCAGCCTTTGTTTTGCAGCTCATAAGCGGCGGTCAGGCCCGACAGGCCGCCGCCGATCACGATTGCAGTTTTATCCTTGGCCAGCGCTGTAACGCTGAACAGCCCCAACATCACCAGCGCACAGGCGCGCAGCCAACCGACAGACATTCAGCGAACTCCGGAAATACACGTAGGAAAAAGCAGTTTTGCGGGTCAGACGACCCAAAGAACCGCGAAGAATACGTTAGCCATCAAAACGCCGCCAGCGACGTCTATCGGCTCATACAAAGTAGCTCAATCGACACAATGGGTTGTCCCCGCGCGACGCATTGCATAGGCTTGCGCGATTGTTTGCCCGCGCCTGACGCGAGCCGCCTCGAGGAGACTGTAAATGGGCCTGAATAACCAGTGGATGCAACGCGACCTCGCGGTGTTGTGGCATCCCTGCACCCAGATGAAAGACCACGAACAGCTGCCGCTGATCCCGATCAAGCGCGGCGAAGGCGTCTGGCTCGAAGACTTCGAAGGCAAGCGCTACCTCGACGCCGTCAGCTCGTGGTGGGTCAACGTGTTTGGCCACGCCAACCCGCGCATCAACCAACGCATCAAGGATCAGGTCGATCAGCTGGAGCACGTGATTCTGGCTGGCTTCAGCCATCAACCGGTGATCGAACTGTCCGAGCGTCTGGTGAAGATGACCCCGGAAGGCCTGAACCGGGTGTTCTACGCCGATAACGGTTCGTCCTGCATCGAAGTCGCGCTGAAAATGAGCTTTCACTACTGGCTCAACCGCGGCCAGCCAAACAAAAAGCGCTTCGTCACCCTGACCAACAGCTACCACGGTGAAACCATGGCGGCGATGGCGGTCGGCGACGTGCCGCTGTTCACCGAGACCTACAAAGCGCTGCTGATGGACACCATCAAGGTGCCGAGCCCGGATTGCTACGGGCGCCCCGAAGGCATGAGTTGGGAGGAACATTCGCGCAACATGTTCGCGGCCATGGAACAGACCTTGGCCGAGAACCATGACAGCGTCGCGGCAGTGATCGTCGAGCCGTTGATTCAGGGTGCCGGCGGCATGCGCATGTATCACCCGGTGTATCTGACGTTGCTGCGCGAGGCCTGCGACCGTTATGGCGTGCACCTGATCCTCGATGAAATCGCCGTCGGCTTCGGTCGCACCGGGACGATGTTTGCCTGCGAGCAGGCCGGTATTCGTCCGGACTTCCTCTGCTTGTCGAAGGCGCTGACCGGCGGCTATCTGCCGTTGGCGGCGTGCCTGACCACCGATGAGGTCTACAGCGCGTTCTACGACGACTATCCAACCCTGCGCGCCTTCCTCCATTCGCACAGCTACACCGGCAACCCGCTGGCGTGCGCGGCGGCACTGGCGACGCTGGATATCTTCGAGCAGGACAACGTCATCGAGAACAACAAGGCCCTGGCCCAGCACATGGCCTCGGCGACGGCGCATCTGGTCGATCACCCGAACGTCTCCGAAGTGCGGCAGACCGGCATGGTCCTGGCCATCGAGATGGTCAAGGATAAAGCCACGAAAGAGGCCTACCCTTGGCAGGAACGTCGCGGTTTGAAAGTGTTCCAGCATGCGCTGGAACGTGGCGCGTTGCTGCGCCCGCTCGGTAGCGTGGTGTATTTCCTGCCGCCGTACGTGATCACCCCGGAGCAGATCGACTTCCTCGCCGAAGTGGCCAGCGAAGGCATCGACATCGCTACGCGTGACAGCGTCAGCGTCGCCGTGCCGAAAGACTTCCATCCCGGCTTCCGTGACCCAGGCTAACCGTGACCGCTCGTTCCCACGCTCCGCGTGGGCATGCAGCCCGGGACGCTCCGCGTCCCAAAGCGGACGCAGAGCGTCCATTGAGGCATTCCCACGCAGAGTGTGGGAACGATCTAATCTGAGAGACCCGAAATGAGACTGTCCCGCTTCTTTATCGACGCCCCCCTGAGCACCGGCGAACACGAATTGCCCGAGGCCCAGGCGCATTACATCAGCCGCGTACTGCGCATGGCCGAGGGCGATGCGGTGCAGCTGTTCGACGGTTCCGGCCATGAGTTTCGCGGCGCCCTGCTGGAAGTCGGCAAGAAACGCGTGACCGTGCAGATCGACGAGCAATTCGCGGGGCAGGTCGAATCGCCGCTGCACATCCACCTCGGCCAGGGCCTGTCCCGTGGCGAGCGAATGGACTGGGCCATTCAGAAAGCCACCGAACTGGGCGTGAATGAAATCACCCCAATCTTCAGCGACCGCTGCGAAGTCCGCCTCAAGGACGAACGCGCCGACAAACGCCTGCTGCACTGGCGTCAGGTGGCGATCAGCGCTTGCGAGCAATGTGGGC
Organism: Pseudomonas sp. Irchel s3h9; assembly: GCF_900187475.1. Lineage (NCBI taxonomy): Bacteria > Pseudomonadati > Pseudomonadota > Gammaproteobacteria > Pseudomonadales > Pseudomonadaceae > Pseudomonas > Pseudomonas sp. Irchel s3h9. The sequence goes on along the minus strand of NZ_FYDH01000009.1, from coordinate 277,142 downwards.
GTTCGCGGGTACCGGTGATTCATCCGCCGGTTTTGTTGGCGGACTGGATCAAGCAAACCGAAGCCGAGTTGAAACTGGTGCTGCACCCGGTGGCGGAGCCGTTGGTGAGTCATGCCAAACCGGCGACGCTGGCGTTCTTGATCGGGCCTGAGGGCGGTTTGACGGATGCCGAAGTCGAGCAAGCCAAAGGCAACGGTTTCCACGCCGCCCGCCTCGGCCCGCGCGTGCTGCGCACTGAAACTGCGCCGGTGGTTGCACTGGCGGTGGCCCAACAGCTTTGGGGTGATTTCTAAGGCCCCATCGCTGGCAAGCCAGCTCCCACAGGATCTTTGTTGGCCACAACATCCGTGAACAACGCTAAACCCTGTGGGAGCTGGCTTGCCAGCGATTAGCCGCGCCTCGGTCTATAGGACGTAAAACAAGATCGCGACAAAGTGCAGCAAACTCCCCGCAATCACAAACAAATGCCAGATCCCATGCGCATGCCGCAGCCGGTGATCCAGGGCAAAAAAGATAATCCCCACCGTGTACAAAACCCCGCCCGACGCCAGCCAGGCAAAACCTGTCGTACCCAGCGCCGCAATCAGCGGTTTGACCGCCACCAACACAATCCAGCCCATCACCGCATAAATCACGATCGACAGAATCCGCGCTTCCGAACGCGGTTTGATCTCCTGCAGGATGCCAATCAGCGCTAACCCCCAGACAATCCCGAACAACGTCCAGCCCCACGGTCCGCGCAGGGTCACCAGGCAGAACGGCGTGTAACTGCCGGCGATCAACAGGTAGATCGAAAAGTGATCAACCTTCTTCATGATCGCTTTCTTGCGCCCGCGCACGCTGTGGTACACGGTCGAGGCGCTGTAGAGCACCAGTAAGGTAAACGCGTAGATCGCCACACTGACAATCTTCCACGGGCTGCCGTCGAGGCTGGCGATCACCAGCATCCAGACGCCGCCGATAAACGCTGCCACTGCCCCGACCAAATGCGTCCAGGCGTTGAGTTTTTCTCCGTGATACATGTATCGCTCACCTCAATATTCGTTACCGCAGCGCGCAAGGCTCGGGCCTTGAGCGTAAAAGCGCAATGTTTCTGTTCAACGCCAAGATCAAAAGATCGCAGCCTTCGGCAGCTACTACAGGTGATCGCATTCCAATGCAGGAGCTGCCGAAGGCTGCGATCTTTTGATGTTCAAGGCACAATCGACGCATTCCAAAAAGAGTCCGCGCCATGCTGATCGACGAAGAATTGACCCTGAAAAAACTCGAGGTGTTCCTCGCCTTCATGCGTACCGGCAACCTCGCCCGCGCCGCTGCCGAGTTGCAGACCAGCAACGTCAGCGTGCACCGCGCAATCCACTCGCTGGAAAGCGCCCTGCGCTGCCCGCTGTTCAAACACGAAGGGCGCAACCTGACGCCGCTGGAAAGCGCTTATGTACTCGAAGAACGGGCGCAGAAGCTGATCAATGACGTCGTCGAAAGCGTACGCCTGACCCGCGAAGCCGCCGGGTTCTCCGCCGAACGCTTCAAACTCGGTTCGCTGTATTCACTGACAGTGAAAACCGTACCGCAACTGATCATGGGCCTGAAGATCCGCCGCAGCGAACTCAACATCGACCTGATCCTCGGCTCGAACATCGACCTGCTCTACAAGCTGAAAAACATGGAAGTCGACGCGATTCTGGTATCGCTGGACGACAGCATCAACGACCCGGATTGCGAGCAGATTGCGCTGTTTTCCGACGACATCTTCCTCGCCACACCGGCGGATTCAAAGTTCGCGCAACGCAGTGAAGTGGATCTGGCTGAAGTGCGCGATGAGACTTTCATCACCCTGACTCAGGGTTTTGCCACGCATCAGGACGGTAACCGGGTATTCAGGCAGGCGGGGTTTGAACCGAAGGTGGCGATGCAGGTGAATGACATTTTCACGCTGTTGAGCATGGTCAGTTCGGGGGTGGGTTATGCATTGCTGCCGGGGCGGATTGCGGCGGTGTATGAGAATCGGGTGAAGTTGATTCCGTTGCAGGAGAAGTACCGGTTGCAGCAGCACATTGGCGTGGTGTTCTTGAAGGCTAAGGAGAGGGATCCGAATTTGCTGGCGTTGCTGGCGGAGTGTCGGATGTATGCCAATCGGCAGGCTGGGGTTTAGATCAAGATCAAGAGCTACCCCCTCACCCCAGCCCTCTCCCCCAAGGGGTAGAGGGGGAAGGGGAGCAGATCGGGGAGATTTCAAGACCTGAGTTCGACTCGGAAATTTCAGGTCGGCATACCTCCAACATCCAACGCGGTCAGTCCCCTCTCCCCCCGGGAGAGGGCTAGGGTGAGGGGCTTTTGATCTTCAACCCACAATCCCGCGAACAATGAAGAACAACAGCGATGGCCCCAGCAAGCACCCAAGCCCGGTGTGGAACGTAGCCGTCAACGCCCCATAAGGCACCAACCGCCGATCCGTCGCCGCCAACCCAGCTGTAACACCGCTGACAGTCCCGGCCAAACCACCAAACACCATCGCCGAACGCGGGTTATCCAAGCCCATCCAGCGCGCCGCGACCGGCGTGCCGACCATCACCAGAATCGCCTTGATCAACCCGGTGGCAATCGACAAGGCCATCACATCCGACGTCGCGCCAATCGCCGCGCCCGTCACTGGCCCGACAATGTAAGTCACCGCGCCCGCGCCAATAGTGGTCATGCTCACCGCATCGCGATAACCAAACGCCCAGGCCATGCACGCGCCAACAATAAACGGCAGGATCGTGCCCAACAGCAGCGCAATCACACCAATCAACCCGGCCTTCTTCGCCTCGGTCGCCTGCACTTCAAACGCCGTGGCCACAATCGCAAAGTCACGCAGCATCGCCCCGCCCATCAGGCCGATGCCGGAGAACAACGTCAGATCCGCCAGGCCTTTCTGCCCGCCAGTCATGGTGCCGCCGACCCACGCCAATACCAGACCGATGACGATGGCAATCGCCGAGCCGTGAATGCGTCCGAACGTCAGGCGTTTGGACAGAATCACCGACACCCACATGATCACGCCGACAAAAGCGAAGGCAGTGACCAAGCCGTTGTGTTCCAGACCTTTCTCGATGAGATCCCACATATCAGCGGCCTCCTACTGGCGTGCCGACCGGGGAGATTTCCACCGGCTCGTCAGGCAGTGGCTCGCCCTTGTGAGTGCGGCTGATCAGGGCAATCGTAAAACCGCAGACCACCACCGAACCAATCGCCGCCAGCACTGCGACCGTGCCGCCGTGCAGCGCGGTGACGACGTTCTGTTGCGCGGCCATCGCCACCACCACCGGAATGTACATCGCGCCCCAAAAGCCGACGCCCATCTCGCAATCCTTGGTCATGCCGCCGCGTTTCTGCATCCACAACCGCGCGCAGATCAGCAGAATCATGGCAATGCCGACCCCGCCGACATTGGATTTGACGCCCAACAACACGCCGAGCATGTCACCCATGATCACCCCTGCCAGCGTACAGATCGCGAGCAGCGCCACACCGTAAATAATCATTGTTGTAGTCCTCAAAGTGCATCGTCGAATGTTGTTTTTGTTGTTCGAAGCTTGAGTCGGCGGTTTTAGAGTTGGCGGCCACCCTCCTCACGCAACAGCGCCTGCAAGGTGTCGAGACGCGCACTGTCGAAGGCCGTGACCGTGCCCTGCTCGAACACCCGGCGCGCCAGCCCGGTCAGCACCGCACCGGGCGGCAGTTCGATCTGTAAACGTACGCCACGCTCGTAGGCGCTTTGTACGGTGCCGCGCCAATCCACCACGCGGCACATGTTGAAAGCAAGGTCGTCGCGCAGCGCTTCGACTTTGCTCACAGGGCGCGCGCGACTGCCGCTCAGGTAAGCGATTTTCGGGTTTTTCAGTTCGACCTTGGCGAAAGCTTCTGCGAGGGTTTGCGCCGGTTTTTCCAGCAGCGGACAGTGCGACGGCACACTCACTGCCAGACGTTTCGCCAGGCCGGCACCACGACTGCGCGCCAGTTCGGCCACGGTTTGCATGGCTTTGTCGCTGCCGGCAATCACTACTTGGTTATCCGCATTGATGTTGGCCAGGTACACCGGCGATTCTTCGCTGTGCACCTGCGCCAGCAACGTTTCGACTGTGGATAATTGCAGGCCGATGATCGCGGTCATGCCGTAGCCTTGTGGATAAGCCTGTTGCATCAACCCGCCACGCAGGCTGACCAGATGCAACGCGTCGCTGAAGCTCAAGGCGCCGGCAACCACCGCTGCCGGATAAGCACCGATGGACAAGCCAGCCACGTAATCCGCCATGAACCCGTTCTGCAATAACTGCCGCGATGCAGCGACGCCGCCGATCAGCAGGCACAGCTGAACCGCCCTCGTCGTGCGCAATGCTTCAGCAGAATCGAGCAACGAGACATCCTCACCGAGCACATCGCTGGCCTCGGTCAACGTTTCCCGAGGCAAGCGCTGCAGCATGCCCGCCTGCTGCGCGCCCTGGCCGGGGAACACCAGCAGACTGCTCACGCTGCCTGCTCCTGCGGGTTCCACGGATCGATCACCAGGCAAGCCTGATGAGCATTTTTCAGCAGCACCCGCGCCGAACCGCTAGCCCATTCACGCAACGCCACAGCACCGAATGGCGTCTGCAATTGCAGGTCGACCCGGCACACGGCCTGATCAAAAACCGCAACCAATTTGCGTGCCTGATTACGCGTGATCAGTTGCGGTGTACGCAGAATCAAATCGAGATCGCTGGCCGCGTGCATCGCGGTAAAACCACTGGCCAATTCAAACCCGACACTGCCGCTGACACCCCAGACCCAACCGCAATCGTCGAGCATCGGCCGCAGCTGTTTGAGCGCCTGCATGACCGGCAGATCGCGCTCGCAGTCGACGTGACACAGCGCTTCGGGGCTGACCCGACAGGCAATCGAATCGAGCGCCATAAACGCCGCCAGCCGCTGCTCGCGCAACACACCGCGAACGCCCACCGCGACAAAACCTTCAGCACTCAACGCCCGCCGCACTGCCACCGGTTGCCCGGCGGCCAATGACTCGACTGCCCACAGCGGCGCATCTGCCGGCAACTGCGCCGGGGTCATGCCCCAGAGCAGATCGTGGGCCAGAGGCGTGCTCACCACTGCGCCCTCAACAGTTCGCGCACACGGCTGGAAGCAGCACGATTTTTAGCGCCGAGGCGATTGCTCAAGTCAGTGCTGGCGATATCTCCGATGGCTTGTTTAAGGCACTCGTTAACTCTCGATAGATCCTCCGCCGTCGGCTGCTCAATCTGTTGCACCGACAGGGTTTCCCAGAGCAATCCGAGGCTCGCGTAGCTGTCGATGTCATAAGCCATCGGCGGCACACTGGCGGCCAGCGCTTCCAGCTCTTCAACACTGCGCAACGTCACTCGCGCCGCCGACGCCTTGCCCATCGCATGCACCATCACGCCGGGATCGCGCAACGCAATCAAACGGTTGGCCTGATAACCATGCGCCAGAAACGCCCCGGACATCGCCTTGCCCACCAGCAATGCAATCACCGGATGCCCGGCCAAACGTGCGCGGGCATAACTGTCCGCCGCACCGGCCAGCGCCTGATGAATGCCAAGCGCTTCTTCGCGCCGACCATAAGCCTGGCTCGGCACATCGACGATGGCGATGATCGGGCGTTTCTGCGCTTTGTCGCGGTCAGCCGTGATCGCGTCATCCACAGCCTTGGCCAGCCCCCAGCCTTCAAGCAAGCCGACTTCGCCATTGCGAGCACGTGGAAAACGATTGTCCGGGTCAGCGACCACAGCGATAAAACGCCCCAGATCACCGTCAGCAACCTTCAACGAGGCCGGCAGACCTTCAACCACCACAGCGCCCGCGCTCAAGGCGTTGAACCAGTTCAAACCGCGCAGCGAATAACCGCTCATGAGCGCTCTCCTTGATACAGATCGCGAACCACCGACGGTTCGATTTGCGGGTCAGTGTTCAGACTGCCGAGGCGTTGCAGAAACCATTCGGCGCGCTGGCTACGCGGTTGCGCCGGCAAACCTTGCTGCAGCAATTCGCCGACCTGCTGACGAATCCTCGCCACATCATCGGCGACATACCGATCCACCAGACCACTGGCGAAACGCTGCTCGCCACCGGTCAGGCTCCAAATGAACGGCCGGTCGCGGGAGTCGTATTCTTCGATCCCGGCTTCTTGCTCGATCACTTGCGGGCCGTTCAAACCGAGGCGTGCTTCCTGAGTCACCAGCAAATAGCTGCACAGCGCCGCCGCAATCGACATACCGCCGAAACAACCAACGCTGCCCGCCACCACCCCAACCACCGGTTGGTACTGCTGCAAATCGACAATCGCCGCATGAATATCAGCAATCGCCGCCAACCCAAGATTGGCTTCCTGCAAACGCACACCACCGGTTTCCAGCAGCAACACCGCGCGCGTCGGGATGCCCTTGCGGTTGTCTTCAGCCGCCAGTTCCAGCGCGCCGGCAATCTTCGCCCCGCCGACTTCGCCAAGACTGCCGCCCTGAAACGCGCCTTCAATTGCGGCAATGACCACTGGCAAACCGTCGAGACTACCCTTGGCAATCACCACGCCGTCATCGGCCTGCGGCACCACGCCCTGACGTTCAAGCCACGGCGACATCACCCGTTGAAACGAATCGAGCAACTCACGAAAACTGCCGGCATCGAGCAAGGCCTTCGCCCGTTGCCGCGCGCCGAGTTCGACGAAGCTGTATTTGTTGAGCAACGCGGCGCTGTCAGTCATGGCCGATCTCCTCGAAACCTTGCTCCAGACGCAAACGCACCACCCCCGGCGTCGCGCCGAAGTCGTGGATATCAATAGCCATCGCCGGCGGCGTGGTGCCGTCGAAAATCCGCGCAAACAGGTGCTGCCAGCGCAGTTGCGCGCCGTTCACCGAGGTCTGCACATTGATCGTCAGCTTGCCGGCCAGACCCGGTTCGATCAGCACTTCCAGATCACCCGAGCCGACACAACCGACCAGCGCACGACCGCGTGGCGGCTGCCCGGCGGGGAATTCAAACGATAGGGTTTCCATCAAAACGCTCCCTGAAGGATGCCGTCGCGCTCGATACGGTCGAGCAGCAGCGTGGCGGCGAGCAAGTCGGCGGCGCCACCGGGCGAGGCATTCAATGCGATGAGTTGTTGATCGAGTTCGTGCAAGCGACGGCGACCGCTGAGGCTGGCGCTGCCACCGGCATCGAGCACCGCTTGCGCGCCGGACTGCATGGCGTGCAGGCCCTCTTCACCAGCGCGGTAGAGCACGCAGGTGTCGGCCAGATTCGTCATGATCGCGAGCAAGGCATCGAGCCGGGCGTTCTGTTCGCCGTGGCCGTTAGCGCGGCTGCGTTTGAGTTGTGGCAGGCCGCGTTGCAGCACCGAGGGGAAGCCGAGTTGCGCTTCTTCACGCGCGCCGCGTGCGCCATAACGCAGGGCGACCTGGGCGCCGTGGCTCAACGGCTTCGGCGCGTAGCGGTCATCCAATAAGGCAAGACGTGCAGCGCGCAGGGTGACGGCATTGGCGCTGGAGGATTGCGGTTCCAGTGCAGCGGCCGTCACCAATAATCCCAGCGCCCAAATTGCACCGCGATGTGTGTTCACACCGTTGGTGGTGGCGAGCATGGCTTGCTCGCCTTCACGGCCGATGCGGCCAATCGCTTCGCGTAACGTTGAATCGACTTCGCCGATTGCAACCGCCGCTTCCGCCATTTCCTTGAACGCCGGCCACAACGACAGCGCCGAAGCGTGCATCAGGCCCAGGTGCAGATCGGTGTGCGCGCCATTGCCGCGACGGTCGACCAGCGCCGGTTTCGGCGACAGATCCGCTTCGTCGATCAGCGCGTCCACCGCCAGATCAGCCAATCGATCAGCCAGGGACAGCGGTTGCGCTTGCAGGTTAAGTGCGTGCATTACCAGCTCCTGAATTTGGCGGGCGGGTTGTACAGGCCGCCGGACCACTCGACCAGATCGGCCACGCTTTTTGCTGCGAGCAGTTCGCGGGTGGCGTCGGTGCGGCGGATGCCGAGGTCTTCGGGCAAAGCGATCAGGCCTTCGCGGCGCATGCGTTCGGTGTCTTTCGGGTTGTGGCGCAGGCCGATGGCGGTAACGCCGGCGACCGCGGCGATCATTGCCTGGCGCTCTTCCAGCGAGCGCGCCTTGTACAGGTAGGCGATGCCTTCTTCGGTGAGCAAGTGGGTGACGTCGTCGCCGTAGATCATGATCGGCGCCAGCGGCATGCCACTTTTCTTCGCCACTTCGACCGCGTCGAGGGTTTCGACGAAGGTCGGTTTGCCGCCTTCCTGGAAGGTCTCGACCATTTGCACCACGAGTTTTTTGCCGCGTTCGAGCATCGGTTGCTGCGAATCGTCGTGGCGCATGTCCAGCCACGCCGGGGTGCCGTGACGCCGACCGCGCGGGTCGTGGCCCATATTCGGCGCGCCACCGAAACCGGCGAGACGGCCACGGGTGACGGTCGAGGAATGGCCATCGCCATCGACCTGCAACGTCGCGCCGATAAACAGATCCACCGCGTACTGCCCGGCGAGTTGGCAGAACATCCGGTTGGAACGCAACGAGCCGTCGCGGCCGGTGAAGAACACGTCCGGACGCGCGGCGATGTAGTTTTCCATGCCGAGTTCGGTGCCGAAGCAATGCACGCTTTCGACCCAGCCGCTCTCGATCGCCGGGATCAACGTCGGGTGCGGGTTGAGCGTCCAGTTGCGGCAGATTTTGCCCTTCAAGCCAAGAGACTCGCCGTAAGTCGGCAGGATCAATTCGATGGCGGCGGTGTTGAAACCGATGCCGTGGTTGAGCGACTGCACGTTGTGTTTTTCGTAGATCCCGCGAATCGCCATCATCGCCATCAACACGTGCACCGGTTTGATATGGCGTGGGTCGCGGGTGAACAGCGGTTCGATGTAGAACGGCTTGTCCGCCACCACGACGAAATCGACCCACGACGCCGGGATGTCCACGCGGGGCAGTTCGCTGACGTCGTCGACCAACTGGTTGACCTGGACGATGACGATGCCGTCGCTGAACGCCGCCGGTTCGATCAGTGCCGGCGTGTCTTCGGTGCTCGGGCCGGTATAGATATTGCCGGCGCGGTCGGCCATGAACCCGGCGGAGAGCACGACATTGGGGATCAGGTCCACCACCAGCCGCGCGTAGAGTTCGATGTAAGTGTGGATCGCGCCGACTTCCAGCAAGCCGTCTTCAAGCAACTGGCTGATGCGCAGGCTCTGGGTGCCGGCGAAGGAGAAATCTAGCTTGCGGGCGATGCCGCGTTCGAACAGGTCGAGGTGCTCGGAGCGACCGACGCTGGGCATGATCATGTGCAGGTCGTGGAGCTTTTCCGGGTCGGCCTTGGCCAGCGAGCGCGAAAGAAAATCCGCCTGCTTCTGGTTGTTGCCCTCCAGCACCACACGGTCACCGGGATGGATCAGCGCTTCGAGCGCGGCGACGATCTTGTCGGTGGGCAACACCACACCGTCGGCCAGCCCGCGCACCTTGTCGAGCCGGCGCTGCTTCTCATCGCGCCGCCGCGTCCAGCGCGAGTCGGGGGAAATTGTTGTTGTCATGCTCACTCCACGGGTTCGCTGTCGTGGAGCTAAGGTAGGCGTGTGGGGTGGGGGCATCAATCAAGCGCGGTGGTGAATCATTACGCTGAGCGTAATGATCAAGAGCGCCCTCACCCTAGCCCTCTCCCGGAGGGAGAGGGGACCGACCGAGGTGTCTGGCGCCATACATCGACCAGCCCCACCGAGTCGATTATGGATTCACAGCAGTATTTTCAGGTCGGCGTAACTTGTGAGCATCCCACGGTCGGCCCCCTCTCCCTCCGGGAGAGGGCTGGGGTGAGGGTCAGCTTTTAAGTCACTCCGTCGGCACCAACCTATCCAACAAACGGTTAACAGCCATCTCCGCCACCATCACCACCTGCGCAATACCCTGCACAGTCTTGCGGTGCGTGCCGTCCACCGTTGCCGCGTGATTGTTGAGCATGACCGTAGCCGAACCGAGGGTTTCACTGGCGTCGGCCAGCAAGGATTCGGTGTCGGCCTTGGGATTGGCCATGTACAGCGTGTTGGGGGTGTAAGGCGTGGCCATGAGGTCGGCGTTGGTCGGGCCGAGGTAATGATCGAGGGCGCGTTCGGCGGCTTCGTGGAATTTCCTGGAGTCGGGGGATTCGTAGGGGGATGCCGGGTCGGTGACCGGCGGGTTAGGCGTTACTTTGAACATTTACCAGATCCTCATTTGAGCTAGCCACCGCTTCTCTACTAAAAGAAGTGGAGGCAGCTGTGCGCAGGTTAGTAGACCGGGGATCTGGGAAACCGGCGCGCCGAAGCGCCCTGCGCACAACCACCATAAAAAGTGCAGGCATGGAGTACCTGACTGTCTGATGAGCTATACGCCCCAAATATGACGGGCTACTAAACCCGATCACTGGAAATCAGTGACGGAATCAAGTTACGCAGCATGCCAAAGGCGCACAAGCCGGCGGATTCTGGTGCATGCGTAGGCAGCGGCGCAAGGATTTGTAGGCTAGGGAGCCGTAACACAGAGTGTCTTTAAACAACGGGGTTAAAGGGTGTCTATTGCACTGCAGAAATTGAGGATTTGCCTGTAAGAATTTGCTGGTGCTACTGGCCCCATCGCTGGCAAGCCAGCTCCCACAGTGTCCGAGTTGTATTCGAATTCTGTGAACCACACAAAAACCTGTGGGAGCTGGCTTGCCAGCGATGAGGCCAGTCAGAGCGACACGAATTCTGGATCAGTGAACCAGCCCAGCATCCACCAACAACTTCTCCAACCCCAACAAATCCGGCACCTTCGCCACCTGCTCCCCGACCTGCACCGCCGCCTGCTCCAGCCCACACAACGGCACATCGACATAACTCAACTGACTATCAAGCTTGTACGACCGCGGAATCCCCTGCACCAGCAGGGCAATGAACTTCAACTCCGGCAACCCACCGAGGGCATTCAAAATCACGATTCGCGCCCGCTCGCCAATGACGATTTTCTGCCCGCACGCCGATTCAAAACTCAGCAACGGAATCTGCCGCTCACGCCACGTAACCTTGCCGAGATACCACGGCGGCGTGTCCAGATCGAAGGCACTGGCCTGGTAATCGATCAACTCAGCGACAGCGACGTTAGGCAGGATCAAATTGCGATCCGCCAACGGCAACAACAGACCAGTGAGTTGGCTGCTGCGCTGATTATGCCGGCGCTCATGCATGTTTCTTGCTCCAGTGGGCAATGCTTTCAAGCAGCACCGACTCTTGATACGGCTTGCCGAGGTAGTCGTTGACGCCAATCGCCATGGCGCGGTCGCGGTGTTTCTGTCCGGTACGTGAGGTGATCATGATGATCGGCAGGTGTTGCAGGCGTTCGTCGTTGCGCACTTGGGTGGCGACTTCGAAGCCGTCCATGCGCGGCATTTCGATGTCGAGCAGCATCAGGTCGGGCATGTGTTCTTCGAGCAGCAGCATGGCGTCGACACCGTCCTTGGCCGTGAGCACGTTCATGCCGTGACGTTCGAGCAAACGGCTGGTGACCTTGCGTACGGTGACCGAGTCGTCGACCACCATCACCAGCAGCGGTTTCTGCGGTTCGCTGTCGATCTCCGGCACCGTCGGTGTCTGCGCAACCCGCGCTTGCATCGCCCGAATCGGTGCGAGCAAATCGAGAATCAGCACCACCCGGCCATCGCCCAGAATCGTCGCCCCGGACACGCCCTGCACCGCCGCGAATTGCGCGCCAAGACTCTTGACCACAATCTCGCGGGTGCCGGCCATGGTATCGACCAGCACCGCGATGCGCCGGTCGTTGTAGTGCACCAGCAGCACCGGCAACGGCAGGTTCTGCCCCAGCAGTTTCGGTCGTGGCGCGGTTTTCAGCAGTTCGCCGAGATAGCACAGTTCGTAGGTCTGGCCGCCGTACTGATAGCGCGGCGGATCAACCCGGAAGTGAGCTTCCAGATCATTCGGCAACACGCGGACGATGCCTTCGATGGTGTTCAGCGGAATCGCGTATTGATCCTCGCCACACTGCACCATCAACGCGCGGTTGACCGACACGGTGAACGGCAGCCGAATGCGGAAATGCACGCCCTGCCCCGGCACCGAGTCGATGCTCATGCTGCCGCCGAGTTGCCGCACTTCTTCGTGCACCACGTCCATGCCGACGCCACGTCCGGAAATCTGGGTGATCTTTTCCGCTGTGGAAAACCCCGGCTGAAGGATGAACTGCAACACGTCGCGGTCGCTGATCTCGGCATCCGGCGCGAGCATGCCGCGCTTGATCGCCTTGCGCCGCACCGCTTCCAGTGGCACCCCGGCGCCGTCATCGCGAATGTCGAAAACGATGTCGCCGCCCTCGCGGGACAGGTCCAGGCTTATCGTGCCCTGCGCCGGTTTACCCGCCGCCAGCCGCACCTCGGCGGACTCCAGACCATGATCGACGGCATTGCGCAGCATGTGTTCCAGCGGCGCAGCCATGCGCTCCAACACATTGCGATCCATCTCGCCTTCGGCGTTGCCGACGACAAACGCGACGTCTTTGTTCAGCTCTTCAGCGACCTGGCGGACGATGCGTTTCAAACGCGGCAACATCCGTTCGAACGGCACCATGCGCGTACGCATCAAGCCTTCCTGCAATTCGGTGTTGATGCGGCCCTGTTGCTGCAACAGGTTCTCGGCGTCGTGATTACGGCGGTCGAGGGTTTCCTTGAGGTCGAGCAAGTCAGAGGCGGATTCGAACAGCGCCCGCGACAGTTGCTGCAACTGCGAATGGCGGTCCATTTCCAGCGGATCGAATTCTTCATAGCCGAGACGTTCGGCATCGACTTGCTGGCGGCTGAGAATCCGCCCCTGAGTTTCTGTGTCGAGGCGGCGCAACTGATCGCGCATCCGTTCGATGGTGGTTTCCATCTCGTTCAGCGCGATCTGCGCGTCGTTGACCTGCTGTTCGATACGGCCACGGAAGATCGAGGTTTCCCCGGCCAGATTGACCAACTCATCGAGCAGTTCGGCGGAGACTTTGACCATGTCCGCGCCAGCGTCGGCAGCTGGCGGCGCCGCGTCAGTCTTGACCGGCACAGGTAGCACTGGCGGCGTTTCTACCGTCACCGGATGGCTGAAATTCTGGATCGCATTGATCAGCCGATCAGCCGGCGGACACGGTTGCCCGGCGCGCACGCCATCGAGCATTTGCGCCAAGCGATCATGCCCGCGCTGCACCAGCGCAAACAGCTCCGCCGACGGCTGCAAAGCGCCGCTGGAAAGACTTTCGTAAAGGTATTCCAGCTCATGCGCGAGGTCGCCGATCGGGCCGATCTCGACCATCCGCGCGCCACCCTTGAGGGTGTGCAGATCGCGCAGCAGGGTTTCCACTTCCTGACGATTGCCCGGCTCGGCCTGCCAGCGCAGCAGCGCGGCGCCGGAGTTTTCGATGATGTCGAAACCTTCTTCGAGGAAGATTTCCAGCAACTCGGGATCGTGGCCAGCGCTGTCGTGCCCGGCTGTTGCTGGCGGAGTTTCGGCAACATTCTGGCCTTGGCGGACCTGACGGATAACGTCGATCAGATCCTGTGCCGGGGTCAGTGGCTGATGCTGTTGCAGTTGTTCAAGCAGCAGCGCCAAACGCTCATGACTCTTGAGCAACAAGCGCCCCAAGCTTTCGCTGTAGTTGTAGCGACGATCCACCAAGCCTTCGTAAAAGCTTTCCAGCTCCTGAGCCAGATCGCCAATGGCCTCGACTTCGGCCATCCGCGCGCCGCCCTTGAGGGTGTGCAAATCGCGCTGCAACGAGGACAGCGGCGCGGCATTGTCCGGGTCGCTCAACCAGCGCTGCAAGGCCTGGCCTGAGCTGTCGAGAATATCGACCGCTTCTTCAAGGAAGATCCCGACAATCTCGTCATCGTGTTCAAGCGCCGTTGCCTTTTGCTGCAACTCAGCGGTGGCGCTGCCCAGTTCACGGATGCTCAGGGTGCGGCTGCCATCGCTGCGAATCAGGCCCATGGACGATGGGTCGAGGCTCTGATCGAGCAGATCATGCAACGCCCGAATCCGCTCTGGCTGCGGCGTGACTTCCTGCCCAGCGGCCAGTTCGTCGAGCATGTTGATCAGCGCTTCGTGGGCGTTCTGCGCTTCCTGGAAAAACTGCTCGCTGACCGCCAGGCTGCTTTCTTCCACGGCGCCGTAGAGATCGAGCAAGGCTTCGCACAACACATCCACCGGCAGCAAATCCGCCAAATGCGCGCCTTCGCCAAGGGTGGTCAGTTCATCCAGCAAGGCGCTGAGTTCCTGACGCTCGCCGGGGTGTTGCTGCCAGCGCTGTAGCAGGCTCTCAGCATCCAGCAGGATGTCCATGCCTTGAGCGAGGAAGTTATTGATCAGTTGCGGATCGCGCTTGATCCGCAGGCCGGTATTGGGCGCATCGAGGATCGAGGCCAGACGCTCGGCGAGCAGGGTTTCCGAGCGCTTGATCAGCGACTGCGCACCGACAATCGGCGCCAGCGGATCATGCTTGAGCTGACGCAGGCCGACACGGAACAGGCCCTCGGCTTCAAGTAGCAACTCCACTTCGTCGAGGTCCAGCGGCAACTGGTGCGCCTTGAACTCGCGGGCCAGTTGATCGAGCGGTGCAGCGAGTTCGGCAATCGGCAATACGCCGGCCATCGACGCACTGCCCTTGAGCGTGTGCAAAGCGCGCTGCAGTTCGTCGCTGGCCTGCAGCGGCACATGCTCGGCGGCCTGATCGAGAAAGCGGTTGAGGCTGGCGAGGTGGGTCTCGGCTTCTTTGCGGAAGATTTCCAGCAACAGCGGATCGAGCGCCGCGACATCGTCCACGTCTTCGGCGGCCAATGGCTCGTCACCTTTGGCCAAGGCGTGAGCACGGGCCGCGAGCTGATCGACATCGCCGCGCTGGCGCTGGTTACTAGTGGCGAATTCGCTGATCAACTCGGGCAGCAACAGCGCGGTGTCGGTCAGCACTTGCTGCACCACTGAGCCCGGTTCGACACTTTGTTCGAGCACACGGTTGAGCAGGTTTTCCACCGCCCAGGCCAGTTCACCGAGGATCAGCGCGCGGACCATGCGCCCGCTGCCTTTCAAGGTGTGGAAGGCGCGGCGCAGTTCGGTCAGCGCATCACGATCCTGCGGATTGGCCGACCAGCGCGGCAGGTATTCGTGGAGAACTTCGAGGACCTCGTCGGTCTCTTCGAGGAACACCTCGCGCAGCTCATCGTCGACCGGTTCTTCATCGGCCGGCGGCGGCATCAGGCTGCCGGGGGTGATCAGCGCTGGCGGGTTGAGCGCCGAAACCGGGCTGGCCAGAACATCGGCCAGCGACTGCACGGTTTCCGGGTCATCGAGCGCTTGCATGTCCTGCATCACCAGCGCTTCGCTGGGGCTGAGCACGTCTTCGAGCACGGGCACATGCGGCTCATTTGGAAAGAAACCCAGACTCGCAAGGGACTTCTGCGCGACATCCAGCAACTGCTCGCTCGATGCCTGCGGATCGTCGCTCAGACGTTCGAGGTAATACTCGAGGCTGCTGATGACATCGGCCAGATGATCCAGCGCTTCCCAACCCGGTTCGTGCGGATCAAGCAACAGATGCTCACGGATAAACCCGTTGCACGCCTCGACCAGACTTGCCGCGCGGTTCAACGGAATCATCGCCAGCGCCCCGCGCACCTGAGTCAGCAGCGCCGGCAATGGTTGCAGGTGCTGGCGATCCCAATCGGCGTCGATGTAGTCGACGATCATGTCCTTGGCCTGTTGCAGGCAGATGCGCGCTTCCTTGATCACTATCTGATGAATCTGCGTCAGGTCGGTGGTCGGCAGGCGCGAATCTTCCGGGCTTTCCGGCTCGACGGTGCCGACCATCCCGGCCAGCGTCGCTTCGACGTAAAGCAGCGCACCGGCAACGTCCATGAGGATCGCGTCATTCGGTTCGCGCTGGCCCTGGGCGAGGCTGAGCACGACAGCTAATTGATCGATGATCACTTTGCGCGGCTGGCCGAAACCGAGCACCGCGAGGGTGTCGGCAATCTGTCGCAGCGGTGCGAGCAGGCTTTCCAGATCCGAGGTGTGCTGACGGTCGCTACGCACGAACAGGTCGAGGCGCTCCTTGACCCGCACCAGTTCTTCACACAACGCCGACAGCACCGAGCGCATCGCATCGCGGTCGGGGCCGGCCAGGCGCGCGCGTTCTTCGTCGACCATCGCGCTGTCGGGCAACGCGTCGTCCAGGGAGTAGCGATCTTTCATGGTCAGCATCTGCCCGGTGGGATGTTCGGCTTTGGCAATATAGAACAACAGGCTTTTCAGCAGCTCGGCAGGCGCCGGCTGATTGAGGCCAGCCATGCCCTGATCGAGCAGGCGTTTGAGTTCTTTGTCGGCGTCCTTGAACAGGCTGCGCAGCGCCGGGCTGTTGGCGATCACGCCCTCGCGCATGCCTTCGACCAGCGCCGAGGCGACTTGCCACAGCGGGCTCAGCGGCGAATCACCGCTCAGCGCTTCGAGGCGGGTGAAGACTTTGGCCAGATAACCGAGGTGGGTCTGGTCATCCTGTTCACGCAGCAAACCGACCAAAGCCATTTGCAGCATCTGGCGTAATTTGCGCAGTACGTTCGGCAGTTCTGCCGGCTCCAGCAGTGCCAACGCTTCTGCGTTTAGCGGTGCCAGTTCGGGCAATTGCGGGCTGAACAGGCTGGTTTCCGAGAGCAGGCTTTCGCCACGGGCGCTGCGCAGATCGTTGATCAGCGGCAGCACCACCAACGGCAAATCTCTCCGGGCGCTCTGCACGCGGTCGAGGTAAATCGGCAATTGCCCAAGGGCTTGCAGCAACAGGTGCAGGGCTTCGTCGCGATGGCTGACGCGCTCGTGCTGCAAGGCTTCGACCAGATGTTCCATTTCTTCGGCGAGCAAGGCTGCGCCGTAGAACTCGACCATCTGCAAACTGCCGTGGACCTGATGGATGTAATCCAGGCACTCGTCCAGCCCGGGAAAGGCTTGCGGGTCGTCGAGCACGGCTTCAATTGCTTGATGCGCCTGTTTCAGCGTTTCGGCAATTTCGCCTTTGACCCATTCGAGGGCCACATAGTCGTGCCGATCACCCATAACCACTCCACTCACGCTTTATCTGTCGCCGCCGGCAAGGTGAAACCGGACACCGAACGCCGTAGCTGACTGGCCATTTTCGTCAGGTTGCCGATGCTCTCGGCGGTGGCCGTGGAGCCGGACGAGGTCTGCGAGGTGATCTGCTGGATCACGTTCATCGTCAGCGAAATCTGCCCGGCCGAAGTCGTCTGCTGCTGCGCTGCGTTGGAGATGCTTTGAATCAGCGCCGCGAGGGTCTTCGACACGCCTTCGATTTCTTCCAGGGCCACACCGGCATCCTGCGCCAGTCGCGCGCCACGCACCACCTCGGTAGTGGTTTGTTCCATCGAGATGACCGCTTCGTTGGTGTCGGTCTGAATCGCCCGCACCAGGGTTTCGATCTGCCGTGTGGCGGCGGACGAGCGTTCGGCCAGCCGCTGCACTTCATCGGCGACCACGGCGAAACCGCGCCCGGCATCACCGGCCATCGACGCCTGAATCGCCGCGTTGAGGGCGAGGATGTTGGTCTGGTCGGCGATGTCGTCGATCAGGCTGACGATGTCACCGATTTCCTGCGACGACTCGCCGAGACGCTTGATGCGTTTGGCGGTGTCCTGAATCTGTTCGCGAATGTTGTCCATGCCGTGGATGGTGTTGTGCACCACCTCGTTGCCCTTGTTGGCGATTTCCACCGAACGCTCCGCTACCGCAGAAGACTCGGCGGCGTTGGCCGAGACCTGATCGATGGATTCGGCCATGTCGCTGATCGCGGTCGAGGCTTCGGAAATCTGCTGGGCCTGATGCTCCGAAGCCTGGGCCAGATGCATGGCGGTGGCCTGGGTTTCCTGCACCGCTGCGGCGACCTGGCCGGCGGTAAGGTTGATGGTGGCGACCAGATCGCGCAACTGATCGACGGAATAGTTGATCGAGTCGGCGATGGTGCCGGTGAAGTCTTCCGTCACCGAAGCGGTCACGGTGAGGTCGCCGTCGGCGAGGTCTTCGATTTCATCGAGCAGACGCATGATCGCGTTCTGGTTGCGCTCGTTCTTCTCGGCGGTTTCGCGCAACTGGCGATTTGTTTCGCGAACCATGACCAGACCGATGAGGATGATTGAGGCCAGCGCCAGCAAACCGAGGACGTAACCGCCGATGGTGTCAGTGTTGCGCCCACCGGCAAGGTTCTCGAAGCGAGTGGCCAAGTGCGAGGCTTCGTCGAGCAGGGTTTGCGAGAGGCTGAAGATATTGCTCGCCGATTCACGAACCTTGAACAGCTCCGGCGATGTTTCGAGGATTTCATCCACCGAGCCGGAAACGAATTGGAACAGCTCGGAGATTTCGCTCAAACGCGCACGGGCGTCGCGGTCTTCGACCTGGCTGATTTTCAACGCCGGGTTGCCTTGCAGCATGCCGTTGAGCACTTGGCCGAAACGGGTGGCGTCGCGGCCGAAGGCATCGGCGGCTTGCTGGGAGTTTTCGTCGCCGGCGAGCACGGTGTTGACCGCGCCGAGGATACGTTCGGCGAGCAGCGATTGACGCTGGGCCATCGCCACTTGCGTGGCTGGGGCGCCACGCTGGAGGAGGATTTCGACGACTTTTTCGTATTCGATCTGCAACTGCGGCACGGTTTCGGCCAGCGTCGCGGCGACCTGATGCAGCGACAGCACGGTCTGCTCGCTGGAAAGAATCGCGTCGGTGTTTTTCAGCAGGCGCTCCCAATCCAACTGCACGGCGCGCATTTCCGGGCGCACGGTGGCGGGTGCCGGCGGCAGGCCGGTGGCCGGGTCGCCCTTCTTCAGGTAACCCCAGCGCTGGGCGAAATCGTTGCGCGCATCACTGAGCAACTTGAACGCAGCCGCCTTGCCGGCGGCGGCTTCGGTGGCGTTCTTGGCGATACGTTGCGAGAGCACGCGCAGCTCACCGGCGTGGCCGATGTACTGTTTGTCGTAGTTCGCCTGGGTGTTGAGGTAAGCGAAGTTGGCGAACAGCAGCATGATGAACACGATCAGTGCGATGAACAGCACGATGATCTGCGAGCGACTGCGCGATCCTTCCGCCGGCTTGCCTGTTTTTGCTTTTGTCATCGGTCCTCGCCCTTAACCCACACCTTTGAGGCCTGCTGCAATCCCTGTGGGAGCGAGCCTGCTCGCGAAAGCGCTGGGTCAGCCAATATTTATCTTGCCTGACACGCCCTCTTCGCGAGCAGGCTCGCTCCCACAGGGGACGGTGTTGAATCTGTTATATCGCAACGCTCATGAACACCGGGGATTTGGCCAGCGCAAACAGGCTGAACACCCGCCAGTTCTGCTCGCGCCGGAAATAGCCTTTGACGAACTCGGCCTTCGAGCCCTGGCGTTTGCTGATCGATAGCGGTTCAAAGCTGTTCTGCTCAAAGTGCTGCAGGCCGATGACTTCATCGACCATCAGCCCGGCAAACACATCGCCATGCTCGACCACCAATACCCGCCGCTGTTTACGCAACGGCGACAGTTCATGGCCGAAGAAACCGCACAGATCCATGATCGGCAGCAACCGCCCGCGCAGGTTAGCCACGCCTTTGACCCACGGCTTGACCCCGGGTAACTGGGTAAATCGCGGTTCATGCAGCACTTCGCTGACTTCGCCCATCGGCGCCACATACCAATGCTCGCCGAGGCGAAAGCCGATGCCGCTCCAGCGATCCTGGCGCGCCGGTTGCGACGGCAGGTCCGCCGCCAGCAAGCGGCAGCGCTGGTCGATCTGCCAGAGCAGTTCGAACGCGGTCAGCGATTCGCTCATGGTTGCGCGATCAGCCTTTGAGCACGTTGTTCAGGGTCTTGATCAGGGTGTCTTCGTCGACCGGTTTGGTCAGGTAATCCTTGGCGCCCTGGCGGGTGCCCCAGACCTTGTCGGTTTCCTGATCCTTGGTGGTAATGATGATCACCGGGATATGTCCGGTTTCCGGGTCTTTGGTCAGCTGACGGGTCGCCTGGAAACCATTGAGGCCCGGCATGACGATGTCCATCAGTACCGCGTCGGGTTTTTCCTGCCGAGCCAGAGCCACGCCGTCGGCGCCGTTTTCGGCCTTCAACACTTCATGGCCGTGCTTTTCGAGCATGCCGGTGAGTTTGTACATTTCAGTCGGCGAATCATCGACGATCAGGATACGTGCCATGGTTTTCCCCATTTTCTTGTCGACGCGCGGCCCGCTGGCCGCGTATCTCTGTACGTGTCTTACTGCGGCAAAACGGCGGCGAAGCCCGGAACATGGGCCTGAATCGCGTTGAGCAGTTCTTCCTTGCTGAAAGGCTTGGTCAAAAATTGATCAGAACCGACAATCCGCCCCTTGGCCTTGTCGAACAGCCCGTCACGCGATGACAGCATGATCACCGGTGTGGCCTTGAACGCGCTGTTGTTCTTGATTAAAGCGCAGGTCTGATAACCATCCAGACGCGGCATCATGATGTCGACAAAAATGATCCCGGGATGGTTGTCGGCGATCTTCGCCAGAGCGTCGAAACCGTCGATCGCCGTGATCACTTCGCAACCGACATTCTTCAACAATGTTTCGGCGGTGCGACGAATCGTTTTCGAGTCGTCGATCACCATGACCTTCAAGGCGCTGGACTGCTGTTCCATAAGAGGGCTCTACCGTCGCCTTTGCGAATCAATTTGTCCGTTTTGCGGTTATCAATGGCTCGAAACCCTTGATGCTCAAGGGCCAGCACGCTACGCCAGCCTTTTTAGCACAGTCTCCAGATGCAATCTATCGACGGGTTTTTCCTTGACCGAAAACCCGCCCGGCGCCACTCTGGCGGCACTTTTTCAATACCGATCCGGTAGCCAATTTTCGAGGAAAACCCAATGAGCGTTCGCGTCGGGATTGTCATGGACCCTATCGCCAGCATCTCCTATAAAAAGGATAGCTCGCTGGCCATGCTGCTGGCCGCGCAGAAGCGCGGCTGGGAACTGTTCTATATGGAACAGCGCGACCTGTATCAGGGCGAAGGTCAGGCACGGGCGCGCATGAAGCCGCTGAAAGTCTTCGCCAACCCGGAAAAATGGTTCGAACTGGACGCCGAGCAGGACAACCTGCTGAGCGATCTGGACGTGATACTGATGCGCAAGGATCCGCCGTTCGACATGGAGTTCGTTTACTCCACCTACCTGCTCGAACAGGCTGAAACCGCTGGCGTGCTGGTGGTGAACAAACCGCAGAGCCTGCGCGACTGCAATGAAAAACTGTTCGCCACGCTGTTCCCGCAGTGCACGCCGCCAACCATCGTCAGCCGCCGCGCTGACGTGTTGCGTGAATTCGCTGCCAAACACGGTGACGTGATCCTCAAGCCGCTGGACGGCATGGGCGGTACTTCGATTTTCCGTCATCGCGCGGGCGATCCGAACCTGTCGGTGATTCTGGAAACCCTGACCGCCCTCGGTGGCCAGCAGATCATGGGCCAGGCCTACCTGCCGGCGATCAAGGACGGTGACAAACGCATCCTGATGATCGACGGCGAGCCGGTGGATTACTGCCTGGCACGGATTCCGGCGCAGGGCGAAACCCGTGGCAACCTGGCTGCCGGTGGCCGTGGTGAAGCGCGCCCGCTGACCGACAAGGATCGCTGGATCGCCGCGCAGGTCGGCCCGACGTTGCGTGAGAAAGGCCTGCTGTTCGTTGGCCTCGATGTGATCGGCGAAAGCCTCACCGAAATCAACGTCACCAGCCCGACCTGCATCCGTGAAATCGACAATGCGTTTGGCACTGATATCGGCGGCATGCTGATGGACGCCATCGCCAAGAAGCTGCAAGCCGCCGGCAAAAAGCCAAAAGCTTGATGCACGTCACATGCAGTCTGTCGCTTGAAGCGTGAAGCCCAAGGCGTGAAACCAACATTGCGTTATCATGCGCAGCCTCTGAAAAACGCGATGTTGGTTTTCTTGTCATGACCCTCCCGTCCGATCTGCCCGCAGAACTCGCCCACCGTGGCGTGCGCCCGGCCGATCGCCTCGGTTTTACCCTGTTTCTCGCGGCGCTGATCCATTTGGCGCTGCTGCTCGGCGTCGGCTTCACGATGGTCGAGCCCAAGCAAATCAGCAAAACCCTGGAAATCACCCTCGCCACCTTCAAGAGCGAAAAGAAGCCGGAGAAGGCTGACTTTCTCGCTCAACAGCATCAGGAAGGCAGCGGCACGCTGGACAAGAAGGCGATTCCGAAGACCACTGAGGTGGCGCCGTTCCAGGACAATCAGGTCAAAAAAGTCACCCCGCCACCGGCCGCCAAACCGCAAGTGCAGGAAGCCGCACCCAAAGCTGCGGTGACCACCGTCGCGCCGAAACCTAAAAAAGCGCCGACCAAGAAAGAAGAAGCCAAAACCGAAGTCAAACCGACAGTCGACGCGCCGGAGTTCGACAGCTCACAGCTGTCCAGCGACATCGCCAGTCTTGAAGCCGAACTGGCCAAGGAACAACAGCTGTACGCCAAGCGCCCGCGCATCCACCGTTTGAGCGCGGCGTCGACCATGCGCGACAAGGGCGCCTGGTACAAAGACGACTGGCGCAAGAAGGTCGAGCGCATCGGCAACCTCAATTACCCCGAAGAAGCACGGCGCAAGCAGATCTACGGCAATCTGCGCCTGATGGTTTCGATCAACCGCGACGGTTCGCTGTATGAAGTGCTGGTGCTGGAATCCTCCGGCCAGCCGCTGCTGGATCAGGCGGCGCAGCGCATTGTCCGACTGGCGGCACCGTTTGCGCCGTTTACCGGGGACTTGTCGGACATCGACCGTCTGGAAATCATTCGTACCTGGAAATTTGCCCGGGGCGACAAGCTCTCAAGCAACTGACACACCGCAACCCCTTGTAGGAGTGAGCCTGCTCGCGATAGCGGTGTATCAGTCAACAATTTCGATTCTGGCACACCGCTATCGCGAGCAGGCTCACTCCTACAATGGATCTGTGTTGCTGTCAGCATCTCCAGCTTGTCAGTTTGCCCCCCGAACGCCACACTAGCGCACATGAAAAACGTCAGCCCCAGCTACCTCAAGCATCAATTCCTGATCGCCATGCCACACATGGCCGACCCGAACTTTGCCCACACCTTGACCTACATCGTCGAGCACACGGCCAATGGCGCTATGGGGATTGTGGTCAACCGGCCGCAAGAGCTGAATCTGGCCGACATCCTTGAGCAATTACGTCCGGACATTGACCCGCCAGCACTCTGCCAGCATGTGCCGATCTTCATTGGCGGCCCGGTGCAGACCGATCGCGGTTTTGTTCTGCACCCGGCGGGCAAGACCTTTCTGGCCACCGCGCAATTGGAGGGTGATCTGGCCCTCTCGACCTCGCAGGACGTGCTGTTCGCCATCGCTGACGGCGTCGGCCCAGCAAAAAGCCTGATTGCCCTCGGTTACGCCGGTTGGGAAGCCGGGCAACTGGAAGCGGAACTCGCCGACAACGCCTGGCTGAACTGCCCGTACGACGCCGACATCCTGTTCAACACCAGCAGTGAATTGCGTCTGGAAGCGGCGGCCCGGCACCTGGGGATCAACCTCAGCCTGCTGACCAGCCAGGCAGGTCACGCCTGATGGCCCTGCGCCTGATTCTCGGCTTCGACTACGGCACCAAACAGATCGGCGTCGCGGTCGGCCAGGTGATTACCGGCCAGGCCCGTGAGCTGTGCACCTTGAAGGCACAGAACGGCGTGCCGGACTGGAACCAGGTCGAAGCCCTTATAAAAGAATGGAAACCCGATGCCGTTGTTGTCGGACTGCCGCTGAACATGGACGGCACCCCGAGCGACATGTGCGTACGCGCGGAAAAGTTTGCCCGCCGCCTCAATGGCCGCTTCAATCTGCCCTTCTATACCCACGACGAACGCCTGACCACGTTTGAAGCCAAAGGCGAGCGACTGGCCCGTGGCGGTCAAAAAGGCAGTTACCGCGACAACCCGGTGGACGCCATCGCCGCCGCTCTGCTGTTGCAGGGCTGGCTCGATGAAAACACTGCATTGTTTGAATCCTGACAAGCGCTTCGGCGCTTTTCTTTTGAGTGAAAAACCGAGTCGTGTCCAAGGACCCGATTCGCCCCCAACAAGGAGCAACCATGAGCCTGCCAAATCCCGCCGATCTGATCAGCCAGATGGCGACCCGCCTCAAGGCGCACCTTGCCCAGCGTGAAATCACTGAACCGCGTTACATCGGCATTCGCACCGGCGGCATCTGGGTCGCGCAGGCCTTGCTTAAGGAATTGGGCAGCGATGCGCCACTGGGCACGCTGGATGTGTCCTTTTACCGCGACGACTTCAGCCAGAACGGCCTGCACCCGCAAGTGCGCCCGTCCGCCCTGCCCTTCGAGATCGAAGGCCAGCATCTGGTGCTGATCGACGACGTATTGATGAGCGGCCGCACCATCCGCGCCGCCATGAACGAATTGTTCGACTACGGCCGCCCGGCCAGCGTGACCCTGGTCTGCCTGCTGGACCTCGACGCCGGCGAGCTGCCGATCCGCCCGAACGTGGTTGGCGCGACGCTGTCGCTGGCCGCACATGAACGGGTGAAGCTGTCCGGCCCCGAGCCGCTGACGCTCGAACTGCAAGACTTCAACCTTTAATCCGCCCTATTGAGAGTCCCCTTCGCGATGACGCCTCTAGATACCAAGCGCCCGCTGCAGCTCAATGATCAGGGCCAGCTGCGCCACTTCCTCTCGCTCGACGGCCTGCGCCGCGAGTTGCTGACGGAAATCCTCGACACCGCCGACTCGTTCCTCGAAGTCGGTGCCCGGGCGGTGAAGAAAGTCCCGTTGCTGCGCGGCAAAACCGTGTGCAACGTGTTCTTCGAAAACTCCACGCGCACCCGCACCACCTTCGAACTGGCGGCCCAGCGGCTGTCGGCAGACGTAATTACCCTGAACGTGTCGACCTCGTCGGCGAGTAAAGGTGAAACCCTACTCGACACCCTGCGCAACCTCGAAGCCATGGCCGCCGACATGTTCGTCGTACGCCACGGTGATTCCGGCGCCGCGCACTTCATCGCCGAACATGTATGCCCGCAAGTGGCAATCATCAACGGCGGCGACGGCCGTCACGCCCACCCGACGCAGGGCATGCTCGACATGCTCACCATCCGTCGGCACAAGGGCGGTTTCGAAAACCTCTCGGTGGCCATCGTTGGCGACATCCTGCACTCGCGGGTTGCGCGCTCGAACATGCTCGCGCTGAAGACCCTCGGCTGCCCGGACATCCGCGTGATTGCGCCGAAGACCCTGCTGCCGATCGGCATCGAGCAATACGGCGTGAAGGTCTACACCGACATGACCGAAGGCCTGAAAGACGTCGACGTGGTGATCATGTTGCGCCTGCAGCGTGAACGCATGACCGGCGGCCTGTTGCCGAGCGAAGGTGAGTTCTACCGACTGTTCGGCCTGACCACCGCGCGTCTGGCCGGGGCCAAACCCGATTGCATCGTTATGCACCCGGGGCCGATCAACCGGGGGGTGGAAATCGAGTCCGCAGTGGCCGACGGCCCGCACTCGGTGATCCTCAATCAGGTGACCTACGGCATCGCAATTCGTATGGCTGTGTTGTCCATGGCCATGAGCGGGCAAACCGCGCAGCGTCAATTCGAGCAGGAGAACGCCCAGTGAAGCTCAGCATTCTCGGCGCACGCGTCATCGATCCAAGCAGCGGCCTGGATCAAATCACCGACATTCACGTTGAAGCCTGCAAGATCGTCGCCCTCGGCGCGGCCCCGGCCGGTTTCAGCGCAGTAGAAACCATCGACGCCCAAGGCCTCGTCGCCGCTCCAGGCCTCGTCGACCTCAACGTTGCCCTGCGCGAGCCGGGCTACAGCCGCAAAGGTTCGATCATCAGCGAAACCCGCGCTGCTGCGGCCGGTGGCGTGACCAGCCTGTGCTGCCCGCCAAAGACCAAACCGGTGCTCGACACCTCGGCCGTGGCCGAGCTGATCCTCGATCGCGCTCGCGAGGCCGGCAACACCAAGGTGTTCCCGATCGGCGCGCTGAGCAAAGGCCTGGACGGCGAGCAACTGGCCGAACTGGTGGCGCTGCGCGACGCTGGTTGCGTGGCGTTCGGCAACGGTCTGGAGAGCTTCCGCAACACCCGCACCCTGTGCCGGGCACTGGAATACGCGGCGACCTTCGACCTGACGGTGATCTTCAATTCGCAGGATCACGACTTGGCTGAAGGTGGCTTGGCTCACGAAGGCGCTGTCGCCAGTTTCCTCGGCTTACCGGGGATTCCAGAAACCGCTGAAACCGTGGCCCTTGCCCGTGACCTGCTGCTGGTTGAGCAGACCGGCGTACGTGCGCATTTCAGTCAGTTGACCAGTGCTCGCGGTGTTGCCCTGATTGCTCAGGCTCAGGCCCGTGGTTTGAAGGTGACGGCGGATGTCGCGCTGTATCAGTTGATTCTGACTGATGAAGCGCTGATCGACTTCAGCAGCCTGTACCACGTGCAACCGCCGCTGCGTACGCGTGCTGACCGTGATGGCCTGCGTGCAGCGGTGAAGTCCGGTGTGGTCTCGGCGATTTCCAGCCATCACCAGCCGCACGAACGCGACGCCAAACTGGCGCCGTTCGGCGCGACCGAGCCGGGCATCAGCAGTGTTGAACTGTTGCTGCCGCTGGCGATGACGCTGGTTGAGGATGGGTTGCTGGATCTGCCGACCTTGCTGGCGCGTCTGAGTGCAGGCCCGGCTGAAGCGTTGCGTCTGCCGGCCGGCAAACTGGCGGTAGGTGGTGCGGCGGATATCGTGTTGTTCGATCCGCAGGCTTCGACGGTGGCCGGTGAGAACTGGTTGTCGAAGGGTGAGAACTGCCCGTTCATTGGGCACAGTCTGCCGGGTGTGGTTCGCTATACGCTGGTGGATGGGCGGATCAGTCACCAGGCTTGATACCGGGTTGCCCCCAATCGCTGGCAAGCCAGCTCCCACAAGGTCTTGCGCTATCTTTGGGTTAGCGCAAAAACCTGTGGGAGCTGGCTTGCCAGCGATGGCTTACTGGAAGGCGCCTCTGCCTTCGGCGTTGCGTACGGATACCTGATCATTCAGCGTCCAGAAGTCATACAGCACCCCCAGAAAGAACAACCCGCCTGTCAGCAGATAGATCAGTCCACTGATCCACTTGCCCTGATACATCCGGTGCACGCCCAGTGCGCCAAGGAACGTCAGCAGAATCCACGCCACGTTGTACTCGATCGGCCCTGCGGTAAAACGCAGATCCGCCTCGCGATCCATTGCCGGGATCAAGAACAGATCGATCAGCCAGCCAATACCCAGCAAACCGAAGGTGAAAAACCAGATCGTCCCGGTCACCGGCTTGCCGTAATAGAAGCGGTGAGCACCGGTAAAACCGAAAATCCACAGCAGATAACCGATGATTTTGCTGTGCGTATCTTGCTGCTGAACAAATTGTTGATAGGGGTTCATGAAGACCTCGATTCACACGATAGATAAATATTCTTGAATTCTTTGTGACTTTTTTACAGGTAGCCGACGTACGGCAAATGTTACCGTTGCTACCGTCAAAGCCTTATAGCACCTGACTTCTGTCCGACAATTGCGTCCATTTGCCGCTTATTTGGTTCCGTTGGCCTCCAACTGAATCGACCAACGGACTCGGAATGAAAAAAAACTCTGTTATAAAGTTGCGCGCTATCACTAAAGAGCCACGCCTAATGCGACCATTTTTCAAGACATGGCTAACCATCTGCCTATTAATGCCATTGGCCGCCCACGCCACCAATCGTGAGCAACGTCTTCCCAACGTTAACGGCTTTACCCCTAAATCCCATGCTTCGGCTCCATCGAGCAAAAGCAGCAAAAGCAAAACCACCACGCTGAGCAGCAAGAGCCACAGCAAGCTGGTGCCACCGATGGCGAGCAAGGAAAGCAGCAATGTGCTGAGCCGTGCGGTGAACGTCCTCGGTACCCCTTATCGTTGGGGCGGCAGCAGCCCAAGTAAAGGTTTTGATTGCAGCGGTCTGGTGAAATACGCGTTCAACGACGCTACGTTCGACCTACCACGCACCTCCAACGCCATGGCCAGCGGTCACGGCGAGAAAGTCGAGCGCAAGGATCTGAAGCCGGGCGACCTGATTTTCTTCAACATCAAGAGCCGTCGGGTCAACCATGTTGCCATCTACTTGGGCAACGACCGCTTTATCCACGCGCCACGTCGTGGCAAAGCGGTGAGCATCGATACGCTGAACAAGCCGTACTGGCAGCAGCATTACGTGGTTGCCAAGCGTGTGTTGCCGAAAGAGCAAAACCAGATGCGCGTGGTTCAGCGCTAACACCATACCGATCGTTCCCATGCTCCGCATGGGAATGCCTCAATGGACGCTCCGCGTCCGCTTCGGCAGGGACGCAGAGCGTCCCGGGCTGCATTCCCACGCAGAGCGTGGGAACGATCACTCCCTCAGAAATTATCCGGCGTCCGCGCCTTCTCCCGCGCATGCTCGCGGCTGATCAAGCCCTTGGTCAGCAGATCCTTCAGGCACATGTCCAGTGTCTGCATGCCCAACGACCCACCCGTCTGAATCGCCGAATACATCTGCGCCACCTTGTCCTCACGGATCAGGTTACGGATCGCCGACGTGCCCAGCATGATCTCGTGCGCCGCCACCCGCCCGCCGCCGATCTTCTTGATCAACGTCTGCGAGACCACCGCCAGCAACGACTCGGACAGCATCGAACGTACCATCGACTTCTCGTCACCGGGGAACACGTCGACCACGCGGTCGATGGTTTTCGCCGCCGAGGTGGTGTGCAGCGTGCCGAATACCAAGTGCCCGGTTTCGGCAGCGGTCAGCGCCAGGCGGATGGTTTCCAAGTCACGCATCTCGCCGACCAGAATCACGTCCGGGTCTTCACGCAGTGCCGAGCGCAACGCAGTGGCGAAACTGCGGGTATCACGGTGGACTTCACGCTGATTGATCAGGCATTTGCGCGATTCGTGAACAAACTCGATCGGATCTTCGATAGTCAGGATGTGGTGATGCCGGTGGGTATTGAGGTAATCGATCATCGCCGCCAGCGTGGTTGATTTGCCGGAACCGGTCGGCCCGGTGACCAGCACCAGACCGCGCGGCGCATCGGTAATCTTGCGGAAGACGTCGCCCATGGCGAGGTCTTCCATGCTCAGCACTTTCGACGGAATGGTACGGAATACGGCGCCTGCGCCACGGTTCTGGTTGAAAGCGTTGACGCGGAAACGCGCCACACCCGGCACTTCGAAGGAAAAGTCGGTTTCCAGATGTTTCTCGAAGTCGACCCGCTGGGTGTCGTTCATGATGTCGTAGATCAGTTCGTGCACTTGCTTGTGATCCAGCGCCGGCAGATTGATCCGCCGCACATCGCCATCGACACGGATCATCGGCGGCAGACCGGCCGACAGGTGCAGGTCGGAAGCGCCTTGTTTGGCGCTGAAGGCCAGCAGTTCAGTGATATCCATAGCGCTCCTCAATTCCAGTAGAATGCCGCGAACCTTCCGACCGCTGGCGCCTCTTGATGTCCACGATAGCAGACAACATCCAACTGGTTAGTTCGCGCATCCAGGCAGCGGTAACAGCTGCAAACCGCGCTGAAAACAGCGTCCAGTTGCTCGCGGTCAGCAAGACCAAACCCGCCCAGGCCCTGCGCGAAGCATATGCCGCCGGCCTGCGTGACTTTGGCGAGAACTACCTGCAGGAAGCCATAGGCAAACAGCTCGAACTGGCTGACCTGCCCTTGATCTGGCACTTCATCGGCCCCATTCAATCGAACAAGACTCGCGCCATCGCCGAGCATTTCGACTGGGTGCATTCCGTGGATCGCCTGAAAATCGCTCAACGCTTGTCCGAACAGCGCCCGGCTGAACTGCCGCCGCTGAACATCTGCGTTCAGGTCAATGTCAGCGGCGAAGCCAGTAAATCCGGCTGCACTCCGGCTGACCTGCCGGCATTGGCCGCCGCGATCAGCGCACTGCCGCGCCTGAAACTGCGCGGCCTGATGGCGATTCCCGAGCCGACCGACGACCGCGCCGAGCAAGACGCGGCCTTCGCCGCCGTGCAGAAATTGCAGGCGAGCCTTGATCTGCCGCTCGACACACTTTCCATGGGCATGAGCCACGACCTTGAGTCGGCCATCGCCCAAGGCGCCACCTGGGTTCGTATCGGTACGGCCCTGTTTGGCGCCCGCGACTATTCCCAATCTTGAACGTTTCCAGATAAGGACCACACATGAGCAACACACGTATTGCGTTTATCGGTGCGGGCAACATGGCGGCCAGTCTGATTGGCGGCCTGCGCGCCAAGGGGCTGGAAGCCGGGCAGATCCGTGCCAGCGACCCGGGTGAAGAAACCCGCGCCAAGGTCAGTGCCGAACACGGCATCGAAACCTTCGCCGATAACGCTCAGGCCATCGACGGCGTCGATGTGATCGTACTGGCGGTCAAGCCGCAGGCAATGAAAACCGTGTGCGAAGCGATTCGCCCAAGCCTGAAACCCAATCAATTGGTGGTTTCGATTGCTGCCGGTATCACCTGCGCCAGCATGACTGCGTGGCTCGGCGAGCAGCCGATCGTGCGCTGCATGCCCAACACCCCGGCGCTGCTGCGTCAGGGCGTCAGCGGCTTGTACGCCACCAGCAAAGTGACCGCCGAGCAACGCCAGCAAGCCGAAGAGCTGCTGTCCGCCGTCGGCATCGCCTTGTGGCTGAAGGAAGAACAGCAACTGGACGCCGTGACCGCTGTGTCAGGTTCCGGCCCTGCCTATTTCTTCCTGCTGATCGAAGCCATGACCGCCGCCGGCGTCAAACTCGGCCTGCCGAAAGACATCGCAGAACAACTGACCCTGCAGACCGCACTGGGCGCCGCGCATATGGCCGTCTCCAGCGACGTTGACGCCGCCGAACTGCGCCGCCGCGTGACTTCGCCAAACGGCACCACGGAAGCTGCAATCAAATCATTCCAGGCCAATGGCTTTGAAGCACTGGTCGAAACCGCACTCGGCGCCGCCGCGCACCGCTCGGCCGAAATGGCCGAACAACTGGGCAAATAAGGAGCCTTACATGATTGGATTGAATACCGCAGCGGTTTACGTGCTGCAAACCCTCGGCAGTCTGTACCTGCTGATCGTGCTGCTGCGTTTCGTACTGCAACTGGTGCGGGCGAACTTCTACAACCCGCTGTGCCAGTTCATCGTCAAAGCGACCCAGCCACTGCTCAAACCACTGCGCCGGATCATTCCGAGCCTGTTTGGTCTGGACATGTCGTCGCTGGTGCTGGCGATTCTGGTGCAACTGGCGCTGATGGCGTTGACCCTGCTGCTGACTTACGGCACCACCGGTAACCCGCTGCAACTGTTTATCTGGTCGCTGATCGGCGTGACCGCGCTGTTCCTGAAGATCTTCTTCTTCGCCCTGATCATCAGCGTGATTCTGTCGTGGGTTGCACCGGGCAGCCACAATCCGGGTGCTGAGCTGGTCAACCAGATCTGCGAGCCGGCGCTGGCGCCGTTCCGCAAAATCCTGCCAAACCTTGGCGGTCTGGATCTGTCGCCGATCTTCGCCTTCCTCGCGCTGAAACTGATCGACATGCTGGTGATCAACAATCTGGCGGCGATGACGATGATGCCGGAAATCCTCCGTCTGCTGATGTGAGCTGGTTTCGATGGGACGGTGACGACTTGATCCTCGAGTGTCACCTGCAACCGGCAGCCCGCAGCGATGACTTCGCCGGGCTGCATGGGGATCGCCTGAAGATTCGTCTGACTGCACCGCCGGTTGAGGGCAAGGCCAATGCTTATCTGATGGGCTTTCTGGCCAAGGCGTTTGGGGTGTCCAAAAGCCAAGTCAGTTTGCTCAGTGGCGAGTTGAACCGGCAGAAGCGAGTGAAGATCTGCTCGCCGAAGAAGTTGCCGGATTTGCCTGACCTAATGCGCTGATCGTTCCCACGCTCCGCGTGGGAATGCATCCCGGGACGCTCCGCGTCCCCTGCCGAAGCGGACGCCGAGCGTCCAATGAGGCATTCCCACGCAGAGCGTGGGAACGAGCGCAGGTAGTTGCTTGCCGCTAACCCCCCCGGTCTTTAGACTTACGCCTCATTTCAACGAGAGCAGGGTCGATGCCAGCTGCCTTTCCCCCCGATTCTGTTGGTCTGGTGACGCCGCAAACGGCGCACTTCAGCGAACCTCTGGCCTTGGCCTGTGGCCGTTCGCTGCCCGCTTATGACCTGATCTACGAAACCTACGGCACGCTCAACGCACAGGCGAGCAACGCCGTGCTGATCTGCCACGCCTTGTCCGGCCATCACCACGCCGCCGGCTACCACAGCCCCGACGACCGCAAACCCGGTTGGTGGGACAGCTGCATCGGCCCCGGCAAACCGATCGACACCAGCAAGTTCTTCGTGGTTAGTCTGAATAATCTGGGCGGCTGCAACGGCTCCACCGGCCCCAGCAGCATTAACCCGGAGACCGGCAAGCCATTCGGTGCCGACTTCCCGGTGCTGACCGTGGAGGACTGGGTACACAGCCAGGCGCGCCTGGCCGACCTGCTCGGCATCGGCCAGTGGGCGGCCGTCATCGGCGGTAGCCTCGGCGGCATGCAGGCATTGCAATGGACCATCACTTACCCGGACCGCGTGCGCCATTGTCTGGCTATCGCCTCGGCGCCAAAACTGTCGGCGCAGAACATCGCCTTCAACGAAGTTGCGCGTCAGGCGATCCTCACCGACCCGGAATTCCACGGCGGTTCGTTCCAGGAAGCCGGCGTGATCCCCAAACGCGGCTTGATGCTGGCGCGCATGGTCGGGCACATCACTTATCTGTCCGACGATTCCATGGGCGAGAAATTCGGCCGTGGCCTCAAGAGCGAGAAGCTCAACTACGACTTCCACAGCGTCGAGTTCCAGGTCGAAAGCTACCTGCGTTATCAGGGCGAAGAGTTCTCCGGACGCTTCGACGCCAACACCTATCTGTTGATGACCAAGGCGCTGGATTACTTCGATCCGGCAGCGAACTTCGACGATAACCTGGCGAAAACCTTTGAAAACGCCACGGCCAAGTTCTGCGTGATGTCGTTCACCACCGACTGGCGCTTCTCCCCTGCCCGCTCGCGGGAACTGGTGGATGCACTGATGGCGGCGCGCAAAGACGTCAGCTATCTGGAAATCGACGCACCGCAGGGCCACGACGCCTTCCTGATTCCGATCCCGCGCTATTTGCAGGCGTTCGGCAATTACATGAACCGCATCACGCTGTGAGAAAGCCATGAGAGCAGATCTGGAAATCATCCAGGAATGGATCCCCGCCGGCAGCCGCGTCCTCGACCTCGGTTGCGGTGACGGCGAGCTGCTGACCTGGCTGCGCGACAACAAGAACGTCACCGGTTATGGCCTGGAAAACGACGCCGACAACATCGCCCAGTGCGTGGCCAAAGGCGTCAACGTCATCGAACAGGATCTGGACAAGGGGCTGGGCAACTTCGCCAGCAACAGTTTCGACATCGTCGTCATGACCCAGGCCCTGCAAGCTGTGCATTACCCGGACAAGATCCTCGACGAAATGCTCCGGGTCGGCCGTCAGTGCATCATCACCTTCCCGAACTTCGGGCACTGGCGCTGCCGCTGGTACCTGGCAAGCAAAGGCCGCATGCCGGTGTCCGAGTTTCTGCCGTACACCTGGTACAACACACCGAACATTCACTTCTGCACCTTCGAAGACTTTGAAGAACTTTGCCGCGAACGTGATGCGAAGGTCATTGATCGGCTTGCCGTGGATCAACAGCACCGCCACGGGTGGGCCAGTAAGCTATGGCCTAATCTGTTAGGTGAGATCGGTATCTACCGCGTCAGCAGCCCGCAGCTTGCAGACCACAAAGTCGCGGTCTGAATCCCGTCATTTCGAGGAGCACGATCATGGGTCGTTTAGCGTTGTTGTTATTGACTGCCTGCCTGAGCGCCAGCGCCATGGCGGCCGACGTCATCAAGGGCGAACGCAAGGAAACCTTCGGCGATGTCACGGTGCACTACAACACTTTCAACTCGACGTTTCTGACGCCGGACATCGCCAAGGCGGCTGAACTGATTCGCAGCAAAAATCAGGGCGTGATCAATGTCTCGGTGATCAAGGATGGCAAACCGCTGGTCGCCAATGTCACCGGCACGGTCAAAGACCTGACCAGCCAGAGCGTGCCGCTGAATTTCAAGCAAGTCACCGAGCAGGGTGCGATCTACTACATCGCCCAGTACCCGGTGCCTCAGCAGGAAACCCGCACCTTTGAAATCAAGGTGCAGAACGGCGACAAGATCAACACCATCAATTTCAACCAAGAACTCTTTCCCGGCGAATGATGAACATCAAGCAGCTCGTACTGGCCAGCCATAACGCCGGCAAACTCAAAGAACTCCAGGCCATGCTCGGCGAATCGGTGCAACTGCGCTCGATTGGCGAGTGGAGCAAGGTCGAGCCGGAAGAAACCGGTCTGTCGTTCGTCGAGAACGCGATCCTCAAGGCACGCAACGCCGCACGCATTTCCGGGTTGCCGGCGCTGGCCGACGATTCCGGTCTGGCGGTGGATTTCCTTGGCGGTGCGCCAGGCATCTATTCGGCACGTTATGCCGACGGCAAGGGCGATGCGGCGAACAACACCAAACTGCTCGACGCGCTGAAGGATGTACCGGAAGCCGAGCGCGGCGCGCAGTTCGTTTGCGTGCTGGCGCTGGTGCGTCACGCTGACGATCCGTTGCCGATTCTCTGCGAAGGCCTGTGGCACGGACGGATACTGAGCGCTGCCAGCGGCGAGCACGGTTTCGGTTATGACCCGCTGTTCTGGGTGCCGGAGCGTGATGTGTCCAGCGCCGAACTGAGTCCGGCCGACAAGAACCAGATCAGCCACCGCGCCCGTGCAATGGATCTGCTGCGCCAGCGTCTGGGCCTGAAATGACCGGTGATTCTTCTGCGTCGTCGCTGATTGTCGGCGGCGCCGCCTCTTCGCCTCGGGCGCCGTTGCCGACGCTGCCGCCCCTGGCGCTGTACATCCACATCCCGTGGTGTGTGCGCAAATGTCCGTATTGCGATTTCAACTCACACACCGCCAGCCCGGTTTTGCCGGAGCAGGAATACGTTGATGCGCTGTTGGCCGATCTCGATCAGGACCTGCACGCCGTGTACGGTCGTGAAATCAGTTCGATCTTCTTTGGTGGCGGCACGCCGAGCCTGTTCAGCGCCGAAGCCCTCGGGCGGCTGCTGGAAGGCGTCGAACAGCGCATTCCGTTTGCCCACGACATCGAAATCACTCTGGAAGCCAACCCCGGGACCTTCGAGCAAGAGAAGTTCGTCGCCTACCGCAAGCTGGGGATCAATCGCCTGTCGATCGGCATCCAGAGCTTCCAGCAAGAAAAGCTCAAGGCGCTGGGGCGGATTCACAACGGTGACGAAGCGGTGCGTGCGGCCGGCATGGCACGTCAGGCCGGGTTCGATAACTTCAATCTCGACTTGATGCACGGTTTGCCCGACCAGTCGCTGGACGATGCCTTGAGCGACCTGCGCCAGGCCATCGCACTGAATCCGACGCACATTTCCTGGTATCAACTGACGCTGGAACCGAACACCGTGTTCTGGAACCAGCCGCCGGTGCTGCCGGAAGATGACACGCTGTGGGACATTCAAGAGGCCGGGCAAGCGCTGCTGGCGGAACACGGTTATGCGCAATACGAAGTGTCGGCTTATGCCCAGGCGGGCCGGCCGGCGCGGCACAACCTCAATTACTGGAGTTTTGGCGACTTCATCGGCATTGGCGCGGGTGCGCATGGCAAGCTCAGCCACCCGGACGGACGCATCGTTCGCACCTGGAAAACCCGTTTGCCGAAGGACTATCTCAACCCGGCAAAAAGCTTTCAAGCCGGCGAGAAAGCGCTGACCAACGACGAGATGCCGTTCGAGTTTCTGATGAACGCTTTGCGCCTGACCGCAGGCGTCGAATCGCACCTGTATCCTGAGCGCACCGGGCTGTCGCTGGAAAGCCTCGCTGAAGGCCGGGCCGCGGCAGAACAAAGCGGTCTGTTGCAGGTCGAACCGTCACGTCTGGCGGCCACCGAGCGCGGACAGTTGTTCCTCAACGACTTGCTGCAACAATTTCTGAACTGACTTCAGTGCTAAGGGAAAACGCATGGATTTGATACTCGACCTGCTCGCCACCGTCTCCCGCTGGAGCCGCAGCAACCTATCGGAAATCGCTCTGGCCCTGGTGGGCTGCCTGCTGGTGCTGTTCGGCGCCGACTTCAAAGGGTGGGTCGAGCAACGCTTGGGCAGCATCGCCGGCGCCCTGCGCGTGCCACTGATGGCCCTACTGTGCGTGATCGGCAGCGGCGCCGCGCTGATCTACGCCACGCCGTGGGTGATCAAGGGTTTGAGCCAGTTCAACAACTACAGCCTGGCGCCTGTGTTGCTGGTAGTCCTCGTCCTCATCGGCGTAGTCGCCGACCGCCGCTGACTCCGCAAACGCCCCAAAACAACTGTGGGAGCGAGCCTGCTCGCGAAGGCGTCTTAACATCCAACAACATCGTTGATTGTCAGACCGCTTTCGCGAGCAGGCTCGCTCCCACTATTGGGCCTTGGTTCAATGATTCTTCGATAAGCGGCTCTGCGCCTGAAGGATCGCCTTGAGGCCAACGGAATCCTTGCAGCCCAGCGCTATCGCTTTATCGAAGTGTTCGATATTGCCGCTGTCGCGCATATCGCTGCCGTTCACACGAGTCAACGCGAGTATGTAGTAGGCCTCAGCCCGAAACTGGTCTTCGGACAATACCAAGCCAGCTGCGCGGGCTCGCATGGCGGCCATCGGCCCGACCTTGCCGGCAGGCGCCCCGTTTTCTTCGAAACACAGCGAACGTTTGGCCTGCAACGGATAGTCGTCAGCATGCGCATCAGGCTTGAGCAGCAACTGCTCGAGAGACTGCAAGAATTTCAAATGATCAGGATTTTGCGCATCAAATCGTTCATACGCTTTGTCGCACAAATGGTAATAGCCCACCGCAGCCGCTAACACCCCATCATCCATGGCCTGCTGATAAAGACCACAGGTCTGTAAGCGCGTCTGCTCGGAAAACATCGGGTTGTCCTGCAGGCTGGCCAAAAAATAGGTGGCCAGCGTGTGCCCGCCGTCCGACGCATGCTTGAGGTTGTCCACAAGAGCCTCGAGATCACCTTCGGCAACGCGCAACTGTTCAGGGGTGTATTGCACGCTTTCCCCGGCGGCCTCACGCTTGATCCGGTCATTGGCGTCGCGCTCGATCTTTGCCGCCGTTCTCTGCGCACTCGCGAAGTATTCCTCGGGACTGACTACCCGTTCGCACGCTGCGCAACAAATGAGACCCAGAACCAGCGTGCAGGCAAAAATGGCTTTCAAGATTTGTCTTCCTTTACAAATGGGGGCCTCGAGCTGTCGGCGGATCATAGCCAAACTTGAGCAAACTCCAGAAACAACTGAGCTGCGGCACGCTGCGATCTTTGATCTTCAAAATCAAGATCAAAGATCGCAGCGTGCCGCAGCTCCTACAGGGGTGTTGCGTGATGCTTAAGCGAGTTTTTCGAACTTCAGGTCCCACACGCCATGGCCCAGTCGTTCGCCGCGGCGTTCGAACTTGGTGATCGGGCGTTCGGCCGGGCGTGGTACGCACTTGCCGTCTTCGGCGAGGTTGCGGTAGCCCGGGGCGACGTTCATCACTTCCAGCATGTACTCGGCGTACGGTTCCCAGTCGGTGGCCATGTGCAGAATGCCGCCAACCTTCAACTTGCTGCGCACTAGCTCAGCGAACGAGGCCTGAACGATACGGCGCTTGTGGTGACGGCTCTTGTGCCACGGATCCGGGAAGAACAGCATCAGGCGATCGAGACTGTTGTCGGCGATGCAGCGGTTGAGCACTTCGATCGCGTCGCAATCATAGACCCGCAGGTTGGTCAGGCCCTGAGTCAGCACGCCATTGAGCAGCGCGCCAACACCCGGACGGTGAACCTCAACGCCGATGAAGTCCTGATCCGGCGCGGCCGCAGCCATTTCCAGCAGCGAGTGGCCCATGCCGAAACCGATCTCCAGCGAGCGCGGTGCCGAACGGCCGAACACTTGATCGTAATCCACCGGGGTGTCGGCCAGCGGCAGCACGTAAAGCGGCGCGCCCTGATCCAGGCCGCGTTGCTGGCCTTCGGTCATGCGCCCGGCGCGCATCACGAAGCTCTTGATGCGGCGGTGTTGGCGCTCGTCGCCCTCTTCCGTCTGGACAGGCGTGTCGTTCGATTCAGTCATCAATGGCTCTTACTTGATCAGACCATCCAGCGGCGAAGAGGCGCTGGCATAGAGTTTTTTCGGCATACGGCCAGCGAGGTAGGCCAGACGGCCTGCAACGATGGCGTGTTTCATGGCTTCAGCCATCATCACCGGCTGCTGGGCGTGGGCGATGGCCGAGTTCATCAGCACCGCATCGCAACCCAGTTCCATGGCGATGGTCGCATCGGACGCAGTGCCGACACCGGCATCGACCAGCACAGGGATTTTGGCTTCTTCGAGGATGATCTGCAGGTTGTACGGGTTGCAGATCCCCAGACCGGAACCGATCAGACCGGCCAGCGGCATGACCGCGATGCAGCCGATTTCCGCCAGTTGGCGGGCGATGATCGGGTCATCGCTGGTGTACACCATCACGTCGAAGCCTTCCTTGACCAGCGTTTCCGCGGCCTTGAGGGTTTCGATGACGTTAGGGAACAGGGTCTTCTGGTCGGCCAGTACTTCCAGCTTCACCAGGTTGTGGCCATCGAGCAGCTCACGGGCCAGGCGGCAGGTGCGCACAGCTTCGATGGCGTCGTAACAACCGGCGGTGTTCGGCAGGAAGGTGTAGCGCTCCGGCGACAGCACGTCGAGCAGGTTCGGCTCGCCTTCGATCTGGCCCAGGTTGGTGCGGCGCACGGCGAAGGTGACGATCTCGGCACCCGAGGCTTCGATGGCCTGACGGGTTTCTTCCATGTCACGGTACTTGCCGGTACCGACCAGCAAACGCGACTGGTAAGTACGACCGGCCAGCACAAAAGGCTTGTCGCTACGAACGATGCTCATGGGGAATCCTCTTTAGGAGTGAGGGTCTTGCAGAATTCTGTGCCCTTGCGGGGCGGGCGATCAGCCGCCGCCGATGGCGTGCACCACTTCAACGTTGTCGCCGTCGTTGAGCGTGGTGTCGGCATGCTGGCTGCGCGGGACGATATCCAGATTGAGTTCGACTGCCACCCGGCGTCCGGTCAGTTCCAGACGGGTGATCAGGCCCGCAACGGTTTCACCGTCGGGCAGTTCAAGGGATTCACCGTTCAACTGAATGCGCATGCGTAACGCCGCCATCATTTTTAGGGGCTGGCATTCTAGCCCGATCATGACCTAAAGGTCAGCACCAAGCGTCAAGCGGTTGGTTGCAAGCGCCAGGCGGCGAGGCCCAGGCATAGCCAGCCAATCAGGAACGCCAGGCCACCAAACGGGGTGATGATGCCGAGCTTGCTGATGCCGGTGGTGGTCAGCACGTACAGGCTGCCGGAGAACAGCAGGATGCCAATGGTGAATGACACGCCGGCCCAAGTGACCAGTCGACCCTGAATCTGTGTGGCCAGCAGCGCCACACCAAACAGCGCCAAGGTGTGCACCAATTGATAGGTGACGCCGGTATGGAAGATCGCCAGATACTCGGGTGTCAGACGGTTTTTCAGGCCATGGGCGGCGAATGCACCCAAGGCGACCCCGGTGAAACCGAAAAAAGCGGCCAGCATCAAAAAGCCACGCAGCATTGGGAACTCCAGTCAGACGCGATCGGCAGGGTCTGTATAATGGCCCGCTCCACCGGTTCGGCCAAGCCATCTCTATGCTGCGTACTATTTTCCGTCGTCTCACGAAGGCCCTGCTCTGGTTCGCCGGCGGCAGCGTCTTGCTGGTGCTGGTGTTTCGCTTCGTGCCGCCGCCGGGTACGGCGTTGATGGTCGAACGCAAGATCGAGTCCTGGGTCGACGGTGAGCCAATTGACCTGCAACGCACGTGGAAGCCGTGGGACGAGATCTCCGACGACCTCAAAGTGGCGGTCATGGCCGGTGAGGATCAGAAGTTTCCCGAGCATTGGGGTTTTGATTTCAGTGCGATCCAGGCTGCATTGGCCCACAACGAGCTTGGCGGCTCGATTCGCGGCGCGAGCACTTTGAGCCAGCAGGTGTCGAAAAACCTGTTTCTGTGGGCCGGTCGCAGCTATCTGCGTAAAGGCCTGGAGGCGTGGTTTACTGCGCTGATCGAGGTGTTCTGGCCCAAGCAGCGGATTCTTGAGGTGTATCTCAACAGCGTCGAGTGGGATGACGGGGTGTTTGGCGCCGAAGCCGCAGCCCGCCATCACTTTGGTGTTAGCGCGAAGTCGTTGTCACGGCAGCAGGCGAGTTATCTGGCGGCTGTTCTGCCCAATCCGCGTGTCTGGAGTGCCAGCCATCCGACCGCTTATGTCTCGCGGCGGGCCGGGTGGATTCGCCAGCAGATGAGTCAGTTGGGTGGGGATAGTTATCTGTTGGGGCTCAACGATTCGCGCCGGGCACCGTGGTCGCGATAACACCGAGGATCTAAATGTAGGAGTGAGCCTGCTCGCGATAGCGGTACATCAGTGACGGCAATGCTGACTGTCACACCGCTATCGCGAGCAG
This sequence comes from Pseudomonas sp. Irchel s3h9, assembly GCF_900187475.1. Lineage (NCBI taxonomy): Bacteria > Pseudomonadati > Pseudomonadota > Gammaproteobacteria > Pseudomonadales > Pseudomonadaceae > Pseudomonas > Pseudomonas sp. Irchel s3h9. The sequence goes on along the minus strand of NZ_FYDH01000009.1, from coordinate 236,341 downwards.
GCTCACTCCTACATTGGTTTTGTGTGAAGCCAGAAATGAAAACGCCCCGATCATCGCTGATCGGGGCGTTTTTTATTGCCTGCTCGCCGGTTATGCGGCGATCGACAACTTGAGCTTGTTCATCGCGCTCTTCTCGAGTTGACGGATCCGCTCGGCCGACACGTTGTACTTCTGCGCCAGATCATGCAGCGTGGCTTTCTCTTCTGCCAGCCAGCGCTGGTAGAGGATGTCGCGGCTACGTTCGTCCAGCACTTCCAGCGCTTCGTGCAGGTTGTGGTTGGAGTTGTCGCTCCAATCGGCATCTTCCAGTTGACGCGCCGGGTCGTACCGGTGGTCTTCCAGGTAGTTGGCCGGCGATTGAAAAGCGCTGTCATCGTCGGCTTCAGCAGCCGGGTCGAAGGCCATGTCGTGGCCGGTCAGGCGACTTTCCATCTCGCGCACTTCACGCGGTTCAACGCCGAGGCTTTCCGCCACACGGTGGACTTCCTCGTTGTTCAGCCACGCCAGACGTTTCTTCTGGCTGCGCAGGTTGAAGAATAGCTTGCGCTGGGCCTTGGTGGTCGCGACTTTCACAATGCGCCAGTTGCGCAGGATGAACTCGTGAATTTCCGCCTTGATCCAGTGCACAGCGAACGACACCAGACGCACACCCATTTCCGGGTTGAAGCGCTTCACGGCCTTCATCAGGCCGACGTTACCTTCCTGGATCAGGTCAGCCTGAGCCAGACCGTAGCCGGAATAACTACGGGCGATATGTACAACAAAACGCAGGTGGGCGAGCACCATCTGCCGAGCCGCCCCCAAATCCTGCTCATAGTAGAGACTCTCGGCCAGTTCACGCTCCTGCTCCGGCGTCAGCAATGGAATGCTGTTGACGGTGTGCACGTAGGCTTCCAGGTTCGCACCCGGAACCAACGCATACGCAGGTTGCAAAGAATTGGTCATGCGAAAAAACCTCCCACTTACATACTCGTGCTTCTCAGCACTGCGAAAAATTGACCGGGAACTCAAATACAAGTTCCCAAAAAACCGCGAGGTCAATCACGCGCAAAAAAGATTCTACTTCGGCGCCAGCTCCCTGAGATGGCGTGCGACTGCAATCCATGCACCGATATAACCCAACAGCACCGCGCCAAGCAAGAGCGACAGACCGTCGGCAACTGGCACTCCGGCCAGAGCGAAATCACTGCCGTACAAACCGGCCAGCCCAACCACCGCATCGTTCAGCCAGTTCAGGCCGAACGCCAAGACGCCCCAGGACAATAGCCCCGCACCGAAGCCATACAACGCGCCCATATAAAGGAAAGGGCGACGCACATAACTGTCAGTGCCGCCGACGAGTTTAATCACTTCTATCTCGGTGCGGCGGTTTTCAATATGAAGACGAATGGTATTGCCTATCACCAAAAGTAATGCAGAAACCAAAAGCACCGTCAGACCGAAGACAAAACGATCGCCAAGCTTGAGGATGGCGGCCAGACGCTCGACCCAGACTAGATCAAGTTGCGCCTGTTGTACCTTGGGCAATTCGGAAAGTTTTTGTCTTAATGCTTCCAGCGTCGGCTTGTCGACCTCATTCGGGGTGACCAGCACCACGCCCGGCAACGGGTTCTCCGGCAGCTCGCGCAGGGCTTCACCCAACCCGGATTGCTGCTGAAACTCTTCCAGCGCCTGATCGCGGCCGACATATTCAGCATCCGCTACGCCGGGCATGCCTTTGATCTGCTCGCGCAACGACTCGCCCTGCTGCGGGCTGGCGTCGAGTTGCAGATACAGCGAAATCTGCGCTGCACGCTGCCACGAACCGCCAAGACGCTCGACGTTGTTGAGCAACAGGGACAAGCCCATTGGCAGACTCAGCGCGACCGCCATCACCATGCAGGTGAAGAAGCTGCCGATCGGCTGCTTGCCGAGACGACGCAGGCTGTCGAGCAGACTGGCGCGATGGCTTTCGACCCAGGCACGGAACAGCGTGGCGAAGTCCGGGCCATCGTCTTCGTCGTGTTTTTTCTTCTTCGGTGGTTGCGGATCGGCGGCTTTCGGCGCCACACGTTCGGAAACCTTCGGACTGCGTGTCGCACTCATTCTCCGGCCTCCCCGTCGCCGATCAATCGGCCGCGTTGCAGGGTCAGCATGCGGTGACGCATGCGCGCGATCAGCGCCAGGTCGTGACTGGCGATCAGCACGCTGGTGCCCAGACGATTAATGTCTTCGAACACGCCCATGATTTCAGCCGCCAGACGCGGGTCGAGGTTACCGGTCGGTTCGTCCGCCAGCAGCAAGGCCGGACGGTGCACGATGGCGCGAGCAATGCCGACACGCTGTTGCTGACCGGTGGACAGGTCGCCCGGATACAGATCGGTTTTATCCGACAGCGCCACGCGCTCCAGCGCCGAATCGACACGCTTGGCGATTTCGGCCTTGGACAAGCCAAGAATCTGCAGCGGCAAGGCGACGTTGTTGAACACCGTGCGATCAAACAGCAACTGGTGATTCTGGAACACCACGCCGATCTGCCGACGCAGGAACGGAATCTGCGCGTTGCTGATGGTGCTCAGGTCTTGCCCAGCCAGCAGCAGTTTGCCGCTGGTCGGACGCTCCATCGCCAGCAACAGGCGCAACAACGTGGATTTACCGGCGCCGGAGTGACCGGTGACAAACAAGAACTCGCCACGACGGACTCGAAAGCTCAGCTCATGCAAGCCGACGTGACCGTTCGGGTAGCGTTTACCGACCTGTTCGAAACGAATCATGAACGCTCCCGCTCGGCAAACAGTGCCTGGACAAAGGGTTCGGCTTCAAAAGTGCGCAAGTCGTCGATGCCTTCACCGACGCCGATGTAGCGGATCGGCAAGCCGAACTGCTTGGCCAGGGCGAAAATCACGCCGCCCTTGGCAGTGCCGTCGAGCTTGGTCAGCGCCAGACCGGTGAGTTCGACGGTCTGGTTGAATTGCTTGGCCTGGTTGATCGCGTTCTGGCCAGTACCGGCGTCGAGCACCAGCAGCACTTCGTGCGGCGCGTCGGCGTCGAGCTTGCCGATGACGCGGCGAACCTTTTTCAGTTCTTCCATCAGGTTGTCTTTGGTGTGCAGACGACCGGCGGTGTCGGCGATCAATACGTCAATGCCACGGGCCTTGGCAGCCTGCACGGCGTCGAAAATCACCGAGGCCGAGTCGGCGCCTGTGTGCTGGGCGATGACCGGAATCTTGTTGCGCTCGCCCCAGACCTGCAATTGCTCCACGGCAGCGGCGCGGAAGGTGTCACCGGCGGCGAGCATGACTTTCTTGCCTTCCAGTTGCAGCTTCTTCGCCAGTTTGCCGATGGTGGTGGTCTTGCCGGCGCCGTTGACGCCAACCACCAGAATCACGAACGGCTTGTTCTGCGAAACGATTTTCAGCGGTTGTTCGACCGGCTTGAGCATCGCTGCCAGTTCGGCCTGCAGGGATTTGTACAGCGCGTCGGCGTCGGCCAGCTCTTTGCGGGCGACCTTCTGGGTCAGGCGCTGGATGATCTGCGTGGTAGCTTCGACGCCGACGTCAGCGGTGAGCAGACGGGTTTCGAGGTCATCGAGCAGGTCGTCATCAATGGTTTTGCGGCCGAGGAACAAGCTGGCCATGCCCTCGCCGATGCTGGCGCTGGTTTTCGACAGGCCTTGTTTGAGACGGGCGAAGAAACCGGCTTTGGTTTCTTCGGTGCGCGGGGCTTCGACTGGGGACTCGGTAACCACTTCAACCGGCACAACTGGCGCAGCGACGACCGGTGCAGGTGCAGGCTGTTGAACGACCGGAGCAACAAACGCCGGCGCAACAGGCTCAGCAACAACCGGCGCAGGCTCGACAACCGGCTCAACCACAGGCGCCCGAGCCACCTCGGGCACCAACGCAGCAGGCGCTGGAATTTCCGGGGTGATGTGTGGCGCAGCTTCTTCAACCAACGCCACCGGCTCTTCCGCCACCGGCAAGGTCAGCCACGGTTCAGCCGCAGGAGTCAGCGGTAGTTCAGCCGCCACAGGCGCTTCAGGCTCTGGCTCAGGCTCAACCGGTTGCAACACCGGCTCGGCAATCGGCAGCACAATCGGTGCCGGCTCTTCTTCTATGACTGGAGCCGGCGCCGGCGCAGGCGCTGGCTCAGGAATCACCGGCGGCTGTTCGACGACGGGTTCCTGCGGTTTCTTACGCAGCCATCCGAACAGGCTTTTCTTCTCGCCAGCCGCAGCTGGGGTCTTCTTGTCGTCGTTGGAACCAAACATGGAGGACGGCTATCTCACGGTAGCGACGCGCCATAAGGGCGCCCCGGCAAATAAATATTCGATGCAGAACAGACTGTGTTTCATCCAGCTTGTTCACGCGCAACATTTTGTCGAGGCGCCAGCGGCACCTCAAAGAATCGTATAAACGAAGGACTAAACCGGCAAATTCGGCGAAAAAGCGAAGTTTAGTCGATAAACTGTAGCTTTCTGCCGCAAACCCATTCAGCCAGATCAGGTCTGAAAACCTGATAGGCGTGGTCGCCGGTAAAACGGATCAGTATCCTAGCACCCTCTCGCCCGCCGACGCTAAGACCAAGCGGGCAGCCCAACAGGTTAAAAAACGAATGAATGCTCTAGCCCGCCGCGCTGCAGGCCTGCTGCTCAGCACAGTCTGCCTGCCCCTTTCGGCCCTGGCGGCCGACCCGCAACCGACCCACGAATTCACCCTCGACAACGGCCTCAAGGTCGTCGTGCGCGAAGACCATCGCGCACCGGTGGTGGTGTCGCAGGTCTGGTACAAGGTCGGCTCCAGCTACGAAACCCCGGGCCAGACCGGTCTGTCCCACGCGCTTGAGCACATGATGTTCAAGGGCAGTGAAAAAGTCGGTCCCGGCGAAGCCTCGCTGATCCTGCGTGACCTCGGCGCCGAAGAGAACGCCTTCACCAGCGACGATTTCACCGCTTATTACCAGGTACTGGCCCGCGACCGTCTGGGCGTCGCCTTCGAACTGGAAGCCGACCGCATGGCCAATCTGCGCCTGCCGGCCGACGAGTTCGCCAAGGAGATCGAAGTCATCAAGGAAGAGCGCCGCTTGCGCACCGATGACAAGCCGATGTCCAAGGCCTACGAGCGCTACAAGGCCATGGCTTACCCGGCCAGCGGCTACCACACGCCAACCATTGGCTGGATGGCCGACCTCGACCGCATGAAGGTTGAAGAGCTGCGCCACTGGTACCAATCCTGGTATGTGCCGAACAACGCCACGCTGGTGGTGGTCGGCGACGTGACCCCGGACGAGGTGAAAAACCTCGCTCAACGCTATTTCGGCCCGATCGCCAAACGCGACGTGCCACCGGCGAAAAAGCCGCTGGAACTGGCCGAACCCGGCGAACGCCAGATCACCCTGCACGTGCAGACGCAATTGCCTAGCCTGATGCTCGGTTTCAACGTACCAAGCATTGCCACGGCTGAAGACAAACGCTCGGTCAACGCCTTGCGCCTGATCTCGGCGTTGCTCGACGGCGGTTACAGCGGGCGCATCCCGACGCAACTGGAGCGCGGCGAAGAGCTGGTCTCCGGCGGTTCGTCGAGCTACGACGCCTATACCCGTGGCGACAGTCTGTTCACCCTGTCGGCAACCCCGAACACCCAGAAGAAAAAGACTATCGCGCAAGCCGAGGCCGGTCTGTGGAAACTGCTGGAACAGCTGAAAACCACCGCGCCGTCCGCTGAAGAACTGGAGCGCGTGCGAGCACAAGTGATTGCCGGTCTGGTCTTCGAACGTGACTCGATCACCAGTCAGGCCACCGCCATCGGTCAACTCGAGACCGTCGGTCTGTCGTGGAAACTGATGGACACCGAACTGGCCGATCTGGAAAGCGTGACCCCGCAAGACATCCAGAACGCCGCCAAGCTGTATTTCACCCGCGAACGTCTCAGCGTCGCCCACGTCCTGCCACTGGAGACGACTCATGAGTAAGCGCAAATCCCCACGCCTGCTACTCGGCCTGATTGCCGTGGCGGTGATCGGCTCTGCCGCGCTCTACCTGTCGCCTGGCGCTGACAGCAATGCCAGCGAAGCCCTCGACAACGCCAAGACCAGCCAGAAGCTGCAATCACTGACCGAACTCGACGGCAAGGCCCCGGCCAGCCGCAAACTCGACGTGCAAACCTGGAACACCGCCGAAGGCGCCAAAGTATTGTTCGTCGAAGCCCATGAGCTGCCGATGTTCGACATGCGCCTGATCTTCGCCGCTGGCAGCAGCCAGGACGGCAGCGCTTCGGGCTTGGCAGTGCTGACCAACGCGATGCTCAACGAAGGTGTCGCCGGCAAAGACGTCGGCGCCATCGCGCAAGGCTTCGAAGGCCTCGGTGCGGATTTCGGCAACGGTGCTTTCAAGGACATGGCGCTGGCTTCTCTACGCAGCTTGAGTGCCACCGACAAGCGTGAACCGGCGCTGAAGCTGTTCGCGGAGGTGGTCGGCAAACCGACCTTCCCGGCCGACTCCTTCGCACGCATCAAGAACCAGCTGCTCGCCGGTTTCGAATACCAGAAACAGAACCCCGGCAAACTCGCCAGCCTTGAGCTGATGAAGCGCTTGTACGGCGATCACCCGTACGCGCATTCGAGTGACGGTAACCCGCAGAGCGTGCCGAAGATCACCCTCGCGCAGTTGCGTGAGTTCCACGCCAAGGCCTACGCCGCTGGCAACGTGGTGATCGCGCTGGTCGGCGACCTGTCGCGGGCGGATGCCGAAGCGATTGCCAATCAGGTCTCCTCTGCCCTGCCCAAAGGCCCAGCGCTGGCGAAAATCGCTCAGCCGCAGGAACCGAAGGCCAGCATCAACCACATCGAGTTCCCGTCGAAGCAGACCAACCTGATGCTCGCGCAGTTGGGCATCGACCGTGACGACCCCGATTACGCGGCGCTGTCGATGGGCAACCAGATCCTCGGTGGCGGCGGTTTCGGCACGCGCCTGATGAGTGAAGTGCGCGAGAAGCGCGGCCTAACCTACGGCGTGTACTCGGCGTTCAGCCCGATGCAGGCACGCGGCCCGTTCATGATCAACCTGCAGACCCGCGCGGAAATGAGTGAAGGCACCCTGAAACTGGTGCAGGACGTGCTCGCCGACTACCTGAAAACCGGGCCGACGCAGAAAGAACTCGACGACGCCAAACGCGAACTGGCCGGCAGTTTCCCGCTGTCCACCGCGAGCAACGCCGATATCGTCGGCCAACTCGGCGCGATGGGCTTCTATAATCTGCCGCTGAGCTATCTGGACGACTTCATGCGTCAGTCGCAAAGCCTGACCGTGGAACAAGTCCGCGACGCCCTGAACAAACACCTGAGCACGGACAAAATGGTCATCGTCACCGCTGGCCCGACCGTGCCGCAAAAGCCGTTACCGGCCCCATCTGATAAACCTGCCGAGCAACCGCTCGGGGTTCCGGAGCACTAATGGCTACCCGATCGCCTAAAAAACCTGCGCAAAACGTCCACAACGGTGTGAACCAGTTGCGCATCATTGGCGGCCAATGGCGCAGCCGCAAGCTGAGCTTCCCCGACGCACCGGGCCTGCGCCCGACGCCGGATCGCGTGCGTGAAACCTTGTTCAACTGGCTCGCACCGTACGTTGAAGGGGCCAAGGTGCTTGATCCGTTCGCCGGCAGTGGCGCGCTGTTTCTCGAAGCGCTGTCCCGTGGCGCGGCCATGGGTCAGGCGCTGGATGCCAGCAACATTGCCGTGTCCAGCCTGAAAGAACACCTCGGCACCCTGCGCTGCACCAACGGCCAGGTACAGACCGCCGACGCCCTGCGTTATCTGGAAACCCAGACCGCAACTCCGTTCGATCTGGTATTCCTCGACCCGCCGTTCAACCAGAACCTGCTGCCTGCCGTCTGCACCTTGCTCGAAGAGCGCCAGTGGCTGGCGCCGGACTCGTGGATCTACACTGAAAGCGAAACGGCGCCATCGACGCTGGGCCTGCCGGGCAACTGGCGCCTGCATCGCGAGCAGAAATCCGGCCGGGTTTACTACGCGCTGTGGCAACGTACGGCAGAGATCGCCGGTTAACCGACCGGTCTGAATAAGCGGCGCCCCTTCCAACAGGGTCGCCGCTCTGCATCGAGAACCATCGTGTCCACCTCTTCAGAACGCTTCAACCCCGCCTTCGGCCTCGGCAATCCGCACCTGCAAACCTTGTGGGGGCCGCTGTGGCGCAAAACCGTACATATCGAGCGTGAACGCGAACGCCTGTGGCTTGAGGATGGCGACTTTCTCGATCTCGACTGGCACGGCCCGCACACCGCCGATGCACCACTGGTGCTGGTATTGCACGGTCTGACCGGGTCCTCCAATTCGCCTTATGTAGCGGGCATCCAGAAGTCACTGGCTGATCAAGGCTGGGCCAGTGTTGCGTTGAACTGGCGCGGCTGCTCTGGCGAACCGAATTTGCTGCCGCGCAGCTATCACTCCGGCGCCAGCGAAGACCTCGCCGAAACCATCAGACATCTGCGCGCCAAACGACCGCTGGCACCGCTGTATGCCGTCGGCTACTCCCTGGGCGGCAACGTGCTGCTCAAACACCTCGGGGAAACCGGCAGCGCCAGCGGCGTGCTCGGCGCCGTAGCGGTATCAGTGCCGTTTCGCCTCGATCAATGCGCCGACCGCATCGGCCAGGGATTTTCCAAGGTCTATCAGGCGCACTTCATGCGCGAGATGGTCGCCTACATCAAGAACAAGCAGCGGCAGTTTCAACACGACGGGCGTGAAGAAGGACTCGCCGCGCTGGCCGCCCTCGGCTCGCTGGAAAACATGCGCACCTTTTGGGATTTCGATGGCCGGGTAACCGCGCCGTTGCACGGGTTCGAGGATGCCGAGGATTACTATCGTCGCGCCTCAAGCCGCTATTTCCTCGGCGAGATCCGCACGCAGACCCTGATCATTCAGGCGGCGGACGATCCGTTCGTGTTCCCCCACAGTTTGCCGCAGGTCAATGAGCTGTCGCCGTCGACCGCTTTCGAACTGCAGGCGCGTGGTGGGCATGTCGGCTTTGTCGACGGCTCGCTGCGTCAGCCCGGCTACTATCTGGAACGACGCATCCCGCAGTGGCTGGCGCGCGTGCCCGCATGAGCGATCAGGGCGAGTCGATCCGCTTCTGGCAAACCGCGCCGCTGGCCGGGGTCGAGTTGCTGTCGGCGCGCTACATCGAGCATCGCTTCGCCCCGCATGTGCATGACGGCTATGTGATCGGCATGATCATGGCCGGCGCCCAGCGTTATCGCTATCGCGGCGCCGAGCACCTGGCGGGCAGCGGCACGCTGGTACTGATCAATCCGGACGAGCTGCACACCGGGCACAAGGGCACCGAGGACGGCTGGCTGTACCGGGCGTTTTATCCCGATACCGCGCAAATCGTTTCGCTGCTGGATGAGCTGGAGCTGTCCACCAGCAACCTGCCGGCGTTCGGCGCCACGTTGTATCGCGATGCGGATCTGGTCAACGGCTTTGCGCAGTTGCACCGCTTGCTCGAAAGCCCGACCACCGCGCTGCAACAGCAGACGGTGTGGCGCGAGATGATGTTGCGGCTGTTGCAGCGCCATGCGGCAGTGCCGGTGCCCGGTCGAGCGGGTAAAGAACACCGCGCGGTGCGGTTGGGCAAAGAACTGCTGCACGCGCAACTGGCGGCGCCGCCATCGCTGGAAGAGCTCGCAGCGGCGGTGAATCTGTCGCCCTTCCATTTCGCCCGAGTATTCCGTCGCGCCACCGGCATGCCGCCGCACACCTGGCTGATGCAGCAACGCATCGCCCAGGCTCGCGCACTTCTGCAACACGGCTGCTTGCCGGTGGAAGTCGCCACGCAACTGGGATTTGCCGATCAGAGCCATTTGAGCCGGCAGTTCAAGCAGGCTTATGGCGTCGGCCCCGCCGCGTACCGCAGCGCCCGGATGGAAAGCTAAAAGATCGCAGCCTTCGGCAGCTCCTACAGGGAAATGCATTCCAATGTAGGAGCTGCCGAAGGCTGCGATCTTTTGATCTTATTCTCCGGTGGCGATGCCGCGAGCCGGCTCGTTGATCCACTCACTCCACGACCCGGCGTACAACGCCGCCAACGGATAACCCGCCAGACACAACGCAAACAGGTTGTGACACGCCGTCACGCCGGATCCGCAATACGCAACCAGATCCGCTGGCGAACGCTCACCCAGCTTCGCGGCAAAACGCTGTTTGAGTTGATCCGCCGGCAGGAATCGCCCATCGCTGCCGAGGTTGTCGGTGAACACCGCGCATTGCGCACCGGGAATATGCCCGGCAACCGGATCAATCGGCTCGACCTCACCTTTGAAACGCGGCAAAGCCCGGGCATCGATCAACGTCAGCGCCGGTTGACCAAGCCGCTGTTGCAGTTGCTCGGCGCTGAGCAGCAGGCGGGTGTCCGGCTGGCCAATGAAATTGCCACGGGTATCCGTCGGCGCATCCAGGCTCAGCGGCAGCCCCGCCGCATGCCACGCCTTGAGCCCACCATCGAGAATGAACACGCCATCGCGCTTACCCAGCCACGCCAGCAACCACCACGCCCGCGCCGCGTAGGCACCGGGACCGTCGTCGTACAAAACCACGTCGCTGTCGTTGTTGATGCCCCAAGCCTGCAGCCGCTCGATAAACGCCGCCGGCTCGGGCAACGGGTGACGGCCAGTCACGCCTTTGACCACTTTACCGCTGAGGTCACGCTCAAGATCGGCAAAGCTCGCCCCGGCAATGTGCCCCTCGGCATAGCTGCGCTGACCGTAGACCGAGTCTTCGAGGGCAAAACGACAATCGAGAATCACCAGCCCTGGCTGCCCCTTGCGGGCATCCAGTGCTTCGGGGCTGATCAGTTGCGCAATCGGCATAACAGGCTCCTGGGGGATTTCAACAGAACGGTTTATTTCACGTCTTCGAGGGCCTGGGCCAGCGGCACGTAGAACTCCTCGAACAACGCATTGACCTCGTCACGCGCCTGCTCGGTGACAAACCCGGCTTCCAGCACCAGCACCTGATACACGCCACGTTTAATGGCTTGCTCACTGAGGTGGTTGGAGTTTTCGCGGGTGGTGCACAGGAAGCGCACCCAGGACGTCAGGATGATCCAGGCATTGAGGGTCAGGGATTCGATTTGCACGCGATCCATATCAAGGATCCCGGCGGCAACAAAACCTTCGTAAATCGCCGCGCCTTGAATCACGCAGCGCTGGGAAAAGCGACGATAGCGGGCGGCCAGTTCCGGATCGCTATCGAGCAGATGCTCCAGATCGCGGTGCAGAAAGCGGTAGCGCCACATCGCCGAGAGCAATTCCTTGAGATAGAAACGCTTGTCCTCGACCGTCGCCGCGCGCCCCTGCGGCGGGCGCAGAAAGCTGTCCACGAGGCTTTCGTACTCACTGAACAACACGGCGATGATCGCCTGCTTGTTGGGGAAGTGGTAGTACAGGTTGCCCGGAGAAATCTCCATGTGGGCGGCAATATGATTGGTGCTGATGCTGCGCTCGCCCTGCTGATTGAACAGTTCAAGGCTGTTCAGCACGATACGCTCGCTGGTTTTTATTCGTGGGGCCATGGCTTGAGCTTTAATTCAGAGTGCGTTGGGGAGCATCTTACGACCTAACCGGAAATGGATAAAACACTGCCGTGCAAGGAAGTCATTTGACTTTCTAGAGCATAGACTCTAAAAAGTTCATCACTACAATAAATCCGGAGCAGACCATGACTGCCGACGTTGCTTACCTGCAAACGCTGCAACAACCGCTGGCCGAACTGGACCGGTTGTTCGAGGCGCAGCGGGCTGCGTATGCCGCCACTCCGATGCCGCCCGCCGCCCAGCGCCAGCAATGGCTCAAGGCCCTGAGTGATTTGCTCAGCAACGAGCGTAAGGCCTTGATCGAGGCGATCAGCTCCGATTTCAGCCATCGCAGTGCCGACGAAACCTTGCTCGCCGAACTGATGCCGAGCCTGCACGGCATTCATTACGCCAGCCGCCACCTCAAGGGCTGGATGAAAGCCTCGCGGCGCAAGGTTGGTGTGGCGTTCCAGCCGGCCTCGGCGAAAGTGGTCTATCAACCATTGGGCGTGGTCGGCGTCATCGTGCCGTGGAACTACCCGTTGTATCTGGCCGTCGGCCCACTGGTCGGCGCCTTGGCGGCGGGTAACCGGGTGATGCTCAAACTCAGTGAATCAACCCCCGCCACCGGCTTGCTGATGAAAGAGTTGCTGGCGCGAATTTTCCCCGAAGACCTGGTCTGCGTGGTGCTCGGTGAAGCCGACATCGGCGTGGCGTTCTCGCGCTTGCGCTTCGACCACTTGCTGTTTACCGGCGCCACCAGCATCGGCAAACACGTGATGCGCGCCGCCGCCGAAAACCTCACCCCGGTGACACTGGAACTGGGCGGCAAATCGCCGGCCATCGTCTCCCGCGACGTACCGCTCAAGGATGCCGCCGAGCGCATCGCTTTCGGTAAAACCCTCAACGCCGGCCAGACCTGCGTTGCCCCGGATTACGTGCTGGTGCCGGAAGACCGGGTCGGTGCTTTTGTCGAAGCCTATCGCCAGGCGGTGCAGGGTTTTTACCCGACACTCACCGACAATCCGGACTACACGGCGATCATCAACGAACGCCAACTGGCGCGGCTCAACGACTATGTAAGCGACGCCACCAGCAAGGGCGCGCTGTTGATTCCGCTGTTCGAGCAGGGCCAGGGCCGACGCATGCCGCACAGTGTGCTGCTGAATGTCAGCGATGAGATGACGGTGATGCAGGACGAAATCTTCGGCCCGCTGCTGCCGATCGTGCCGTATCAGGACCTGGAGCAGGCATTTGCTTACATCAATCAGCGGCCACGTCCTCTGGCTCTTTACTACTTTGGCTACGACAAACGCGAACAGAACCGGGTGCTGCACGAAACCCATTCCGGCGGCGTGTGCCTGAACGACACGTTGCTGCATGTGGCTCAGGACGATATGCCGTTCGGTGGCATCGGCGCTTCGGGCATGGGCCACTACCACGGTCACGAAGGCTTCCTGACCTTCAGCAAAGCCAAAGGCGTGTTGATTAAACAGCGCTTCAACGCGGCCAGGCTAATTTATCCGCCCTACGGCAAATCGATTCAGAAACTGATCCAGAAGCTGTTCATTCGCTAAACCTTCGTCACCGCCGGGTAATAAAAACAATGCACCCAAGCCTGACCGAAACACCTGCACTGTCGCGCCGTGGCCTGCTGAAATTCAGCCTCGGCGCCACGGCGTTTCTCGCCACCGCCGGACTCGGCGCCAGCCTCAGTGGCTGTTCATCGAGCGTCGCGGCGAACGGTTTTGTGTCGTTGCGTGACGGCGACCTGCTGTTTCTGCGCGCGCTGATTCCGGTGATGCTCGACGGCGCCGTGGCAGCCGAGAGGATGCCGAGCGCGGTTGATGGCACGCTCAAGTCGCTGGACTACAGCCTCGACCACCTGTCGCCGGAAATGCTCAAGCTCACACGACAACTGTTCGATGTACTCGGCATGGCCGTGACGCGCGGACCACTCACCGGGATCTGGGGCAGTTGGGAGAACGCCAGTGCCGAGGCCATGCGGCATTTCCTTGATCGCTGGGAAAACAGTTCGCTGAACCTACTGCGCATGGGGCATAGCTCGTTGCAGCAGATGGTGATGATGGCCTGGTATACCCGCGCGGAGTCGTGGGCGCATTGCGGTTATCCAGGGCCGCCTAGCGTCTGAAACCGTGTCCTCCCTTCGCGAGCAGGCTCGCTCCCACAGGGGGCGGCCGCCACACCGCCGCATCCAAAAATAATAAAGAGAACCTGATCGATGCCCGTACCCGACCCGTTCCGCGAAGGCCTCGCCCGAGGCTGGAAAACCTACAACGGCGCACAACTGACCGACGACCTCACCCTTGAAGCCGACGTCGCTATCATCGGCAGCGGCGCCGGTGGCGGCACCACGGCAGAAATCCTCAGCGCCGCCGGCTACAAAGTGCTGCTGATCGAAGAAGGCCCGCTGAAAACCAGCTCCGACTTCAAAATGCTCGAAGACAAGGCCTACAGCAGCCTTTATCAGGAAGGCATCGGGCGCATGAGCAAGGACGGCGCGATCACCATTCTTCAGGGCCGCGCTGTCGGCGGCACAACGCTGATCAACTGGACCTCGAGCTTTCGCACCCCGGAGCCGACCCTCGAGCACTGGGCCAAGGAACACAACGTCAAAGGTCACAGCCCTGCCGAGATGGCGCCGTGGTTCGAGAAAATGGAGCAGCGCCTCGGCGTCGCCCCGTGGATGGTGCCACCCAATGCCAACAACGACGTGATCCGTAAAGGCTGCGAGCAACTGGGCTATAGCTGGCACGTGATCCCACGTAACGTGCGCGGCTGCTGGAACCTCGGCTATTGCGGCATGGGCTGTCCGACCAATGCCAAACAATCGATGATGGTCACGACCATTCCGGCGACATTGGAAATGGGCGGCGAACTGCTTTATCTGGCCCGCGCGGAGAAGCTGCTGATCAACGGCGACAAGGTCACTGGCCTGCAATGCGTGGCGATGGACGAACGTTGCGTCGCGCCGACCGGACGCAAAATCACGGTCAAGGCGCGGCATTACGTGCTGGCCGGCGGCGGCATCAACAGCCCGGCGCTGCTGCTGCGTTCGGATGCTGCGGACCCACATAAAACCCTGGGAAAACGTACCTTCCTGCACCCGGTGAACATGTCCGCAGCGCGCTTCGACGAAGTCATCAACCCGTTTTACGGGGCACCGCAGTCGATCTACTCCGACCATTTCCAGTGGAAGGACGGCACCAGCGGGCCGATGGCCTTCAAACTCGAAGTGCCGCCGTTGCACCCGGCCTTGGCTGCCACCTTGCTCGGCGGTTTTGGCGCAGAGAGCGCGCAACATATGGCAGACCTGCCGCACACCCACGCCATGCTGGCCTTGCTGCGTGACGGTTTTCACCCGGACAGCACGGGCGGCACCGTCGAGTTGCGTGGCGATGGTTCGCCGGTGCTCGACTATCAGGTTTCACCTTACGCCTGGGAAGGCCTGCGCCGGGCCTTTCACGTCATGGCCGAAATCCAGTTTGCCGGCGGTGCAAATGCGGTGATGCCGATGCACGCCGACGCCCGTTACGTGAAAACCCTGGCCGAGGCCCGCACGCTGATCGATGGTTTGAGCCTTGAGCTGTACCGCACGCGTCTGGGCAGCGCGCATGTCATGGGCGGTTGCGCGATGGGCGAAGAGCCGAAAAGCGCAGTCACCGACAGTCTCGGCCGGCATCATCAACTGGCTAATCTGTCGATTCACGACGGCTCGCTGTTCCCTACCAGCATCGGCGCCAACCCGCAGCTATCGGTGTATGGCCTGACCGCGCAACTGGCGACTTCCCTCGCCGATCGGCTGAGAAATCCGTGAAAAAACCAATTAATTGCCTCGTCTATAGTGCTTTCTTACCCAACAGGCGACTTGGCCGACCGGGACGGCTGCGATACCATCCGACTCCCCAACGGACTCCCGCCAGGACGACGCGATGAACCGAGTGTTGTACCCAGGTACCTTCGACCCTATTACCAAGGGCCATGGCGATCTGGTCGAACGCGCCTCGCGCCTGTTCGACCACGTGATTATTGCAGTCGCTGCCAGCCCGAAGAAAAACCCGCTGTTCCCGCTGGAACAACGGGTAGAACTGGCTCGCGAAGTCACCAAACACCTGCCGAACGTGGAAGTGGTCGGTTTCTCGACACTGCTGGCGCATTTCGCCAAAGAGCAGAACGCCAACGTGTTCCTGCGCGGTCTGCGTGCGGTGTCGGACTTCGAATACGAATTCCAGCTGGCCAACATGAACCGTCAGTTGGCCCCGGATGTGGAGAGCCTGTTTCTCACGCCGTCCGAGCGTTATTCGTTCATTTCCTCGACGCTGGTGCGGGAAATTGCCGCGCTGGGCGGCGATATCAGCAAGTTCGTCCACCCGGCCGTGGCTGATGCGTTGACCCTACGCTTCAAGAAGTAGGAGCTGCCGAAGGCTGTGATCTTTTGCTTTTAAAAGATTGCAGTCTCGTGCCCTTGATCGCAGCCGCGTGCACTGCGCTCGCCAATGCGGCACAATTGCGCGCATTGATTTATAGCGCCCGGGCCTGCCGCCCCGGCTGGAGTTAGCATGTCCCTGATCATCACCGACGATTGCATCAACTGCGACGTCTGCGAACCCGAGTGCCCGAACGCCGCCATCTCCCAAGGCGAAGAGATCTACGTGATCGACCCGAACCTGTGCACCCAGTGCGTCGGCCACTACGACGAACCACAATGCCAGCAGGTCTGTCCGGTGGATTGCATTCCGCTGGACGAGGCGCATCCGGAGACTGAAGAACAGTTGATGGAGAAATACCGCAAGATTACCGGCAAGGCCTGATTCGATAGTTTTATAGCGATCTTTCGGGCCTCTTCGCGAGCAGGCTCGCTCCCACATTGGATTTGCGTCGCTTACAAATCCCCTGTGGGAGCGAGCCTGCTCGCGAAAGGGCCATTAGCTGCTCCGCAAATCCCTGATCAGCTTACTCGCGCTGCTCAAAACCCTCCCCGATACACCCCAGGCACCGCACAAAAGCGGCTTTAGCCGGATCAACTACCAGCGCCTGCCCGGCATCGCCCACCCCGCCGCCCAGTGCGGTAAACGGCAACGACACGACGAACGCCCCCGCACCGATCACCGTCGCCACCACCAATAAAGGTCGGGCAATCAGCAAGTCGCCGATCATCGCGTAGGCCGGTGGATTCTGGATGGTGTAACGCGGATCGCCGCTGCCGTTTTCCGTGGCCTGAACCGCCAGACTGGAACACAGCAGCAGCGTAATAACGAGGGTTTGCAAGGATTTCATGGCACGATCCTTCGGGCTAAACAGTGAGACCACTCACTATAGACCGTAGGACTTTTTCAGCCTGTTGCCTCAGGTCTGGCAGCGCGGGCAGAACACACTGGCACGCTGGCCGAGCTTCACCTCACGCAAACCGGTACCGCAGACCTTGCAGTGTTCACCGCCACGGCCGTAGACAAACAGTTCCTGCTGGAAATACCCCGGTTGGCCGTCGCCGCCAATGAAATCGCGCAGCGTCGTACCTCCGCGCTCGATGGCAGCGGCCAGAATGCGTTTGATCTCGATCGCCAGCTTCAGATAGCGCCCCCGGGAAATGCCTCCGGCCTCGCGGCGCGGATCGATCCCGGCGGCGAACAGCGCTTCGGTCGCGTAGATATTGCCGACCCCGACCACCACTGCGTTGTCCATGATGAACGGCTTGACCGCCATCGACCGCCCGCGTGATAGCTGAAACAAGCGCTCGCCATCGAACAGATCGGTCAGTGGCTCAGGCCCCAAGCGAATCAGCAGTTCATGATTGAGCGGGTCGTTGCTCCACAACATCGCGCCGAACCGGCGCGGATCGGTGTAGCGCAGCGCCAGCCCCGACTCCAGCTCGATATCGACGTGTTCGTGCTTGAGCGCCGGCAGCCCGACCTCAACCAGACGCAAATTACCCGACATGCCCAAATGACTGATCAACGTACCGACCTCGGCGTTGATCAGCAGGTACTTGGCGCGACGCTCGACCAACACGATGCGCTGCCCCGACAGGCGCACATCGAGGTCTTCGGGAATCGGCCAGCGCAGGCGCCGGTCCCGCACGATCACCCGGCTGACGCGCTGGCCTTCCAGGTGCGGGGCAATCCCGCGACGGGTGGTTTCGACTTCCGGCAGTTCAGGCATGGCGTTCTCGGATCAATGCGCGCCGAGGTCGCGGATTGTTTGTTTGAGAGTTTCGAAGTCGTAATCCGACAGTCCTACATAATCGAGTACCAGCGGGCCGACGGCGTTCCATTCGGAATCTTCGGTCTGGTTGCCCAGCACACGGTATGACGCACAAATATGCTCGGCCATCTTCAGGATCGCCAGGAGGTTTTTCAGCTGACTGTTGCGCGACGACTCATCGCTGAAAATTGCCAGGGCATTGTGGTGATTGGCGATGGCCGCGCTGACATGCTCCGGCAGGCGCCAGGATTTGGCGGTGTAGTAGCCGACCACCGCATGGTTGGTGTTGAACTCGCTGTTTTCGGTGTCCACTACGCGACATTCGGCGCTAGCGTTGGCGTAAGCCTTTTCCAGAACCGTCATGTAATTGGGGAACCGTTGCAGCATCAACGGCACGCCGCAATCGTGGAACAGGCCCAAGGCATACGCCTCGTCGCCAGCCTGAGTGCCGATACGCTTGGCCAACGTCAGGCACGTCATTGCCACGTCCTGGGCGGTGTCCCAGAAACGGTTGAGCGTGACGATGGTGTCGTCGTTCATCTCGCCCTTGATCGACTGCGCGTTGATCAGGTTGATGATCGAGCGGCTGCCCAACAGATTCACCGCGCGTTGAATCGAGGTGATCTTGTTGCTCAGACCGTAATACGGCGAGTTGACGATTTTCAGCAACGAGCCGGACAGGCCAGGATCCTGAGCGATCAGCTTGGCGATCACCTCCAGGTCCGGGTCGGGCATGTACTGCTCCATTTGCAGATCCACCATGATCTGCGGTTGCGCCGGCACACTGATGCCTTGCAGCGATTGTTGAATCTGTTCGGTGGTCAGCTCTTGGGACATAAGTACACACTCTGGGACAGGCGGCGATTCTAACCTCTAAAAACCGCGAGACGACACACCAGTGGGCAATTGTCAGGAACTTTCATTAACGCCCAGGCTTCGGAATCTGTAATGCCCAACGGGTCACACCGGCCCATTGCGGCGGCAAACTCCCACAGACTCAGGAGCTTATCGATGGCCACTTCCCTCAACGGCAAACGCGTCGCCATTTTGGTAACAGACGGTTTCGAACAGGTCGAACTGACCGGTCCCAAGCAGGCACTGGAGCAAGCCGGCGCGCAAGTCGACATCCTTTCCGCCGAGGCCGGCAAGGTCAGAGGCTGGAACCACGATAAACCGGCGGATGACTTCAAGGTCGACCAGACCTTCCAGGGTGCCAGCAGCGAGCAGTACGACGCGATCGTCCTGCCGGGCGGCGTACAGAACTCCGATACCATCCGCATCGATCAGGATGCCCAGCATCTGGTCAAGACCGGCGCCTCTGCCGGCAAACCGATTGCGGTGATCTGCCATGGCGGATGGCTGCTGATTTCCGCCGGGCTGGTCAACGGCAAGACCATGACCAGCTACAAGACACTCAAGGATGACCTGGTGAATGCCGGGGCCAACTGGGTCGATAAAGAAGTGGTCAAGGATGGTCACCTGATCAGCAGCCGTCAGCCGGATGATATTCCGGCGTTCAGCAAGGAGTTGATCAACGCACTGTCTGCGTAGCATTCACAACTGCCTTCGCAAGCAAGTCGAATCGTCGCTCCCACATTGATCTTGTGTCAGTCACAAATCCCCTGTGGGAGCGGGCCTGCTCGCGAAGAGGCCATCAGCGTTTCATCGCTCATCAAACCCGGCACAAGTCGCAACACGCTATACTCCCGCTCTTTTTTCCGGAGCGACGTCATGTCCCTGCCTAGCTTGCGCCTCAAAGCCAACGCCGACCGTCGCCTGCGCGCCGGTCACCTGTGGGTCTACAGCAACGAGATCGATGTAGCCGCCACCCCGCTGCACGGCTTCAATGCCGGCGACCAGGCCATCCTCGAAGCCGCTGGCGGCAAGCCGTTAGGCATCGTGGCGATGAGCCCGAACAACCTGATCTGCGCCCGCCTGCTGTCGCGCGATATTAAAGTTGCGCTGGACAAATCGCTGCTGGTGCACCGTCTGAACGTGGCCCTGTCACTGCGCGAGCGCCTGTTCGACAAACCGTTCTACCGTCTGGTCTACGGCGACTCCGACCTGTTGCCAGGCCTGGTCGTTGACCGTTTCGGTGACATTCTTGTGGTGCAGATCGCCTCGGCGACCATGGAAGCGCACAAAGATGACGTGATCGCGGCCCTGACCCAAGTGCTCAAGCCAAGCGGCATCCTGTTCAAGAACGACTCCGCAGCCCGTGATGCCGAAGGCCTCAACCGCTACGTCGAAACCGTGTTCGGCCTGGTGCCGGAGTGGGTGGCGCTGGAAGAGAACGGCGTGAAGTTCGAAGCCCCGGTCATTCAGGGTCAGAAAACCGGCTGGTTCTACGACCACCGCATGAACCGTGCACGCCTGGCCCCTTACGCCAAAGGCAAACGCGTCCTCGACCTCTATAGCTACATCGGTGGCTGGGGCGTGCAGGCTGCTGCGTTCGGCGCCAGCGAAGTGTTCTGCGTCGACGCCTCGGCTTTCGCCCTCGACGGCGTTGAGCGCAATGCCGCGCTGAACGGTTTCGCCGACAA
The DNA here is from genome assembly GCF_900187475.1 of Pseudomonas sp. Irchel s3h9. Taxonomy (NCBI): domain Bacteria; kingdom Pseudomonadati; phylum Pseudomonadota; class Gammaproteobacteria; order Pseudomonadales; family Pseudomonadaceae; genus Pseudomonas; species Pseudomonas sp. Irchel s3h9. The sequence continues at coordinate 216,010 of NZ_FYDH01000009.1, read as the reverse complement.
GATGACCTGCATCGAAGGCGACGTCTTCGAAGCCTTGAAAGAGCTGAAAGCCAGCGAAGAGCGCTTCGACGTGATCGTGGCCGACCCGCCAGCGTTTATCAAACGCAAGAAAGACATGAAAAACGGCGAAGGCGCCTACCGTCGCCTGAACGAGCAAGCCATGCGCCTGCTCAACAAGGACGGCATCCTGGTCAGCGCGTCGTGCTCGATGCACCTGCCGGAAGATGACCTGCAGAACATCCTGCTGACCAGCGCCCGTCACCTGGATCGCAACATCCAGTTGCTCGAGCGGGGCGGCCAGGGTCCGGATCACCCGGTGCACCCTGCCATCGCCGAAACGCGCTACATCAAGAGCATCACCTGCCGCCTGCTGCCCAACAGCTGATTTTTTGCGGATAACGGGGAGCCAGCAGGCTCCCCGTTTTGGTTTCTGGCATCGCCCTTCCCTTCGCTATCTCCCTGGACTTCCTACAATTATATTCCCGCAGACATGCAGGACATTTCCTTACGCCTTTTAATTACTGAAACTTACCCTACAAGTTTATTTCCAGCTAAAGATTGCTCCGACAAAATTACTGGAAATTTCCTACCTAATATCCCCTTGCCAATCATCCATTACAAACTATTATGAAGTTGTCACCACGAGGTGACTTCAACTATCAATGAACAAGGAGTTCACATCATGAAAAGTATTTCTCTGGAAAGTAAAAAAATCGCAAACCTGGCTTTTCTGGTTGCCCCTAAAGCCCGCTAAGTAAGTCAGGACGCTGGGGAGTGCCGGCAACCCAGCGTCCTTTTGACTTCTTCCAGAGTGAAACGATTAATATGCACATCAATCCTTACTTGTTTATATTGCCGCGCCCGACCGGACAAGTTGTATGGAATTACAAAAACCATACACAACACGAGCTTGACCTGAACTATGCAACTCGCCTTGCGCAACTAATCAACAACCCTCAACTGTTCGACGCGCACAACATAATAGACACACAACTATTGAGCGCAGACATTCTTACCGTTTCAAAAATAGACAATCCGCCATGGGGCTGGGATGAGCTGTCGAAGATTTATCACATCGGCACACAAAATATTCCCTGCGAACATACCCCACAGAATATTCACGAGTGGTCCAGGCAATATCTGGCGCACTGCAACGAAGTACTGGCCACCCCACAGCCTGCTACAGACCGCCCGACGCCAGCACCCGAACAGCGTATCGCCCTGCCTGCGCCGTGCGCTTTGAACAACGACAGTTTGGGAAATGTTCTGCTCCAGCGCAAAACCTGCCGTTCCTATACAGGTGCAGCGATAACGCTGAAGGACGTCGGCACCCTGCTTTACCTTTCCCTCGGTTATCTCCATGAACGAGACAATGATCGCGACGACAGCATCGCCCAAGGACTAAGCGCACGGCGAAGCAGTCCTTCCGCGGGGGGCCTGAACGCTTGCGAAGGCTTCCTCCTGGTGCAGAACGTCGATGGCCTGGAACCGGGCATCTATGCCTATCATCCGGCCGACCACACCCTGAGCCGGATCAATCCGCTGCCTCAACCAGCGCTGGGCCAATTGCTCGGCGGTCAGCACTTCATCAACAACCTGCCGCTGGGATTGTTCATCACCGCCCGTTTTGACCGGCTCTGGTGGAAGTACGAACACTCGCGGGCCTATCGCATGGCCTTCATTGAAGCGGGCCACTTGTCGCAAACCTTTCAACTGGTCGCCACGGCACTGGGTCTCAACACCTGGCTGACCGGCGCATTTGCCGACCAGCAGGTCGAAGCACTGCTCAATCTCGAGGGCAGCGCTGAACAACCGCTGTTCTTTGTTGGCTGTGGACAAAGCGACGGGCAAGTGATGTGCCACGAAATGCGCGAGCTGTTGCGCGAGGGACAGGCATGACCCTGTCGATGGCCGACCCTGATCAAGCGCCGGTGTCCTGGGCGCTCAAATTTACCTTGGGAGACTGGGAAAGCCGGGCCTCGGTGCGCAGCAGTACCCATGACTATCAATTGCCCGACGATGTGCCGCTGCAACTGCAAACCCGCCACTGGTTCCCGCCGGCATTTCTGCCTTATCTGGCACATCCGGCCATCCAAGCGGCGGGGTGCGACGTACAGCATCGACTGGCAGCCAACCATCTGGTGCATTTTCTCGATTACACCACCTTGCTTGAACACCGCATCGTCAATCGTGCAGTGGAAGTCATCGTGCACCGGGAACTGCCCCTTTACGTGCCTCTGCCGATGAAGCACGCCGCGCTGCAGCTCTACACCGACGAGGGTTATCACGCGCTGTTCTCCAATCGTCTCGCCGAACAGATCGCCGCGTTCTACGGGTTCACCGGACGTCCGACGATTCCGAAGCGTATCAGCCGCCTCAACGCACTGATCGCCCGCACCCCGGAAAACAATCGGCCACTGGCATGGTTTCTGCTCGGCTTCGTCTCGGAAACCATCATTGCCCGCGAGCTGCTGGACGTCTGCCGCGACAGCCTGGTGTCCAGCGTCAACGACATGCTGCGCGACCACCTGACTGACGAAGCCCGCCACAGCCGCTACTTCAGCGAGGTGTTCCATTATTTCTGGCTGTCGATGAACAGCCGCCAGCGTGCGTTTGTGAGCCGGACACTGCTGGAGATCATCGGGATTTTTTTCGAGGCCGACGAACGTTGGCTGCAACAGAGCCTGCGAGGGGCAGGCATCGCCGACAGTGACGTGAAACAAATCGTCGGCGGCATGGCAACGGTGCAAGCCAACCGGGCCCGTGCACGATCAGGCGCCATCGCAACGCTGGACGCACTACGCAAGGCCGGTTTTTTCGCACTTCCCCATAACCAGAAACTTTTCGCCAAGGCAGGACTGATCGATGGATAAAGGACAATCCGTGGCAACCACAAGGCAGCGCCGCGCCGCTGTCAGCCTATTGCTGGCCATGGTGCTGCTGGGTGTGTTTCCACTGGACGTGCTGCTGCCCTCCTTCCCGGCAATGGCGACGCACTTTCTCCGTTCACCGGCAGACATCGCACTGTCCATCAGCCTGTTCGCCGTGGGGATCGCGTTTGCCCAGCTCTTGATCGGCCCCCTCTCGGACGTGATCGGGCGCAAGGGCCTGTTACTCGCCGGCATGAGCGTATCGATGCTGGGTGCGTTCGGTTGCGTGATGACCTCCGATTACACGCTATTCCTGGTATTTCGGGTGATGCAGGCCTTGGGCTGTGGATGTTTCGTGCTGTCGCAGGCACTGGTGCAGGATCTGTTCGAAGGTGAAGAGCGCGACCGGTTACGGATCCTGATGGTCACGGCGACCGGGATATTCATTTCGGTATCGCCGCTGGCCGGGACTTTTCTCCAGGCGACACTTGGTTGGCGCGGCAGCTTCTGGGTCTTTTGCGCACTGTCCGCCATGGTGCTGATCAAGGCCTGGCTGTTTTTACCGAGCAGCCGTCCGGCCTCAGGTGGTTCGCCGACCGGCTTCTTTCAATCCTACCGACGCGTGTTGGGCGACTTCGAGTTTGTCGGCTACTGGCTGATTTCGGCGTTTGCCTTCGCCTGCCACTTCTCGTTCATCGTGATTTCGCCGCTGATTTTCATGGACCAACTGCAACTCGCGCCTTACGACTTTTCGCTGATCCTGCTGGTTTACGGTGCGGCGTATGTTGTCGGCGGGATCATCGCCGCGGTACTCAATCGACGCATCACGCCGGTTCAGCAAATCTTCACCGGGCTGAGCCTGATACTGCTGTCGGGACTGGCAATGCTGTACCTGGCAGCCAATCATGTGTTGGCACCGGCCACGGTGTTGATCCCGATGCTGATTTGCACCGCTGGCACCACCATTGCCCGCCCCGCCGCTACCTCTCGGGCCATGGGCCTGTTTCCTGAAAACGCCGGCACATCGGCCTCGGCGGGCAGTACGATCATCTTTATTTGTGGCGGCCTGATCAGCGCATTGATCAGCCTCAGTCCGGCCAATCTGCAATTGACGCTGGGCTACAGCTTTGTCCTGCTGAGCGCGATCGCGCTGGTGCTCAACAACCGGCTCAGCCGTCGCGCGAAAAACCTTGAAGGCAACGTCATGGCGCAGACCGGCGGTGATTAAACCCGCCAGTCGTCATCCCATACACGCCGTCTGCACTGGAACAACGCTTTGCGCCATTCCCTCCAGACGCCAGCGGTGTAGAATCGGCTGATTCATCGCCATTCATCCCCCGGCGGGTTTATGAGCTCAGGCTGAGACCAGCGGCGATCCCGCAACGTCATCGGCAACTTCACGGACACACGGCCATTTCTGAGTGTTCCAGACGTCAATAGAAGCTCACTCCCCTTTGATACCTGATTAGCCGCCCGGAGTGCTCCATGCCAGATTACCGCTCGAAAACATCCACCCACGGCCGCAACATGGCCGGTGCCCGCGCACTGTGGCGCGCCACGGGGATGAAAGATGACGACTTCAAAAAGCCGATCATCGCCATTGCCAACTCATTTACCCAGTTCGTACCGGGCCACGTGCACCTGAAGGACCTCGGTCAACTGGTCGCCCGTGAAATCGAACGCGCCGGTGGCGTGGCCAAGGAATTCAACACCATCGCCGTGGATGACGGCATCGCCATGGGCCACGACGGCATGCTGTATTCGCTGCCGAGTCGCGAAATCATCGCCGACTCCGTCGAGTACATGGTCAACGCCCACTGCGCCGACGCCATCGTCTGCATCTCCAACTGCGACAAGATCACCCCGGGCATGCTGATGGCTGCCTTGCGCCTGAACATTCCGGTGATCTTCGTTTCCGGCGGCCCGATGGAAGCCGGCAAGACCAAACTCGCTTCCCACGGCCTCGACCTTGTCGATGCCATGGTGATCGCCGCCGACGCCAGCGCTTCTGACGAGAAAGTCGCTGAGTACGAGCGCAGCGCCTGTCCGACCTGCGGTTCGTGCTCCGGCATGTTCACCGCCAACTCGATGAACTGCCTGACCGAAGCACTGGGTCTGGCATTGCCCGGCAACGGTTCGACCCTCGCCACCCACAGCGACCGCGAACAACTGTTCCTGCAGGCCGGCCGCACCATCGTCGAGCTGTGCAAACGCTACTACGGCGAGAACGATGAGTCGGTATTGCCGCGCAACATCGCCAACTTCAAGGCGTTCGAGAACGCGATGATGCTCGACATCGCCATGGGCGGTTCGACCAATACCATCCTGCACTTGCTCGCTGCCGCTCAGGAAGCCGAGATCGATTTCGACCTGCGCGACATCGACCGTCTCTCGCGCAGCGTTCCGCAACTGTGCAAAGTGGCGCCGAACATCCAGAAGTACCACATGGAAGACGTGCACCGCGCTGGCGGTATCTTCAGCATCCTCGGTTCGCTGGCCCGTGGTGGTCTGCTGCACACCGACCTGCCGACTGTGCACAGCCGCAGCATGGAAGAAGCCATCGCCAAGTGGGACATCACCCAGACCGACGATGAAGCCGTGCACCACTTCTTCAAGGCCGGCCCTGCCGGTATTCCGACACAGACGGCGTTCAGCCAGTCGACCCGTTGGGAAACCCTCGATGACGACCGTGAGAACGGCTGCATCCGCAGCTTCGAGCACGCCTATTCGCAAGAAGGTGGCCTGGCCGTGCTGTACGGCAACATCGCCCTCGACGGCTGTGTGGTGAAAACTGCCGGTGTCGATGAGTCGATCCACGTCTTCGAAGGCAACGCGAAGATCTTTGAAAGCCAGGACAGCGCCGTACGCGGCATCCTCGCGGACGAAGTGAAGGCAGGCGACATCGTCATCATTCGCTACGAAGGCCCGAAAGGCGGCCCGGGCATGCAGGAAATGCTCTACCCGACGTCGTACCTGAAATCCAAAGGCCTGGGCAAAGCCTGCGCACTGCTCACCGACGGTCGTTTCTCCGGCGGCACGTCGGGTCTGTCCATCGGCCACGCTTCGCCAGAAGCAGCAGCCGGCGGCGCGATCGGCCTGGTACAGGACGGCGACAAGGTGCTGATCGACATTCCGAACCGCTCGATCAACCTGTTGGTCAGCGACGAAGAACTGGCTGCACGCCGCGCCGAGCAGGACAAGAAAGGCTGGAAACCGGTCGAGATCCGTCCACGCAAAGTGACCACCGCTCTCAAGGCCTACGCCCTGCTGGCGACCAGTGCCGACAAGGGTGCTGTGCGTAACAAAGCGATGCTCGACGGGCTGTAAGCGTCAAATCGCGGCAACAAAAATGCCCCGCCAAGTGCGGGGCATTTTTTGATCGTTCCCACGCTCTGCGTGGGAATGTCTCAAGGGACGCGGAGCGTCCAGTGACGCGGAGCGTCACGGGCTGCATTCCCACGCAGAGCATGGGAACGATCAACTAACACTACGCTTTCGCGAGCAGGCTCGCTCCCACATTGGATCGGTGTGGCTTACTGAATCTCTTCTGGCTTAACGATCACCCAGTTCTTGTCCGCCGTCACCGGCAACCCTTCTTTCGCCTGCGCCGCCGCATGCTTGGCCATCATGCCGTTGATTTGCGTCATGTACTTGTCCTTGCGGTTGACCCACAAGTGAATCCCGCCCTTGGCCACATCGACATCGTGAAACAGCATGTAACCGTCGCTGGTCGGCGTATCGCCACCGACCAATACCGGTTTTTTCCACTCGTCGATGTAAGTGAGGATCGCCGCGTGCTTGCCGGCCATCCACGTTGCCGGGGTCCACAGATACGGGGTCAGTTCGAGGCCAAGGTTGGCCTTCTCGTCATATTTGCCGGCGGTGATCTGCTTGCGTGCAGTGGTCAGTTCGTTGGTCTCGCGGTTCTTCAGCAGGGTGGTCACGCCGATGACGTTTTGCGGTTTGACGTTGTAGCCATACTTCGGATCCGCCGCGACCATGCGCACCAGCTCTTCAGAGGCGGCGGTCATCACGTAGACCTCAATGCCGTTCTCCATCAGCTTGTTGTACAGCTCTTGCTGGCCGGTGAAGATCTTCGGCGGATTGACGTCGAGTTTCTTGACCACATCGCCTTCGTAATAAGTCGCTGGCACCGGCTTGCCCGAAGCCATCAGCTCATCGACGTAGCCTTTGAGTTCCTTGAGGGTGAAACCGGAGAACACCTGCGCCACCCACGGGTAGCAGACCATGTCGTCGACTTCGCAGAGGCGGTAGTAGTAACTGAACAGGCTTTCCTTGTGGTCGGCGGTGTCCTTGAACGGCATCAGTTTCAGGGAAGGGTCGAGTTTGTCGCGGGTGATCAGGCCCTTGTTTTCCATGAACGGCAGCAACGACTCTTCGAGATCGTAGCGGTAACTGGTGTTGTCCATGTCGAACACCGCGTAGTTACCTTTGTTGGCATTGGCGGCGATCATCGCATCCAGCGCTTTGGCCTGATCGGCCGGCCAGTGTTTCAGGTCGGTGGCGAACGCCTGAGTGGCCAGACCCATGCCCACAGCCAGTGCGACCGCCAGAAATTTCGGTGCGAACTTCATAAGCCTCTTCTCCCTGATTCAAAGAAATCGACGCTAACAAATATGTGTGACAGTACTCGTCTGTCAGCGACCGCCCGCGTCCCTGTTTGCGCCAGATGCATTGCCGAGAGCGACACGGGCTTATTCCAAAAACGACGGACGCCCTAAGATTTCGGTATTAAATCATTGCAAATCAAGCTGTTAGGCTTGCCGGTTCGCAGCAGCCCCGGAAGGCTGTTGGCACAGTCTTTCCTGGAGATCTCATGAATCTACCGTTGATTCTCAACCTGCTGGTGTTCCTCGCCCTGCTCTTCGGTCTGGCGCAAACCCGCCACACCACGTGGAGTCTGGCGAAAAAAGTCCTGCTCGCACTGGTGCTCGGCGTGGCGTTCGGCGTAGCTCTGCACACCGTTTACGGTGCCGGTAACCCGGTGCTGAAAGCCTCGATCGGCTGGTTCGATCTGGTCGGCAACGGCTACGTGCAGTTGCTGCAAATGATCGTCATCCCGCTGGTGTTCGCCTCGATCCTCAGCGCCGTGGCGCGTCTGCACAACGCCTCGTCGCTGGGCAAGATCAGCTTCCTGACCATCGGCACCCTGCTGTTCACCACCGCGATTGCGGCGCTGATCGGCATCGGCCTGACCAACCTGTTCGGCCTGACTGCCGAAGGTCTGGTCGCTGGCACCCAGGAAATGGCCCGTCTGCAAACCATTCAGACCGACTACGCCGGCAAGGTCGCCGACCTGAATGTGCCGCAACTGCTGCTGTCGTTCATCCCGCAAAACCCGTTTGCCGACCTGGCGCGGGCCAAGCCGACCTCGATCATCAGCGTGGTGATTTTCGCCGCGTTCCTCGGGGTCGCAGCGCTGCAACTGCTCAAGGATGACGTCGAGAAAGGTCAGAAAGTGATCAATGCCATCGACACCCTGCAAGCCTGGGTGATGCGTCTGGTGCGTCTGGTGATGAAACTGACCCCGTACGGCGTGCTGGCGCTGATGACCAAAGTCGTCGCCGGTTCCAACCTGCAAGACATCATCAAACTCGGCAGTTTCGTCGTAGTCTCGTACCTCGGTCTGGGCCTGATGTTTGTCGTGCACGGTTTGCTGGTATCGGCGGCCGGGATCAACCCGCTGCGTTTCTTCCGCAAGATCTGGCCGGTGCTGACGTTCGCGTTCACCAGCCGCTCCAGCGCGGCGAGCATTCCGCTGAGCATTGAAGCGCAGACCCGGCGTCTGGGGATTCCGCAATCGGTGGCGAGTTTTGCCGCATCGTTCGGTGCGACCATCGGCCAGAACGGTTGCGCGGGCTTGTACCCGGCGATGTTGGCGGTGATGGTTGCGCCGACCGTTGGCATCAACCCGCTGGATCCGCTGTGGATCGCGACGCTGGTGGCGATTGTAACGTTGAGTTCGGCGGGTGTGGCCGGTGTGGGTGGCGGCGCGACGTTCGCGGCGCTGATCGTGCTGCCGGCGATGGGCTTGCCGGTTTCGCTGGTGGCGTTGCTGATTTCGGTTGAGCCACTGATTGATATGGGGCGCACGGCGCTGAACGTGAGTGGTTCGATTACCGCTGGGGCGATTACCAGTCAGGTGATGCAGCAGACCGATAAAGAACTGCTGGATGCTGATGAGCATGCGGAGCTAGCTCAGGCCTGATTAGCGCCTGAAGGACCGCTATCGCTGGCAAGCCAGCTCCCACAATGTTTTGTGGTGAACACAGATTTTGTGAACACCTCAAGACCTGTGGGAGCTGGCTTGCCAGCGATGCTTTTAAGCCTTTTCCCAGACTTCGAAGTTGTATGCGGGTTTATCTTCAACCGCCGGGTTTTCAACGTTCGACACCAGTTTCCACTGGTTCAAATCAAACTCCGGAAACCACGCATCACCCTCCGGGCTCAACGCCACGCGAGTCAGATACAGACGATCCGCCTGCGCCAGCCCTTGCGCATACAACTGCGCACCACCGATCAGCATCAGCTCATCGACGCCCTGCTCCTTCGCCCATTCTTCGGCGCGAACCACGGCCGCTTCCAGCGACGGATAAACTTCCGCACCTTCGAGCACCAGATTGGCCTGACGGCTGACCACGATGTTCAAGCGCCCCGGCAGTGGCCTGCCGAGCGAATCCCAGGTCTTGCGACCCATGATGATCGGCTTGCCCAAGGTGGTGGCCTTGAAGTATTTGAAGTCCCCCGGCAGGTGCCAGGGCATGCTGTTGTCGACGCCGATCACGCGGTTTTCACCAAGGGCTGCGATCAGGCTGAGGGGGAGTGATTTAGTCATGCCGGCGAGGATACCAGAGCCGCGCTTACCCCGATAAGCGCCACAGCGGTTATGCTCAGCGCTCATTTAAGCGACGGGACGCCGCGTGACTGAACTGACTCCACTGCAAAACCTCTGGCTGACCGAGACCGTGCGCCTGCGCGAAGAACACGCAGGCCCCTTGGAAGATCTGGAAGCCAACCGACTGGCGCGCACGGCCGGCGGCGATCTGCCGAGCCGCATTCAACGCCGGGCTTTATGGCTGGCCGAGCGTGACGGGCTGACGGCAGCCCTCAAACACTGGCTGCAAGGCGCGCGTCTGGCGCTGGTGCTAATGGCGCTACTGGCCTGCGTCACTGGCGCAGGCATGGCATTTTCTGCGCTCGGCGACGGCACACGAGCGGTCAATATTTTCTGGGCGCTGGGCACCTTGCTCGGGGTCAATCTGATCCTCCTGCTGAGCTGGGCGCTGGGTCTGCTTTTCGCTGGCGAACACGGAGCAGCGCTCGGCCGCCTGTGGCTGTGGCTCAGCGAAAAATTTGCCCGGGACGCCAAGGCCGCGCAGTTACCCCCCGCATTACTGGTCTTGCTGCAACGCCACAAACTCAATCGCTGGGCGATTGGCACGCTGGTCAATGGCCTGTGGCTGCTGATCATGTTCAGCGCGCTAAGCATGCTGATATTGATGATGGCCACTCGGCAATATGACTTCATCTGGGAAAGCACGCTGCTGGGCGCAGACTTCTTCGCGGCACTGACTGATGCGTTGACGGTCATTCCCCATGCGCTGGGCTGGAGTGCGCCGAGCGTGGACATGATTCGCGTGACGCTGGACACCGATTACAACCGCGTCCTGGTTCGCCAGATGTGGGCGATATGGCTGGTCGGCGCGGTGCTGATCTATGGCGTGCTACCCCGTCTGCTGCTGATGCTGTTCTGCCGTTGGCGCTGGAAGCGTGGTCGGGATCGCTTGCGTCTGGACTTGAACCTGCCCGGCTACGCGCAACTGCGCGAACGTCTGATGCCAACCAGCGAACGCCTCGGCGTCAACGACCCGGAGCCGGCACAATTGCACCGCGTCGAAAGCGCCGTCGGCGAATTCGCCAGTGAAGGCGCATTGCTGGTGGCCATCGAACTTGACGAACAACGCCCATGGCCGCCCGCGCTGCCAAAGAATGTCAGCAACGCCGGCATCCTCGACAGCCGCGAATCACGCCACAAACTCCTCGAACAACTCAGCCGTTTTCCACCGGCACGTCTGGCGATTGCCTGCGACCCACGGCGCTCGCCGGATCGCGGCAGCCTCGCCTTGATCGCTGAACTAGCGCGCAGCGCGGGCGAGACTCGCGTGTGGCTGCTGCAAGCGCCACCGGGCGAAGCACTGGATGCCGAGCGCCTCGGCGACTGGCACACCGCGCTGCAACAGCTGGATCTGCCGTTTGCCGATTGCGCGCCGTTGAACTGGCTGGAGAGTGGCCATGACTGATGCCTGGAAAGCGCCGCTGAAACTCGCGGTGGTCGGCCACACCAACGTCGGCAAAACCTCGCTGCTACGCACGCTGACCCGCGATGTCGGCTTCGGCGAAGTCTCCCATCGCCCGAGCACCACGCGGCATGTCGAAGGTGCGCGGTTGTCGGTGGACGGCGAGCCGTTACTCGACCTCTACGACACGCCTGGCCTGGAAGATGCGATCGCTCTGCTGGATTTTCTCGAACGACTGGAGCGGCCCGGCGAACGCCTCGATGGCCCGGCGCGGCTGGCGCGGTTTCTCGACGGCAGCGAAGCGCGCCAGCGTTTCGAGCAGGAGGCGAAAGTGCTACGGCAACTGCTTGCTTCCGACGCCGGTTTGTATGTGATCGACGCCCGCGAACCGGTGTTGGCCAAGTATCGCGATGAGCTGGAAGTACTCGCCAGTTGCGGCAAACCGCTGCTGCCGGTACTGAATTTTGTCAGCAGCGCCAACCATCGCGAGCCGGATTGGCGTGAGGCTTTGGCGCGGCTCGGACTGCATGCGCTTGTGCGTTTCGACAGTGTGGCGCCGCCGGAGGATGGCGAGCGACGGCTGTACGAAAGTCTCGCGTTGTTGCTGGAGAATGCTCGGCCACAATTGGAGCGGTTGATTGCCGATCAGCAGGCTCAGCGCCTTGCCCGTCAGCAAAGTGCGGCGCGATTGATTGCTGAATTGTTGATCGACTGCGCCGCGTGTCGGCGCAGTGTGGTCAGTGAAGCCGAGCAGGAACAGCAGGCGATCAGTGAACTGCGCAAAGCTGTGCGCCAGCGTGAGCAGAAGTGTGTTGAGGCGCTGCTCAAGCTGTATGCGTTCCGCCCGCAAGATGCGGCGGCGAGTGATTTGCCGCTGCTGGATGGACGTTGGGGCGATGATTTGTTCAACCCTGAGACCTTAAAGCAACTCGGCGTGCGCGTGGGTGGCGGCATTGCTGCCGGTGCGGCGGCGGGGGCTGGCGTGGATTTGCTGGTTGGCGGGATTACCCTCGGCGCTGCGGCGTTGGCTGGGGCGATTGCCGGTGGTGCGCTGCAGACGGCGCGTAGTTATGGCAGTCGCTTGCTGGGCAAGATCAAAGGGCAGCGTGAGCTGACGGTGGATGACGGGGTGTTGCGGCTGCTGGCGTTGCGTCAGCGGCAGTTGGTGTTGGCGCTGGATCAGCGTGGGCATGCGGCGATGGACAGCATTCAGGTGGCAACACCGCAGGACAAGACCTGGCGCGAGGGCAAGTTGCCGGAGGCATTGAGCAAGGCGCGGGCGCATCCGCAGTGGTCGTCGCTCAATCCGCAGGCGAAATTGAATCAAGCGGAAAGGCAGGAGCAGATTGAGGCGTTGGTGGGGAAGGTGCTTGAGCTGTAGACGCCGACCCTCACCCCAGCCCTCTCCCAGAGGGAAAGGGAGCTGACCGTGTTGTTCTTCCGTCATACGTCGACCTGAGATATCCAGTCGAACTCAGGTTTAAAAGGCATGAAAATCGGCTCCCTCTCCCTCCGGGAGAGGGCTGGGGTGAGGGCGACAATCACACAGTAGACAACAATCTCGCAGCCTTACGCTTCAAAACCCCAAGATCCATCACCGGCACCGCCATCTCCTTGGCCAGCTCATCCCACTGGCGCATCCGCAGACTGACCGCACACAACGGATCCCGCGCAAACTCATCAGCCTCAGCCTCCGTCATCACCCCGCCCTGATACGCCAGCGTCCGCCGACTCGCCTCACTCAGCCGATCAAAATACCCCGGCTCACGCAACGTCAGATACCGCTTGGCCTGCACGTGATATTCCACCAGCCGCGCCATGCGCTCGCTGAACCCGGCCTCACGCAAATAGTCCGCACCCAGCCGTTCATGACTGACCACGCCATACCCGCCCATGTTTTCCGCGCCCTCGGCACACAGGTGGCCGATGTCATGGAAGAACGCCGCCAGCACCACTTCGTCATCGAAGCCTTCGGCCATCGCCAACTCAGCGGCCTGGGACATGTGCTCGATCTGCGACACCGGCTCGCCGATGTAATCGCTAGTGCCATAGCGTTCATACAAGCCGAACACCCGGGCGACGACTTGCTCGTGACCTGTCATCAATCTTCCTCCAGCAACTGCGCGATATTGCGCTCCGCCAACGCCGGGCCGACGCTCATGCCGACGCCGGTGTGCATCAGCGCCACACTCAACCCGGGTGCCGGGCGCAGGAACGAGAACGGCCCCGGCCCCCGGGAACCATAGACGCCCTGCCAGCGCTCGACCACTTGCACCTTGCAGCCCAGCGTCTGCTCGGCCAGTTCGAGCATCCAGTTGTCCACTTGCTCGGCGTTGAACGGGGAAGGATCGCTGCCGTAATGGTGCGAGTCGCCGATGATCAGTTCGCCGTACGGCGTCGGGCTGATCAGCAGGTGAATACCGTTGTCGTGCAGGTGCGGTTGCTCATGGAGGATTTGCGCCTGCACCGCCGCCGCTTCCGGCAGATCGGCGAAGGCGCCGTAATGCACGCAGCTGAGGCCGGTGAGCAAGGCGTGTTGCAGATTCAGTTCGGTCTGCGGTTTGGCGCGGAGCATTTGCAGGCGGCAGATTTGCGGGTCGAGTGCGGCAATCGGCTCGGCCAGCAAAGTCTGATAATCGTGGCCGGAGCAGACGATAATCTGCTTCGCCGTGAAGCTGCCGACGGTGCTGTGCAGACGCCCCGGTTCGACGTCGCGCACCAGCGTGGAGAAATGAAACTCCACACCAAGGTCGCGGCGCAGATAATCGATCAGTGCCGGAATCGCTTCGCGCGAATACAGCTGTTGATCGTCCATGCCGTGCAAAGCGGCACGGTGGTGGCTGAACTGACCGTGATACAGATCGCGCAAGGCAGCGCCGCGCAGCAACTGAATGTTGTAACCGTGTTCCACGGCGCGACCGTTGCAGAAGGCTTCGAGCAGATGTTCTTCGGCTTCAGTGCGGGCGAACAGATAGGAACCGTTGCGCTTGATTTGCAAACCGGCGAGCTGCGCCCAGCCACCCCATATTTCGCGACTGGCTTTGGCCAGCTCGAGCATTGGGCCCGGCGGTTGGCCGGTGACCAAGGCTTGGCCGAAGTTGCGCACCGAGGCGCCCAGCGGCGTGGCGGTGCGTTCGAAGACGGCGACCTTGAGACCGCGTTTGGCGGCGGCGTAGGCGTGGGACAGGCCCAGAATGCCGGCGCCGACGATCAGCAAGTCTTGTTGTTGTGTCATGAAGCTACCTCAATGATCGTTCCCACGCTCTGCGTGGGAATGCAGCCAAGGACGCTCTGCGTCCATAGTGACGCGGAGCGTCACGGGATTCATTCCCACGCAGAGCGTGGGAACGATCGGCAACGGTTACTTGGCGGCGACTTTCTCGGACTTGCCGTCATAGCGCTTGCGCCATTCAGTGAGGATCTCGTCGCGATTCTTCGACGCCCAGGCAAAGTCGTTCTTAATCAGGCGCTGCTCGTAATCCGCCGGCAATTCGGTCTGCGGCTTGGCGATCCCTGGCTGCGCGAGGACAGCGAAGTTCTCCTTGTACAGATCCATCGCCTCAGCACTCGCCGAGAAGTCAGCCAGCTTCTTGGCTGCCTCTTCATGCGGCGTACCTTTGATCACCGCCGTCGCTTCGATCTCCCAACCCAGGCCTTCCTTCGGCAGGATGATGTCCAGCGGTGCGCCCTGACGCTTGAGCTGTACCGCCGGGTATTCAAAGGAAATACCAATCGGGAATTCCCCCGCCGCTGCCAGTTTGCAAGGCTTGGAACCGGAGTGAACGTACTGGCCGATGTTCTGGTGCAGACCGTCCATATAGGCCCAGCCCTGCTTCTCGCCGAAGGATTGCAGCCAGGCGCTGACGTCGAGGAAACCGGTGCCGGACGACGCCGGGTTGGGCATGACGATCTTGCCCTTGTACTCAGGCTTGGTCAGATCCTGCCAGCTCACGGGCTTGCTCAGGCCCTGCTTCTCGGCCTCGACGGTGTTGAAGCAAATGGTCGCGGCCCAGACGTCCATGCCGACCCAGGCTGGCGGGTTAGCGGCGTCACGGTAGTTCGCGCCGATCTTGCCGAGGTCCTTTGGCGCGTAGCTCTGCAGCATGCCTTGCTGATCGAGGATCGCCAGACTGGAAGCCGCCAGGCCCCAAACCGCGTCAGCCTGCGGACGGGCCTTTTCGGCGAGCAGTTTGGCGGTGATGATCCCGGTGGAATCACGCACCCATTTGATCTCGACGTCCGGGTTGGCCTTTTCGAAGGCTTCTTTGTAGGACTTCAGTTGCTCGGCCTCGAGGGCGGTGTACACCGTCAACTCGGTTTTTGCCGCGAAGGCATTCAGGCTGAAAGTAGCGAGCACAGCAGCGGCCAGGGCCATAGGCTTGAACATGATCGTTTTCCTGTAAGTGAGTTGAATCAGTGACCGGGCGCGGTTTGCCGCCAGGCTTGAGAACGGCGCAGCAAGCCGCGCGAAGCCCACGCCAGCAGCAAGGACACGCCCGCCGAGGTGAACAGAATCAGGGTCGACATCGCCGCCGCACCGCCAACGTTGCCGGCGTCATCCATGTTCAGCACCGCGACTGCCGCGAGGATGGTGTCGGGGCTGTAGAGGAAGATCGCAGCGGAAACGGTGGTCATCGCCGAGACGAACAGGTAGCGCACGATGTCGAGCAGCGCCGGCAGGCAGATCGGCACAGTGACACGCAGGTAGTGGCGATACAGCGGCGCCTTCAGCGACAGCGCTGCGGCTTCGAACTCGGCATCGAGTTGGCGCAGCGCGGTGGTCGCGGTCATTTGTGCGGTGGTCAGGTAGTGCGCAATCGTGCAGACGATCAGCAACGTCATCGTCCCGTAGAGCACATGCAGCGGGTTACCCGTGAGGTTGAAGAAGAAAACGTAACCGAGACCAAGCACCAGCCCCGGCACCGCCATCGGCACGAAACTGAGCATGCGCAAGGTCAGATTGAGGCCTCGCTGAGTGCGGGTTTTCTCCATCAGGTAAGCGCCTGTGAAAATCAGCACGCTGCCGATCAACGCCGTGCCCAAAGCCATCTTCAAACTGTTGCTGTAGGCCAGCCAGCCACCGCCAGCGGTTTCGTTGAACTGGTAATGGTTGAGTGACAGCGACAGGTTGTACGGCCAGAACTTCACCAGCGAGGAAAACACCGCCATGCCGAACACCAGAATCAACGCGGCGCTGATCAGCAAAACAATCGCCAGATAGCAGCCATCGCGCACTTTCGACGGTGCCGGTTTGAACACCTGTGCACGCCCGCTCATGGAATCGCCGTGTCGCCGACGCAACCACGCATCGACGCCGAAGCTGAACAGCGCCGGCAGCAACAGCACCATGCCAATCAACGCGCCGCGACCGAACTGCTGTTGGCCGACCACGGCTTTGTAAGCTTCCAGCGCCAGCACTTGATAGTCGCCACCGACCACCACCGGCACGCCGAAATCGGTGATGGTCAGGGTGAACACCAGACAGAACGCGGCAAACACCGCTTGGCGAGTGGCCGGCCAGGTGATGCTGCGGAAAGCCTTGGCGGGACTGGCGCCCATGCTCGACGCCGCATCGAACAAGCGCGCATCGGCCAGCGACAATGCCGAGAGCAGAATCATCAGCGCATGCGGGAAGGTGTAAATCACCTCACCCAGCACAATCCCCCAGAATCCATAGATGTTGTCCGAGAGCAGCCCGCGCAACATGCCTTGGTTGCCGAACAGATAGACCAGCGCAATCCCCGGCAGCATCGACGGCGCCATCAGCGGCAGCAGGGAAATCCCGCGCCAGATGCCTTTCGCCGGAATCAGCGTGCGTTGCAGCGCGTAGGCAAACAGGTAGGCCAGCGGTACGACGATGGCCGCGACGCTGAGGGAAACTTTCAGGCTGTTGCCGAGCAGCCAGTGGAAATTCTCGCTGCTCACCAACTCCTTCGCCGCGAGCCAGCCACCGCCCTGCCCGGCTTCACTGCTGAAGCCGCGCCAGAAGATCGCCAGCAACGGCAGCAACACCGCGACGCCGAGCAACAGCAGCAAGACAACTTTGCCGCCGACGACAAAAATGCGGTCGCCGATCTCGGCTTTCGAAGTCTGGCGCACCTGCTTGTGCGGTAGCGGCAGCGCGAGATTGCTGTTCATCAGGCAAACACCTGCAGGCTGCGCGGCGGCAAGGCGACCATGATTTGCTGGGCGCCGAGGCGCGGCATGGCTTCCGGGGCGAGTTCGGCGAGCAAGGCGTGGCCGGGCAACTGATCGAGTTCGAAGCTCATGCGGCAGCGGTTGCCGAGGAAGGTGATCTCGCGGACTTTGGCCGGGAACAGGTTTTCCTCATGCACCAGCGGATTGACGTTGATCGCTTCCGGGCGGCAGAACAGTCGGCCCGAGGCGCCGCTCACACTGCCATCCGCCAGACGCACATCCATCCCGCCAACCCTGGCGTGGCTGGCGCTGCTGCGCTGGAACGGCAGCCAGTTACCCTGGCCGACAAACTCGGCCACGAACGGCGTGGCCGGGCGGTTGTAGATTTCCTGCGGCGTGGCGTACTGCTCGACGCGGCCGTTGTTCATCACGGCGATGCGGTCGGCCATCAGCATGGCTTCGTCCTGATTGTGCGTGACCATCAGCGTGGTGATGCCGAGGTTGCGTTGCAGTTGGCGCAGCTCGGTGCACAGATGCTCGCGGACGCGGGCGTCGAGGGCGGACATCGGTTCGTCGAGCAACAGCAGCGACGGTGCCGGCGCCAGAGCGCGGGCCAGCGCGACGCGTTGCTGCTGGCCGCCGGACAATTGGCCGGGGTACTTTTTCTCGCTGCCGGTGAGGCCGACCAGTTCGAGCATCTGGCCGACGCGCTGGCGCACTTCGTCGCGCCCGCTGCCAGCAAGGCCGTAGGCAATATTCGCCTCGACGGTCAGATTGGGGAACAGTGCGTAGGACTGGAACAGAATCCCGTAGTCGCGGGCTTGCGGGGCGAGGTGCGAGACATCGCGATCGCCGAGGTACAACTCGCCGCTGTCCTGCTTTTCCAGACCGGCGATGCAACGCAGCAACGTGGTCTTGCCGCAGCCCGACGGGCCGAGCAGGCACACCAACTCACCGGCGGCGACGTCGAGGGACACATTATCCAGCGCGGTGAAAGCGCCGAAGCGTTTCTGTACGCCGCGCACTTTCATCGGCGCACCGGGGTTGGTCAGGGCAGTTGCGATGGCAGGATTCATGGACAGACCTCATCAAGCAGATGAGGCCAATCCTAGAGTTGTAATGCGTCCGTCATGTGGCAGTGAGGCAAAAACCGTTGATAGTGGTATTCGGGGATTTTGGTTCACTACCGATCGTTCCCACGCTCTGCGTGGGAATGCCTCATCGGACGCTCCGCGTTCGGCTCTTGGGACGCAGAGCGTCCCGGGCTGCATTCCCACGCTGAGCGTGGGAACGATCATTACGCAGGGGACATTTCCTGCGCCAACCCAAGAAACGCCGCCGGCAACCGCGCGCCCTTGCGCTCTTTCAGGCAATAGAGATATTCGGGAATTTGCGGCGCATTTTCGATCGTCAGCACGCGCAACTGCGGGTCATGCGGCACTTCCTGGCGGGCAATGATACTGATGCCGATATTGCGCAACACCGCCTCACGGATAGACTCACGACTACCAATCTCCAGCAACGGCCCGAAGCTCACCCCGGCACTCGCGAGCAACTCTTCCGTCAGCCGCCGTGTGGTTGAACCGGATTCACGCATCAACAACGTATGCCCGGCCAGCGCACTCAACGCCACATGCTCCTGCGCCGCCAGCGGATGATTGCGATGCACCGCCAGCACCAGCGGATCAGTGCCCAACACCCGACGAATCAACCGCGCGTCATCGAGCAATTGCGACGACGCGGCGATGTCCACGCGGTAATCCTCCAGCGCTTCCAGCACTTGCTGCGAGTTGCCGATTTCCACCGACACTTCCACTTGCGGCAGGCGCTCGCGAAAGGTCTTCACCAGATCGAGGATGTAATACGGTGCCGTCGCCGCGATGCGCAAAGTGCCCTGCACCTGACCGCTGTTGCGCAGGAAGAACTCGATGTCGGCCTCCTGCTGCAACAGTGTTTTGACCATCGGCAGCAACCGCGCGCCTTCATCACTGACACTCAGGCGTCGACCGCCGCGATAAAACAACTCCACCGAATACTGGCTCTCCAGATTGCGGATCTGCGTGGTCACGGTCGGTTGGCTGAGGCCGAGTTTTTTCGCCGCCAGCGTGATGCTGCCCAGGCGAGCGACCATGTAAAACGCTTTCAGCTCGGCACTCAGCACAACCTTTCCTCATCTATTTGCGCAGCAGGCGCAAACCGTTGAACACCACCAACAGGCTCACGCCCATGTCGGCGAACACCGCCATCCACATGGTGGCGACTCCGGCGAAGGTTACCCCAAGAAAGATAGCTTTGATCACCAGTGCCAACGCGATGTTCTGTTTCAGGATGCTCGCGGTATTGCGCGACAGGCTGATGAACGCCGGGATTTTGCGCAGATCGTCGTCCATCAGGGCGACATCGGCGGTTTCGATAGCAGTGTCGGTACCAGCAGCGGCCATGGCGAAACCGATCTCGGCGCGGGCCAGTGCCGGCGCGTCATTGATGCCGTCGCCGACCATGCCAACTCGCCGGCCTTGTGCATAAAGGTCTTCGATGGCTTGCAGTTTGTCGGTCGGCAGCAAGTCGCCACGGGCCTCGTCGATGCCGACCTGCGCGGCAATCGCCTGGGCGGTGTGGACATTGTCGCCGGTGAGCATCAGGGTTTTCACCCCGAGTTCATGCAACTGACGGATCGCTTCGCGGCTGGATTCCTTGACGGTATCGGCCACAGCGAACAGAGCCAGTGGGCCAGAGCCGTCAAGCAGCAACACCACTGACTTACCCTGTTTCTCCAGCGCGAAGAGTTTTTCTTCCAGCGCGGGCGAGCATAGGCCCAGTTCTTCGACCAAACGATGGTTGCCCAAGTGGTAGGTCTGACCGTTGATTTCACCTTTGACGCCACGCCCGCCCAGTGCTTCGAAGTTATCCACACTCAGCACAGCGAAGTTTTTATCCACAGCGGCATTGGCGATGGCCAGCGACACCGGGTGATCGGAGCGACCGGCCAACGCCGCGGCGATGGCCGGCGCCGTGGCATCGGCAGTTGGATCGAGGGACAGGTAATCGGTCTGCACCGGTTTGCCGTGGGTAATCGTCCCGGTTTTATCCAGCGCCAGATAGTCGAGCTTGAAACCGCCCTCCAGGTACACGCCGCCCTTGACCAGAATGCCTTTGCGCGCCGCTGCCGCGAGGCCGCTGACGATGGTCACCGGGGTCGAAATCACCAGTGCACATGGGCACGCGACCACCAGCAACACCAGCGCACGGTAGATCCAGTCAAACCACACAGCGCCCATGAACAGCGGCGGAATGATCGCCACGGCCAAGGCAAACACGAACACCACCGGCGTGTAGATTTTCGAGAACTGATCGACGAAGCGCTGGGTCGGGGCGCGCGCACCTTGGGCCTGTTCCACGGCGTGAATGATGCGCGCCAGGGTCGAGTTGTTCGCCGCTGCGGTCACCGCGTATTCCAGCGAACCGGCCTGATTGATGGTGCCGGCGAAAACTTTGTCGCCGACGGTCTTCTCCACCGGCAGGCTTTCCCCGGTGATCGGTGCCTGGTCGATGGTCGAACTGCCGCTGACCACTTCGCCGTCCAGCGCGATGCGCTCGCCGGGTTTCACCCGCACGCGGGCGCCGAGTTCGACGCTTTTCACGTCCTGCTCGATCCAGCTGCCGTCAGCCTGCAACACCGTGGCTTGCTCCGGCGTCATCTGCATCAGGCCGCTGATCGCATTGCGCGCACGGTCCAGCGAGCGCGCTTCGATCAACTCGGCGACAGTGAACAGGAACATCACCATCGCCGCTTCCGGCCACTGGCCGATGAGGATCGCACCGGTCACGGCGATGCTCATCAGTGCGTTGATGTTGAGGTTGCGGTTCTTCAGGGCGATCCAGCCCTTTTTATAGGTGGTCAGGCCACCGCTGAGGATCGACACCAGCGCGATGATCGCCACCACCCAGGTTGGTGCGGCGTTGGTGAAGTGGATGACTTCGGCGGCAAGCGCGCCGACACCGGACAACGCCAGCGGCCACCAGTGTTTTTTCACTGGCGCCGGGGCTGGCGCTTCGACGCCCGCCTCCAACGGCTCGGCGTGCATGCCGAGGGATTGGATCGCCTCGGTGATGGGCTCGGTGCCCGGCAGATTGTGAGTCACGCCGAGCACACGGTTGATCAGGTTGAATTCCAGTTGCTGCACACCGGCGAGTTTGCCGAGCTTGTTCTGAATCAGCGTCTGCTCGGTCGGGCAGTCCATCGCCTCGATGCGGAAACTGCTCAGTCGCGCATCGGCGCTGGTTTTCTCGCTCAGTTGCACCAACGCAGGCGCGGCAGCTGTCGACGAGCAGCAGGAATCTTCGTGCGCATGAACCGGTGCCGGGGCTGCAACTTTCGACCCGCAGCAAGAATCGCCGCCATGGGAATGTTTATGCACAGGCTGCAATTTATGACTGTGATCGTGGCCGTCGCCGGGCTTGTGGGTGTGCTGGGAATCGCTCATTGGTCGCGTCCATGAAGGTGCCTGTTGCCAAGTAAAGACCCTGTAGCCACTATAGGGTCAAGCACCCTTTTGGAGATTGCCGTCATGAAGATCGGAGAACTGGCCAAACTCACCGACTGCGCCGTGGAAACCATCCGCTACTACGAGCGCGAAAACCTCCTGCCGGAACCGGCTCGCAGCGACGGCAACTACCGCGTCTACACCCAGGCCCACGCCGAACGCCTGACCTTCATCCGCAACTGCCGCACCCTCGACATGACCCTCGAAGAAATCCGCAGCCTGCTCGCCTTGCGCGACAGTCCGCAAGACCAGTGCGAAAGCGTCAATGCGCTGATCGACGAGCACATTCAGCATGTGAAGGCGCGGATTGATGGGTTGCTGGCGTTGCAGACGCAACTGCTCGACCTGCGCCAACGTTGTGGAGAAGGGCCGATGGCCGATCAATGCGGGATTTTGCAGCGGCTGGAAGTGAGTGGCGGGGTTGTCGCGACGGAAGTTGAACACTCCCACGTAGGCCGCAGCCACGGCCACTGACGTTGGCGCTCGTTCCCATGCTCCGCGTGGGAATGCCGCCATGGACGCTCCGCGTCCTAAGTGACGCGGAGCGTCACGGGATTCATTCCCACGCAGAGCGTGGGAACGATCCTGCTGACTAGACCGCCATTGGCGCGGTCATCGGCGCGTGATGCTCATAGCCTTCCAGCGAGAAATCGCTCGGCTCGACCAGCTCCAGCCACTCCGGCTGATAAACACCGGTCTTGGCAAACTCCGGCACACGATCCGAAATTTTCAGCTTCGGCATGGCGAACGGCTCGCGCTTGAGCTGTTCGTTGAGCATGTCCAGGTGATTCTCGTAGACGTGCGCATCACCGATGAAATAGGTGAACCAGCGCGGCGTGTAGCCGGTCAGGCGACCGATCAGGCTCAGCAGCGCGGCGCCTTCGGTGAGGTTGAACGGCGTGCCCAGACCCAGGTCGTTGGAGCGGATATACAGGGTCAGGGAGATCTCTTTGGTCTCGACGTTCGGGTGGAACTGGTACAGCAGGTGGCACGGCGGCAGGGCCATTTCATCCAGCTGAGCAACGTTCCAGCCGTGGAACAGAATACGGCGGCTACCCGGATCGTTGATGATCGTATCGACGCACTGGCGCACCTGGTCGATGGCTTTGTACAGCACCACGTAGGCCTGGCCGTCTTCTTCGCCCTGAGCAATCTGCTTGTAGCCGTTGCTCAGCGTTTGTTCGATGGCGGCGGTGTTGCTCAGCGGGATCTGCTTGTACGCCGGCCACTTGCGCCATTGCACGCCGTAGATTTCGCCGAGGTCGTCGTCGCCCTGGCGGAACGGGTTGGCCAGCCACTGCGCGTTTTCGTTGGCGTTCTGGTCCCAGACCTTGCAGCCCAGCGCCCGGAATTCAGCGGCGTTGTTCACGCCACGCAAAAATCCGCACATCTCGCCGATGGCCGATTTGAAGGCCATTTTGCGCGTGGTGATCGCCGGAAAACCTTCCTGCAGATCGAAACGCAGCATCGCACCCGGGAAGCTGATGGTGTTGATACCGGTGCGGTTGGCCTGTTTGGTGCCGTTCTGAATGACGTGCGAGACCAGTTCGAGATATTGCTTCATGAGTTACCTGTGTCCTTTGAGCCCCGGCGTCGCGCGCCGGGGTTCGTAGTTTAAGCCGTCGGTGCGAGCGGTGCTGCCGGCGCGCGACGATAGGCCAGCCAGATCAGGAACAGCCCGCCAACGATCATCGGCACGCAGAGCACCTGGCCCATGGTCAGCCAGTTCCAGGCCAAGTAGCCCAGTTGCGCATCCGGCACGCGGACGAACTCGACGATGAAACGGAAGATGCCGTAGAACAGCGCGAACATGCCGGAAACGGCCATGGTCGGACGCGGTTTGCGCGAGAAAATCCACAGGATCAGGAACAGCGCCACGCCTTCCAGCGCGAACTGATACAGCTGCGACGGGTGACGCGGCAGTTGCGCCGGATCGCTGAACGGCGGGAAGACCATCGCCCACGGCACGTCGGTGGCTTTACCCCACAACTCGGCGTTGATGAAGTTACCGATGCGCCCAGCACCCAGGCCGATCGGCACCATTGGTGCGACGAAGTCCATCAACTGGAAGAACGACTTGCCGTTACGCTTGCCGAACCACAAGGCTGCGAGCATTACGCCAATGAACCCGCCGTGGAACGACATGCCGCCCTTCCACACTTCGAAAATCAGCGTCGGGTTGGCCAGGTAGGCACTCAGATCGTAGAACAGCACGTAACCCAGACGTCCGCCGACGATCACGCCCATCGACATCCAGAAGACCATGTCGGAGAGTTTCTCCTTGGTCCAGGTCGGGTCGAAACGGTTGAGCCGGCGCGACGCCAGCAGCCACGCACCGCCGATGCCGATCAGGTACATCAGACCGTACCAGTGGATTTTCAGCGGACCGATGGCCAGGGCCACCGGGTCGATCTGCGGGTAAGGCAGCATTGCGACTCCTCGTTAGAGTTGAAACCAAAATTCCCGGGCGACGCTGCCACCTCAGGATTAAGCCAGGATTGCGACGCGGTTAAAGCAGGAAGCTCAGACCCACGCTGAACAGCAAAGCGGCGAACAGCCGTTTCAGCAAGCGCGGCGACAATCTGTGCGCCAAACGCGCGCCGATGCGGGCGAAGACCATGCTGGTCAGGGCGATGCCCAGCAGCGCCGGTAAATAAACAAAACCGAGACTATGCGGTGGCAACAACGGATCGTGCCACCCCAGAATCATGAAACTTAATGCACTGACAAGGGCGATCGGCAGACCGCAGGCCGATGAGGTTGCCACGGCTTGCTGCATCGGCACGCTGCGCCAGGTCAGGAACGGCACGGTCAGCGAACCGCCGCCCACGCCAAAAATCGCCGAGGCCCAACCGATCACACTGCCGGCCACGGTCAGACCGAGTTTACCCGGCACCGTTCGGCTGGCCTTGGGTTTAATGTCCAGCGCCAGTTGCACCGAGATGATCAAGGCAAACACGCCGATGATCTTTTGCAGGTGCGGCCCGGAAATCGCTTCCGCAGTCAGCGCGCCGAAACCTGCACCGAGCAGAATGCCGACGGCCATCCACATGAAGATCGGCCAGCGCACTGCGCCTCGACGGTGATGCTCACGCACGGCGTTGACCGAGGTGAAGATGATCGTCGCCAGCGACGTCCCGACCGCCAGATGGGTGAGGATCGACTGATCAAAGCCCTGCAAGGTGAAACTGAACACCAGCACCGGCACGATGATGATCCCGCCGCCAACCCCGAACAGCCCGGCCAGCACGCCCGCACAGGCGCCCAGCGCCAGATAGAGCAGAAATTCCATGACCGTCTCCCCAGACCGCATCCGCAAAACCGGAGCGGCATGGTAACGGATGCACACCCTTTGGCTCCACTGGCGATGGATGCACGGACGCCGGATGCGTAGAGTGAGCAAAACACACACAAGGACCACCTTATGTGCCTGATTGTTTTCGCCTGGCGCCCGGGCCATGCCCAGCCGCTGATCGTCGCGGCCAACCGTGACGAGTTCTACGCCCGGCCAAGCCTGCCACTGGCGCCATGGCCAGAAGCGCCGCATGTGCATGCCGGACGTGATCTTGAGGCCGGCGGGAGTTGGCTGGGGATTGGCGCCAACGGACGCTTTGCCGCGCTGACCAATATCCGCGATCCGCATCAACCGCCAGCGCGCAAGTCACGGGGTGAGTTGGTGGCGCGATTTCTCACCGACGATGCGTCGATTGATGATTATTTGAGCGATGTGGTCGGACGTGCGCCGGAATATGCCGGGTTTAATCTGCTGCTCGGCAACAGCCATGAGCTGTGGCACTTCAATGCGCGGATGTCGGAACCAGTAATGCTGGAGCCAGGTGTTTACGGACTGTCGAATGCCGGGCTGGATACGCCGTGGCCGAAGTTGCTCAAGGCCAAGGCTGCGTTGAGTGCAGTGCTGGATGATCCGCAGCCTGAGCGCTTGATGGAGCTGCTGGGCGATGCGCAGACCGCGCCGTTTGCCGAGTTGCCGGATACTGGGGTGGGTCTGGCGACGGAGTCATTGTTATCGAGCGTGTTTATCGCCAGCCAGAGTTACGGGACGCGGGCGAGTACGGCGTTGATTGTGCAGGCGGATGGGGCGCGGCGGATGGTGGAGCGGAGTTTTGGGCCGTATGGCGGGCATTTGGGTGAAGTGGAAATAACAGCTTAAAAGCCAACCCTCACCCCAGCCCTCTCCCAAAGGGAGAGGGGGCCGACCGAGGTGTCTTGAGCCATGCATCGACCTGAAAGACCGAGTTGATTATGGATTCAACACGCACTTTCAAGTCGGTGTGAATCGATTATGGATTCAACACAGCACTTCCAGCCCGGTGCGGTTCGATTATGGATTCAGCACAACACCTCAAGTCGGTTTGAATCGATTATGGATCCAGCAAAGCACTTTCAGGTCGGCGGAGTTCTGCAGCATCCCCCAATCAGTCCCCTCTCCCCCCGGGAGAGGGTTAGGGTGAGGGGCTTTTGATCTTCAGAGGGCCTTGACCACCGCCGGCGGATGCATCTTCGACAACCCAAGGTTCTTCAGCGCCAATTGCAGCGAGCTGTGGATAACTTGCGGATTGTCGATGGTCATCAGCTCCGCCAGCAATTCCTGAGCCTTGCTCAGATTGACCTGACGCAGCATCCACTTCACCTTCGGCAAGTTGGTGGCGTTCATCGACAAACTGTCAAAACCCATCGCCATCAACAGCACTGCCGCCGCCGGATCACCGGCCATTTCGCCGCAGATACTCACCGGTTTACCTTCGGCATGGGCATCGCGTACCACGGTTTGCAGGGCTTGCAGCACCGCCGGATGCAGGTAGTCGTAGAGATCGGCCACACGCGGGTTGTTACGGTCGACCGCCAGCAAATACTGGGTCAAGTCGTTGGAACCGACGGACAGGAAGTCGACCATCCGCGCCAGCTCCTTGGTCTGGTACACCGCTGCCGGGATCTCGATCATCACGCCGATCGGCGGCATCGGCACGTCGGTGCCTTCGTCGCGCACTTCACCCCAGGCCCGGTGGATCAGGTGCAGGGCTTCTTCGAGTTCGTGGGTGCCGGAGATCATCGGCAGCAGAATCCGCAGGTTGTTCAGGCCTTCGCTGGCCTTGAGCATCGCGCGGGTCTGCACCAGGAAGATTTCAGGGTGGTCGAGAGTCACACGAATGCCGCGCCAGCCGAGGAACGGGTTGTCTTCCTTGATCGGGAAGTACGACAGCGACTTGTCACCGCCGATGTCGAGGCTGCGCATGGTCACCGGTTGCGGGTGGAACGCGGCGAGTTGCTCGCGGTAGATCGCCAGTTGTTCCTTCTCGCTCGGGAAGCGCTGGTTGATCATGAACGGCACTTCGGTGCGGTACAGGCCGACACCTTCGGCGCCACGCTTCTGCGCCCGCGCCACATCGGCCAGCAGGCCGGTGTTGACCCACAGCGGCATGCGGTGGCCATCGAGGGTCACGCACGGTAGGTCGCGCAGGGTGTCGAGGCCCAGCGCCAGTTGTTTCTCTTCTTCGACGACTTCGGCGAACTGCTTGCGCAGCACTTCGCTCGGGTTGGTGTAGACCTCGCCGCGTGTGCCATCGACGATCATTTCGATGCCGTCGACCTTGGCGTACGGCAGGTCGACCAGACCCATCACCGTCGGAATGCCCATGGCCCGGGCGAGAATCGCGACGTGCGAGTTACCCGAGCCGAGTACCGAAACCAGACCGACCAGCGTGCCTTCCGGCACCTCGCCGAGCATCGCCGGCGTCAGCTCTTCGCTGACCAGAATGGTTTTTTCCGGATAGACCAGGTTCTGCTGGCGCTCTTCCTGCAAGTAGGCGAGCAGGCGGCGACCGAGGTCTTTGACGTCCGACGCACGCTCACGCAGGTAGGCGTCGTCCATCAGTTCGAAACGGTTGACGTGCTCAGTGACCACCTGACGCAGCGCGCCCTGCGCCCACTGGCCAGTCTTGATCACGGTGGTGATTTCGCTGCCCAGCGAGGCATCGTCGAGCATCATCAGGTAGACGTCGAACAGTGCGCGCTCTTCCGGACGCAGTTGGGTCGCGAGTTTGGCGGACAACGCGCGCATGTCGGCGCGCACGCCTTCGATGGCGGTCTTGAACAGCGCCAGTTCGGCATTGATGTCGGTGATGGTCTTGTCCGGCACCACGTCGAGATCGGCCGGCGGCAGCATGACCACCGCAGTACCGACGGCGGCCCCCGGCGAACCCGGCACGCCGACGAACTTGGCTTCCTGAATGCCTTTGCCCTGACGGCCCAGACCACGGATCGAACCGGTGGCTTCGGCGTGGGCGATAACGCCTGCAAGCTGTGCGCTCATGGTCACGAGGAAGGCTTCTTCACCTTCGTCGAACTGGCGGCGTTCTTTTTGTTGGATAACCAACACGCCGACGACGCGGCGGTGGTGAATGATCGGTGCACCGAGGAACGAGGCGTAACGTTCTTCACCGGTTTCGGCGAAGTAACGGTAGCGCGGGTGATCCGCAGCGTTTTCGAGGTTCAGGGGTTCTTCACGCGTGCCGACCAGACCGACCAGACCTTCGTTGGGTGCCATGCTGACCTTGCCGATCGAGCGCTTGTTCAAGCCCTCGGTGGCCATCAGGACGAAGCGGTTGGTCTCGGGATCAAGCAGGTAGACCGAGCAGACCTGGCTGCCCATGGCCTCTTTGACGCGCAACACAATAATCCCCAACGCCGCCTTGAGATCCTTGGCGGAGTTAACTTCCTGGACGATCTTGCGCAGCGTATTGAGCATGGCTCGGGGTCGAACTCCGTCGTCAGTCGCGCGCTAAAAGGCGCGGGGCAAGCTCTTTGAGGGCGCGGCGATACACCTCGCGCTTGAATGTCACCACCTGGCCCAACGGATACCAATAGCTGACCCAGCGCCAGCCATCGAACTCCGGTTTACCGGTCAAATCCATCCGCACCCGCTGCTCGTTGGAGATCAGGCGCAGGAGAAACCATTTCTGTTTCTGGCCGATGCACAGCGGTTGGCTGTGCGTACGCACCAGACGTTGCGGCAAACGATAGCGCAACCAGCCCCGGGTACAGGCCAGTATTTCAACATCTTCACGTTCCAGGCCAACTTCTTCGTTCAGCTCGCGGTACAAGGCGTCTTCCGGCGTCTCTTCAGGGTTGATTCCCCCTTGCGGAAACTGCCAGGCATCTTGATTGATACGGCGAGCCCATAGCACCTGGCCGGCGTCATTCGTCAGAATGATCCCGACATTGGGGCGGAAACCATCGGGGTCGATCACGGCAACAACCTCGCAAACGCATGTCGCCGCATTGTTCCACAAAGGTTGATAAGGCGGCAACGAGGCTTCCTACCTTATGTGCACTCTTGTGAAAAGACCGTATTCTTGTCGCCTTTTTACTGACTTTTCAGCGGGTAACTGCAATGCGCCTGGCTCTATTCGATTTGGACAACACCCTTCTGGGCGGCGACAGCGATCACGCCTGGGGCGACTATCTGTGTGAACGCGGCTTCCTCGACCCGATTGCGTACAAGGCTCGCAACGACGAGTTTTATCAGGATTACCTGGCCGGCAAACTGGATAACGCCGCGTACCTGAACTTCTGCCTGGAGATCCTCGGCCGCACCGAAATGGCCGTGCTTGAGCAATGGCACAACGATTACATGCGCGACTGCATTGAGCCGATCGTATTGCCGAAGGCGCTGGAACTGCTGAAAAAACACCGGGACGCCGGCGACAAACTGGTGATCATCACCGCGACCAACCGCTTCGTCACCGCGCCGATTGCTGTGCGCCTGGGCGTTGAAACCCTGATCGCAACCGAGTGTGAAATGGTTGATGGCCGTTATAGCGGGCGCAGCACCGACATTCCGTGCTTTCGCGAGGGCAAGGTGACGCGGCTGAATCGTTGGCTGGAAGAGACCGGGTATTCGCTGGAAGGCAGCTATTTCTATAGCGATTCGATGAATGATTTGCCGTTGCTGGAGCAGGTGGCGAATCCGGTGGCTGTCGATCCGGATCCGAATCTGCGGGCCGAAGCAGAGAAGCGTGGCTGGCCGGTCATTACTCTGCGCGACTGAAATCGCTATCGCGAGCAGGCTCACTCCTACAGGGGAACGCATCCCCATGTAGGAGTGAGCCTGCTCGCGATTGGGTCTACGCGGTCTCAAGCCTTAAACAGGCTTAGCCCCCATCAACCCCGCAATGGCGAGAAACCCGACGCCGCTGACAATCGCCAGGGCCAGATTGAATTTCCAGTTGCCAACCCCCGTTGTCCACAGCCGATTAAGCCGCACCAGCAGCCAGACCGCACTGAACGTGGCCACGGCATAAATCACGCTGGACCCCAAAATCCACAACTGCCCCAATGGCCAGCCAATCAGGTGCACCAGCCACCAGCCGGTGAAAGGCATGCTGAGCATACCGATCAGCATCAAACACCAGATAAACAGCCAGGGACGCTGCATCGTGCTGGCCGGCCCTTCGCTGCGATTACGCCAGGTCAGGGCGGCAAGCCCCAGCCCGCTCGCGAGTATGACCACGGTCGCCGCGACGTGAAGGACTTTCAGGGTGGTCAGGGTTTCCATGTATTTCTCTTCCTTGGGCCATGCCCATCAGCGTAGCCGCTCAGCCAAGAAACAGCTGATAGGCCGGGTTTTCGCTTTCATCCCAGTACGGGTAACCGATTTCCTCAAGCGCCGCCGGCACCAGATGACGCTCGTCGTGCGGTACTTGCAGACCGGCGACCACGCGACCATCGGCAGCGCCGTGGTTGCGGTAGTGGAACATCGAGATGTTCCAGCGCCCACCGAGCTTATTGAGGAAATTGAACAGCGCGCCCGGACGCTCCGGGAACTCGAAGCGGAACACCACTTCATCAATCACGTGCGCCGCGTGGCCGCCGACCATGTGGCGGATGTGCAGCTTGGCCAGTTCGTTGTCGGTCAGGTCGAGTACCGGGAAACCCTGTTCGGTCAGGCTCGCCAGCAATGCACTGCGCGGGTCGTTTTCCGGATGGGTCTGCACGCCAACGAAAATGTGCGCTTCGCTGCCGGTGTTGTAGCGGTAGTTGAATTCGGTGATCTGGCGCTTGCCGATCGCTTCGCAGAACGCCTTGAAGCTGCCGGCCTTCTCGGGGATGGTCACGGCGATTATCGCTTCGCGGCCTTCACCCAGCTCGGCGCGTTCGGCGACGTGGCGCAAGCGATCGAAGTTGACGTTGGCGCCGGAGTCGATGGCCACGAAGGTCTGGCCGCTGACGCCACGCAACTCGACGTATTTCTTGATCCCGGCCACGCCCAATGCGCCGGCAGGTTCGGTGATCGAGCGGGTATCGTCGTAGATATCCTTGATAGCCGCACAGATCTCATCAGTGCTGACGGTGATCACTTCATCGACGTAGTCTTTGCAGATGTCGAAGGTGTGCTGGCCGATCTGCGCCACCGCCACGCCGTCGGCGAAGATGCCCACGGTCGGCAGCACCACACGCTCACCGGCGGCCATCGCCGCTTGCAGGCAGTTGGAGTCGTCCGGCTCGACACCGATGACTTTGATGTCCGGGCGCAGGTATTTCACGTAGGCAGCGATGCCGGCGATCAGGCCGCCGCCGCCGACCGGAACGAAAATCGCGTCCAGTGGCTGCGGGTGCTGGCGCAGAATTTCCATCGCCACGGTGCCCTGCCCGGCAATGGTGTGCGGATCATCGTACGGGTGGATGTAGACGTAGCCTTTTTCATCGACCAGTTTCAGCGAGTACGCCAGAGCTTCCGGGAACGAGTCACCGTGCAGCACTACTTTGCCGCCACGCGAGCGCACGCCTTCGACTTTGATCTCGGGGGTGGTCTTGGGCATGACGATGGTGGCTTTGACGCCCAGCACTTTCGCCGCCAGGGCCAGACCTTGCGCATGGTTGCCCGCCGACGCAGTGACCACGCCACGGGCACGCTCTTCGTCAGTCAGTTGGGTGAGTTTGTTGTAGGCGCCGCGAATCTTGAACGAGAACACTGGCTGCAAGTCTTCGCGCTTGAGCCAGATGTCATTGCCCAGCCGCTCGGAGAGCTGGCGAGCGTTCTGCAACGGGGTTTCTACGGCAACGTCATAAACGCGCGAGGTGAGGATCTTTTTGACGTACTGTTCGAGCATCGGAAAGCATCACTGGCGATTGGGCGGGACCAACGAGTCTAACCCGGCTTTCAGCCGGACGACCACACGAATCCAGAGGTTTTAGCCTCGCTTGCGGCTATAATGCCGGCCTTTCCGTTCTCACCTTGCCCGCTTCCGGAGCCCGCATGACCCAGGATCAACTCAAACAGGCAGTGGCTCAGGCCGCCGTCGACTTCATCCTTCCGAAACTCGACGACAAGAGCATCGTCGGGGTCGGCACCGGCTCCACCGCCAACTGCTTCATCGACGCCCTGGCCCAGCACAAGGGCGCCTTCGATGGCGCGGTGGCCAGTTCCGAAGCCACTGCCGCGCGCCTCAAGGGTCACGGGATTCCGGTGTATGAGCTGAACACCGTCAGCGACCTGGAGTTCTACGTCGACGGCGCCGATGAAAGCGACGCGCACCTGAACCTGATCAAGGGCGGCGGCGCAGCGCTGACCCGCGAGAAGATCGTTGCAGCCGTGGCCAAGACCTTCATCTGCATCGCCGACGCCAGCAAACTGGTGCCGGTGCTGGGCGAGTTCCCGCTGCCGGTCGAAGTGATCCCGATGGCCCGCAGCCACGTCGCGCGCCAATTGGTGAAACTGGGCGGCGACCCGGTGTACCGCGAAGGCGTTTTGACCGATAACGGCAACATCATTCTGGATGTGTTCAACCTGCAGATCACCAACCCGGTGGAGCTGGAAGCGCAGATCAATGCGATTGTCGGTGTGGTCACCAACGGCTTGTTCGCGGCGCGTCCGGCGGACCTGTTGCTGCTGGGTACTAGCGAAGGCGTGAAAACCCTGAAGGCTGAGTAATCCCAGACTGCCCGCAATTAATGGGCAGACGAATAAACCTGTGGGAGCGAGCCTGCTCGCGAAAGCGCCAGTTCAGCCAACATTTTCATTGGCTGACACGACGCCTTCGCGAGCAGGCTCGCTCCCACAGTGTTTTGTGGTGTTGGTTAGTTCGGGGTTGGCTTTTTGAAGACGTAAAACAGGTTCGGCTCGCTCACCAGATACAACGTCCCGTCATCATCCATCGCAATGCCTTCGGCCTGCGGCACGGTTTTCCTCAAACCCTGCCGGCCGCCACTGATGGACATCGTACTCAACGGGCGCCCGCCGACATCGAGCTCCAGAATCAGCCGCGACTCATCCGACAGTGCCAGCAAATGCCCGCTGCGCTCGTCGTACTGCAAACTCGACAGATCGCGCACAAACATCCCGGCGTCACGCTTGGGATCGTTGATCACATGCACCGCGTAGGACTTCTCCGGATTGAAGTGCGGAAAGCCGTGCACTTCGTAGATCAGCATCGGATTGCGCTCTTTCGCGACAAACAGGCGCTTGCCCACCGAGTCATACGCCAGGCCTTCAAAACCTTTGTTGCTGGCCATATGCACACCGAGGGTCATCTGCTCGGCGTCCGCCGCGTCGAGGAATGTGGTGCCTGCCTCCAAGTGAATCTTGATCAGCCGCTGCTGACGCTCATCAGTGATCACGTAGGTGTCGGCGCTGATGTACTCGACGGCTTCGGGATCGCCAAAACCAATCAGGGCAATGCGCCGCAGGATCTTGCCTTCAAGCGACAGTTCGACCAGCTCGGAATTCTTGTTGGTCACAGTGAACAGGCTTTTGCGCACTGGATCGAAGGTCAGCGCCGAAACATCGTCGTCCAGCCCGTCAATCACCCGCGCCTCAATCTCGACGCGATACTGATCCAGCCCAATCGACTCGCTACTCTGCGGTTGCCACAGAGTGTGCAAGTTGAACCAGGCGCGCTCGAACAGCCGCATGTATTGGCCGATCGCGAGCAATGCGATCAGGGCAATCACCGACAGGATGATAATCAGGGGTTTGGGACGGGCAAGTCGACGCATTCGGATGAGCTCGGGATCAAAACAGGCGGATGAAATATCACGCCCGTCTGAACTGAAGCTTAATGGCCACTTGCCTCAAACCACAAGCCAACCCGTGTAGGAGCTGCCGCAGGCTGCGATCTTTTGATCTTGCTGTTCATAAGATCAAGAGATCGCAGCCTTCGGCAGCTCCTACATTGGAATCTGTAAAGGCTGCTATTTCTGTTTCTCGAAGCGATAGAACAGGTTGGGCTCGCTGACCATATACAACGTGCCCGCCTCGTCCATGGTCACGCCTTCGGCGCGCGGGATGGTGTTTTTCAGACCGTTGAAGCCGCCAAGCAGGGTCATGAAGCTGACCTGCTCGCCCTTCTCGTCCAGCTCCAGCAGCAGATGCGAGTCGGCGGACAGCACGAGTGTGTGTTGAGTGCGCGGGTCAATCGCCAAAGCCGAGAGGTTGCGAATATCCAGTTCATCACTGACGAGTTTTTGCTTGTCGCCCTTGAGGGTCTGGCTGCCATCGCTTTTCCAGGTGAACAGCGCTGGTGGCCGCTCCTCGCCCAGCAACAGCTGCTGATTGCGAGCGTCCCAAGTGATGGCTTCGAAGGCTTTGTTCTGGTCTTTCGACGGACCTAGATCGTATTTCGGGAAATCTGCGATGTTCAATTCGCGGGTATCGGCGTCGACCTTGACGATCGACAGCATGTGCTGACGCTCATCGACGATGGCCATCAGGCCGTTTTCCATCATCGTCAGGCCTTCCGGATTGCTCCAGCCCACCAGCGGCATCTTGCGCAGCACATCACCTTGCAA
The DNA here is from genome assembly GCF_900187475.1 of Pseudomonas sp. Irchel s3h9. Lineage (NCBI taxonomy): Bacteria > Pseudomonadati > Pseudomonadota > Gammaproteobacteria > Pseudomonadales > Pseudomonadaceae > Pseudomonas > Pseudomonas sp. Irchel s3h9. The sequence goes on along the minus strand of NZ_FYDH01000009.1, from coordinate 181,333 downwards.
GGTCAGTTCGGCGAGAAACGGGTTTTTACCCATCACCGAAAACAGCGTTTTGGTCTGCGGGTTGTACGCCAGATCCGAAGCCTCGTCCTTCTCCATCCCTTTTAGCGGTTTGGCATCGATGACCACCCGATAGTCCGGCAGCCAGATACTTTCCTTCTGCCCGGCCTGGCTTTCGAAACGCTCTTGCAGCCAGAGCACACCGCGATCATCCCAATGCATGGCAAACGCCACGGCATAAGCGGCGGCAATCACCAGCAACAGCCAGACATACCAACGCAAGGCAAAACGTGAACGGCGGGTGGGTTTGAGCTGAGTTTGAGATGACATCGAGGGACGCGTTCCGAAAATTCAGGCTATGGGTAATAGCACAAAGAGGCCGGCTCAGACGCCAGAATGAGAGGAATTATCCGTACAGGATGTGAAAAAAACGGCAAATGGCGGGATTGCCCTGCGCCATTGTGGGAGAGATCACAAAACCCTGTAGGAGTGAGCCTGCTCGCGATGGCGTCAGGTCAGTCGAAACAATCGCTGACTGACAGACCGCTATCGCGAGCAGGCTCACTCCTACAAGGGGACCGCGTTAAATCAGCGCACGCTGCTGTTGAAGCTGCTCGCGCCGACCAGTTCGAGGACGATGTCATCGCCAACGTTCAGCGGGCCGACGCCCACTGGCGTGCCGGTGAGGATCACGTCACCGGCCTGCAGCGAGAAGCAGCCGGCCATGTGCTGGATCATCGGCACGATCGGGTTGAGCATCGCGCTGCTGTTGCCGTCCTGACGCACTTCGCCGTTGATGGTCAGGCGAATGCCGATGTCGGTCAGGTCAGCAAAGGTGCTGCCGACCACGAACGGGGCGATCACCGCCGCACCGTCGAACGATTTGGCGATTTCCCACGGCAAACCCTTGGCTTTCAGCTCGGCCTGTTTGTCGCGCAGGGTCAGATCGAGCGCCGGGGCGAAACCGGAAATGGCATCGAGCACTTCTTCACGGCTCGGTTTGGTCGACAACGGTTTGCCGATCAACACGGCGATTTCCGCTTCGTAGTGCACCGAACCGCGTTCGGTCGGAATGCTGAAACCGCCTTCCAGCGGCACCACACAACTGCCCGGCTTGATGAACAGCAACGGCTCGGTAGGCACCGGATTGTCCAGTTCCTTGGCGTGTTCGGCGTAATTGCGGCCAATGCACACGACTTTCCCGATCGGGAAGTGAATGCGCGTACCGTCGACGTACTGGTGCTGATAGCTCATTTACCGACTCCTGCCTTCATTGATTCAAGGGATTGCCAATCAAACCGCGAAGATCTTGCCCGGGTTCATGATGCCGTTCGGGTCGAACACCGCTTTCACCGCTTTCATGTACTCGATCTCGACCGGAGAGCGGCTGTAGGTCAAGTAATCGCGCTTTGTCATGCCCACGCCGTGCTCGGCGGAGATCGAACCGTTGTACTTCTCGACGGTTTCGAACACCCACTTGTTGACGGTCGCGCATTTGGCGAAGAACTCGTCCTTGCTCAGGTTATCCGGCTTGAGAATGTTCAAGTGCAGGTTGCCGTCGCCGATGTGGCCGAACCAGACGATTTCGAAGTCCGGATAGTGTTCGCCGACGATCGCGTCGATTTCCTTCAGGAACGCTGGCACTTTCGACACGGTGACCGAGATGTCGTTCTTGTACGGCGTCCAGTGCGAGATGGTTTCGGAGATGTACTCGCGCAGCTTCCACAGATTCTGCAGCTGGGTTTCACTCTGGCTCATCACACCGTCCAGCACCCAGCCCTGTTCGACGCAGTGTTCGAAGGTTTCCAGTGCGCTGTTGGCCACTTCTTCGGTGGTAGCTTCGAATTCCAGCAATGCATAGAACGGGCAGTCGGTCTCGAACGGCGCCGGCACGTCGCCACGGCCCATGACTTTGGCCAGGGCCTTGTCGGAGAAGAATTCGAACGCGGTCAGGTCGAGCTTGCCCTGGAAAGCGTGTAGCACCGGCATGATCGAGTCGAAATCGGCGGTGCCGAGGACCATCGCGGTGAGGTTTTTCGGCGCACGATCCAGACGCATGGTCGCTTCGACGACGAAACCGAGGGTGCCTTCAGCGCCGATGAACAGCTGACGCAGGTCGTAACCGGTGGCGTTCTTGATCAGGTCTTTGTTCAGTTCCAGCACATCGCCCTTGCCGGTGACGACTTTCATGCCGGCCACCCAGTTGCGTGTCATGCCGTAGCGAATCACCTTGATTCCGCCGGCATTGGTGCCGATATTGCCGCCAATCTGACTGGAACCTGCCGAGGCGAAGTCGACCGGGTAGTACAAGCCTTTTTCTTCGGCAACGTTCTGCAAATGCTCGGTGACCACGCCCGGCTGACACACGGCAGTGCGATCGGTGAGGTTCACGTCGAGAATCTGATTCATGTAGTCGAAGGAGACGACCACTTCGCCGTTGGCCGCCACCGCAGCGGCGGAAAGCCCGGTGCGCCCGCCCGACGGCACCAGCGCAATCTTGTGGGTGTTGGCCCAACGCACCACGGCCTGCACTTGCTCGATGGTCTTGGGAAACACGATGGCGCTTGGCGCCGGGGCGAAGTGCTTGGTCCAATCCTTGCCGTACGCATTCAGGGAGTCGGCGTCGGTCAGGACCTTGCCAGGCTCGACCAGGGTCTTCAGTTCATCAATCAGGGCAGGATTGGTCATCGACAGAACTCTCGAACAATTCATGGTCATCCTGAGAACGCTTCACGTCGCAGGAATGAGTGTTTAGCGGGGAGGCTATGCTAGCATACCGACCCCGCAGGCCAGTGCCCAAGGCCAGTTCTGCGGTAACGGCTTTCCTGCCGTTTGGGTCAGCTCCAGGCTGCTCCCCTCCCTGCCATTTTTCTCCGGGATACAGGTTTACGCAGATGAGCAAGACTTCTCTCGATAAGAGCAAGATCAAGTTCCTTCTTCTCGAAGGCGTCCACCAATCGGCTGTCGACGTCCTCAAGGCGGCGGGCTACACCAGCATCGAATACCTGACAGGTTCCTTGCCGGAAGCCCAGCTCAAGGAAAAGATCGCTGACGCTCACTTCATCGGCATTCGTTCGCGCACCCAACTGACCGAAGAGATCTTCGATCACGCGAAGAAGCTGGTAGCGGTCGGCTGTTTCTGCATCGGCACCAACCAGGTTGACCTGAGTGCTGCCCGCGAGCGCGGTATCGCCGTGTTCAACGCGCCATACTCCAACACCCGCTCCGTTGCCGAGCTGGTGCTGGCCGAAGCGATCCTGCTGCTGCGCGGCATCCCTGAGAAAAACGCTTCCTGCCACCGTGGCGGCTGGATCAAGTCCGCAGCCAACTCCTTCGAGATCCGTGGCAAGAAACTCGGCATCGTCGGCTACGGCTCGATCGGTACGCAGCTGTCGGTTCTGGCTGAAGGTCTGGGCATGCAGGTGTATTTCTACGACACCGTGACCAAGCTGCCGCTGGGCAACGCGACTCAGATCGGTAGCCTGACCGAGCTGCTGGGCATGTCCGACATCGTCACCCTGCACGTTCCGGAAACCGCTGCGACCCAGTGGATGATCGGCGAGAAGGAAATCCGCGCCATCAAGAAGGGCGGCATCCTGATCAACGCGGCGCGCGGCACCGTGGTCGAACTGGACGCCCTGGCGGACGCGATCAAGGACAAGCACCTGATCGGCGCGGCCATCGACGTGTTCCCGGTGGAGCCACGCTCCAACGACGAAGAGTTCGAAAGCCCGCTGCGTGGCCTCGACAACGTGATCCTGACCCCGCACATCGGTGGTTCGACCGCCGAAGCGCAAGCCAACATTGGTCTGGAAGTGGCAGAGAAACTGGTCAAGTACAGCGACAACGGTACCTCCGTTTCGTCGGTGAACTTCCCGGAAGTGGCCCTGCCGGCTCACCCTGGCAAGCACCGCCTGCTGCACATCCACGAGAACATCCCGGGTGTGATGAGCGAGATCAACAAGGTCTTCGCCGAAAACGGCATCAACATTTCCGGTCAGTTCCTGCAGACCAACGAGAAGGTTGGCTACGTGGTGATCGACGTCGACGCCGAGTACTCGGATCTGGCGCAAGAGAAGCTGCAGCACATCAACGGCACTATCCGTAGCCGCGTGTTGTTCTGATCAAGCGTTGAGCGACAAAAAAGGGAGCCTTCGGGCTCCCTTTTTCATGCACGCCGAAACGTTATTCGACGTTGACGGTGATTTTCTTCGAGACGATTGGCGGATCGAATGCCATGTGGCCGCTGTCGCCAAGTTCCAACTGCAAGGTGTGTTTGCCCGGGGCGAGCTTGATGTCAGCCTGGGTCTGCGCCTTGCCGAAGTGCATATGGTTGGCATCGGTAGGGACGACCGAACCGGCAGGAACAATTTCCTTGGCATCGATCAGCAGGTGATGGTGACCGGTGTTCTTGGTGACGTCACCGGCCGGCGCCAGTGCGATGCCCTTGGTACCGAATTTGACGGTGAAGGTCTGCGAAACCGTGGCCCCGTCTTCGGGAGAAACGATGAACACTTCGGCGCCCTTCGGGGCCGGAGTAGCCGCACTGGCCAGCACCGAAACACCCATCAGCACACCCGCCAGCGCTGCACGTGACATAAAGCTTTTCATTTTCTTCTCCAGTTTTTCCGTAAAATCCGCAGGGTCATGACAACTTCATGACCATTCGTTGTCGAAGGCACTCGACAACCATAGCAAAGCGAGCCTCACTCAGAGCGTCGCGATAATGATTTCAAAGGAGTGACCATGCGCTTTCTGCCTGGCCTGATCTGCCTGCTACCCCTTCTGAGCCCTTTGGCTCATGCCGAACTGATTGATGACGTCAACGACCGTGGCGAGCTGCGCATAGCCCTTGAGGCTAATACACCGCCCTTCAATTTCAAGGAAGGCGACACACTCACGGGGTTCGAGGTCGAGCTTGGGCAACTGCTGGCCCGGGAGTTGGATGTACGCGCCGATTTCATCGTCACCGACGAGGCTGACCTGCTCCAGGGTGTTGAAAGCGGCAAGTACGACGTTGCGCTCAACCACATAGCACTGACACCCGAACTCAAGGATCGTTTCGACTTCAGCGAGCCTTACGGCAACGTCGATTCACAGTTGCTGGCGAAGAAGGATGAGCAGCCACGGCCGATGGTGCTGGTGCAGGCGTTGACGGAAGAGAAGCCGATAGCGGCAGCGCCGGTGGATTTGGCGATTCCGTTCCAGAAGGGTAATCCGGCGTTTCAGGCCAGTCTTGCGAGTGCGATGCAGCGGATCAAGGCGGATGGACGTTTGGCGGCGCTGACTGAGAAGTGGTTGAAACCTTAAAAGCCCCTCACCCTGGCCCTCTCCCAGAAAGAGAGGGGACTGATTGGGGGATGCTTTAGAGGTACGCCGACCTGGGATTGCTATACCGAATCCGAAATCGACTGGTCATGGCTTTGTCGAAGCCATAATCGATCAGTCATGGCTGTGTCGAATCCATAGTCGATAAGGTCTTCCAGGTCGATGAATAACGCCAGACACTTCGGTCGGCCCCCTCTCCCTCGGGGAGAGGGCTGGGGTGAGGGCAACGATTCAGGATCAATCCAAAGCAGCCAGAGCCACCGCCGCTAGCGGCAGTTCAACTTCACTGAAGACCTGCACACCATGACGCTTGAGCAATGCTGCCGTCACGCCTTCGCCACTGACCTTCACGCCACTGAACGTCCCGTCGTAAGTCAGCAAATTCCCGCAAGAAGGACTATTGGCCTTGAGCACCGCCACCCGAATGCCATGCTTCTGAACTAACGCCAGCGCCTGCCACGCGCCATCCAGAAACTGCGCACTGACATCCTCGCCTTCGGTGGTCATGACCGAGGCAATGCCATCCAGCACTTCACCACCCTGCCCCCCCGGAATCTCCGCCGCCGCCCGTGGCGTCGGCAAACCGCCCGCAACCTCAGGACACAACGGCACCACACGCCCTTCAACAATCCACTGCTCGAGCAAATCAAACGGCCCGCTCGCGCCACCGTCGTAACGCACACGATGGCCCAACAGGCAGCGGCTGACCAGAATCTTTTCCATCTCAGAACGGCTCGTTGCCACGGCGGCGGAACCAGCCGGTCAGCGACAAGCGCTCGCGGTGCGCTGGCAGCACTTCATGAGGTACCTCACCAGAGAGAAACACCACCAGACACCCGCCAGTAGGCTGCACGTCGTGCACGCGCTCATCATTCAGGTACATGCGCAACTGACCGCCATCCTCCGGCAGCCACGCGTCATTGAGGTAGACCACCACCGAGACCATGCGCTTGTCATCGTCGCGAAAACGGTCGACATGCCTGCGATAAAAAGCGCCAGGCGGATACAAGGCAAAGTGGCACTCAAAGTCCTCAAGACCAAGAAACAGGCCTCGGTTGAGCGCCTCGCGCAGGCTCTCCATCAGGTTCAGATAACGGTCGCTGGCATCGGCCTGCCCCGGATCGATCCACTGGATGTGGTCACCACGAATCCCCTCGCGGATCTCCGAAAACGGCCCACGCCCCACCGCCGCCGGCGCCAGTTCACCCTCGGCCTCACGTTTGCGGCACTCGGCCGCCAGCTCGCGGGTCAAACCGGCGGGCAGGAATATGTTCTGCTGCGACCAGCCGTGTTCGGCCAGGTCATCGACAATGCGTAACAGCAGTGGGTGTTCAGAGGATATTTGCATGGCGCGCATAGTATGTCGGCGGCAAGAAATCCGACAGAGCCACGCGGCGGCTTGCTACGAATTCTCGACAAGTACCGGCACCGCACGGAGAATAGTCCGCTGCTGACAGGAGTCCCTATGCGCCGTTTGCTTTTTTCACTGTTGATGTTCTGCGTTTTGCCCGCCTGGGCGGACGGCCACGATCAGTTGTACAAGGTCGCCGGCTGGCCAGATCAACGTGCGCATTTCAACGATGCCCTGACGGCCGCACAGCAGCGCTATCAGAACAGCCTGCCGCCCGCGGTGTTCCAGGCCTTGGTCAACAACAGCAACCAGCGCTTTGCTCCGCAGGCCGTGGATCAACGTGCCGAAGCGCAGTTACGGCAGAAACTCGCCGACCCTAAACCGGCCCTGACCTTCTTCCAATCACCACTGGGCAAGAAAATCGTCGCTGCCGAACTGCTCGCGACCCGCCGCGATCAATTGGCGAAAAATGCCAAGGGTCTGCCAAAGATGCAGGCCAGCGACAGCCGCCTGCTGATCATCGGTCACCTCGCGCAAGCCTTGCCGGCGCGAGAAGCCGGCGCCGAAGTCAGCCTGGCGATTGCTGGTGTGGCGGCGGACAGCTTGAGTTCGATGATCCCGGGGCTGCTCGGTGGTGGTCAGGCGCAAGGCATGCTCAATGGTCAGCGCCAGCGCTTGATGGATCAGATTGGCGCGGACATCAACAACACGTTGCTCTACGTCTATCGCGACTTATCGGATGAAGAACTGGAAGAGTTTGCGACGTTTGCTGAATCGGCTGAGGGCAAGGCGTATTACCAGGCGGCGCTGGCGGCGATTCGGGCAGGACTTGCGGTCGGGCAATGATCTTTAGCGCCTGACCGGCCGCCTTCGTCGGAACGCCGCCCGGAGCCGGCTCGCGAAGAGGCCCTCACAGGCGCTAAAGATTCCGGCCTCTGATCCGCTTGCTCAAGAACTCGAAATACTCCTCACGCATCTCCGCCGTTTCATTCGCCAGATGATGCCGCGCCTCGGCCAATAGCAGAATCTGCGGTCGATCAAACTTCCACTTCATCACCTGCAAATTGTGTTGCCAGTCCACCGTCATATCCGCCTGCCCCTGAATGATCAGCGGCCGTCGCGGACTTTTTTTCGCGTGCTCGACGCGGATGATCCAGCGTGACAGCGCGCCCACCCATTTGGTCGGCAAGCGCCGTGGCTGCAACGGATCGGCCTGGAGAAACGGCAGGAAATCCGGGTCATTGGAATTTTCGCTGAAGCGTCGCGTGACGCCTCTGACAAACGGCCTGAGCAGGTAATAACTCAGCTGCGACCAACCCCACGCCCGAGGCCGCACCAGTGGCGCCATCAAAATCACCTGGCCTTGCGCCGGGCTGTTTTCGCCATGGTTGAGCAAGTGATCGACGACAATTGCCCCGCCGGTGCTCTGCCCAAACAAATGCCACGGCTGCGGCAACGCGATCGACTGCGCCTCGGCGAACAACCCTTGCAGGACATCCTGGTACTCAGAGAAATCGCGAATGCTCGCGCGCGGCCCGCTCGACAAGCCATGACCTGGCAAGTCGCAGGCGATCACGGCGAAATCCTGGTCCAGCGCCCACTCGATTACATGCCGGTACAGCCCGACGTGATCGTAGTAACCGTGCAGCAGAAACAGCGTCGCCTTGACCTTTTCCGGCCACCAGCAATGGCTGACCACTTCATAGCCATCGACCTCGAAACGGCCCATGCCACGCCAGACATCACGATGGGGAAAGTCGGTCTGGTAGAAGCGCTGGTAGGCCTTGCCCTCGTCCGACAACGGCTGCCACTCGGCCAAAGGCTTGAGGCTGGCGCGGATTTGATCGGGGTCGAAAGTGGCAGGCATGCGGGAATTCCAAAGCGGTAAACAGACTTTATCGGCCTGCGATATTCATCTGTCGGAGCAAGCATGGCAAGCTAGCCCACCTCTTCTGGAACGAAAACCATGCGTTCGCCCTACCGCACCGCACTGTTTGCCAGCCTGCTCGCGCTGATTTGCGCCGGGGTGCTGTGGGCGGCGTATGACTGGTTTCAGGGGCGTTATCTGCGTGCGTTCAGCGAACACACGGCGGTGTTTTCCGGTGATCCGCTGCGCCTGCCGGACAACCTCGCCGGTCCCGGCAAGATTCGCCTGGTACATTTCTGGGACCCGGCCTGCCCGTGCAACGTCGGCAATCAACAGCACCTGACCGAGATGGTCGAGCGGTTTGGCGCTAAAGGCGTGGAGTTCTTCGCCGTGCAGAAAACCGGCAGTCACGGTCAGTTGCCCGCGACCCTCAGCAGTCTGAAAACCATCACGATATTGCCCGGCTCCGAACAGGTTCCGGCCAGCCCGGCCGTGGCGATCTGGGATCGCAGCGGCAAACTGGCGTACTTCGGCCCGTACAGTGAAGGCCTGACCTGCAATTCCAGCAACAGCTTTATCGAACCGATTTTGAATGCCCTGACGGAGGATCGCCCGGTCAATGCCACGCACACCCTGGCGGTCGGTTGTTATTGCCCGTGGCCGGTGGAAACGCCGTAAGGCATTCCGGACTTTTCAAGGACAGCGCTGCACGGCACAGAAGGTCTGTGCTAATTGTTTGCAGCCCGACGGGCGGCATTCCCGCATGCACAAGGAGTCACCATGAAGCGCGTGTTCACCGTACTTGGCTTGCTCATCGTTGTTCTGCTTGCCGGCGTCGGCTGGTATGTCTACAGCAAACAACCCACACGCCAGGGCCAGGTTGAACTGCGCAACCTGCAAGGTTCGGTGATCGTGCGCTATGACGAGCGGGGCGTGCCACACCTGCGCGCCGAGAACGAAACCGACCTCTACCGCGCCCTCGGCTATGTGCATGCCCAGGATCGCCTGTTCCAGATGGAAGCCATGCGCCGCCTCGCCCGTGGCGAACTGGCCGAAGTGCTCGGGCCGAAACTGCTCGACACCGACAAACTCTTCCGCAGCCTGCGCATCCGCGAACGCGCGGCCAGTTACGTCGCCAGTCTCGATAAACAGTCACCGGCGTGGAAGGGCCTGCAAGCCTATCTGGATGGCATTAACCAATATCAGGACACCCACGCCGCACCGATCGAGTTTGACGTGCTGGGCATCCCCAAACGACCGTTCACGGCAGAAGACAGCATCAGCGTCGCCGGCTATATGGCCTACAGCTTTGCGGCGGCGTTTCGCACCGAGCCGTTGCTGACCTATGTGCGCGATCAACTCGGCGCTGATTACCTCAAGGTCTTCGATCTCGACTGGCAACCCAACGGTGTGCTGGCCAACGGTCACGCCAAACCTGCGCCGGTCCTCGCCGCCGGCGACTGGAAAGACCTCAACGCCCTCGCCCGCCTCAGCGAACAGGCGCTGATCGACCAAGGCCTGCCGCAGTTCGAAGGCAGCAACGCCTGGGTCATCGCCGGCAGCCGCAGCCAGAGTGGCAAGCCACTGCTGGCGGGTGATCCGCACATTCGCTTTTCGGTGCCGTCGGTGTGGTACGAGGCGCATTTGTCGGCGCCGGGCTTCGAGCTGTACGGCCATCATCAGGCGCTGGTGCCGTTCGCGTTTCTGGGACACAACCTGGATTTCGGCTGGAGCCTGACCATGTTCCAGAACGACGATCTGGACCTGATCGCCGAGAAGGTCAATCCGGATAACCCGAATCAGGTCTGGTATCGCGGCCAGTGGACCGACATGGTCGTCACCCAACAGCAGATCAATGTAAAGGGCCAGCCGCCGGTCACCCTCACCCTGCGCCAATCGTCCCACGGCCCGATCGTCAATGATGCCCTCGGCACCGCTGCCGGCAAAACGCCGATCGCCATGTGGTGGGCCTTCCTCGAAACGCCGAACCCGATCCTCGAAGGCTTCTACCAGCTCAACCGCGCCGACACCCTGGCCAAGGCCCGCACCGCTGCCGCGAAAGTGCAGGCACCGGGGCTGAACCTGGTTTACGCCAACGCCAAGGGCGATATCGCCTGGTGGGCCTCGGCGCTGCTGCCCAAGCGCCCCGCTGGGGTGAGGCCGGAATTCATTCTCGACGGCAGCAGCAATCAGGCGGACAAGGACGGGTTCTACCCGTTCAGCGCCAACCCGCAGGAAGAGAACCCGGCACGCGGCTACATCGTCTCGGCCAACTTCCAGCCGCTGTCGCCGACCGGCATGGAGATTCCCGGTTACTACAACCTTGCCGATCGCGGGCAGCAACTCAATCGCCAGCTCAGCGACAAGAGCGTGAAGTGGACCAACGAGGCCAATCAGAAACTGCAATTGGGCACGGCGACCGGTTATGGCCCGCGCTTGCTCGCTCCGTTGCTGCCAGTATTGCGTGAAGTCGTCAGCGATCCGGCGCAGTTGAAACTGGTCGAGCAACTGGCGCAGTGGCCGGGCGACTATCCGCTGGATTCGGTCAGTGCGACGGTGTTCAACCAGTTCCTCTACGACCTGGCCGATGCGGCGATGCGTGATGAGTTGGGCAATGATTTTTTCGACACGCTGCTGGCGACGCGAGTGATCGATGCGGCGCTGCCGAAGCTGGCGGCGAACGCCGATTCACCGTGGTGGGATAACCGCAACACGCCGAACAAGGAGACCCGCGCCGATGTCGTGCGCGCGGCGTGGCAGGCGAGCATGCAGCACCTGAAGCTGACCCTCGGCGATAACTCTGCCGAGTGGAAATGGGGCACTGCGCACACGCTGACTCACGGCCATCCGTTGGGACAGCAGAAGCCGTTGGAGCGGATTTTCAATGTCGGGCCGTTTGCGGCGCCGGGCAGTCATGAAGTGCCGAACAACCTGTCGGCGAAGATCGGGCCTGCGCCTTGGCCGGTGACTTATGGGCCGTCGACGCGGCGCTTGGTGGATTTTGCCGATCCTGCACACGGCCTGACGATCAACCCGGTCGGGCAGAGCGGTGTGCCGTTCGACAGCCACTATGACGATCAGGCTGAGGCGTATGTCGACGGGATTTATGTGCAGGCGCATTTCAATGCCGAAGAGGTGACGGCGAATACGCGCAGTACGTTGAAGCTGTTGCCGATGCGGGCACCTTAAAAGCCCCTCACCCTAGCCCTCCCGAAACGTCGGACCGCCCAGAGGTAGAGGGGACTGATTGGGGGATGCTCAAGGCTTACAGCGACCTGACACTGCTTTACCGAATCCATAATCGCTAAGGTCTTTCAGGTCGATGTATCACGCCAGACACTGCGGTCGGCCCCCTCTCCCTCTGGGAGAGGGCTGGGGTGAGGGTGAGGGTCAAACCATCACCGCAAAATTCAGCCGAAACTGCTGCGGCGTAACCCCCAGCCGGCGATTGAACACACTGCGCATGTGCTGCGCATCGCGAAACCCGCACTGATACGCCACAGTCTTCAACGGTGCCGCCGTGCTTTCCAGCATCACCCGCGCCGCATCCACTCGCGCCCGTTCGACAAACTCCGCCGGGGTGACCTTGGCTTCCCGGGCAAACACCCGCGAGAAATTGCGCGCACTCATGTTCGCCGCATTGGCCAGATCGGCAATCGTCAGATCGCCCGTGAGATTGGCCAGCACATACAACTGCACCAGCGCCACCGCCGAGGTCGGCTCCGCGTGCGGTGTGAGGAACGGGCTGAACTGCGATTGCCCACCGGAACGCTGGGTGAACACCACCAGACGCTTGGCCACGCTCAGCGCCACTTCAGCGCCATGATCCCGCGCCAGCAGGTACAGCGACAGATCAATCCCCGCCGTGACCCCGGCCGAGGTGTAGAGCGTGCCGTCCTCGACATACAAGCGATCCGCTTCGACCTGCGTCGTCGGACACAACTGCGCCAACGCGACGGCGTCGTTCCAGTGCGTGGTGACGGTGCGCCCGTCCAGCAAACCGGCCCGGGCCAGCATGAACGCGCCGTTGCAGATCGAACCGAAGCGCTGCGCCCGTGCACAGGCCTCACGCAGCCAACCGTCGAACGTCGCGCCGAAATCCATGAAGGGTAATTGCGGCCCACCGGCGACCAGCAGCAGATCGTAGGCGTCGAGTGCTTCGCTGAAATGCCGATGGGCATTCAGGGTCAAACCGTTGGAACAGGCCATCGGCCCTTGCTCGATGCCGATTACTTCGAGCCGATAGTGATTCTCGGGCGCCAGGAAGCGATTGGCCTCGGCGAACACATCCATCGGGCCGCTGACGTCCAGCGACTGCACGCCTGCGAACACCACAATGGCGACGGTTTTGCTCATGGAGGTGAAGCTCCTTTGGGTCTCTGAGCCGAGTTGGCACGATTTGCAGGTGGATTGGCAAGGATCGCTGCCATGCATCGATTGTCCGCTTCCAGCGCCGGGAACAGACTTTCCCCATCAGCGCCACAACGGCGTTTCAGTGAGGAAACTTGCCATGACCACAACCATCGCCGGCATCAAAATCCCTGACAGCGCCCTCGCCCGGGCCACCACCGAATACATCCGCGACATCGAATCCGACCTGCTCTACCACCACTCGCGCCGGGTCTTTCTGTTCGGTGCGTTGAGCGGCGAGCGCCAGCAACTGGCCTACAACCCGGAGTTGTTGTACGTCGGCGCGATGTTCCATGACCTCGGTCTGGTCGAAGGTCATCGCAGTGATGACGAGCGTTTTGAGGTGGACGGCGCCAACGCCGCGGCGGCGTTTCTCAAACCGTACGGGTTGAGCGATGACGACATCGAACAGGTGTGGCTGTCGATTGCCCTGCACACCACGCCGGGCGTGCCGAAGCATCTGCGCCCGACCGTAGCGCTGGTCACCGCTGGTGTGGAAATGGATGTACTGGGGATGGATTACGCAGCGTTCAGCACTGTGCAGCGCGAAGCGGTGGTGCATGCGCACCCGCGTGGGGACGGTTTCAAGGAGTGCATTATCTGCGCGTTTGCCGATGGCTTGCGGCATCGTCCGCAGACGACGTTTGGCAATGTGAAGACTGATGTGCTGAAGGATCAGCAGCCGGGGTTCAAGCCGATGAACTTTGTTGAAGTCATCCGCCAATCTCCCTGGACGGCATAAATCCCATTGTAGGAGTGAGCCTGCTCGCGATAGCGGTGTGTCAGCTGAAAACTTCCTGGCCGATACACCGCTATCGCGAGCACGCTCACTCCTACATTTGAATTTGGGTTGGCCTCTAGGTTGAGGCCAACCCGATATTGCTTACGCCGCTTCCGGCGCCGGGGCGCGACGCACGTCCGGCTGCTTCCACGAATCGGCTGCGCTTTCTTCGATGGCTTGCTGGATGGCTTTCTTGCGCGCTTCTTCGGCACGGCGGCTGAAGAACCAGACCATGAAGGTCACGATCGATACCGCGAGCAAAATCAGGCTCGCCACGGCGTTGATCTCAGGCTTCACACCCAGACGCACTGCCGAGAACACTTCCATCGGCAAGGTCGTCGAACCAGGACCCGAGACGAAGCTCGCCAGTACCAGGTCATCCAGCGACAGCGCGAACGACATCATGCCGCCCGCCGCCAGCGATGGCGCGATCATCGGGATGGTGATCAGGAAGAACACCTTCCACGGTCGTGCACCGAGGTCCATGGCCGCTTCTTCGATCGACAGGTCCAGCTCACGCAGACGCGCCGACACCACCACCGCCACATACGCCGCACAGAACGTGGTGTGAGCGATCCAGATGGTGACGATGCCACGTTCCTGCGGCCAGCCGATCATCTGCGCCATGGCCACGAACAGCAGCAACAGCGACAGACCGGTGATCACTTCCGGCATCACCAACGGCGCTGTGACCAGACCGCCGAACAGCGTGCGGCCCTTGAAGCGGGTGATACGGGTCAGCACGAACGCTGCCAGCGTACCCAGCGCCACCGCGGCGACCGCGGTGTAGCAGGCGATTTCCAGCGAGCGCAGCACCGAGCCCATCAGTTGCGTGTTGTCGAGCAGGCCGACGTACCACTTGATCGACCAGCCGCCCCACACCGTCACCAATTTCGAGGCGTTGAACGAGTAGATCACCAGGATCAGCATCGGCAGGTAGATAAACAACAAACCCAGAACCAGCATCAGGCTGGAGAAACGGAAGCGCTTCATTCTTTACCCTCCATTTCCTTGGCCTGACTGCGGTTGAACAGGATGATCGGCACAATCAGGATCGCCAGCATCACCACCGCCAGCGCGGACGCCACCGGCCAGTCACGGTTGTTGAAGAACTCTTGCCACAGCACCTTGCCGATCATCAGGGTTTCCGGACCGCCAAGCAGTTCCGGGATCACGAACTCACCGACCACGGGGATAAACACCAGCATGCAGCCGGCAATGATGCCGTTCTTGGACAGCGGAATAGTGATCTTCCAGAAGCTGTTGAAAGTACTCGAGCCGAGGTCCGAAGCCGCTTCGAGCAGACTGTTGTCGTGCTTCACCAGATTGGCGTACAGCGGCAGGATCATGAACGGCAGGTACGAATAAACGACGCCGATGTACACCGCGAGGTTGGTGTTGAGGATCTGCAGCGGCTCGTCGATCAAGCCCATGCTCATCAGGAAACCGTTGAGCAGACCGTTGTTGCTGAGGATGCCCATCCACGCGTAAACGCGGATCAGGATTGCGGTCCAGGTCGGCATCATGATCAGCAATACCAACACCGTTTGCAGCTCTTTACGGGCGGTGGCGATGGCGTAGGCCATCGGGTAGCCGATCAGCAGACAGAGGACGGTGCTGATGAACGCCATCTTCAACGAGCCGAGGTAAGCGGCGATGTACAACTCGTCGCCCGCCAGCATCGCGTAGTTGCCCAGGTTCAGCAGCAGTTGCAGCTTCTGCTCGGCGTAGGTGTAAATCTCGGTGTACGGCGGAATGGCCACGTCGGCTTCGGCGAAACTGATCTTCAGGACGATGAAGAACGGCAGCATGAAGAACAGAAAAAGCCAGATGAACGGAACCCCGATGACCAGTTGCCGGCCATTGGGGATTATTCGGTTGATGCGGCGTTTGAATTTGCGCATGTTCATGAGCGGAGTACCACGCCGCTGTCGTCTTCCCACCACACGTAGACCTGATCGCCCCAGGTCGGACGCGCGCCGCGACGTTCGGCGTTGGCGACGAACGACTGCACCAGTTTGCCGCTCGGCAATTCGACGTAGAACACCGAGTGCCCGCCGAGGTAGGCGATGTCGTGCACCTTGCCGCTGGACCAGTTGTACTCGCAGGTCGGCTGGTCGGCAGTGACCAGCAGCTTCTCCGGACGGATCGCGTAGGTCACGGACTTGTCTTGCACCGAGGTGCTGATGCCATGGCCAACGTAGATCTGCCGATCGAGATCCTTACAGGTGATGGTCGCGTGGCCTTCGGCGTCGTCGATCACTTCACCTTCGAAGATGTTGACGTTACCGATGAATTCGCAGACCAGACGGCTGGTCGGGGTTTCGTAGATGTCGATCGGGCTGCCGATCTGGGCGATCCAGCCCAGGTGCATGATCGCGATGCGCTCGGCCATGGTCATGGCCTCTTCCTGGTCGTGGGTCACCATCACGCAAGTCACGCCGACGCGCTCGATGATTTCCACCAGTTCCAGCTGCATCTGCGAACGCAGTTTCTTGTCCAGTGCGCCCATCGGCTCATCGAGCAGCAGCAACTTCGGTCGCTTGGCCAGCGAACGTGCCAGCGCCACACGCTGACGCTGACCGCCCGACAATTGATGCGGCTTGCGCTTGGCGTACTGGCTCATCTGCACCAGCTTGAGCATCTCGGCTACACGGTCGTCGACCTCGGTCTTGTGAATCTTGTCCTGCTGCAGGCCGAAGGCGATGTTCTGCGCCACGGTCATGTGCGGGAACAAGGCGTACGACTGGAACATCATGTTGATCGGACGTTCGTACGGCGGCATGTCGGTGATGTCGACGCCGTCGAGGAAAATCCGCCCCTCCGTGGGCCGTTCGAACCCTGCCAGCATCCGCAGCAGAGTGGATTTGCCCGATCCCGAACCGCCGAGCAAGGCGAAGATCTCGCCCTTCTTGATTTCCAGGGACACATCGTCCACGGCAATCGTCTCGTCGAACTTCTTCGTGACCCGGTCGATTTTGACCAACACCTGTTTCGGTGTCTGGTCGCCCTCGAGGGCTTTCTTATAGGCGCCGGAGGCAACTGCCATTTACGAAACTCCCAGAAAAAAACAATGCAGTTCGCCCCGCAAGGCGAACCCAGGATAGTGTGTGCCTTACATCCCCGACTTGACCTTGGTCCAGCTGCGGGTCATCAGACGCTGAATGTTCGGTGGCAACTCGGTCGATACGTAGGCCTTGTCGATAACGGCCTGCGGTGGATACACCGACGCATCGGTGCGGATGGATTGCTCCATCAACTTGTCCGAACCCGGGTTGGGGTTGGCGTAACCGACGTAATCACTGACCTGAGCGATCACCTCAGGTTTCAGCAGATAGTTGATGAAGGCATGGGCCTGCTTCACGTTCGACGAATCCTTGGGGATTGCCAGCATGTCGAACCACAATGCGCCACCCTCTTTCGGCACCGTGTAGGCGATGTTCACGCCCTTCTTGGCTTCGGCTGCGCGGTTCTTCGCCTGGAAGATATCGCCGGAGAAACCGATGGCCACACAGATGTCGCCGTTGGCCAGATCACCGATGTATTTCGACGAGTGGAAGTAGGTCACGTAAGGACGCACCGCGAGCAATTTGTCGGTGGCTTTTTCGTAGTCCTTCGGATTGGTGCTGTTGGCATTCAGGCCCAGATAGTTGAGCACGGTCGGCATCATTTCATCCGCCGAATCGAGGAATGCCACGCCGCAGCTTTGCAGCTTCTTGATGTTCTCAGGCTCGAACAAAACGCCCCACGAATCGATCTTGTCGACACCCAGTACAGCCTTCACTTTATCGACGTTGTAACCAATGCCGTTGGTGCCCCACAGGTACGGCACGGCGTACAGGTTGCCCGGATCGTTCTGCTCCAGACGCTTGAGCAGCGCCGGGTCGAGATTGGAATAATTTGGCAGCTGCGACTTGTCGAGCTTCTGGAACGCGCCTGCCTTGATCTGCTTGCCGAGGAAGTGGTTCGACGGCACGACCACGTCGTAACCGGTACGCCCGGCCAGTAGCTTGCCTTCCAGGGTTTCGTTGGAATCGAAGACGTCGTAGACCGGTTTGATCCCGGTTTCTTTCTGGAAATCGGCCAGCGTGGTCTCGCCGATGTAATCGGACCAGTTATAAATATGCACCGTACCGGCGGCCTGGGCTCCGACAGCGATCGTCAGGCCGGCAGTGGCCAGCAGGGCTTTGCGCAAAGAAGAAAAAATAGGCAAGTGGAGGTCCTCTAAATTAGTTGGGCCCAAGTTGCCCCGCGCTGCATGACAGCCATGGCTGCCCGGCAACAAAACCGGCGCGCAACTTACCCTCGAAAAACCGTTCCTGCAAAACTTCCTGTCATTTAATTAATCCGCTGGCCGCCCTCGCGGGGACGACGGCCAGCGGTTGTTGCGTCAAACCGGCTTATTTACCGGATTTGATCTTGGTCCAGCTGCGAGTGATCAGGCGCAGGGTCGCTGCGTCCAGATCGCTGATCGCGTAGAGCTGTTTCTTCACTTCAGCCGACGGGTAGATGCTCGGATCGCTGGTGATGTCCTTGTCCACCAGTGGCGTGGCAGCTTTGTTGCCGTTCGGGAAACGCACGGCGTTGGTGATGCCGGCCATCACTTGTGGCTCAAGCAGGTAGTTCATGAACTTGTAGGCGGCTTCGACGTTTTCGGCATCCTTGGGAATGGCGACCATGTCGTAGAACGTGCCAGCACCTTCTTTTGGAATGGTGTAGGCCAGCTTGACCTTGTCTCCGGCTTCCTGGGCGCGGGTCTTGGATTGTTCCAGGTCACCCGAGTAACCGACGGCGACGCAGATGTTGCCGTTGGCCAGGTCGGAGATGTACTTGGAGGAATGGAAGTAGGCAACCGAAGGACGAATCTTCAGGAACAAGTCTTCGGCGGCTTTCAGGTCAGCCTTGTCCTTGCTGTTGGTCGGCTTGCCCAGATAGTGCAACGCCGCCGGAATCATTTCGGTCGGTGCGTCGAGGAAGCTTACGCCGCAGCTTTTGAGCTTCTCGATGTTTTCAGGCTTGAACACCACGTCCCAGGAATCGATTTTGTCGATGCCCAGCGCTGCCTTGACCTTGGCCGGGTTGTAGCCGATGCCGATCGAGCCCCACATGTACGGGAACGCGTGCTTGTTGCCTTGGTCGCTGGCATCGCCAACAGCCTTGAGCAGGTCTTCGTCGAGGTTCTTCCAGTTTGGCAGCTTGGACTTGTCCAGCTCCTGGTAAACACCGGCCTTGATCTGCTTGGCGAGGAAGTTATTGGAAGGCACCACAATGTCGTAACCGGACTTGCCGGCCAGCAGCTTGGCTTCCAGGGTTTCGTTGCTGTCGAAGACGTCATAGACGACTTTGATCCCGGTGGCTTTTTCGAAGTTGGCCACAGTGTCCGGGGCGATGTAGTCGGACCAGTTGTAGACGTGCAACACCTTGTCGTCCGCCTGAGCCGCAGCCGCCATGACTCCCATCAGGGACATGGCGAGCAGAGTCTTGCCAGCGAGCTTTTTGCCTAATGCCTTCATGCGTTAATGCTCCAAATTTTTCTTTTTTGAACCACTTTGTTCAGCGGCCGAACCCGGACAACTGGAACCGCGGCTAGTCTGGCAAGATCCGAGGCGGTCTTTCAAGAAAAGACCAGCCTTTCTGACAGCTTTGAGCGCGAGCGCCACGGCTCCCCCGCTCAAAGCCTAGCACTTAGCCCTGCAACGCACTGAGGGTCAGGTCCAGACACTTGCGTGCCTTTGTAACCAGCTCATCGATCTCGGCTTTGCTGATCACCAGCGGCGGCGCGATGATCATGGTGTCGCCCACAGCGCGCATGATCAGGCCGTTGTCGAAGCAGAACTGGCGGCAGATCATGCCGACGCCCTTGCCTTCATAACGCTTGCGCGTGGCCTTGTCCTGCACCAGCTCGATCGCGCCCAACAGACCGACTCCGCGAACTTCACCCACCAACGGGTGATCGTTCAGTTCCCGCAGACGTTTCTGCAAATACGGTGCCGTTTCGTTGTGCGCGTTCTCGATAATTTTTTCGTCGCGCAGGATGCGGATGTTTTCCAGGCCCACTGCTGCTGCCACCGGGTGACCGGAGTAGGTGAAGCCGTGGTTGAAATCGCCACCTTCGTTGAGCACCGCAACAACGGAGTCACGGACAATCAGGCCGCCCATCGGGATATAACCGGAGGTCAGGCCTTTGGCGATGGTCATCATGTCGGGCGCAAGGTCGTAGAAATCGCTACCGAACCACTCACCGGTACGGCCGAAACCGCAAATCACTTCGTCTGCCACGAACAGGATGTCGTACTTGGCGAGGATTTCCTTGATGCGCGGCCAGTAGCTGTCTGGCGGAATGATCACGCCGCCGGCGCCCTGGATCGGCTCGGCAATAAAGGCACCGACGTTGTCGACGCCGACTTCGAGAATCTTTTCTTCCAGCTGGTTGGCCGCCCAGATACCGAACTCTTCCGGGGACATGTCGCCCCCTTCAGCGAACCAGTAAGGCTGCGCGATATGGACGATGCCCGGGATCGGCAAGTCGCCTTGTTCGTGCATATAAGTCATGCCACCGAGACTCGCGCCGGCCACGGTCGAACCGTGATAACCGTTCTTGCGGCTGATGATGACTTTCTTGTTTGGCTGGCCTTTGATCGCCCAGTAGTGGCGGACCATGCGCAGCATGGTGTCGTTGCCTTCGGAGCCGGAACCGGTGAAGAACACATGGTTCATGCCTTCCGGCGCCACGTCGGCGATTGCCTTGGCCAGTTCCAGCGCTGGCGGGTGCGCGGTCTGGAAGAACAGGTTGTAGTACGGCAGTTCGCGCATCTGTTTGGCGGCCGCGTCGGCCAGCTCATCGCGACCATAACCGATAGCCACGCACCACAGACCGGCCATGCCGTCGAGAATCTTGTTGCCTTCGCTGTCCCACAGGTAAACGCCCTTGGCGTTGGTGATGATCCGCGGGCCTTTCTCTTTCAGCTGCTTGAAGTCGCTGAACGGGGCCAGGTGGTGATCATTGCTGAGTGCTTGCCACTCGCGGGTTTGCGGGTTGTTGCTGGTCATGCCAATTCTCCTTGTTATCGGTGAAGGCGCGGCTGCTGCCAGCCGCGCCTGGCGTATCAGACGGCGAAGAGCAGGTACTCACGCTCCCAGGAACTGATCACGCGCTTGAAGTTTTCATGCTCGGCCCGTTTTACCGCGACGTAGCCAGTGATGAAGGTTTTGCCCAGGTACTTTTCGATGGTCGCGCTGTTTTCCATACGTTCCAGTGCGTCTTCGATGGTCAGTGGCAGGCGCAGGTTGCGGCGCTCATAACCACGGCCCACCACCGGCGCGCTCGGGTTGAGGCCTTCGACCATGCCGATGTAGCCGCAGAGCAGGCTTGCGGCAATCGCCAGGTACGGGTTGGCGTCCGCGCCCGGCAAGCGGTTTTCCACACGGCGGTTCTGCGGGCCGGCATCCGGTACGCGCAGGCCAACGGTGCGGTTCTCTTCGCCCCACTCCACGTTCACCGGTGCCGAGGTATCCGGCAGAAAGCGGCGGAACGAGTTGACGTTCGGCGCGAACAGCGGCAGCAATTCCGGGATCAATTTCTGCAAACCACCGATGTGGTGCAGGAACAACTGGCTCATGGTCCCGTCTTCATTAGAGAAGACGTTTTTGCCGGTCTCGATGTCAATGATGCTCTGGTGCAAGTGCATCGCACTGCCCGGCTCGCCGGTCATCGGCTTGGCCATAAAGGTTGCGGCCACGTCGTGCTTGAGCGCGGCTTCGCGCATGGTGCGCTTGAACACCAGGATCTGGTCGGCCAGCGACAGTGCGTCACCGTGACGGAAGTTGATTTCCATCTGCGCCGTGCCGTCTTCGTGGATCAGCGTGTCGAGGTCCAGCTCCTGCAGTTCGCACCAGTCGTAGACGTCTTCGAACAGCGGATCGAATTCGTTCGCCGCTTCAATGGAGAACGACTGACGACCGATTTCCGGACGGCCCGAACGGCCAATCGGCGGCTGCAACGGATAATCAGGGTCGTCGCTGCGCTTGGTCAGGTAGAACTCCATTTCCGGCGCCACGATCGGCTGCCAGCCCTTGTCGGCATAGAGCTTCAGAACTTTCTTGAGGACGTTGCGCGGCGACAGCTCGATCGGGTTGCCTTGCTTGTCGTAGGTGTCGTGGATCACTTGAGCAGTTGGCTCGATGGCCCACGGCACCAGGTACACAGCGTTCTGGTCGGGGCGGCAGATCATGTCGATGTCGGCCGGGTCGAGCAGTTCGTAATAGATGTCGTCTTCGACGTAGTCGCCGGTCACTGTCTGCAACAGCACGCTCTCGGGCAGGCGCATGCCTTTTTCGGCGATGAACTTGTTGGTCGGCGAGATCTTGCCCCGGGTGATACCGGTCAAGTCGGCGATCATGCATTCGACTTCTGTGATCTTGTGGTCTTTCAACCAATCGGTGAGCTGGTCGAGGTTGTTACTCATAAATGCCTCTGGGCTGAGTCTCCTGACAGGATGTCAGGCAAAGTTTGACGCTTTGAGCGTCGCGTTAAAGGGGGGCTTGCTCGCGCAGTGCCGGCTTACGCCTGGCACCGCGCATAGACAATGAAAGAGGAGCTTACCTGCCCTTTACGCTGGCGTTGCATTTCCTGTGCACACTCAAGGCGTGCAGAATCACGAGCACGGCTGGGGAAGCCGCACAGGCTTTGGAAGTGAAAGCGATCTATATTGAAAGGAGACGCCATAAACAGGATGCTTTCCCATACGTCCAGAATATCGGACGCTGGCACTTGAACGGCCATGGACGGGAACATCGTCGCTAACGGGCGAACCATGCTGGCTGCGCTACCGACGGATTGGTCGCCACTGATGTGATGAGCATGCAGACCGGACTGTTGCGAGCAGTCGGTGATGCCGATTAACGGCAGGCGAGACATGAAGCACCCCGGTATTATTGCTGTTATGGGTTTGATCGGAGCTTAGCCTTGTTCATTTTTTTACACAACACCCCCGTAAAAAATACAACACGGCCTGCTCAAGCCCGCGGGTGCCAAGCGTCACAAGGACTAAAAACCGCCCAAAAGTGCCCCATAAATGCCCTTGCAGCGCTTTTTTAGGGCAAAAAAGGCCTCGCTTGACTTCGGCAGGCCGTTCGGGTTGACTGAAACCAGAAAAGATCAATGATTGATATTTTTAACAACAAAGGTGTTGCATCATGTCGGTACCCCCGCGTGCCGTTCAGCTTAACGAAGCGAACGCGTTCCTTAAGGAACATCCTGAGGTTCTGTACGTTGACCTTCTGATTGCGGATATGAATGGTGTGGTGCGCGGCAAGCGCATTGAACGCACCAGCCTCCACAAGGTTTACGAGAAAGGCATCAACCTGCCGGCCTCTCTATTTGCTCTGGATATCAACGGTTCGACGGTGGAAAGCACCGGCCTGGGCCTGGACATCGGCGACGCCGATCGCATCTGCTATCCAATCCCCGATACCCTGTGCAACGAGCCATGGCAAAAGCGCCCGACCGCGCAACTGTTGATGACCATGCACGAACTCGAAGGCGACCCGTTCTTCGCCGATCCGCGCGAAGTGCTCCGTCAAGTTGTTGCAAAGTTTGACGAACTGGGCCTGACCATTTGCGCCGCATTTGAACTCGAGTTCTACCTGATCGACCAGGAAAACGTGAACGGCCGTCCTCAGCCGCCACGCTCGCCGATCTCCGGCAAACGCCCGCACTCGACCCAGGTCTACCTGATCGACGACCTCGACGAATACGTCGACTGCCTCCAGGACATTCTGGAAGGCGCCAAAGAGCAAGGCATTCCGGCCGACGCCATTGTCAAGGAAAGTGCCCCGGCGCAGTTCGAAGTGAACCTGCACCACGTAGCCGACCCGATCAAGGCCTGCGACTACGCGGTACTGCTCAAGCGCCTGATCAAGAACATCGCCTACGACCATGAAATGGACACCACCTTCATGGCCAAGCCGTACCCGGGCCAGGCAGGTAATGGTCTGCACGTACACATCTCGATTCTGGATAAAGAAGGCAAAAACATTTTTGCCAGCGAGGATCCCGAGCAGAACGCCGCGCTGCGTCACGCGATCGGCGGTGTGCTCGAGACCCTGCCCGCGCAGATGGCTTTCCTCTGCCCGAACGTCAACTCGTACCGTCGTTTCGGCGCACAGTTCTACGTGCCGAACTCGCCGTGCTGGGGTCTGGACAACCGCACCGTGGCGATTCGCGTACCGACCGGCTCGTCCGATGCCGTACGTATCGAGCACCGCGTCGCCGGTGCCGACGCCAACCCGTACCTGTTAATGGCTTCTGTATTGGCCGGTGTGCATCACGGTCTGACCAACAAGATCGAACCGGGCGCGCCTGTCGAAGGCAACAGCTACGAGCAGAACGAACAAAGCCTGCCGAACAACTTGCGCGATGCCCTGCGTGAGCTGGACGACAGCGAGGTGATGGCCAAGTACATCGATCCGAAATACATCGATATCTTCGTCGCCTGCAAGGAAAGCGAGCTGGAGGAGTTCGAACACTCCATCTCTGACCTTGAGTACAACTGGTATCTGCATACCGTTTAAGCGGTTGTAGCTTCAGGAAAAACGCCGTTGGCTGATTCAGTCAACGGCGTTTTTTTATGGCCGCCTGCGGCGGTTCGCGAGCAGGCTCACTCCCACAGTTGATCTCCAGTGAACATGAATGCTGTGTATACAAAGCTCCCCTGTGGGAGCGAGCTTGCTCCGGGCGGCGTTCCGACGAAAGCGGTCGACAAGACAACACACAAGCCGGCTCGTACAATGCCCGCAGCCCCGCAGGAGACTTCCATGACGCGACCCGCCCCCGTCCGCAAACCCCGTGCCCGCAGTCAGGCGCGCATCGATTCGATACTCGACGCCGCGCGCACGCTGCTGGCCGCCGAGGGTGTGGCGAGTCTGTCGATCTACAGCGTCGCCGAGCGCGCGCAAATTCCGCCCTCCTCCGTGTACCACTTCTTCGCCAGCGTCCCGGCATTGCTCGAAGCGCTGACGGCAGATGTGCACGCCGCGTTTCGCGCCTGCCTGCAAGCGCCGATCGATCACGAAGCTTTGCGTGACTGGCGTGATCTGTCGCGGTTGGTCGAGCAGCGGATGCTGGAGATCTACGACGAAGACGCCGCCGCACGGCAGTTGATCCTCGCGCAGCACGGCCTGACCGAAGTCACCCAGGCTGACCGTCAGCACGACATCGAACTGGGCGACCTGATGCACAAGCTGTTCGATCATCACTTCGAATTGCCGAGGCTGCCGGAAGATGTCGATGTGTTTGCTTTAGCGATGGAGTTGGGTGACCGGGTTTATGCGCGTTCGGTGCAGCAGCACGGGCAGATCACGCCGCGCATGGCCGAGGAAGGGATGCGCGTGTTTGATGCTTATATCGGCCTGTATCTGCCACCGTATCTTCCCAAGCGCTGAGCCATGATCGTTCCCACGCTCTGCGTGGGAATGCAGCCCGTGACGCTCCGCGTCACTGGACGCGGAGCGTCCCAAGAGGCATTCCCACGCGGAGCATGGGAACGATCGCCAGGCACAAAAAACCCCGAAGGGCTCACGCTCTCCGGGGTTGTTTTTTACTCACCGACTTACAGCTTGGCGATCGACACCTCGGTGGATTTCACAAAGGCGATCACTTCGCTACCGACCACCAGCTCCAGCTCTTTGACCGAGCGGGTGGTAATCACCGAAGTGACGATGCCGGAAGCGGTCTGCACGTCGATTTCCGACAGCACGTCACCGAGGACGATTTCCTTGATCGAGCCTTTGAACTGGTTACGGACGTTGATGGCTTTGATAGTCATGGCAATGATTCCTGTCGTTTGCTTGAGTTATTGAGCCCAACGCAGTTGCGTAGGCAGTGGTGAAACAGGTTCCGGCGCCGGCGGTTCGCCGGGCAGGGAGAGAACACGGTTAAGCACTTCGGTTTCCAGCGCCGCCAGTCGGTGCGAACCACGCACTCGCGGCCGCGGCAGTTCGACATGCAGATCGAGGCCCACTTCGCCGTCCTCGATCAGAATCACCCGGTCGGCAATCGCCACCGCTTCACTGACGTCGTGGGTCACCAGCAGCACGGTGAAGCCGTGTTGCTGCCAGAGACGCTCGATCAGTTGCTGCATTTCAATGCGGGTCAGTGCGTCCAGTGCGCCGAGCGGTTCGTCGAGCAGCAGCAGACGCGGTTGATGGATCAGCGCCCGCGCCAGTGCAACGCGCTGCTTCTGTCCGCCAGATAACGCTGCCGGCCACTCATTGGCACGATCCGCCAGACCCACCGCTTCCAGCGCCTCTAACGCTTGCGGGCGCCAGTTGCCTTTAAGACCGAGACCAACGTTGTCGATGATCTTTTTCCACGGCAGCAGACGTGCTTCCTGGAACATCAATCGGGTGTCTTCCCGCGCATCGCTGAGCGGCGCAGAACCGGCCAGCAAGTCGCCGCCAGTCGGCTGATCAAGCCCAGCGAGCAAACGCAGCAAGGTACTTTTGCCACAGCCACTGCGCCCGACCACGGCGACAAACTGCCCAGCCGGAATATGCAGATCGATGTCACGCAACACCTTCCGCGCGCCGAAGGTTTTCTGCAGGTTGCGCACCGCCAGCGGAATCCCGCGCAGCAGGCGTGGAGGTTGTTGAGCGGTCATGCCGCACCTCCTTTGGCAACCTGATACGCCGGGTGCCAGCGCAACCACACACGCTCAAGTCCTCGGGCCGCAAGGTCAGCGAGTTTGCCGAGCACCGCGTAAAGCAGGATCGCCAGCACCACCACGTCGGTCTGCAAAAACTCCCGGGCATTCATTGCCAAGTAGCCGATGCCCGAGCTGGCCGAAATGGTTTCGGCGACGATCAGCGTCAGCCACATAAAGCCCAGGGCGAAGCGCACGCCGACCAGAATCGAAGGCAGCGCACCCGGCAGAATCACCTGCCAGAACAGGCTGAAACCGCTCAGGCCATAACTGTGCGCCATCTCCACCAGCGCCGGATCGACGTTGCGGATGCCGTGATAGGTATTCAGGTAAATCGGGAACAACGTGCCCAGCGCCACCAGAAAAATCTTCGCCGACTCGTCGATGCCGAACCAGAGGATCACCAGCGGAATCAGTGCCAGGTGCGGCACGTTGCGGATCATCTGCACCGAACTGTCGAGCAGGCGTTCGCCCCACTTCGACAGACCGGTGATGAAACCCAAGGCAAGACCGATGCTGCCGCCGATGGTGAAACCGAGGGCCGCGCGCCAGCCGCTGATGGCCAAGTGCGTCCAGATTTCACCGCTGCGCACCAGACTCACGCCGGCTTCGATCACCGCCACCGGTGCCGGCAGGATCCGTGTCGACAACCAACCCGCCGACACCGACAACTGCCACACCGCCAGCAACAACACCGGCAACGCCCAGGGCGCGAGGCTGTGGATGATTTTCTTCATGGCGCGCCTCAGCTCTGCGACGCGGCTTTGGGAAGAATGTCGTTGGCGACCATCTCGCCGAACGGGCTGACATAACCGGCGCTTTTCGGTAGTTCCGGACGCTCGATGTCGAGGTGCGGGAACAGCAGTTCGGCGACGCGATACGACTCTTCGAGGTGTGGATAACCGGAGAAGATGAAGGTATCGATACCCAGATCGGCGTATTCCTTCACGCGTGCGGCCACGGTCGGGCCATCGCCAACCAACGCGGTACCGGCACCGCCGCGCACCAGACCGACGCCGGCCCACAGGTTAGGGCTGACTTCGAGGTTGTCGCGACTGCCGCCGTGCAATGCGGCCATGCGTTGCTGGCCGACCGAATCAAAGCGCGCCAGGGAAGCCTGGGCACGAGCAATGGTGTCGTCGTCCAGATGCGAGATCAGCCGATCCGCCGCTTGCCAGGCTTCAGCATTGGTTTCGCGAACGATCACATGCAGACGAATGCCGAAGCGCACGGTGCGTCCGAGCTTGGCGGCTTTGGCACGTACCTGTTCGATTTTCTCTGCCACTGCTGCGGGCGGCTCGCCCCACGTCAGAACCATTTCAACCTGTTCGGCAGCGAGATCCTGCGCCGCTTCCGAGGAGCCACCAAAGTACAGCGGCGGACGCGGTTGCTGGATCGGCGGATAGAGCAACTTCGCGCCTTTCACGCTGATGTGCTGACCGTCGTAATCCACGGTTTCGCCTTCCAGCACACGACGCCAGATGCGGGTGAATTCCACCGAAGCCTGATAGCGTTCTTCGTGGCTGAGGAACAGACCGTCGCCGGCCAATTCTTCCGGGTCACCACCAGTGACCAGATTGAACAGCGCACGCCCGCCGGACAGACGATCCAGCGTGGCTGCCTGTCGCGCCGCCACCGTCGGGGAAATGATCCCGGGGCGCAGAGCCACGAGGAACTTCAGACGCTGGGTCACCGGGATCAGCGACGCTGCCACCAGCCACGAGTCTTCGCAAGAGCGGCCGGTGGGGATCAGCACACCGCCAAAGCCCAGACGATCCGCCGCTTGCGCGACCTGTTGCAGATAACCGTGGTCGACGGCGCGAGCGCCTTCGGCGGTGCCAAGGTAATGGCCGTCGCCGTGGGTAGGCAGGAACCAGAAGATATTGAGGCTCATGGAGTGGTCTCCTTAGGAATTCGAATTACTGCGCTTTAGCCACAGCGGCCGGTGGTGTCCAGATCACATCCTTGATGCTCAGTGGCTTGGGAATCAGCTTGAGCTGGAAGAACGTGTCCGCGATTTTCTGCTGCGCGGCGACCACTTCCGGGGTCAGGAACAGCGCGCCGTAGCCCTGGCGTTTCACCGAGGTCAGGGTGATGTCCGCCGGCAGACCGAGCAGTGGCGCGACTTGCTGGGTCACGTCTTCAGGGTTGGCTTTCGACCACTCGCCGACCGCGCGCACCTCTTCCACGAGGGTCTTGATCACCTCGGGATTTTTCTGTGCGTAAGGCTTGGTCGCGAGATAGAACTGGTGGTTGTCGACAATGCCTTTGCCGTCGCGCAGGGTGTGCGCTTGCAGTTGTTTCTCGGCGGCAGCCTGGTACGGATCCCAGATGACCCAGGCGTCGACGCTGCCACGTTCGAACGCAGCGCGAGCATCGGCGGGCGGCAGGAATACGGTCTGAATGTCGGTGTATTTGAGGCCGGCGTCTTCCAGCGCGCGCACCAGCAGGTAATGGACGTTGGAGCCTTTGTTCAGGGCGACTTTCTTGCCTTTGAGATCGGCTACCGATTTGATCGGCGAGTCTTTCGGCACAAGGATCGCTTCGCTGTTCGGCGCGGGTGGTTCATAGGCGACGTAGAGCAGATCGGCGCCAGCCGCCTGAGCGAACACCGGTGGAGTTTCGCCGGTGACACCGAAGTCGATCGAACCGACGTTCAGGCCTTCCAGCAGTTGCGGGCCACCGGGGAATTCAGTCCATTGCACGTCGACGCCTTGAGCGGCCAGACGTTTTTCCAAAGTGCCTTTGGCTTTGAGCAGCACCAGCGTGCCGTACTTCTGATAACCGATCCGAAGAGTCTCGGCTTGAGCTTGAGTGATGGCGCCGAAGGTGACAGCCGCAGCAAACAGAGCGACCAGACCACGACGCAAAAATACAGTGCGCATAGCGCTCTCCTTTTTGCTGTTGGGTTTTGGCTGCACCTGCTTGCCCGTTAGCGGGCGAGTAAGGCGAGTACTTCAAATTTCGGTGAGGCTTAAATGCTCCAGCGAGCATTCAACAAACGTTCGTTCAACAGGCCCGGTTCCAGCGGTTTCGGCCGGCGCGCCATGGCACCGACAAACTGATCCAGCGCTTCATGCAGTCGCTGCTCCAGCGCTGGTGCCAGTTGTGCTGCGGCACTGCCTTCGCCGTAAGCGATCTGGCTGTCCTCGGCGAAAATCCCTTGGAGCATTTCCTGGGCTTTCAACGCCGACAGCACAGGTTTGAGCGCGTAATCAACCACCAGCATGTGGGCGATGCTGCCGCCGGTGGCCATCGGCAAGACAATCTTGTGGTTCAGGGCGCGCTCGGGCAGCAGATCCAGCAGGGTCTTCAACGCGCCGGAAAACGACGCTTTGTAAACCGGTGTGGCGATCAGCAGGCCGTCGGCGTTTTCAATCTGTTGCAGCAAGTCGAGCACCTTCGGGCTGTCGAAGCGGGCATGGAGCAGGTCTTCGGCCGGGAAATCCCGCACCTGATAACTCACCACTTCCACCCCTTGTGCCTGCAACCAGCGTTGCGAGCGTTCCAGCAGCACCCCGGAACGGGAGCGCAGGCTGGGACTGCCACCGAGTGAGACGACCAGCATCGAGACAATTCCTTAAGCGTTGCAGGCGATTCGCGGGTTGCGATCTCGCTTCGATGGAGTGACCTTACCAGCTGATTTATATATCCATAAATCATATTTATTCATTTGGTTATGCGTTTTGGAGATATACGATTGACTTTGTTTCGGGCGAAAAAAAAGGCCGTCGAAACGGCCTGAAATCCCCTGCTTAGTAGCAACCACTGATCGTTCCCACGCTCTGCGTGGGAATGAATCCATGGACGCTCCGCGTCCACTGTGACGCAGAGCGTCACGGGCGGCATTCCCACGCGGAGCGTGGGAACGATCTGCCCGGTGAGATCACTTATTCGGCTGCGGCGTCAGGCGCAGGTACGGTTTCACCGCGCGATAACCCTTCGGAAAGCGCTGCTTGATCTCGTCCTCATCCTTGAGCGACGGCACGATCACCACCTCTTCACCGTCCTGCCAGTTGGCCGGCGTGGCCACCTTGTAGTTGTCGGTGAGCTGCAGCGAATCGATCACCCGCAGAATCTCGTGGAAGTTGCGTCCGGTGCTCGCTGGATAGGTGATGGTCAGACGAATCTTCTTGTTCGGATCGATCACGAACAGCGAACGCACGGTCAGCGTGTCGTTGGCGTTCGGGTGGATCAGGTCATACAGATCGGACACCTTGCGATCGGCATCGGCCAGGATCGGGAAGTTGACGATCGTGTTCTGGGTTTCGTTGATGTCTTCGATCCACTTGTGGTGCGAATCCACCGGGTCGACTGACAGTGCGATGGCTTTGACGCCGCGTTTGCTGAACTCATCCTTGAGCTTGGCGGTGAAGCCCAGCTCCGTGGTGCACACCGGGGTGAAGTCCGCCGGGTGGGAGAACAGCACGCCCCAGCTATCGCCCAGCCATTCGTGAAAACGAATCTTGCCGGCGCTGGAATCCTGTTCGAAATCGGGGGCGATGTCGCCGAGTCTGAGGCTCATGGTGCTGCTCCTGATGAGTTGTTGGAGACCTCAACTGTAGCTCGGGATTTACCATCGTGAAAAAGAATAAATAACTAGATATCTAGATCATAAGTGAATATTAAACATCTGTTCACTGGACGCTCGACGGCATCCCGACGAACATCGGTCGCAAGGTTCGAGAAGGCCTTGAGTTGCTGTAAAGAGGGGAATTTCGGGGAAGGCTTACGGGGGTGGGCCTGACTCGAAAACGCAAAAGCCCCGTCCGGCGCGATGCCGGACGGGGCTTTTTTTTACATCAGGTGCAGGAACGCGCTATTACAGCAGCGGGATCGAGTAGCTGACGATCAGGCGGTTTTCATCCTGGTCACGCTGACCTGGGATGTCGTTGCGCCAGGTAGCGTTTTTCCACATCAGGCCAACGTTTTTCAGCGGGCCTTCAGGTACGACGTAACCAACGGTGAAGTCGCGCTCCCACTCGGAACGGCCGCTGCCGTTCTCAACGCGGTTGGCACCCACGGTGTCGATATTGTCGCCGCGCAGGTAAACCACACCAGCCGTCAGACCTGGAACGCCGACTTTGGCGAAGTCATACGAGTAGCGTGCTTGCCAGGTACGTTCGCCAGCACGGCCGAACTTCTGGATTTGCATGTCGGTGATGGTGTAGTTCGACGAACCGTCGCCCTGGTTCAGCCAAGGGAAGTCGCTGCTGCCGTTGGAAACCTGATAGCCGCCGCCGAAAGTGTGGCCAGCAACGGTGTACAGGAACAGACCGCTGTACAGGTTGTTGTCAACCGGGCCTTTACCACTGACGTTACCAACGTAGTTACCGTTGCTGAAGTAAGTGGTGGTGTTGCCATTGTTGCCATCATCGGTGCTGTGGAAGTAGCGCAAGTCAGACTTCAGCACGCCCGGGCCGATTGCCCAGTTGTGGACCAGACCCAGGAAGTGTTGCTTGTAGAAGTCTTCCAGGTTGCCGTAGTAGTACTGGGCAGTCAGGTCTTTGGTGATCTTGTAGTCACCACCGGCGTAGTAGAACTTGTTGCTGTTGGCGATACGCGCGTTGGCGCCACCAATGGACAGGTTCTCGTTGTTGCTGGAGTTACGACCTTTCACAGCTTCGATCTGACCGCCGACCAGGGTCAGGTCCTTGATGTCGCTGGAAGTGATCTGGCCACCCTGCCAGGTTTGTGGCACCAGACGACCATCGTTGGTCACGATCACTGGCAGTTTTGGCTGCAGGGTGCCCAATTTCAGTTCGGTCTGGGAGATCTTGGCTTTGGCAGTCAGGCCCAGGCTGGAGAAGTTATCAACAGCATCACCGTTGTGCTCGCTTGGGAACACGGTGCCGCCGTAGGAGGTGCCGGTAGCGCCGTTAGTGCCGCCGCCCGAATCCAGACGCACGCCCAGCAGGCCGATGGCGTCGATACCGAAACCTACGGTGCCTTGGGTGTAACCGGAGATGAAGCGAAGATCGAACGCTTGGCCCCACTCTTCGTTCTTGCTCTGAACACCGGCAGTCTTGCTGGCGGCGCTGCCGGCAGCGCTGTCACGGTTGTCGTTGTTGATGTAGAAGTTACGCAGCCCCAAAGTAGCTTTGCTGTCTTCGATGAAACCGGCGGCGCCTGCCTGCTGCGCCATAACCCCTACGGCCACAGCCAGGGCCAAGGTGGACTTGTTCATGTAAAGCTCCTCTCGTTTCTAATTCTTGTGTTCCTGGCCCTGGGTCTGATGCCCTGGGTCCTAAGATGCGCGATTAGCGCCAGACCGTGACTGACAAGTCAATCGTAACCTTGTGTGTCTACGACCAAGGTCTAATCGCAGTGATTTGGTCCGTGCAGAGTAAAGATTTCCTAATAAACCCAAAAAGAATTTATTCATTCTTTTTCATACCATTTCGGAATATGGCCAGTATCGTGCCACCTCCGCCGGGAAACAGCGTATCGGCGACTAAGCTCATTCCTAAATGGTATTTGTTGGCCTTTTTTTATATCGATTAGCTTTGGCGCAACCGCAATTCGTCAAACCCTATCGAAAAGGCGACGCCATGATGGCCAAACGCGCACTATCTAGTCAATTTGTTACAGTTTGTGTGTCGGCGATGATTAGTTTTTCCGCCCATGCCGCCAACCTCACCGTGGGTTATCAAACTGGTATCGACCCGAGCAAAGTCCCCCAAGCCGACGGCGTCTACGAGAAGACCATCGGCGAGAAAATCGACTGGCGCCGCTTCAACAGTGGCCCGGAAGTTGTGACAGCCATTGCTTCCGGTGATGTGCAGATCGGCAACCTTGGCTCCAGCCCGTTGGCCGCTGCCGCTTCGCGCAATCTGCCGATTGTGGCGTTCATCGTTTCGGCACAGATCAATGCCGCCGAAGCCTTGGTGGTGCGCAATGGCAGCGGCATTAACACACCGCAGGATCTGGTCGGCAAAACCATCGCCACACCTTTCGTTTCCACCTCACACTACAGCTTGCTCGGCGCCCTCCAGCACTGGGGCCTGGACGCCTCGAAAGTCAAAGTGGTGAACCTGCAACCTGCAGAAATCGCTGCCGCGTGGAAACGTGGGGATATCGATGGTGCGTTTGTCTGGTCGCCGGCGCTTGGGGAAATTCGCAAGACCGGCAAGACCCTGACCGATGCGGCGCAAGTGGGCCAATGGGGCGCGCCGACCTTCGAGGTCTGGGTCGCGCGCAAGGACTTCGCCGAGAAGCATCCTGACGTTGTCGCGAAGTTCGCCAAGGTTACGCTGGATTCATTTGCCGATTACGCGGCGCATAAAGACAGCTGGACGACTGACTCGGTGCCGGTACAGAAAATCGCCAAACTGACCGGTGCCAATGCCGCTGATGTGCCGGAATTGCTCGCAGGGTCGGCGTTCCCGGACGCCAAGGCGCAGCAAACCACGGCGCTGCTGGATGGCGGCACGGCGAAAGCGATTGGCGAGACGGCGAAGTTTTTGAAGGAGCAGGGCAAGGTTGAAACGGTGCTGCCGGATTATTCGCCGTATGTCAGCGCGAAGTTTGTGGCGCAATAAAAGCTTCGCGAGCAGGTCGAATCGTCGCACCGTCGCTCCCACAGGAGTGGGAGCGAGCCTGCTCGCGAATGGAGCAACTCGGTTAAAGGGTTTTTTCGAAGATTTTCGAATTGCGCTGGAAGTTGTACAACGAAGCCCGCGCCGCTGGCAGGCGTTCAACGCTGCTTGGCTCGAACCCACGCTCACGGAACCAGTGCGCGGTGCGTGTGGTGAGGACGAACAGCGTCTTCAAACCTTGCGCCCGCGCACGGGTTTCAATGCGCTCCAGCAGTTCATCACCGCGACCGCCATGGCGGTACTCCGGGTTCACCGCCAGGCACGCCAGCTCACCGGCATCGGAATCGGCAATCTGATACAGCGCCGCGCAGGCGATGATCATGCCTTCACGCTCGACCACGCTGAACTGCTCGATCTCACGCTCCAGCACTTCGCGCGAACGACGCACCAGAATCCCCTGCTCTTCCAGCGGGCTGATCAAGTCGAGCAAACCGCCGACGTCTTCAATCGCCGCCTCACGCACCAGTTCGAATTGCTCTTGCGCGACCAGCGTACCGCCACCGTCACGGGTGAACAGCTCGGTCAGCAGCGCGCCGTCTTCGGCGTAACTGACGATATGGCTGCGCGCCACGCCGCCACGGCAAGCCTCGGCAGCGGCATCCAGAAGCTCTGCCTGATAGTTGCTGCTGCCCAGACGCTGTAAATGCGCCGGCACTTGCTGTGGACGCAACTCACGCACCAGTTTGCCGTTCTCGTCGATCAGACCGAGATCAGCACCGAACAGCAGCAGCTTGTCAGCGCCCAGGTCGATAGCGGCGCGGGTGGCGACGTCTTCGCAGGCGAGGTTGAAGATTTCACCGGTCGGCGAGTAGCCCAAAGGCGACAGCAACACGATCGAACGCTCGTCGAGCAGGCGATTGATGCCCTTGCGGTCGACCCGGCGCACTTCGCCGGTGTGGTGATAGTCGACGCCTTCCAGCACACCGATCGGCCGCGCGGTAACGAGGTTGCCGCTGGCCACGCGCAGACGCGAGCCCTGCATCGGCGACGAAGCCATGTCCATCGACAGGCGCGCTTCGATGGCAATGCGCAATTGGCCGACTGCATCGATCACACATTCCAGGGTTGCGGCATCGGTGATGCGCATGCCGTGGTGGTAATGCGGGGTCAGGCCACGGGCGGCGAGGCGGGTTTCAATCTGCGGGCGCGAACCGTGCACCAGCACCAGGCGCACGCCGAGGCTGTGCAGCAGGACGATGTCGTGGACGATGTTGCCGAAATTCGGATGCTCCACGCCGTCGCCAGGCAGCATGACGACGAAGGTGCAGTCGCGGTGGGCATTGATGTAAGGAGACGCGTGACGAAGCCAATTGACGTATTCGGGCATGAACCTGGGCCTGTAATAAATAGCAGCCGAAAAAGGGGCGAAACGGAAAACGCACAGCGGGCTGATGGTTATCGTCGGAACAGGCTTGGCGACACGCGTGCTCTCCTCATGAATACGGGTTGGATTCCCACTAATTTAACGACTTGCCCTGTAGGAGTTGCCGCAGGCTGCGATCTTTTGATCTTCTGAAACAAAAGCAAAAGATCGCAGCCTTCGGCAGCTCCTACAAGGGATGCGTTCAATTCTTCAGGCAGTAATGTTCAATCAGTTGCCGTAATAGATGCACGGTAGGCTGCAAACGTGACATTTCAAGGTACTCGCCGGGCTGATGCGCACAGGCAATGTCACCGGGGCCAAGCACGATGGTTTCGCAACCAAGGCGCTGAAGATAAGGCGCTTCGGTGCCAAACGCTACTGCTTCGGCGCTGTGGCCGGTGAGCTTTTCGGCGATGCGCACCAGTTCAGCGTCTTCATCCTGCTCGAACGACGGCACTTCCGGGAACAAAGGTTTGTAGTCGATCTTCACCTGGTGGCGTTCGGCGACCGGGTTGAGTTTGCGCAGAATCTCTGCGCGCAGGACTTTCGGGTCCATGCCCGGCAATGGCCGCAGATCGAATTCCAGCGAACACTGGCCGCAGATACGGTTGGGATTATCGCCGCCATGGATGCAGCCGAAGTTCATCGTCGGTTGCGGCACGCTGAACTGCGGATTGTTGAATTCGCGCTGCCACAGCAGGCGCAGGCCGCGCAGTTCGCCGATCGCATCGTGCATCGCTTCGAGGGCGCTGTGGCCCAGGCGCGGATCCGACGAATGGCCGCTCTGCCCGAGAATGTCGATGCGCTCCATCATGATGCCTTTGTGCATGCGGATCGGTTTGAGCCCGGTCGGCTCGCCGATCACCGCTGCGCGGCCGATTGGACGCCCGGCCTCGGCCAATGCGCGGGCACCGGACATCGAGCTTTCTTCATCGCAAGTGGCGAGGATCAACAGCGGTTGTTTGAACGGTTGCTCAAGCAGCGGTTGCACCGCTTCGATGATCAACGCGAAGAAGCCCTTCATATCGCAACTGCCCAAGCCGACCCAACGGCCATCGACTTCAGTCAGCTTCAGCGGATTGGTCTGCCACAGCGCATCGTCGTACGGCACCGTGTCGCTGTGTCCGGCGAGCACCAGCCCGCCGGGGCCGCTGCCGAAACTGGCGAGCAGATTGAATTTGCCTGGGCTGACCTGCTGGATATCGCAATTGAAACCCAGGTCGCCCAGCCAGCCGGCGAGCAAATCGATCACCGCGCGGTTGGATTGGTCGAGGTTCGGTTGGGTACAGCTGACCGATGGCGCGGCGATCAGCGCAGCGAACTGGTCTTGCATGGACGGCAAAGGCATCGCTGACTCCAACTCCCGATTTGAAGTCCATCATAGAACCATCCGGCGTCAGGAATAAACCGTCGCAGGGCGTAGGACGAATCAGTCCTGTACACTGCACGGCCTTGGCAGCCACATATTCCCCGGCTGCGCTCCCGATCCTGGATTTTCCGGCCATGCAGAAAGAAACCGAAATCAAACTCCGCGTCAGCCGCGAAACCCTCGCTGCGCTGCGCGAGCACCCGTTACTGAAAAAACGCAACAAAAGTGGCTGGGAACGCCGTGAGTTGATGAACCAGTACTTCGACACCCCTGAGCGCGATCTGGCCCAGGCCAAAGTCGCCCTGCGCCTGCGCAAGGACGGTGACGAAGTCATTCAAACCCTCAAGACCCGTGGCCAAAGCGTTGCTGGTCTGTCCGAACGCAATGAATACGACTGGAAGTTGCCGAAAGCCAAGCTCGACGTGAAAAAACTCGACGGCGAATGCTGGCCCGAGTCGCTGGCCGAGCTGGACAAGAAAACCCTGAAGCCGATCTTCACCACCGACTTCGTCCGCGAGCGCGCCGAAATCGCCTGGGGCCGTGGCAAGACCAAAGTGGTCATCGAAGCCGCGCTGGATCTCGGTCACGTTGTGGTAGGCAAGCAGAAAGAAGAAATCTGCGAGCTGGAACTGGAGCTGCGCGAAGGCGAGCCTGCCGCGCTGCTGGAACTGGCCGCCGAACTGGCTGAAACCCTGGCGTTGATGCCGTGTGACATCAGCAAGGCTGAGCGCGGCTACCGTCTATACGACGCCAACAGCTACTCGTTGAGCCTGCCGGCGCCGGAGCTGACCCCGGAAACCCAACTCGACGACGCCTTCGCCGCGCTGAGCTGGCATTTGCTCGGCAGCAGCCAGCGTCTGGCCGAACAGTACCGTTTCAACGGCCACTGGCGCCTGTTGCTCGACTGGGTCGAGAACCTCGCGGAAATGCGCGCCCTGCTCAGCAGCCTCGGCCAGGCCGCGCCGCGTCAGTCGACTCATGACTTGCGCGTGGCACTCGATGCTTTGCTGGAAGACTGGCGCCCGCTGGTGCAGGCCGGTATCGAAGACGAAGACGTGCGCAAAGCCGCACCGGAGCAGTTCCTCGAAGAACTCGAAGACCCGCGCTGGGGCCTGTTCTCGCTGAACACTTCGCGTTGGTTGCTGGCTCGCACCTGGACCACCGAGCGCAATGTGCGTGGCAATCGTCAGGGCGGCGCGCAGTTACACAGCTGGTTGCCGCGCACCTTGGGCGAAGAAGCGACGGCTCTGCAATTGCAGCGTTATCAACAGCAGCCGGAAGATCTGGCTGAACAACTGCCGCGTATCGAGCGTATTCAGGTCTGGCTGCACCACGCACGCGACGTGCTGGAGATCCCGGAAATGGATCGTCTGTACGGCGAGCTGAACAAGTTGGCGCAACTGGCCAACGAGCCGACGATCACTGACGAACTGCTCGACGCGCGCAAGCAACAGGCGATTGCGGTTTACCAGAATCGCGCATGGAAAATGCTCCTGCGTATGTGATGACCCTGTGGCGGGGGGCTGCCCCCGTTGATGATCGTTCCCACGCTCCGCGTGGGAACGATCAGGGTCAGACAGGCAAACTGGTGGTGGACTTGATCTCCGACAACGCCACAATCGAATTCACTTCCTGAATCCCCGGCACCAGCGACAGCTTCTCGAAAAAGAATCGCTCATACGCCTCGATGTCCGCCGCAACAATCCGCAGCAAAAAATCCACCGCCCCCATCAGCACATAACATTCCAGCACTTCCGGAAAGCCACGAATCGCTTCGGTGAACTCAGTGAAGTTCGAACGCCCGTGGGCGTTGAGTTTGATCTCGGCAAAGATCTGCGTGTTCAGGCCAATCTTCTTGCGATCGAGCAAGCTTACCTGGCCGCGAATGATGCCCTCCTCCTTCATCCGCTGAATCCGCCGCCAGCACGGCGATTGCGACAGGCCGACCTGCTCGGCGATCTGCGCGCTCGACAGCGAGGCGTCCTCTTGCAGGAGGGCGAGAATCTTGCGGTCGTAGCTGTCCAGCTCGCTGTGCATAGAAAAACCCCTAATTGAACATCTTGCGAATTGATCCTTTCGATCAATCGTCAATAACGACGATCATAGCCAAGAAATACCCGGCGTCGAATGTAAAAATTCCTCCAGAGATTTTGGAGACTCGCCATGCCGCACCTCGAAGCCGTCACCACCGTGCCAACCCGCGCCGATGTCTGGAACGTCAACAACGCCCATTGCCTGGCGCAGTATCAGATCCTCGCCGAAGCCGAGCCCGACTTGCTGGTGCGGGTGCTCAACCTGTTCGCCCTGCAATTCCTCACACCGGAGCAGGTCAATGTGCAGCGCATGGATGATCTGCTGTCGATCGACCTGGTCATGGGCGGTCTCAGTTGGCATCGCGCGCAAGTGATCGCGGAAAAACTTCGTAACCTGATCAGCGTCTGCTCGGTCAATCTGCAAAACGCCGACAGCGCTTGGGATGCGCGGACGCAAGCGGCCGGCTGACAAGTTCGGCAACGGCTTCGTCGGGTAGTGGCCCAACGGTCTGCGGGGCCGCGACTATCCTTTTGCGCACTGTCGCTCAAAAGGAAGCCCGCATGTCCGTTCAACTTGCCACTCAGGACCGCTGGCTGGAACTCAACGAAGTGCTGCGTGAACTGGTCGCCCAAGGGTTTATTTGCCAGGACGCGGCCGAGCAGGCGCTGAATGCCCGCCGCCGTCTCGCGGCTCATGCTCAGATGCATCCGCTGGAGTTCATCGCCAGCCAGCAACTCGACGACCTCAGCCGGCCAGGCAAACACCTCGACCTGGAAAGCCTGACCCTGTGGCTGGCGCAACAGGCCGGCCAGCCGTACTTGCGTATTGACCCGTTGAAGATCAACGTCGCCGCGATCACACCGTTGATGTCCTACGCCTTCGCACAACGGCACAAGATTCTCGCCGTGGCGGTCGACCGCGATTCGGTGACCGTGGCCAGCGCCCAGCCTTATGTCACCGGCTGGGAGGCCGATCTCACCCACGTATTGAAGCTGCCGATCAAACGGGTGGTGGCCAACCCGGCGGATATCCAGCGCTTCAGCGTCGAGTTCTTCCGCTTGGCCAAATCGGTCAGCGGCGCCAGCAATGCCGATCAGCAGAGCGGTAACCTCGGCAACTTCGAACAACTGCTCAACCTCGGCGCCAGCGATCAGGAGCCGGATGCCAACGATGCGCACATCGTCAACATCGTCGACTGGCTGTTCCAGTACGCCTTCCAGCAGCGCGCCAGCGATATCCACATCGAGCCTCGGCGTGAACAAGGCACGGTGCGCTTTCGCATCGACGGCGTGCTGCACAACGTCTATCAATTCCCGCCGCAGGTGACCATGGCAATTGTCAGTCGCCTGAAAAGCCTCGGGCGGATGAACGTCGCCGAGAAGCGCAAACCCCAGGACGGCCGGGTCAAGACCAAGACCCCGGACGGCGGTGAAGTGGAGCTGCGCCTTTCGACGCTGCCCACCGCGTTCGGCGAAAAAATGGTCATGCGGATTTTCGACCCGGAAGTGCTGCTCAAGGATTTCGACCAGCTGGGTTTCAGTGCCGACGATTTGCGCCGCTGGCAAGACATGACCCGCCAGCCCAACGGCATCATTCTGGTCACCGGGCCGACCGGTTCGGGCAAGACCACCACGCTGTACACCACGCTGAAAAAACTGGCGACGCCGGAAGTGAACCTCTGCACCATCGAAGACCCGATCGAAATGGTCGAGCCGGCGTTCAACCAAATGCAGGTGCAGCACAACATCGACCTGAGCTTCGCCGCCGGGGTGCGTGCGCTGATGCGGCAAGACCCGGACATCATCATGATCGGCGAGATCCGTGACCTTGAAACCGCTGAAATGGCGATTCAGGCGGCGCTCACCGGACACTTGGTGCTGTCGACCCTGCACACCAACGACGCCCCCAGCGCGATCAGTCGTTTGCTCGAACTCGGCGTGCCGCATTACCTGATCAAGGCCACCGTGCTAGGTGTCATGGCCCAGCGTCTGGTGCGCACCTTGTGCCCGCATTGCAAGGCACCGCTGACGCTGGCAGAGGAAGACTGGCAAACCCTGACCCGCCCGTGGCAGGCGCCGCTGCCGGGCAATGCACAACGTGCCATTGGTTGCGTGGAATGCCGCGACACCGGTTATCACGGCCGCGCCGGGGTCTACGAGATCATGCAACTGAGCGACAGCCTCAAGGCGTTCATCACCCCGGACGCCGACCTCACGGCGATTCGTCGGCAGGCGTTCAAGGAAGGCATGCGCAGTTTGCGTCTGTCCGGGGCACAGAAAGTCGCAGCAGGGCTGACGACGGTGGAAGAAGTGCTGCGGGTGACGCCGCAGAGCGAGCAGAAATAAGCCGCCACGGAACCGGATCAGGGAATGGCGATCCAAGGCCCTAGTTAACCCCCTGGAGTCATCTCATCATGCGTCTCAAACTTGCTGTCGCCACTCTGGCCTTGCTGTCCCTTCCCGTTGGTTCGGCCATGGCGGACAGCTTTTGGCGTAACGTCATCTCGTCCGGTGCCACTACCGGTTCGACCTACCTGACCTTCAAGGATCACAAGCTGATCATCGCCGCACAGGACGATGCCGGCAGCTTCGTTGCCAGTGATGGCGGCATTCGCGGACCGTATCTGGAAGCGGCGATGCAGAAAGTCCGCGCCGACAATCCGGGCCTGCAGGCGACCGATATGGAATTGGCGAATGCGATCCTGGCGAAGAACGCCGTGGCTTCCGAGTAAGCCGTTCGCCGAAGCAAAAATGCCGCTCAACAGAGCGGCATTTTTTTGCCCGGATTTCAGACCCACCACAATCCCTTGTAGGAGTGAGCCTGCTCGCGATAGCGGTGAATCAGTCACCGGAGAATTTGCCTGATACACCGCTATCGCGAGCAGGCTCACTCCTACAGGGGACGATGTGCCACCAGAGAGTTCAGCGGTAATCATCCGCCGGTACGCAGGCGCAGAACAGGTTGCGATCGCCGTAAACGTTATCCACCCGATTCACCGCCGGCCAATACTTGTGCGCCTTGGTGTGCGCATCCGGGGTGATGCCCTGCTCGATGCTGTAGGGTCTCTCCCAAACCCCGGTGACATCCGCCAGGGTATGCGGCGCCCGTTTCAACGGGTTGTCCTCGGCCGGCCAGTTGCCGTTTTGCACTTCAGTGATTTCTGCACGAATGCTCAGCATCGCACCGATAAAACGATCCAGTTCAGCCTTCGATTCGCTCTCGGTCGGCTCGACCATCAACGTGCCCGGCACCGGGAAGGACATGGTCGGCGCATGGAAGCCGTAATCCATCAGGCGCTTGGCGACGTCTTCTTCGCTGATCCCGGTCAGCGCCTTTAAGGGCCGCAGGTCGAGAATGCATTCGTGAGCGACCCGCCCGTTGCGCCCGGTGTACAACACCGGGAATGCGCCGGATAGATGCTGCGCCAGATAGTTCGCCGCCAGAATCGCCACCTCGCTGGCATCCGCCAGTTGCGGGCCCATCATGGCGATGTACATCCAGCTGATCGGCAGAATGCTCGCGCTGCCCCAGGGCGCCGCGCTGACCGCGCCGTTCTGCGCCAGCGGCCCTTCAATTGGCACCACCGGGTGATTGGCGACAAACGGTGCCAGATGCGCGCGAATGCCGATCGGCCCCATGCCCGGCCCACCACCGCCGTGAGGGATGCAGAAGGTCTTGTGCAAATTCATGTGCGACACGTCGGCGCCGATGTCCGCCGGCCGCGCCAGCCCGACCTGCGCATTGAGGTTGGCGCCGTCCATGTAGACCTGACCGCCGTACTTGTGGATAACCTCGCAGATCTCGCTGATGCCCTCCTCGTACACACCGTGGGTCGACGGATAGGTCGCCATCAGGCACGACAACTTATCCCCAGCCTCGGCGGCTTTCGCTTTCAGATCCTCCAGATCGACGTTGCCCGCCTCGTCGCACTCGACGATCACTACGCGCATCCCGGCCATTTGCGCCGAGGCCGGGTTGGTGCCATGGGCCGAGGACGGAATCAGGCAGATCTCCCGCGCCCCCTGCTGACGGCTTTCGTGGTATTTGCGGATCGCTAGCAACCCGGCGTACTCGCCCTGAGCGCCGGAGTTGGGCTGCATGCAGATCGCATCGAACCCGGTGATTGCGCACAGCCAGCGCTCCAGCTCCTCGATCATCAGCGTATAACCGACCGCCTGCTCACGCGGCACGAACGGATGCAGGTCGGCGAATTGCGGCCAGGTAATCGGGATCATTTCGCTGGTGGCGTTGAGTTTCATGGTGCACGAGCCCAGCGGGATCATCGACTGATTGAGCGCCAGATCCTTGTTCTCCAGTTGCTTGAGATAACGCAGCATCTCGGTTTCGCTGTGATGGGCGTTGAACACCGGGTGACGCAGGTAAGGGGTGTTGCGCTGGAGATTGTCGGGGATACCGGAATAAAGGGTTTCGGCGTCGAGTTCCTCGACGTTCAACCCATGATCGGCACCGAGCAGCACATCGAACAAATTCGCCACGGTGCGTTCATCGCAGGTCTCATCGAGACTCAACCCGACCCGACCGCGCCCGAGAATCCG
Organism: Pseudomonas sp. Irchel s3h9; assembly: GCF_900187475.1. Taxonomy (NCBI): domain Bacteria; kingdom Pseudomonadati; phylum Pseudomonadota; class Gammaproteobacteria; order Pseudomonadales; family Pseudomonadaceae; genus Pseudomonas; species Pseudomonas sp. Irchel s3h9. Next base: position 137,978 of record NZ_FYDH01000009.1, on the reverse strand, counting down.
CAGATTTATCTGCGCAGCCTGGGCACTCTCGATGATCGCCGTTTGCGCACCGCCGACGTCCAGCGTCAGCGTGTCGAAGAATTGTGCGTTGACCCGACTGATGCCCTTGCGCTCAAGTCCAGCCGCCAAAATGCAGGTCAGTCGATGCGTGCGCTGGGCGATGCGCTTCAAACCTTCCGGGCCGTGATAGACCGCGTAGAAACTGGCAATGTTGGCCAGCAGGACTTGTGCGGTACAGATGTTCGAATTGGCCTTCTCACGACGAATATGTTGTTCGCGGGTTTGCAGCGCCATGCGCAATGCGACGTTACCCCGAGCGTCCTTCGACACGCCGATGATCCGCCCGGGAATCGCCCGTTTGTATTCCTCGCGGCTAGCAAAGAATGCTGCGTGCGGCCCGCCGTATCCCATCGGCACGCCGAATCGCTGGGAGGAACCGAACACTACATCGGCACCCAACTCGCCCGGCGGCGTCAGCAACAGCAGACTCAATAAATCCGTCGCGACACAAGCCAGCGCCTGTTGCGCATGCAGGTGGTCGATCAATGGCCGCAGATCGTGAATCTCGCCGTGGGTGTCGGGATACTGCAACAACGCCCCGAACACCTGATGCTGTTTCAAGTTATCCACAGCGTCGATGATCAGCTCGAAACCGAAGCCTTCGGCGCGGGTCTCAAGCACCGAAATGGTTTGTGGATGGCAGTTTTCATCGACGAAAAACAGATTGCTCTTCGACTTCGCCACACGTTTGGCGAGTGCCATGGCTTCGGCAGCCGCCGTCGCTTCATCGAGCAGCGAAGCGTTGGCCAACTCGAGGCCGGTGAGGTCGATGGTCAGTTGCTGGAAATTCAACAGCGCTTCGAGCCGGCCTTGAGCGATCTCCGGTTGATACGGCGTGTACGCGGTGTACCAGCCGGGATTTTCCAGCACATTGCGCAGGATGACGGTTGGCGTCAGGGTGCCGTGGTAGCCCATACCGATCAGGCTGGTCCAGACCTGATTCTGCTCGGCGTAACTGCGCAGCTTGGCCAGCGCGGCTTGTTCATCCAGCGCGGGTGGCAGCTCGAGCGCGCGATTGAAGCGAATGCCTGGCGGCACCGTTTGCTCGATCAGTTCAATTCGACTACCGAGGCCAAGGCTGTCGAGCATCGCCTGTTGCTCGGCTGCATCGGGGCCGAGGTGACGGCGCAGGAAGGCATCGGGATCGCGTAAATGGCTCAGGGACGGCAACTGGGACATGACGGGCTCTCTCTTGGCTGGCGCTCGGCGTCAATGCAACACGGTCAAACCAGCATAGCAGCCGATGTGGCAACCCATTTTCAGTGCACCCCGTCCCCCTGTAGGAGTGAGCCTGCTCGCGATTGCGGTGTGTCAATCGCATTAATGAGTCTGAAAGAACGCTATCGCGAGCAGGCTCACTCCTACAGGGGATTTGTATCGTGCATAAAAAAGCCCCGACAAGTCGGGGCTTTGGGTATTGCTTAGAACTTACTCGCCGATAGCAGCCTTGTAAGCGCCGGCATCCAGCAGCTTGTCCAGCTCAGCCTTATCGCTTGGCTTGAGCTTGAAGATCCATGCGCCGTACGGATCGGAGTTCAGCAGCTCTGGCGAACCGCCCAGCTCTTCGTTGATCGCGATGACTTCACCGCTGATCGGCGAGTAGATGTCGGAAGCAGCTTTCACCGATTCAACGACGCCAGCCTGATCTTCAGCGGCGAACACCTTGCCTACTTCGGTCAGCTCAACGAACACCACATCGCCCAGCGCTTCCTGCGCGTGATCGCTGATGCCCACGGTGACGGTGCCGTCGGCTTCCAGACGTGCCCATTCATGACTTTCGGCAAAACGCAGTTCAGCGGGAATATTGCTCATCTTCGGTGTCCTCTGGAATTGGGTCAGCGGTCATGCCCGCCGGAAAAAGGTTAGATCAAAGTTTTGCCATGGCGTACGAAGGTCGGTTTGACCACCCGTACCGGGTACCACTTGCCACGGATTTCCACTTCGGCGCGGTCGGCGGTGGCCATCGGAACACGCGCCAGGGCAATCGATTTGCTCAGCGTAGGAGAGAAACTACCACTGGTGATCTCCCCTTCGCCAACATCGGCGATGCGAACCACTTGATGAGCGCGCAAAACACCACGTTCTTCCAGGACCAGACCAACCAGTTTGTGCGCAATGCCGGCAGCTTTTTCCGCCTCCAGCGCAGCACGGCCGATGAACTGGCGGGTGGCCGGTTCCCAGGCAATGCTCCAGGCCATGTTCGAGGCCAATGGTGAAACGTCTTGGTGAATGTCCTGACCGTAGAGGTTCATACCGGCTTCAACCCGCAGGGTATCGCGGGCACCGAGGCCGATCGGGGAAATGCCGGCACCGACCAGATCGTTGAAGAACCCCGGCGCCTGATTGGCCGGCAGGCAGATTTCCAGGCCATCTTCACCGGTATAACCGGTACGCGCGATGAACCAGTCACCGTCGGTATAGCCTTCGAAGGGTTTGAGGTGCTGGATCAGCGTGGCGCGCGACTGGGTCACCAGTTCGGCAATCTTGTGCCGGGCCTGTGGGCCTTGGATGGCGAGCATCGCCAGCTCGGAGCGCTCGTGCAGCTGCACGTCGTAATCGCCGCGCTGCGCGCTCATCCAGGCCAGATCCTGATCGCGGGTCGAAGCGTTGAACACCAGTCGATAAGCGTCGTCGAGGCGGTAGACGATCATGTCGTCGACGATGCCGCCACGCTCGTTGAGCATGGTGCTGTACAACGCACGGCCGGGGCGGTGCAGGCGGTCGACATCATTGGCCAGCAAATGCTGCAGCCAGGCCTTGGCCTGGGTGCCGGTGACATCGATCACGGTCATGTGGGAAACATCGAACACCCCGCAATCGCGGCGCACTTCGTGGTGCTCCTCGACCTGCGAGCCGTAATGCAGTGGCATGTCCCAACCGCCAAAATCGACCATCTTCGCGCCGAGGGCGAGATGCAGGTCATACAGAGGCGTACGCTGTCCCATGGGTTTCTCCTTCCGGGCGTGGCGAAGGTGCGGACAGCCGCTGTACGGGGTGAAAGCCGCGAAATAGAAGGCTTTCAGCCGATTTCAGCGAACGGGTCTGTCAGACGAACCGCACCGAATGCCGCGCATTGTAGCCGCATGATTCAGGACTGACGACTAAGTGTTTCGGTGTGCCGAGCGGCGGATCAGTCCGATGACCGGCAATAGACCGACCAGAACCAGGGTCAGCGCTGGCAAAGACGCCCTCGCCCATTCACCTTCACTGGTCATTTCAAAGATCCGCACCGCCAGCGTGTCCCAGCCAAACGGGCGCATGAGCAGGGTCGCGGGCATTTCCTTGAGCACATCGACGAACACCAGCAGCGCCGCGCTCAGCGCGCCGGGCAGCAACAGCGGCAGATACACTTTGAAAAACAGTCGCGGCCCACTGACACCCAGGCTACGTGCTGCTTCGGGCAAAGAGGGCCGTATACGCGCCAGACTGCTTTCCAACGGCCCGTACGCCACCGCAATAAAACGCACCAGATAGGCCATCAGCAACGCCGCCAGACTGCCAAGCAGCAGCGGTTTGCCCGCGCCGCCGAGCCAACCGGAGAGTGGAATCACCAGCTCGCGATCCAAATAACTGAACGCCAGCATGATCGACACGGCCAACACCGAACCCGGCAAGGCGTAGCCCAGGTTGGCCAGACCAACACCAGAGTTGATCGCCTGCGTCGGCGCCAGCCGCCGGGCAAACGCCAACAACAGCGCAACACTGACGGTAATCAGCGCCGCCATGCCGCCCAAATACAAGGTGTGCAGGATCAGCCCCGCGTAGCGCTCGTCCAGATCGAAACGGCCGCGCTGCCAGAACCAGACGATCAGTTGCAGCAGCGGAATGACGAAGGCGCAGGCGAACACCAGTGCGCACCAGCTCATCGCCGCGAACGCCTTGAGCCCGCGCAAGTGATACAGGGCTTTCACCCGTGGCCGCTCGTTGCCCGCCCGATTGGCGCCACGCGCGCGACGTTCGCCGTAGAGCACCAGCATCACCACCAGCAGCAACAGACTGGCCAGCTGCGCCGCACTCGACAGGCTGAAGAAGCCGTACCATGTCTTGTAGATGGCGGTGGTGAAGGTGTCGAAGTTGAACACCGAGACCGCGCCGAAATCCGCCAGGGTTTCCATCAGCGCCAGTGCCACGCCGGCGCCAATGGCCGGACGCGCCATCGGCAACGCCACACGCCAGAACGCTTGCCACGGCGATTGGCCAAGCACCCGCGCCGCTTCCATCAGGCCTTTACCCTGAGCGAGGAATGCGGTGCGCGCCAACAAGTAAACGTAGGGATAGAAGACCAGCACCAGCACGATGATCACCCCGCCGGTGGAGCGCACCCGTGGCAGGCGCAGATCGGTGCCGAACCATTCGCGCAGCAGGGTTTGTACGGGGCCGGCGAAGTCGAGCAGGCCGACGAAGACGAACGCCAGTACGTAGGCCGGAATGGCAAAGGGCAGCATCAGCGCCCAGTCGAGCCAGCGCCGCCCGGGAAATTCGCAGAGGCTGGTGAGCCAGGCGAGGCTGACGCCGAGCAGCGTCACACCGACACCGACGCCAACGACCAGCGTCAGGGTATTGCCCAGCAGGCGCGGCATCTGGGTTTGCCACAGGTGCGACCAGATCTGTTGATCGATGGTCTGCCAGGAAAGCAGCAGAACGCTCAGGGGCAACAGCACCAGTGCGGCGATGGCGAAAACGATGGGATACCAGCGGCGTTGGGCAGGGTGGGCCAAGGAAACAGTCTCGTTCAAATGATTGTGCCCACGCTCTGCGTGGGCACACATCCTGTGACGCTCTGCGTCACGCTGTCGGCGGCACGACGCAGAGCGTCGATGGATGCATTCCCACGCAGAGCGTGGGAACGATCACAAGTCTATCGAAAAAGCCTCAATTCCAACCCGCCCGATCCATCATCCGGATCGCTTCAGCCTGACGCTTGCCCGCCACTTCCACCGGCAAGGTGTCAGCGACAAACTTGCCCCACGCCGCCACTTCTTCCGAAGGCGCCACCGCCGGGTTGGCCGGGAACTCCTGGTTCACGTCAGCAAAGATCTTCTGCGCCTCAGGTGTGGTCATCCACTCAACCAAAGCCTTGGCCGCTTCCGGGTGCGGCGCATGCTGGGTCAAGCCAATGCCCGACAGGTTCACGTGCACGCCACGATCCGCCTGGTTCGGCCAGAACAGTTTCACCGGCAGCTCGGGCTTCTGCTTGTGCAGGCGGCCGTAGTAGTAAGTGTTGACGATGCCGACATCGCATTGCCCGGCGTTGATCGCTTCGAGCACCGCGACATCATCGGAGAACACGTCGGTGGAGAGGTTGTTGACCCAGCCCTTGAGGATCTTTTCGGTCTTCTCGGCGCCATGGACTTCGATCATGGTCGCGGTCAGCGACTGGTTGTAGACCTTCTTCGCCGTACGCAGGCACAGGCGCCCTTCCCAGTTCTTGTCGGCCAGTGCTTCGTAGGTGCTCAGCTCGCCCGGCTTCACGCGTTCAGTGGAGTAGGCGATGGTCCGCGCGCGCAGGCTCAGGCCAGTCCAGGCGTGAGTAGACGAGCGATATTGCAGCGGAATGTTGGTATCGATGACTTTCGAAGTGAACGGCTGGAGGATGCCCATCTGCTCGGCTTGCCAGAGGTTGCCGGCATCAACGGTGAGCAGCAGGTCGGCGGTGGCGTTCTCACCTTCGGCCTTGATGCGCTGCATCAGCGGCGCTTCCTTGTCGGTGATGAACTTGATCTTCACCCCAGTCTTGGCAGTGTACGCATCGAAGACCGGTTTGATCAGCTCATCGATGCGCGACGAGTAAACCACCACCTCATCAGCGGCCTGGGCCGTTGTACTGCCGATCAGGGTCAGGGCCAGTGCAGTCAGAAGACGCTTGGGTGCCAACATGGGAGTGGTCTCTCGGTCGGAAAATGTGGGCCAAATGATAAGGACTCACATTTACCACCTCAATCGAACTCTTTTTGAAGGAGTTACCAGATGTTGCACAGTTTGAAAATTGTGGTGCCTGGCCGGGCGCCATTGCGAGCAGGCTCACTCCTACAGTTGGAATGCGTTCCCCTGTAGGAGTGAGCCTGCTCGCGATGAGGCCATCAGCAGCAACGAAGAGATCAGGGTTTGGCGAGGGCCGGAAGATCCCCGGTCAACCCAAGGGCTTCACGCACAAACAGCGCCTTCGCTTCCGGCATCTGCTCCACCAGCTTCAACCCGGCATTACGCAACCACCTGACCGGCAACGGATCCGCCTGGAACAACCGCTCAAAGCCTTCCATCGCCGCCATCAGCGCCAGGTTGTGCGGCATGCGCCGACGCTCGTAACGGCTCAGCACCTTCGCATCCGCCAAACGCTCACCGCGTTCGGCCGCCTGCAATAGCACTTCGGCCAACACCGCCGCATCGAGGAAGCCAAGGTTCACACCCTGCCCCGCCAACGGGTGAATGGTGTGCGCCGCATCGCCGATCAACGCCAGGCCTTCAGCCACGTAACGTTTGGCATGACGCTGACGCAGCGGCACGCACAGTCGCGGATCGGCACTGATGACTGCGCCGAGGCGGCCTTCAAAGGCACGCTCCAGCTCTCGGCAGAACGCCGCTTCATCCAGCGCCATCAAGCGCTCGGCTTCGCTCGGCGTGGTCGACCAGACGATCGAACACCAATCCTGCTGCCCGTCACGCTCCAGCGGCAGAAACGCCAATGGCCCGTGATCGGTAAAGCGCTGCCACGCGGTCATCTGGTGCGACTTGCTGCTGCGCACGCTGGTGACGATGGCGTGGTGCATGTAATCCCACTCGCGCGTGGCCATCCCGGTGAGGCGGCGAACGGCCGAGTTGGCACCGTCAGCGGCAATCACCAATGGCGCGCGCAACTGACGACCGTCAGCCAGCGTCAGCAACCAGTCATCGCCCGAGCGGCGCATCTGTTCCAGCCGCGCATTAGCGAGCATGCCCAGATCGCAATCGTGCAAACGGTCGAGCAAGGCGTCCTGCACCACACGGTTTTCGACGATATGACCCAGCACCTCGGCGTGCACACTGCTCGCCGAGAAATGGATCTGCCCGGTGCCGCTGCCGTCCCAGACGTGCATGTCGGTGTACGGGCTGCTGCGGCGCTTGGCGATGCCGTCCCACACGCCGAGGCGTTCGAGGATGCGTTGGCTGGCTGCCGACAGCGCGCTCACACGCGGTTCAAATGCCGCGTCGGCATCGAACGGCTTGACGCTCAGCGGGCTGCCATCGAGCAGCAGGACTTCCAGCCCGCTGTCCTGCAACGCCAACGCCAGGGCGCTGCCGACCATTCCGGCTCCGACAATCAGCAGATCTGCGCGCATTTCCATGCTTTAAGCCTGTCTCGCTTGCGGCTTGAGCCGCACGTAAAGGGTTTTACCGACCCGCGCCACCAGATTGCCGGCGCCGTCATGAATGTCGACCTGCAACTGCGGCAGGTATTTCTCGCCATTGGCGGTTTGCCGGCGAATCTCGGCGAGCAAGGTCTCGTCGATATTGAAGCGGGCGAATACCGGGCCTTTGCCCGGTGCAATGAAATCGATGTCGGCAGCCTTGTCCCAGACAATGTACTTCGAGCCGAGGTTTTCCATGAGCATCAGCATGAAGAACGGGTCGACCATCGAATACAGACTGCCGCCAAACTGAGTGCCGACGTAGTTGCGGTTGTACCAGCCCAGCCCCATCGACACCTGAACGTCGCGGAAATCATCGCTGATATGCCGAACCCGTACACCGGCGCCAAGATACGGCGGGTAGAACGTCATCACCCAACGCATCAACCGCGCCTTGCCGAATTTAGCGGTCAACCACTTAAGCATCCGGACGTGTTCCCAAACCCATGGCCTGACGGGCAAACCAGCGCTTGGCCGGCGGCAACAGATCAAGGCCGAGCAGGCCGATGTTACGGCCCAACGAAACCAATGGCTGCGTGCTGCCGAACAGGCGTGTGACCTGATCGGAAAAACCGACGGTGAGATCCTGATCGAGACGTTGACGCTCGCGATAAGCCTGCAATGTGGCGAAGTCGCCCAGCGGCTTTTCACTGGACAACAATGCGGCGGCCAAGGCATCGGCATCACGCAGTGACAAGTTGAAACCCTGACCGGCAATCGGGTGCAGGCTGTGCGCCGCGTTGCCGAGCACAGCCAGATGCGAGCGCACCTGTTCTTCGGCCTCGACCAGCGTCAGCGGATAAAGATGCCGCGCGCCAACCTGTTTCAACGTGCCGAGGCGATATCCGAACACGCCCTGCAATTCGCTGAGGAAATCGCGCTCGCTCAAATCGGCCAGGCGCTGCGCGTCCATGCCCAAACGGGTCCAGACCAGAGCACAGCGGTTTTCCGGCAGCGGCAGCAAGGCCATCGGCCCTTCGTCGGTGAAACGCTCGAAGGCCATGCCGTTGTGCGCTTCGCTCGGGGTGATGTTGGCGATCAGCGCGCTCTGGTTGTACGGACGCTTGCGCACGTTGATGCCCAACTGCTCGCGCAGACCGGAGCGACCGCCATCGGCGAGCACCGCGAGGTCGCATTCAAGGGTGGTTTCATCATTGAGGGTCAGGCGATAGCCATCGGGCAGCGGTTCCATACGCGTGACTTCCGCCGGGCAGCGCCAGCTGATCACGTCTTTATCGATGTGCTGCCACAGGCACTGGCCGAGCCAGGCGTTTTCCACCACATAACCGAGCGCTGGCACACCCTCTTCCATCGCCGACAAGCGCGCGGTAGAGAAACGGCCACGATCGGAGACGTGAATCTGTTTGATCGGCTCGGCGCGACGGGAGATTTCCTGCCACACGCCCAGCCGTTGATAAATCTGCCGCGAGCCGAAGGACAGCGCCGACGAACGTGCGTCGTAGCTCGGCTGCCAACTGTCGCCGGGAGCGAACGGCTCGATCAGGACGATCTTCCAGCCACGCGCCTTGGCCCCGGCCTGCAAGGCCAACGCCAGACTGGCGCCGACCAGACCGCCACCGATGATTGCCAGATTGACTCGACTCATGCCGCGTGGGTCCTTGCTTGCGCCATCAGCGCTTCGATTTCAGCGACGGTTTTCGGCACGCCGCTGGTGAGGATTTCACAACCGGTTCTGGTCACCACCACGTCGTCCTCGATACGTACACCAATGCCGCGCCATTTCTTCGCGACGTTCTGATTGTCCGGGGCGATGTAGATGCCCGGCTCTACGGTCAGCGCCATGCCGACCTCGAGCACTCGCCATTCGCCGCCGACCTTGTACTCGCCAACGTCATGCACATCCATGCCCAGCCAGTGACCGGCGCGGTGCATGTAAAAGGCTTTATAGGCTTCGCTGGCGATCAACTCATCGACCTCGCCATGCAGCAATCCCAGTTTCACCAGCCCCGTGGTAATCACTCGAACCGTGGCTTCGTGCGCTTGATTCCAGTGTTTGTTCGGGGCGATTTCGGCGAACGCGGCTTCCTGCGAGGCCAGCACCAATTCGTAGATCGCTTTCTGCTCGGGCGAAAACTTGCCGTTGACCGGCCAGGTGCGGGTGATGTCGCTGGCGTAGCAGTCAATCTCGCAACCGGCATCAATCAATACCAGGTCGCCGTCCTTGAGCAGCGCGTCATTCTGCTGGTAATGCAGGATGCAGCTATTGCGCCCGGCGGCGACGATCGAACCATAAGCCGGCATTTTCGCCCCGCCCTTGCGGAATTCGTAGTCGAGTTCGGCTTCGAGGCTGTACTCGTAGAGCCCGGCCCGACTGGCCTGCATCGCGCGGATGTGGGCTTGCGCCGAGATCCGTGCGGCTTCGCGCATCACCTTCACTTCTGCCGCCGATTTATACAGACGCATGTCGTGCAGCAGATGATCCAGGGCAACGAATTCGTTCGGCGGCTGGGCGCCGAGGTGCGCCTTGGAGCGGATCACGTTGATCCAGTCCATCAGGTGACGGTCGAATTCAGGGTTGCTGCCCATCGCCGAATACACCCGGTCGCGGCCTTCGATCAGGCCGGGGAGGATGTCGTCGATGTCGGTAATAGGGAAAGCGTCGTCGGCACCGAAGTCGCGGATCGCGCCCTCTTGCCCGGCGCGCAAACCGTCCCACAATTCGCGTTCGGCGTTGCGCTCACGGCAGAACAGCACGTATTCGCCATGTTCACGGCCGGGCATCAAAACGATGACGGCTTGCGGCTCGGGAAATCCGCTGAGGTACTGGAAGTCGCTGTCCTGACGGTAGACATGCTCGACGTCGCGGTTGCGAATGGCGACCGCGGCGGCGGGCAGGATCGCGATGCTGTTGGGTTCCATCTGCGCCATCAGGGCCTTGCGGCGACGGCTGTATTCCGCTTTGGGGATATGGGTCATGGGCAGATGGCTTTCCCTGGCACGCGATTAATGCAGCGACGGCTTGGCGGCTGGCGGCACGTCGGCTTTCTTGGTTTCCGAGAACAGCAGCAACGGCGCAACGCGCAGGTACTCCATGACTTCCATGTAGTCGGTTTCGCCGTCTTCGGATTCTTCGAGAGCATCCTGCACTTGGGAAATGGCGGCCAGATCCTGCAGCACTTCGGTGGCTTCAGTGCTGAGCATGCTGCTGTCGCGGCAGTTCAGGCCGAAACCGCTGAGGAAGCCCTGGCACCATTGGCCCAGTGCAGCGGCGCGGTCAGCCAGCGGTGCGTCATCGGTCGGCAGCAGCAGAACGACAGTGACGTCGTCGCCGGTCAGCTCGCCTTTGACCATCTCTTGCAGGCCGATGAGGGCGTTACGGACGTTGTCCTGGATATCGCCTTCGAGCAGTTCGGCGGCGTCGATCAACCAGCCTTCGTTATCGAAGCCGGCACCGGCGCAACTGCGCCCGAGCAGCACGCCGTGCAGTTCGGCAGGCGAAACGTTGTGGCCGCTGGAAGTCAGCAGGGTGGCAAAGGCTTGGTACGGGGAATTCGCATTGGTCATGGGCAGCTAGGCGCCAGACGGCGCTATGTCTAGAATGAAGGCCTTGTATCCTACATCGACAGACTCGCCAAGACTATTAAAGGCTGTCCGCCAGCTACCCCCCATCAGACGAACACGTGGACACAATGGAAGACACCGACCTGCAAGCGCTGATGGCCAGACTCGAACTGTTGATTGGCCGAGTCGAGCAACTAAAGAGTCAAAATGCACTCTTACTAGCTCAGGAAAAGACCTGGCGCGAGGAACGCGCTCACCTCATTGAAAAAAACGAAATCGCCCGGCGTAAGGTCGAATCGATGATTTCGCGCCTCAAGGCCCTGGAGCAAGACTCATGAGTTCAAGCAATAGCGTCACCGTGCAGATCCTCGATAAAGAATATTCGATCATCTGCCCGCAGGAAGAACGCAGCAATCTGGTCAGTGCCGCGCGCTATCTGGATGGCAAGATGCGTGAGATCCGCAGCAGCGGCAAAGTCATCGGTGCCGACCGTATCGCCGTGATGGCCGCGCTGAACATCACCCATGACCTCTTGCACAAAGAAGAGCGTCCGGACATCCAGGCCAGCGGTTCGACCCGTGAACAGGTGCGTGACTTGCTCGATCGTGTCGATCTGGTGCTCGCCGACGATCAGAACACCAGCAAGGGCTGATTCAGCTGGCCGCTTGCGGTATACTCGCGGCACTCCCTGGGGTGCTTGCCAGTTGACGATGTCCCTGAGCCGATTCGCACTACCCTGGAAGTTGCACGTTGGGCTGGTGTGCATGTCCGCTAGACGGAAAGCCTTAAAGTCTACTGCATCTTCCACCTTGAACTTTCGGGTTCAAGGGCTAAGTTGACAGCGGTTCATCCGGGGAGCCTGATTCGAATCCGATGTCGGTGAAAACCGCCATCGGATTTTTTATGCGTACGTTTTCGTCCAACCTGCCGAAGCCGAACCATGACCGAACCCGCGCTGCTGCCCCGCCCGCAACTCCGCCGCCTGCTGCGCAAGGCGCGTCGTGCGCTGACCAAGAGCGAACAACGCCAGGCCGCCAAGGGCCTGTACCGGCAACTGGCGCAAGACCCGCACTTTCGCCGGGCCAGACATATCTCTTTGTATTTGCCCACCGATGGTGAAATCGATCCGCGCCTTCTGCTGCGCGAAGCCCAACGTCGGGGTAAATCGACTTATCTGCCGGTGCTCAGCGCCTGGCCACGCACCAAGATGGTTTTCCAACGCATTCGTCCCGGCGAGAAACTTAAACCCAATCGCTTCCGCATTCTCGAGCCGCGAGCCAATCTGGCACAGCAACGCAAGGTCTGGGCACTGGATCTGGTGTTATTGCCGTTGGTAGGGTTTGACGATGTCGGCGGGCGACTGGGGATGGGCGGCGGTTTCTATGATCGCAGCCTGGCGTATCTGGCTCGGCGAAAAAGCTGGCGCAAGCCGACGCTGCTGGGCCTGGCCCATGAATGTCAGAAAGTCGAACGCTTGGCGCAGGCAAGCTGGGATGTACCGTTACAAGGCACGGTCAGCGACAAGGCGTGGTATTTCGCGGGATAGGACGCCGCGCAGATCAGCGGCGTCGAGAAAGCCGTTTCAGCGTTTGAAGGCTGTCGACTGTTGCACCTGTTGCGCGACTTCAATCGGCGCGTCGGCCTTGTTCGACCACAAGCTCTGCGCATAACCGGTGGTTACGACGCCCAAGCCAAACAAAATTACCAAAGTCCATAGTAGATCCGGTTTGCGTTTCATCGATTGCCCCCCTCAAGGCACATCATCACGATGACAGCAGCGGTTTCCGTTCGTAGGCCGTGCAGCAGCGTCAAGCTTTAAAGGCCGGCATTTTGCGACAACGTGAACCTGCGCGCAAACGCTGACGTCAACCGACTGTCGGTTTGTCATAAAATTGCCCGACAACCTGCCCAATGACCGTTTCAGGAGCAAAAACCATGGCCTATTGGCTGATGAAGTCCGAGCCCGACGAACTCTCTATCAAAGGTCTGGAAAAGCTCGGCACAGCGCGCTGGGACGGAGTTCGCAACTATCAGGCGCGTAACTTCCTGCGCTCGATGGCCGTGGGTGACGAGTTCTTTTTCTACCATTCCAGCTGCCCGGAGCCGGGGATTGCAGGGATTGGCAAGATTATCGAAGCGGCGTACCCGGATCCCACCGCACTGGAGCCGCAGAGTCATTACTTCGATGCGAAAGCTACACCCGAGAAAAACGCTTGGAGCGCGATTGATGTTGCCCACGTAGAGACGTTCGCCCGGGTATTGAAGCTGGATTACCTCAAGCAGCAAACCGCGCTGGCCGACATGCCACTGGTGCAAAAAGGCAGTCGCCTGTCGGTCATGCCCGTGACGGCCGAACAGTGGGCCGCCGTGCTCGGCTTGCGCTGAGAACTGCCCGGTCACGGTTATTAGCCGAAAAAGGGGCTAGGCTTGGCGCTCGGTTGACTGACATCAAGCGACTGCAACGCTTGAACAGTCAGACTGCACGCCACAGCCGCAGGATGCCCCCATGTCGACGCACAGCCGCTCTTCACTTTTATACGCCGGGTCGCTTCTGGTGTTACTCGCCGCCGCCGGCGGGCTCGGTTACTGGATGTCGATCAGCAGCCGTCTGGTCGAAGGGCTGTCGATGGGCAACGGGCGGCTGGAAGCCACCGAAGTGCAGATCGCCAGCAAGACACCTGGACGCCTGGCCGAGGTGCTGGTCGATGAAGGCGACAAGGTCAACAAGGGCCAACTGCTCGCGCGCATGGATACCCGCACCCTCGAAGCCCAGCGCACTCAAGCCGAAGCCGAAGTCTTGCGCGCCCGGGAAAACCTCAACGCCGCCGAGGCCAATGTGCAATTGCGCCAGAGTGAATTGCTGCTGGCCCAGCAGGAACTCGGGCGCTCTCAGTCGCTGTTCAAGCACGGTTTCGTCAGCGCCCAGGTTATCGATCAATTGCAGTCGCGTATCGGCACCGGCAATGCTGCCGTGACGGCGGCCCGCGCCCAAGTGTCGGCGGTCGCTGCAGCGATCGGCGCGGCGCAGGCACAGGTCGCTCAACTGACCAGCGAAATCGACGACAGCAGCCTGCGCGCGCCGATTGATGGGGTGATCCAGTTGCGCATGGCCGAACCCGGCGAAGTGCTGGGGGCCGGTGGCCGCGTCCTGCTGTTGATTGATCCCAACGATCAGTACATGAACCTCTACCTGTCTGCCTCGGTGGCCGGGCGTCTGGCCGTAGGCGATGAAGCCCGGGTGCTGCTCGATGCCCTGCCCGACAAACCCTTGCCGGCGAAGATCAGTTTCGTCGCCGGCAAATCGCAGTTCACCCCCAAAGAGGTCGAGACCCGTGACGAGCGGCAAAAACTGGTGTTCCGCGTCAAGCTGCGCCTGACCCAACCCAGCGCCGTGCCGCAAGCCAAGCCCGGCATGCCCGGCGCCGGTTATGTGCGCACCGCGCCGATTGCCTGGCCGGCCAATCTGCAATGAACAGCCTCGCGGTTCAGGCGAACGCTATCGCGCACCGCTACGGCAAACAGCAAGCACTGAGCGCTATCACCTTCAGCCTGCCAGCCGGCACCCGTTGCGGGCTGATCGGCCCCGATGGCGCGGGCAAGTCCAGCCTGCTCGGGCTGATCGCCGGCGTGAAGGCCTTGCAGCAAGGGCAACTGGACGTCCTCGGCGGGCCGATCCAGCAGCGCCGCCACCGCGACACGCTGTATGCGCGCATCGCCTTCATGCCCCAGGGCTTGGGCGGCAACCTGTATCCCGAGTTGTCGATCCGCGAAAACATCCAGTTCTTTGCCACGCTGTTCGGCCTGTCGAAAGCCGACAGCGAGCAACGCATGCACAATCTGCTGCTCGCCACCGACCTGCTAAAGTTCGCCGAGCGCCCTGCAGGCAAGTTGTCCGGCGGCATGAAACAGAAGCTGGGCCTGTGCTGCGCGCTGATCCATGAGCCGGATCTGTTGATTCTCGATGAGCCGACCACCGGCGTCGACCCGCTCTCACGCCGACGCTTCTGGGAGCTGATCGACGATGTACGGCGCGAGCGCCCGCAATTGACCCTGCTGGTCGCCACTGCGTATATGGAAGAAGCTGAACAGTTCGAGCATTGCCTGATGCTCGACAACGGCCAGTTGATTGCCACCGGTCTTAGTCGCGAGCTAGCGGCCGTCACCCCCAGCGGCAAACTCGATGAAGCCTTCACACACTTCCAGGGCGACAGTCATCACGACGCTCAGCCGTTGGTCATTCCGCCGCGTACTGGCGGTACCACCGACATTGCCATCGAAGCCCACGACCTGACGCTGCGCTTCGGCGACTTCACTGCGGTGGATCACGTCAGCTTCGCCATCGGTCGCGGCGAGATTTTCGGTTTTCTCGGCTCCAACGGCTGCGGCAAGACCACGACCATGAAAGTCCTGACCGGGCTGATGCCGGCCAGCGAAGGCAGCGCGACACTGCTGGGCAATCCGGTGAACGCCAAGGATCTGGCCACGCGCAAGCGGGTCGGCTTCATGTCCCAGAGCTTTTCGCTGTATGGCGAACTCAGCGTGCGGCAGAACCTTGAGCTGCACGCCCGTCTGTTCGACTTGCCCAAGTCCGAAAGCGCGCAACGCATCGACGCATTGATTCAGCGCTTCAACCTGCTCAGCGTCGCCGATCAGCCGTCCGGTGCCCTGCCTCTCGGGCTGCGTCAACGCCTGTCGCTGGCGGTCGCGGTGTTGCATCGTCCGGAAGTGCTGATCCTCGATGAGCCGACCTCCGGCGTCGACCCGGCAGCCCGTGATGACTTCTGGCGACTGCTGATCGAACTGTCCCGCGAGCAAGGCGTGACGATTTTTCTCTCCACCCACTTCATGAACGAAGCCCAGCGCTGCGACCGCATTTCGCTGATGCACGCCGGCAAAGTCCTCGCTTGCGACACCCCGGCAGCGCTGCAGCGTCAGTTTGCCGGAGAGACGCTGGAAGCCGCTTTCGTGACGTGTCTGGAACAGGCCCAAGGCACTGCCCCATCGCCTCCCGCGAGTGAATCGCCGACAGCGCCATCAGCGCCAGCCGCCGCGCCGCCAGACCAGCAACGCGGTTTCAGCCTCGGTCGCCTGCTGGCAGTGGCCAGCCGCGAAGGCAAGGAGCTGCTGCGCGACAAAGTGCGCATGGCTTTTGCGCTGGCGGGGGCGATTTTCATGATGGTGATTTTCGGCTATGGAATTTCCCTCGACGTAGAGAACCTCGCGTTCGCCGTTTACGATCAGGATCAAACCCCGCAGAGCCGAACCTATCTGGAAGCCTTTCGCGGCTCGCGCTACTTCGATGAACGGCCAGCCATCCACGACGCTCAAGAGCTGCACCGCCGCCTGCAACGCTCGGAAATCAAACTGGCGCTGGAAATCCCGCCCGGATTTGGCCGCGACCTGTACGCCGGACGCCAGCCTGCGGTGGCGGCGTGGCTGGACGGCGGCATGCCGTTTCGCGCCGAGACCAGCCGCAATTATGTCGAAGCAGTGCACCTGGCCAACCTGCAACAGTTGGCCGAACAGAGCAGCCCCGCCATCAACCACCAGGCGGGTGCCAGCCTGGAAACGCGCTTTCGCTACAACCAGGATGTGGTCAGCGTCAACGCTATTGGCCCCGGGGTCATGGCGCTGATTCTGGCGTTCATTCCGGCTATGCTCACCGCACTCGGCATCGTGCGCGAAAAAGAACTCGGCTCGATCACCAACTTCTACGCCACGCCCCTGACCCGCCTGGAGTTTCTGCTGGGCAAACAGGCGCCATACCTGCTGGTCAGTCTGGTCAATCTCGCGCTGCTGGTGGCGATGAACCGCTGGCTGTTTGGCGTGCCGTTCAAGGGCAGCCTGCTGACGCTGGCGTTTGGCGGCCTGCTGTATGTGCTAGCGACCACTAGCATGGGCCTGCTGATCTCGGCGTTCACCCGCACGCAAATCGCCGCGATCCTCGGCACCATGATCATTACCAGCCTGCCGACCATCCAGTTCTCCGGACTTATCGTGCCGCGTTCTTCACTGGAAGGAGCGGCTGCGGTGATGGGCATGCTGTTTCCGGCAGGACACTTTCTCGACATTGCCGTGGGGACGTTCACCAAAGCGCTGGACCTGCGGCAGCTGTGGCCGCAGTGCCTGGCGCTGTTCGGGTTCTTTGTCGGGTTCACCGGGCTGAGCCTGATCATGCTGAAAAAGCAGGAGGCCTGATGCACAAGTTCGCGCACATCCTGCGCCTGGGGCTCAAGGAACTGACCAGCCTGCGCCACGACAGCGTGTTGCTGCTGTTCCTGTTCTACGCCTTCACCGTGGCGATCTACATGCCTGCCGCCGGCTCGGTGATCGGCGTGCACAACGCCAGCGTGGCGATCGTCGACGAAGACCACAGCGCCCTCTCGCGCCAGTTGGCCCAGGCCCTGCAACCGCCGGAATTCCAGACGCCAGTGCTGCTCCCCTACCCGCAACTGGACCAGGTCATGGACAGCGGCCAGTACACTTTCGTGATCAACATTCCGGCGGGGTTTCAAACCGATCTACTGGCGGCGCGGCAACCGGCCATTCAGGTCAACGTCGATGCCACCGCGATGAGCCAGGCGTTCATGGGCGCTGGCTACATCAGCCGGATTTTCCAGCGCGAGCTGCAGGCCTATGGCGACCAGGGCGATGCCGCGAGCAAAACGCCGATTCAACTGACCACCCGCGCGCTGTTCAACACCAACCTGGAGGGTGGCTGGTTTCTGGCGGTGATTCAGATCGTCAACAACATCACCATTCTGGCAATCATCCTCACGGGCACGGCGCTGCTGCGCGAACGCGAGCACGGCACGCTTGACCATTTGCTGGTGCTGCCGCTGACGGCGCTGGAAATCATGCTGGCGAAAATCTGGAGCAACCTGCTGGTGGTGGTGCTGTGCACCTGGCTGTCGCTGGAGGTGGTGGTCAAAGGCGCACTCGGCGTGCCGCTGTCCGGCTCGATGAGCCTGTTTTTGCTGGTGACTGCGGTTTATCTGTTTGCCAGTACCGCGTTGGGGATCTTTCTGGCGACACTCGCACGCTCGACACCGCAGTTCGGCTTGCTGGCGATTCCGGTGATCATCCCGATGTTGCTGCTGTCGGGTGGCAGCACGCCATTGGACAGCATGCCGCAATGGCTGCAGTGGGTCATGCAGGGCTCGCCGTCCACACATTTTGTCAGCCTCAGCGCCGCGATTCTGTTTCGCGACGCCGGGCTGAGCGTGGTCTGGCCGGACTTGCTGGCGCTGACGGCCATCGGCCTGCTGTTCTTCGTCATCGCGCTGGCGCGCTTTCGCAAAAGCCTGGCGTCCTGAACAGCAGCCAACGCACTTACTGAATGATCAGGTTATTGAACAACAGATCCTCAACCACCGGCTTGCCGGTCTCGTCATTCATCACTTGCTGGGTCTGCTTCAACGCTTCCTGACGCAGCTTCTCTTTACCCTCGATGCTGCCCATCGCCTCGGTGGTCTGCTGGGTGAACAGTGCCACCAGCTGATTACGGATCAGCGGCTCGTTGGCCTTGACCAGTTTGGTCGCCTCCTCACCGGTCACGCGCAATGCCACATCGGCCTTGTAAACCTTAAGCTTCGGCGTGCCGTCCAACCCGTAGTTGCCCACGAACGGCGGGCTCAGGGTGATGTAGTTGACCTTCGGCGCCTCGCCTTCTTTAGCTTCTTCGGCCAGCGCTGCCACAGGCAGAGACAGGGCCAGCAACAACATGATCCACGCTTTCACAATTCGCTCCTTATCCGGTTTGCGGCCTAGCATAACGACCCGCCACGCAAGCACAAGCTTATGGCTGACTATCAGGGCCGGGCATGCTCGTTGACCCGTTGACTGACACACCTACACTTATCGGCCATCACTCCCAAAGGAATAGCCCTGATGAAAGCCGTGCTGTGCAAAGCCTTCGGCCCTGCCGAATCGCTGGTGCTGGAAGACGTCGCCAGCCCTGTCGCGAAGAAGAACGAAATCCTCCTGGAGGTGCACGCCGCCGGGGTCAACTTCCCGGACACGCTGATCATCGAGGGCAAGTACCAGTTCAAGCCACCCTTCCCGTTCTCGCCGGGTGGTGAAGCGGCTGGCGTGGTCACGGAGGTCGGGGAAAAGATCAGCCACCTCAAGGTCGGCGACCGGGTCATGGCCCTGACCGGTTGGGGCAGCTTCGCTGAACAGGTCGCGGTGCCGGGCTACAACGTGCTGCCGATTCCGCCGTCGATGGACTTCAACACCGCCGCCGCGTTCAGCATGACTTACGGCACCTCGATGCACGCCCTCAAGCAACGCGCCAACCTGCAAGCGGGGGAAACCCTGCTGGTACTCGGTGCATCCGGCGGCGTCGGCCTGGCGGCGGTGGAAATCGGCAAAGCCATGGGCGCCCGCGTCATTGCTGCCGCCAGCAGCGCGGAGAAGCTCGCCGTGGCCAAGGCTGCCGGCGCCGATGAGCTGATCAACTACAGCGAAACCAGCCTCAAGGACGAAATCAAACGCCTCACCGACGGCCAGGGCGCCGACGTGATTTACGACCCGGTCGGCGGTGATCTGTTCGACCAAGCCATCCGCGCCATCGCCTGGAATGGTCGCCTGCTGGTGGTGGGCTTCGCCAGCGGGCGCATTCCGGAACTGCCGGTAAACCTCGCCCTGCTCAAAGGCGCGGCGGTACTCGGAGTATTCTGGGGTTCCTTCGCCCAGCGCCAGCCGCAGGACAACGCGGCGAACTTCCAGCAGTTGTTCGGCTGGTTTGCCGAGGGCAAGTTGAAACCGCTGGTATCGCAGGTGTATCCGCTAAGCAATGCGGCGCAGGCGATCAATGATCTTGGCCAGCGCAAGGCCGTGGGCAAGGTTGTAGTGCAAGTGCGCTGAGTAATCTTTCGATGCAGGCCAGAATGCCCGGTTCGGTCGTTCTGGCCTGTGTTATCAAAGCAACTCACGAATCTCCGCTGGTAACAGGCTTATGAATTTACGCGTCGGACTCTGCCGACAAGCCCTGACGATCTTTTCAACCTGCCGATTCATCTTGGCAATCATCGCCAGACGTTGTGCGTCCGGTAGCTGAGTTTTATGGAAGACGTTCGAGAGATAGGCGCGGGTTTGAGCAAATACCGCCGAATCGATCCATGAGTACTCTGCAATGTTGGCGAGGTTCTCGTTAACCGTACGGCATCGCAAGGCTTTCAGTTGCTGATTGACGTGAATGGGCAGATCCAGATCGAGCCTGAAAATCATTGGCGCGATGATTTCCTGCTGTTCAGGTTTATTCCCTTCAACCGTCCAAGGCTTGAAACGCCACTGCGCTATAGCGTCTCGAACCGCATCGGAAAAGTCAGGGTGAGTGCTCTCTCGAATGCTGATTTCGCTGACTGAACCATCCGCACTGGCAATGAAACTAACCTTCACCTCGCCCGTTACACCCGCCCTTTGCAGCTCCAGCGGGTAAATCGGCTGGGGATTGTTTTCCGGTATCAAAAACACTTCTGAGGCCAGCGCAGAACCGCCGATTACCAACAAAAGCCCAGCAAAAATCCAGCGCATGATCCTGCCCCTCCCTAGTGAGTTGCCCCCTCCGGCAACAACACAAAGGTTACTGAGCAGTGACTTTTAACTGAATGGCGCACCTTCGCCGCTGCATGCAGGACGTTTCCCTGATCCCCTCGGGAAACCGGGAAAATCCGCTGCGCGAATAGTCGCAGGTAATTTTTCCGACGGATGTTTAGCTGCCGTTTGCGCCTGTAACGTCACCGGGCATCAACTGTTCCTGAACCTTCCGACTACGAGATTGGACCAACTGCCCCTTGTCATCGAAGCGCAGAACAATCAGCCAGTCATACACATCCACTGGCCATTTCGGCTGGCCGATAAGCGCCGGGCCATCGCCGCCGAAAGCGGCAATCAGCTTATTGATGTGCCCATGGTGCCAGGCAATCAGCACGGTTTTTGCCTGATTGTGCTTGCGCAGCCGAGTGACCAGCTCGTCGACCTGGTTATTGGCGCAGGGCTGTTCGATGGGCAGTTGCAGGCGCTGGGACAGCGGGATCAGTGTCTGCCGTGGCCGCATACTTTCCGGGCTGTCGGCGGTAGCGATCAGACGCTGAGGGGTGAGCGCCTGGCCATCCAGTTTCAACGGCGTGAAATAGTCGGCATAAGCCGCAGCGCGTTGTTCGCCCCGGGCATTCAGTTCACGGCCTACATCAGGCTTTTCCGCATGACGAACGATCAACACGGTGACATTGCGCAGGCCTGGCGCCGCAGAACCTTGGGCGAAGCTCAGTGCCAACACTGAAACAGTCACCACTGCGACCATCAACAGTCTGGGCAATAGCCTGCGAACTTTCGGGGTCATCGTTTATCTCGCGAAATCAGTCGATCCATAGATCGCGAGTCTAAGACACAACATTCCAGGCGCGACAAAAACGCCCTGTTCTTACAGCTGAGCGACAGGTTCGTAAAGGAACGCGCGACTTCCAACATTTTCCGCTATTTGCTCGATGCGAACCGGTGCTATTTTCGGTAACGAAACTGTAACATTCGCATCCGCAGTCAAAACAAGAAATCTGGAGCTCTTGAATGTTTGCTTTCTTTCGTCCTGCCGCACATCAGGCTCCATTGCCTGAAGAAAAAATAGACAGCACGTACCGACGCCTGCGCTGGCAGATCTTCGCCGGTATCTTCTTTGGCTACGCGGGTTACTACCTGCTGCGCAAAAACTTCTCGCTGGCCATGCCGTACCTGATCGACGAAGGCTACAGCCGTGGCGATCTGGGCCTGGCGATGTCGGCGATTGCCATCGCCTACGGCCTGTCGAAATTCCTCATGGGCCTGGTGTCCGACCGTTCCAACCCGCGCTACTTCCTGCCGTTCGGCCTGCTGGTCTCGGCTGGGGTGATGTTCATTTTCGGTTTCGCGCCTTGGGCAACGTCCAGCGTGACCATGATGTTCATCCTGCTGTTCATCAACGGCTGGGCCCAGGGCATGGGCTGGCCGCCAAGTGGCCGGACCATGGTGCACTGGTGGTCGCAGAAGGAACGCGGTGGCGTGGTATCCGTGTGGAACGTGGCGCATAACGTTGGCGGCGGCCTGATCGGCCCGCTGTTCCTGCTCGGCATGGGCTTGTTCAACGACTGGCACGCGGCGTTTTACGTACCGGCAGCAGTGGCGCTGGGCGTGGCGGTATTTGCCTTCATCACCATGCGCGACACCCCGCAATCGGTCGGCCTGCCGCCCATCGAGAAGTACAAGAACGATTACCCGGAAGGGTACGACGCCAGCCACGAAGACGAATTCAGTGCCAAGGAAATCTTCGTCAAATACGTGCTGCGCAACAAAATGCTCTGGTACATCGCCATGGCTAACGTCTTCGTTTACCTGCTGCGCTACGGCGTACTGGACTGGGCGCCGACCTACCTGAAAGAAGCCAAGGGTTTCACCGTGGATAAAACCTCGTGGGCCTATTTCTTCTACGAGTGGGCGGGCATTCCGGGCACGCTGCTGTGCGGCTGGATGTCGGACAAGATCTTCCGTGGCAACCGTGGCCTGACCGGTATGGTGTTCATGGCGCTGGTGACCGTGGCGACCCTGGTTTACTGGCTGAACCCGGCCGGTAACCCGACCGTCGACATGATCGCGCTGTTTTCGATCGGCTTCCTGATCTACGGCCCGGTGATGTTGATCGGTCTGCAGGCGCTGGAACTGGCGCCGAAGAAAGCCGCCGGCACGGCTGCGGGTTTCACCGGCCTGTTCGGCTATCTGGGTGGTTCGGTCGCGGCCAGTGCGGCGATGGGCTACACCGTTGACCATTTTGGCTGGGACGGCGGTTTCGTCCTGCTGGTGGGCGCTTGCCTGCTGGCGATGGCCTTCCTGGCCCCGACGCTATGGCACAAGCAAGTCGCCAGTCAGAGCCGTGAAGCAGTCGCTTGATCGCTTTGTGATTTACAGCGCTTGAGCCGCGCCTCCAGATTACGGTCTGGCATGGCGTGGCTGCGCAGGGCGTGGGCGGTCTGCTCGACATAATCGCGAGTGGTGCCGTAACGCCCGCAAGCGCTTGCGAACACCTGGCTCAGCACGTGATCCGGCAAGTTGCCGGCATAGCTGGGCAGGTGTCGCTCCAAAACGAATCCCAACGCCTGAACCTGACTGCCATCTTCGAGCCGGCAGTTGAGCCAGTGTGGCCGGTAGGAAGGCACTGGCATCTCGCGTTTCCACAAGGCGTACAGCGCCGCGTCGAGATTATCTTCCGGCAAGCGATAGGCGAAGCCACTGCACGAACCGCCGCGATCCAGACCAAACACCAGGCCGGGCATTTCCGGCGTGCCGCGATGCTCGTGCGACCACAGGTACAAACCGCGATGGTAACCATGCACGCGTCCGCGCACCCGCTCCACCGCCGAGCATTCAGGCCGCCAGATCAGTGAGCCATACGCGAACAGCCACACCGGCCCGCCCTTGTGGCGCGCCATGGTTGATTGCATGGAAGCGAGAAGTTGTTCGTGCGTCAGCTGCGGCCCAAGATCGAGCCGCGGAGGGTAATTCAAATTCAGAAAAGCGTTTTCAATGGCGCTCATGGCGAATAGCGTTCAGCTCCCCGCGGGTGAAGAATTACTTAATAGAACGCACCGCTGTAACAATAAGGCACATATGTTTTAAGGCAATTTGAGTGCCATGGCACAGTTCTTAATTGATTGCCTGATTGATATATAACCTAGCGGTATTTATGCGATTACATAAATACCGATCGGCTATATAGCGAGTTATAACGAATCAGGAGCGGGGGGCGTAAGCGAACACGTCGGCGCGCATTTGATGGGCGTCCATGCCCGCTTCAACCAGTGCGTCCAGAGTGCCGTAGACCATGGCCGGCGAGCCGCTGGCGTAGACGTGCAGCGGTTTCAGATCTGGGAAATCTTCACAGACTGCCTCGTGCAGCATGCCGCAGCGCCCTTCCCAACCGCATTGATCGCTGACGACTTTATGCAGGAACAGATTGGGTAATTTCAGCCACTCGTCCCAATGTTCGATCTCATAGAAATCTTCCGGACGGCGCACGCCCCAGTACAGATGCACCGGGTGTTTGAAGCCTTTAGCGCGGCAGTGTTCGATCAGGGCGTGAATCTGGCCCATGCCGGTGCCGGCGGCAACCAACACCAGCGGCCCGTCGGGCAGCTCGGCCAGATGCGTATCGCCGAACGGCAACTCGACCCGCACCATCGCGTTGCGTTGCAGCTGTTCGATCAGGCTCAGTGCACTGGCTTCGCGCGCCAGCACGTGGATTTCAAGATCACGCCCGCCGTGCGGTGCCGAGGCCATGGAGAACGCTGACTTCTCACCGTTCTCGCGCTCGATCATCAAATACTGCCCGGCGTGATAACGCGGTGGCTTGCCCGCCGGAGCGCGCAGCCGCACACGCCAGGTGTCGCCACCCACGTCGCGGCATTCGATGACCTGACATGACAGGCTGCGCACCGGCAGTTCTCCCAGCGCGAGCACGCCATCCCACAGCAGGATGCAGTCTTCCAGCGGCTCGGCTATGCAAGTGTAGAACTCGCCGTGGTCGTGCACTTTGCCATCCTGCGCGACGCGGCCTTCAACCAGCAACGCCGCACACACATGACAATTACCGTTGCGGCAGCTTTGCGGGCATTCGTAGCCCAGACGCCGCGCGCCGTCGAGAATCCGCTCACCGGGCTGTATCTCAAGCACTGCTCCGGAGGGCTGCAGGGTTACACGCATCAATCTATTCCTAACTGATTCCAGATGGCATCGATCCGTTGGGTGACGGCGTCGTCCTTGACGATCACACGGCCCCACTCGCGAGTGGTTTCGCCCGGCCACTTGTGGGTGGCATCGAGGCCCATTTTCGAACCCAGGCCGGAGATCGGCGAGGCGAAGTCGAGGTAGTCGATCGGCGTGTTATCGATCATCACCGTGTCGCGCTTGGGGTCCATACGCGTGGTGATGGCCCAGATCACGTCGTTCCAGTCACGGGCGTTGATATCGTCGTCAGTGACGATAACGAACTTGGTGTACATAAACTGTCGCAAAAACGACCAGACACCGAGCATCACGCGCTTGGCGTGCCCCGGATACGACTTCTTCATCGTCACCACAGCCATGCGGTACGAACAGCCTTCCGGCGGCAGGTAGAAGTCGGTGATCTCCGGGAACTGCTTCTGCAGGATCGGCACGAACACTTCGTTCAACGCAACGCCGAGGATCGCCGGCTCATCTGGCGGACGACCGGTGTAGGTGCTGTGGTAGATCGGTTTGATCCGGTGGGTGATGCGCTCGACGGTGAACACCGGGAAGCTGTCGACTTCGTTGTAGTAACCGGTGTGATCGCCGTAAGGACCTTCGTCAGCCATCTCGCCCGGGTGGATTACGCCTTCGAGGATGATTTCGGCGGTGGCCGGCACTTGCAGGTCGTTACCACGGCACTTGACCAGTTCGGTGCGGTTACCGCGCAAGAGCCCGGCGAAAGCGTATTCGGACAGGCTGTCCGGCACTGGCGTCACGGCGCCGAGAATGGTCGCCGGATCCGCACCCAGGGCGACGGACACCGGGAACGGCTGGCCCGGATGCTTCTCGCACCACTCGCGGAAGTCGAGAGCGCCGCCACGGTGGCTGAGCCAGCGCATGATCACCTTGTTGCGGCCAATCACTTGCTGACGGTAGATACCGAGGTTCTGGCGATCCTTGTTCGGGCCTTTGGTGACGGTCAGACCCCAGGTGATCAGCGGGCCGACGTCGCCGGGCCAGCAGGTCTGCACCGGCAGCATGGCCAGATCGACGTCGTCGCCTTCGATGACCACTTCCTGGCACACCGCGTCTTTGACGACTTTCGGCGCCATCGAGATGATCTTGCGGAAGATCGGCAGTTTCGACCATGCGTCTTTCAAGCCCTTCGGTGGCTCCGGCTCCTTGAGGAACGCTAGCAGCTTGCCGATTTCGCGCAGCTCGCTGACCGATTCGGCGCCCATGCCCATCGCCACCCGTTCAGGCGTGCCGAACAGGTTGCCGAGCACCGGGATGTCGTAGCCGGTGGGTTTCTCGAACAGCAACGCCGGGCCCTTGGCCCGCAGCGTGCGATCGCACACCTCGGTCATTTCCAGCACCGGCGAGACGGGAATCTGGATGCGTTTCAACTCTCCGCGCTGCTCAAGCTGCTGCACGAAATCCCGAAGATCCTTGAATTTCATTGACGATGGCACCCTCAAAATAGGCGTACATCCTACCTGCTCTGACGGGCAAACAGCAGCCCGTCAGAGCCTGGCATCAATCAATTGTCGCTGGTGCCCAGCATCAATGGCGCAAACAACGGGCTCAGTCTGGCGCTGCCAACGTCCGAAAGATGATCGGCATCCTTGTATTGCGAGTGGCCATCGACATCGATGGCGCACAAGCCGTCCTTGCACATCAGCGGCGTCGGATCGATGACATGAATGCCGGAATCAGCGGCGCTCATCGAGCCGAACAACGAAGTGAAAAACTGCTGGCGAGCCAAATGTTCGTTGAGCGGGCGACCGAGACCTTCTGCCGAACGGCCGATGCGCGCCAGACTGGTCAGACGGTCGATGAAGCTCTTGTGTTGCAGTGGCACTTCCTTGAACAGCCAGACTTGCACACCCGCTTCACGCAACTCGGCCACTTGCGCCTTGAGGGCGGCAGCCATGCGCTGCTCTGCCTGGCGCGGGTTGTCCTTGCGATCAAGCAGGAACTGTATATCGCCATCGCCGTCTTCACGACCATAAACGTACAGGCTCCAGTTCGCCGCCAACACCACGTCCTTGATCCCCAGACTCCTGACGCGGTCCATGTTGCGCTGGTTGAAGTCTTTGCACTGAGGGCGTAAGTGGTCATCGATGATCGGCGGGCACCCGGTCAAGCTGTACAGCCACACCGGCTGCACGTTGCGCCCGGCATTGCCTTCGATGGCTGGCAACAACGCGGCGGCGTGACTGTCGCCCCAGAACATTTTCGTCGCCGTTATATGTTGATCACCGCCCACAAGGCAGGATTTGGTCAGTGCCTTGTCCGTGCTCAAGTGCATGCAGTTCGACTGCCCCGCATTCCACTCGCGCGATTGCGCATATTCCAGTGCCTTGCCGGTCAGGCGCTGCGGCACGCCGTCTGCCGAACGAATGGCCGAACCGGTAATCGCCAGCACGGCGATCGACACCAAACCTCCTATCAACACTGAGTTACGGCTGGCGAATACACGCTTTTCACGGAAGGGTAGTTCGATATAGCGCAGGCTCAGCCAGGCCAGCGCCAATGCCAGGGCCATCCAACCGAGCGCTTCCAGCGGCTGGATACCGTCGATGGAGATCGCATTGGCATACACGTAAACCGGCCAATGCCACAGATACAGCGAATAGGAGAGCAAGCCGATCCACACCAGAACCCGGATACTCAACAACCGGCCCGCCCACGTTGGGCCCTGTGCACCCGACCAGATCAGCGCCGTCGTGCCCAATACCGGCAGCAATGCTGCCCAGCCCGGGAACACCGTGGACTTGTCGTAGGTGAACACCGCCACCAGCACCGCCGCCAGACCGGCCAGGCCAACAGACTGCCGCAGCCACGGCCGCGCGACATGCTTGGGCACGGGCATCACCGCCAGCATGGCCCCGCAGAGCAATTCCCAGGCGCGGGTCGGCAACGAGAAAAAGGCAAATTCCGGCCGGCGTTCGATATAGATGATGTTCAGGCCGAACGACACCAGCAGGACAGCGAACAGCATCCAGCGCCAATGGCGGACGTAGCGCATCAGCAACACCATCATCAACGGGAAGAAGATGTAGTACTGCTCTTCTACCGCCAGCGACCAGGTATGCAGCAGCGGCTTGAGCTCCGACGCCGGCGCAAAGTAGCCGTCTTCGCGCATGAACAGGATGTTGGAAATGAACAGCGACTGGTAACGAATCGTTCGCCCCAGTTCGGCAAGGTCCTTGGCCGTCAGCAACAGCCAGCCTAATGTCAGCGTCACCACCACAACCACAGTCAACGCCGGCAGGATGCGTCGGGCGCGACGCCCCCAGAAGTCGAGGAAGCTGAAGCGCTGCGCGCTGATTTCACGAAACAGGATTGAAGTGATCAGAAAACCGGAAATGACGAAGAACACATCAACGCCGACAAAGCCGCCGCTGAATGTGTTGAATCCGAAATGAAACAGGACGACGGGAATAACCGCCAGCGCCCGTAATCCGTCGATATCACGGCGATTGCCAAACGTGTGCATAACCTTTCTTATCCTTGTAGGTACAAACCGCTCCAGACAAGGACAGTAGCGCGTTACGAAAGTTATGCGGCGCGTACGCAAAAAAACGCCCCCTTTCGGGAGCGTTCTTTTTTACAGCGTGTGTATTACTTACGCTTCATCGACAAGAAGAACTCGTCGTTGGTCTTGGTCGTCTTCAGCTTGTCGACCAGGAACTCGATGGCAGCCACTTCGTCCATCGGGTGCAGCAGCTTGCGCAGGATCCACATACGCTGCAGTTCGTCGTCGGCGGTCAGCAACTCTTCGCGGCGGGTGCCGGAGCGGTTGATGTTGATGGCCGGGAACACACGCTTCTCGGCGATCTTACGATCCAGAGGCAGTTCCATGTTGCCGGTACCCTTGAACTCTTCGTAGATCACTTCGTCCATCTTCGAGCCGGTTTCAACCAGCGCGGTGGCGATAATGGTCAGCGAGCCGCCTTCTTCGATGTTACGCGCGGCACCGAAGAAACGCTTTGGCTTCTCGAGGGCGTGGGCATCGACACCACCGGTCAATACCTTGCCGGAGCTCGGGATCACGGTGTTGTAGGCACGGGCCAGACGGGTGATGGAGTCGAGCAGGATCACCACGTCTTTCTTGTGCTCGACCAGGCGCTTGGCCTTCTCGATCACCATTTCGGCTACCTGTACGTGACGGGTCGGCGGCTCGTCGAAGGTCGAGGCAACCACTTCGCCGCGCACGGTGCGCTGCATTTCGGTTACTTCTTCCGGACGTTCGTCGATCAGCAGCACGATCAGGTGAACTTCAGGGTTGTTACGGGCGATGTTCGCGGCGATGTTCTGCAGCATGATCGTTTTACCGGCTTTCGGCGGTGCAACGATCAGACCACGCTGGCCTTTGCCGATCGGGGCGCACAGGTCGATGACACGACCGGTCAAGTCTTCGGTGGAGCCGTTACCGGCTTCCATCTTCATGCGCACGGTCGGGAACAGCGGAGTCAGGTTCTCGAAGAGAATCTTGTTTTTCGCGTTCTCGGGACGATCGAAGTTGATCGTGTCGACCTTGAGCAGGGCGAAATACCGCTCGCCTTCCTTCGGAGGGCGGATCTTGCCAACGATGGTGTCACCGGTGCGCAAGTTGAAACGGCGGATCTGGCTTGGCGAGACGTAGATATCGTCCGGGCCGGCCAGGTAGGAAGCGTCAGCGGAGCGCAGGAAGCCGAAGCCGTCCTGGAGAATCTCCAGCACGCCATCACCGGAGATTTCCTCGCCGCTTTTCGCGTGCTTTTTCAGCAGGGAGAAAATCACGTCCTGCTTGCGCGAACGGGCCATATTTTCTATGCCCATCTGTTCGGCCAATTCGAGCAGTTCGGTAATCGGCTTTTGCTTGAGTTCAGTCAGATTCATATAGGAATGACGTAATCATTTATGGAGGGGGGGAAATTAAGCTTTTGGCTTAATGAGGCCGCGCCGCGGAGAAGGCGACAGGATCGCGAACTAATTCGAAAAGGAGTGCGTCGGCGACGGCTAGCAGGGGGCAATGGAGAAACCAGTGCGGGGCCGAATGTACCACCTGAGTTTCGGAGCGTCTAGCCCTGAATACGCAAAAAGCCCCGCTAATTTGCGGGGCTTTTTTTCAGGCACTTTACAGCGACGCTTAGATGTTGGCGTCGAGGAAAGCCGCCAGTTGCGACTTCGACAGGGCGCCGACTTTGGTCGCTTCAACGTTGCCGTTCTTGAACAGCATCAGGGTCGGGATACCACGCACGCCGTGCTTGGCCGGGGTTTCCTGGTTTTCGTCGATGTTCAGTTTGGCAACGGTCAGCTTGCCTTTGTAAGTCTCGGCAATCTCGTCCAGAACCGGAGCGATCATTTTGCAAGGACCGCACCATTCAGCCCAGTAATCGACCAGGACAGCGCCTTCGGCCTTGAGTACGTCGGCTTCGAAGCTAGCGTCGCTAACGTGTTTGATAAGATCGCTGCTCATGGAATTCTCCAGGTTGTAAGCAAAAAAACGTGGCCCATCATAGCCGCCCTTCCCCTGTTCAGGAAGCCGCAGTTGATTGAGTCTTGCTATGGCACTCGATGAGTTTGGGTATAGCTCAAGTCACGTCGTGGCGGGGGCAATGAAAGCAATTCCGGTACGCAGGGCGGCGTTGCGCACGTGTTCCTGCATGGCTTTTTGTGCAGCACCGGAGGCGCGGCGTGTAAGGGCCCGGAGGATCTTGCGGTGTTCCTGCCAGGTTTCCATGGCGCGCTCGGTGCGGATGAACGGTAGTTTCTGGCTCTCGAGAAAGATCTCGGCGCTGGCAGTGAGGATGCTCAACATCGCCTGATTGCCGCTGGCCAAGAGGATTCGGCGGTGGAATTCGAAGTCCAGTTTTGCTGCTGCCTCAAAGTCACCAGCCCTCAATTGGTCACGCATGGCCGCAACGTTGTCTTCGAGCGCATCCAGATCGAACGTGCTTAACGTGACCGCCGCCAGCCCTGCGGCGAAGCCTTCCAGCGCATAGCGCAACTGAAAGATATCCAGCGGTGACGCTTGCGCCGCAAATGGCCAGCCCGGTGCCTGCGCGCCACGCGGCAACTCTACGGGCGACTGCACGAACACGCCTTTGCCCGGCTGAATACTGACCACACCCAGCGCACTCAGCGAGGATAACGCCTCACGCAACGACGCCCGGCTGACGCCCAGTTGCAGCGCCAGGTCCCGTTGCGACGGCAACGCATCGCCCGCACCGAAACCCTGCTCAGTGATCAGTTTGCGGATCGCTTGCAGCGCCACTTCGGGTACCGCACGGGAAATCGAGTTCATGGTTTTTCAGACGCGCCAGGCCAATGTGCGGCTAGTTGTAAAGCTATTCGCCGAGTCCGGCAAGTCGTGCCCCAGCAGGGTTCGGCGAACCACACCGGTGCGCCATGGCAGTGCGAAAAACAACCTGACTGTTCAGACCAGTAAGACCGAACAAAGCCGCTGAAACCGCGGTCTGCCGCGTCGAAACCGGTGTATTGGCACGGCCCATGCTCTGTCCGATCGCAGAAATCACTTCCCGCCGATCCGGAGATTGTCCATGACCAAGCGTTACAGCGCCCTCCTCGCCGCTCTGTTTTCCAGCCTGTTGCTCAGCCAGGCCCCCGCGCACGCCGACGGTCTCGACGACGTGGTCAAACGCGGCACGCTGAAAGTCGCCGTGCCCCAGGACTTCCCGCCATTCGGCTCGGTCGGCCCGGACATGAAACCGCGCGGCCTCGATATCGACACGGCAAAACTGCTGGCGGACCAGCTCAAGGTCAAACTCGAACTGACCCCGGTGAATAGCACCAACCGCATCCCGTTCCTGACCACCGGCAAAGTCGATCTGGTGATCTCCAGCCTCGGCAAAAACCCTGAGCGCGAAAAAGTCATCGACTTCTCCCGTGCTTATGCGCCGTTCTACCTCGCCGTGTTCGGCCCGCCAGATGCAGCCATCGCCAGCCTCGACGACCTCAAGGGCAAGACCATCAGCGTCACCCGTGGCGCCATCGAAGACATCGAACTGAGCAAGGTCGCCCCCGAAGGCGTGACCATCAAGCGCTTCGAAGATAACAACTCGACCATCGCCGCCTACCTCGCCGGCCAGGTTGATCTGATCGCCAGCGGCAACGTGGTGATGGTCGCGATCAGCGAAAAGAACCCGAAACGCGTCCCTGCGCTGAAAGTGAAGCTCAAGGATTCGCCGGTCTACGTTGGCGTGAACAAGAACGAAGCGGCGCTGCTGGCCAAGGTCAACGACATCCTGACCACCGCCAAGGCTGACGGCGCACTGGAAAAGAACTCGCAGACCTGGCTGAAAGAGCCGCTGCCGGCCGATCTCTGATCGACTGCGCGGGAGACCTTCATGGCTTATCAGTTCGATTTCATGCCGGTGGTGGAAAACACCGACCTGTTGCTGCGCGGGGCGCTGTTCACCCTTGAGCTGACGGCCATCGGTGCGCTGCTCGGGGTCGGTGTCGGAGTTGTCGGGGCTTTGGTGCGGGCGTGGAACATCCGCCCGTTCTCGGCAATCTTCGGCGTCTACGTCGAGTTGATCCGCAACACGCCGTTTCTGGTGCAGTTGTTCTTTATCTTCTTCGGCCTGCCGTCGCTGGGCGTGCAGATTTCCGAGTGGCAAGCGGCGGTGCTGGCGATGGTGATCAACCTCGGTGCTTATTCGACGGAAATTATTCGCGCCGGCATTCAGGCAATCCCGCGCGGACAGCTGGAAGCCGCAGCGGCATTGGCGATGACGCGTTTCGAGGCGTTCCGCCACGTGGTGCTGCTGCCGGCACTGGGCAAGGTCTGGCCGGCCCTGAGCAGCCAGATCATCATCGTCATGCTCGGCTCGGCGGTGTGTTCGCAAATCGCCACCGAAGAGCTGAGCTTCGCCGCCAACTTCATTCAGTCGCGCAACTTCCGCGCCTTTGAAACCTATGCGCTGACCACGCTGATCTACCTGTGCATGGCGCTGCTGATTCGCCAGTTGCTGAACTGGATTGGCCGACGCTATATCAGTCGAAGCGGGAGCCGCGTATGAGCGATTTCACCTTTTGGGACATCCTGCGCAACCTGCTCACCGGCCTGCAATGGACACTGGCGCTGTCGCTGGTGGCGTTCATTGGTGGCGGGATCGTCGGGCTGCTGATCCTGGTCATGCGCATCTCGAAAAACTCTGTGCCGAGCAGCATCGCCCGCACCTGGATCGAGCTGTTTCAGGGCACGCCGCTGTTGATGCAGTTGTTTCTGGTGTTCTTCGGCGTGGCGCTGGCCGGGATCGAAATCTCGCCGTGGATGGCCGCAGCGATTGCCCTGACCTTGTTTACCAGCGCTTATCTGGCGGAGATCTGGCGCGGCTGCGTCGAGTCGATCGCCCATGGCCAGTGGGAAGCCTCGGCGAGTCTGGCGCTGAATCCGCTGGAACAACTGCGCTACGTGATCCTGCCGCAAGCACTGCGCATCGCTGTGGCGCCGACCGTGGGTTTCTCGGTGCAGGTGGTCAAGGGCACCGCCGTGACCTCGATCATCGGCTTCACCGAACTGACCAAGACCGGCGGCATGCTCGCCAATGCCACGTTTGAACCGTTCATGGTCTACGGCCTCGTCGCCCTCGGCTACTTCCTGCTCTGCTACCCCTTGTCCCTCAGTGCGCGCTACCTGGAAAGGAGACTGCATGCCTCTGCTTAGAATTTCCGCCCTGCATAAATATTACGGCGATCACCACGTGCTCAAAGGCATCGACCTCAGTGTCGAAGAAGGCCAAGTGGTGGCGATCATCGGCCGCAGCGGCTCGGGCAAATCCACCCTGCTGCGCACCCTCAATGGTCTGGAATCGATCAATGACGGCGTGATCGAAGTCGACGGCGAATACCTCGATGCCGCCCGCGCCGATCTGCGCAGCCTGCGGCAGAAAGTCGGCATGGTGTTTCAGCAGTTCAACCTGTTCCCGCACCTGACCGTGGGCGAAAACGTCATGCTCGCGCCGCAGGTGGTACAGAAAGTGCCGAAAGCCAAGGCTGCGGAGCTGGCCAGGGAGATGCTGGAGCGCGTGGGGCTCGGGGAAAAGTTCGATGCCTTCCCGGATCGGTTGTCTGGGGGCCAGCAACAGCGGGTAGCGATTGCCCGGGCGCTGGCGATGTCGCCAAAAGTGTTGCTTTGCGATGAAATCACCTCGGCGCTCGACCCGGAACTGGTCAATGAAGTGCTCAGCGTGGTGCGACAACTGGCCAAGGAAGGTATGACGCTGATCATGGTCACCCATGAAATGCGCTTTGCCCGCGAGGTCGGCGACAAACTCGTGTTCATGCATCATGGCAAAGTCCATGAGGTGGGGGATCCGAAGGTGTTGTTTGCCCATCCGCAGACGGCAGAGCTGGCGAACTTTATTGGCACGGTGGAAGCGACAGCCTGAATCTGCCTCATCCTGATCGTTCCCACGCTCCGCGTGGGAATACAGCCAGGGACGCTCCGCGTCCCAAAAGCGGACGCAGAGCGTCCGGTGAGGCATTCCCACGCAGAGCGTGGGAACGATCAGGTTCGGGGTGCGCGCTCCGGCGGTTTGAACCATGCGCGTTGGCGCCAGCGTTTGATCGTGGCACGATGACGGGGTTATCGACCGAGACCCCCTGACCATGCCGCAATCCCAAGCCAAGAATCTGTCCCTGATCGCCGCAATCGACCTGGGCTCGAACAGCTTTCACATGGTCGTGGCCAAGGCCCAGAACGGTGAAATCCGCATTCTCGAACGCCTCGGCGAGAAGGTTCAACTTGCCGCCGGCATCGACGATGAGCGCCATCTCAACGAAGAATCGATGCAACGCGGCCTCGATTGCCTCAAGCGTTTTGCCCAACTGATCAACGGTATGCCGCTGGGCGCCGTGCGCATCGTCGGCACCAACGCCCTGCGTGAAGCGCGCAACCGCCTCGAATTCATCCACCGCGCCGAAGAAATCCTAGGTCATCCGGTGGAAGTCATTTCCGGCCGTGAAGAAGCGCGCCTGATTTATCTGGGCGTGTCGCACACCCTCGCCGACACCCCGGGCAAACGTTTGGTCGCCGATATCGGCGGCGGCAGTACCGAATTCATCATTGGCCAGCGCTTTGAGCCATTGTTGCGCGAAAGCCTGCAAATGGGCTGTGTCAGCTTCACTCAACGCTACTTCAAGGACGGCAAGATCACCCCGGCCCGCTACGCCCAGGCGTATACCGCGGCGCGGCTGGAGATCATGAGCATCGAACACGCCCTGCATCGCCTGACCTGGGATGAAGCCATCGGCTCCTCGGGCACCATCCGTGCCATCGGCCTGGCGCTGAAGGCCGGCGGTCACGGCACTGGCGAAGTGAATGCCGAAGGCCTGGCGTGGCTCAAGCGCCGCCTGTTCAAGCTCGGTGACGTCGACAAGATCGATTTCGAAGGCATCAAGCCTGATCGCCGGACAATCTTCCCGGCGGGTCTGGCGATTCTCGAAGCGATTTTCGACGCCCTCGAACTGCAACGCATGGACCACTGCGACGGCGCTCTGCGTGAAGGCGTGCTCTACGACCTGCTCGGCCGTCATCATCATGAAGACGTGCGCGAGCGCACCCTGACCTCGCTGATGGAGCGTTACCACGTCGACCTGGAACAGGCGGCGCGGGTTGAGCGCAAAGCCTTGCACGCGTTTGACCAGGTGGCAGTGGACTGGGAGCTGGACGACGGCATCTGGCGCGAACTCCTCGGTTGGGCAGCGAAAGTGCACGAAGTCGGTCTCGACATCGCGCACTATCACTACCACAAACACGGTGCTTACCTGATCGAACACTCGGACCTCGCCGGGTTCTCCCGCGAAGACCAACAGATGCTCGCGCTATTGGTGCGTGGTCATCGCCGCAACATTCCCAAGGACAAGTTTGCCGATTTCGGCGACGACGGCGACAAGCTGATTCGCCTCTGTGTGCTGCTGCGCTTTGCGATCCTGTTCCACCACATTCGCGGTACTCAGGCGATGCCGCAGGTGGTGCTGCATGCCAAGGGCAACACCCTCGATGTGGAATTCCCGGAGAACTGGCTAGATGAGAATCAGCTGACTCAGGCGGATTTCGGGCTTGAGGCGGATTGGCTGACGCGGGTTGGTATCGTCCTTACCGTCCACTGAGTCGGGCAGGCACAAAAAAGGCGATCCACAGGGATCGCCTTTTTTATTGGGTTCGGCTTGAAATTGGAGGTGGGCCTTCCCCCTCACCCCAGCCCTCTCCCGAGGGAGAGGGAGCCGATCTCCGTTGGCTTCAAGGCCTGAGTTCGACTCGGTAGTTCAGGTCGGCGTAACTCGCCCATCCAACCCGGTCAGTCCCCTCTCCCTCTGGGAGAGGGTTAGGGTGAGGGGCTTTTGACCTTCAAGGCCTCAACTGCTCACCGGCAAGATCGGGCTACCCAACCGCTCCAGCAACGTCGCCTGCGCACTGCGCGGGTTCTGGTTGCCGGTCGGCGTGTTGCGGATGTAACGACCATCCGACTGCAAACTCCAGCTGTGGGTATTGTCGGTCAAATACAGCTCCAGCTCTTTCTTCACCCGGGTCAGCAGCTTCTTGCCTTCTACCGGGAAGCAAGTCTCGACGCGCTTGTCGAGGTTGCGCTCCATCCAGTCGGCGCTGGAGAGGAACATCTGCTCATCGCCGCCATTGAGGAAGTAGAACACGCGGGTGTGTTCCAGGAATCGGCCGATGATCGAGCGCACATGGATGTTGTGCGAAACACCGGCGATGCCCGGACGCAGGCAGCACATGCCGCGCACCACCAGATCGATGCGCACGCCGGACTGGCTGGCCTTGTACAGCGCGCGGATGATCTTCGGATCGGTCAGCGAGTTGAACTTGGCGATGATGTGCGCCGGTTTGCCGTCGAGCGCAAATTGCGTCTCGCGGGTGATCATGTCGAGCATGCCCTTCTTCAGGGTGAACGGCGCATGCAGCAGCTTCTTCATGCGCAGGGTTTTACCCATGCCGATCAACTGGCTGAACAGTTTGCCGACGTCTTCGCACAAGGCATCGTCGGAGGTCAGCAGGCTGTAGTCGGTGTAGAGCTTGGCGTTACCGGCGTGATAGTTCCCGGTGCCGAGGTGCGCGTAACGGACGATCTCGCCGGCCTCGCGACGCAGGATCAGCATCATCTTGGCGTGGGTCTTGAAGCCGACCACGCCGTAGATCACCACCGCACCGGCCGCTTGCAGACGGCTGGCCAGTTGCAGGTTGGACTCTTCGTCGAACCGTGCACGCAGCTCGATGACTGCCGTCACTTCCTTGCCGTTACGCGCGGCATCCACCAGCGCATCGACGATCTCGGAGTTGGCACCGGAGCGGTACAGCGTCTGGCGCACAGCGAGCACGTGCGGGTCTTTCGCCGCCTGACGCAGGAGGTCGACCACCGGGGTGAACGACTCGAACGGGTGCAGCAGCAGGATGTCCTGCTTGCTGACCACGCTGAAAATGTTTTCGCTGTTCTGCAGCAGTTTCGGGATCTGCGGGGTGAACGGCGTGTATTGCAGCTCCGGATGACTGTCCAGACCGGTGATGCTGAACAGCCGCGTCAGGTTGACCGGGCCGTTGACCTGATACAGCTCGCTCTCGCTCAGGTTGAACTGCTTGAGCAGGTAGTCCGAGAGGTGTTTCGGGCAGGTGTCAGCGACTTCCAGACGCACCGCGTCACCGTAACGACGCGAGAACAGCTCGCCACGCAGGGCGCGGGCCAGGTCTTCGACGTCTTCGGAATCGAGCGCCAGGTCGGCATTTCGGGTCAGGCGGAACTGATAGCAGCCTTTTACCTTCATGCCCTGGAACAGGTCATCGGCGTGGGCGTGGATCATCGACGACAGGAACACATAGTTGTCACCCGGGCCGCCGACTTCTTCCGGCACCTTGATGATTCGTGGCAGCAAACGCGGTGCCGGGATGATCGCCAGACCGG
The DNA here is from genome assembly GCF_900187475.1 of Pseudomonas sp. Irchel s3h9. Taxonomy (NCBI): domain Bacteria; kingdom Pseudomonadati; phylum Pseudomonadota; class Gammaproteobacteria; order Pseudomonadales; family Pseudomonadaceae; genus Pseudomonas; species Pseudomonas sp. Irchel s3h9. Next base: position 100,345 of record NZ_FYDH01000009.1, on the reverse strand, counting down.
AATCGCGACCGAAGGCATCGATGCCTTCGAGCTCGACGATGAAGTTCAGACTCTTGTTCACCAGCAACGGGAACGGGTGCGTCGGGTCGAGGCCGATCGGGGTGATGATCGGCGCGATCTCGTCGCGGAAATAGCGGCGCACCCAGGTTTTGATCTTGGTCGTCCAGTGGCGGCGACGAATAAAGCGCACCTGATGCTTTTCCAGCTCCGGCAACAGGATGTCGTTGAGGATCGCGTACTGACGGTCAACGTGACCGTGAACCAGCTCGCTGATCCGCGCCAGCGCCTGATGCGGCTGCAAGCCGTCAGCACCGGCCTGTTCACGGGCGAAGGTAATCTGCTTCTTCAGGCCGGCGACGCGAATTTCAAAGAATTCGTCAAGGTTGCTGGAGAAGATCAGCAGGAACTTCAGGCGTTCCAGCAACGGATAGGACTCGTCCAGCGCCTGTTCCAGCACGCGGATGTTGAATTGCAGTTGCGAAAGCTCACGGTGGATGTACAGGCTGCTGTCATCCAGGCCCGGTATGGCAATCACTGGCGCCGCCGCGACAGGTTCGGCGACTGGCGCGGGTGGCGCAGGCTCCAGCTCCGGCGGGGTCTCGGTGATTTGCTCGACCACCGGTTGAGCTTCTTTTACTGCAACTTCCGTGAGTCCTTCGGTATTCATTGAATGTTCCTGGGAGGGCTATTTCTGCTCTCGTAACAATTGAGCGGCGCGGACAGCAAAGTAAGTCAGGATGCCATCAGCGCCGGCACGTTTAAAGGCGGTCAGTGATTCGAGAATCACCGCCTCGCTCAACCAGCCATTCTGGATCGCCGCCATGTGCATGGCGTATTCGCCGCTAACCTGATAGACGAAGGTCGGCACTTTGAAGGCATCTTTTACCCGGAAAAGAATGTCCAGATACGGCATGCCGGGCTTGACCATGACCATGTCCGCGCCTTCAGACAAGTCGGCGCCGACTTCGTGCAGCGCTTCGTCGCTGTTGGCCGGGTCCATCTGATAAGAGGCCTTGTTGGCCTTGCCGAGGTTCGACGCCGAACCGACAGCATCGCGGAACGGGCCGTAATAGGCGCTGGCGTACTTGGCCGAATAAGCCATGATCCGCACGTTGACGTGGCCGGCGATTTCCAGCGCTTCGCGGATTGCCTGAATGCGACCGTCCATCATGTCCGACGGCGCCACCACCTGCGCGCCAGCTTCAGCATGGGACAACGCCTGACGGACCAGTGCGTCGACGGTGATGTCGTTCTGTACGTAGCCTTCTTCGTCGAGAATGCCGTCCTGGCCGTGGGTGGTGAATGGATCGAGCGCGACGTCGGTGATCACTCCCAGCTCAGGGAAACGCTCACGCAGAGCGCGGGTGGCGCGCTGAGCGATGCCTTCGGCATTCCAGGCCTCAGCGGCGTCGAGGGATTTCAGCTCGGGCGGAGTGACCGGGAACAGCGCCAGCGCCGGAATCCCCAGTTCCACCCACTTGGCCGCTTCTTCGAGCAGCAAATCGATCGTCAGCCGCTCTACCCCAGGCATCGAGGCCACGGCTTCGCGGCGGTTTTCACCGTCGAGCACGAACACCGGCAGGATCAGGTCATCGACTGTCAGCACATTTTCCCGCACCAGCCGACGCGAAAAATCATCACGACGGTTGCGACGCAGGCGAGTGGCAGGGAACAGACGATTGGCAGGGGTAAAGCTCACGGCGGACTCCTGAGCCCGCGCAAACGGGCGAGCGTGACAGTTATAGACGGCCATTATGACGAACAGATGACAGTTATGTGTGCCCCGTGACATGTAGCCGCATTCCATTGTCAGTGTAGGAATTGTTCACGTCGAGACACATTTGGACACTTTCATGAATGTGTCCGAAGGGTTAGGCTGCGCGTTCATTTCGCCAGCACCCAGACAATGCTCCAACAATTTCTGCATGACTTTGGCTACTTTGCCTTGTTCCTCGGCACGTTCTTCGAAGGCGAAACCATTCTGGTGCTCGCGGGCTTCCTCGCGTTTCGTGGATACATGGACATCAACCTGGTGGTGGTCGTGGCGTTCTTCGGCAGCTATGCCGGCGATCAGCTGTGGTACTTCCTCGGCCGCAAGCACGGGCGCAAATTACTCGCGCGCAAACCGCGCTGGCAGCTGATGGGCGACCGCGCGCTGGAGCACATTCGTAAGCATCCTGACATCTGGGTACTGAGTTTCCGTTTCGTTTACGGTCTGCGCACAGTGATGCCGGTGGCGATCGGTCTGTCGGGGTATCCGCCGGGACGTTATCTGCTGCTCAACGGCATCGGTGCGGCGATCTGGGCGACCGCACTGGCTGCCGCCGCTTACCACTTCGGTGCGGTACTGGAAGGCATGCTCGGCAGCATCAAGAAGTACGAGTTGTGGGTACTCGGGGCGCTGCTGATTCTTGGAGTTGGCCTGTGGCTGCGCCGCCGCTTCAAGAATGCGCGGCTGGCCAAACAGGTTTACGCCGACGAGCAAGCCGCGAAAGCTGCACTGCTGAATCAAGCCGAAGAACCCAAGCCTGCCGCACCGAAGACGCCAGCCGAATAACTCGCTGGCGACTTGCTACAGCCCGCCGGCACTGAGCGGGCTGGCCGGCCCTTTCAGTCAGACAGGTCACTTTTATCCTCGCTGCTCTGGCGCATCCAAGTTCGCCAGCAGCGGTCTTACGCCAAAAATCTCCCCCTCGTTACGCAGCAGTCAACCCCAAATAATGAACACCCCGCCGTTGTTGCGATCCATGTAGAAAGCGTTCCACGCAGGTGCAACCACCCCTTGAGCCTATGGCAACGCACGACAATTTAGTGGACATTTAGCGCCATGAATCTGGAGAGAAACCCATGAGCAAAAAAGTTGCAGTGATCCTGTCCGGCAGTGGCGTGTACGACGGCGCCGAGATCCATGAAAGCGTCATCACCCTGCTGCGCCTCGACCAACGCGGTGCGCAGGTGCAGTGCTTCGCCCCGAACATCGCGCAATTGCACGTGATCAATCACCTGACCGGCGAAGAAATGCCCGAGTCGCGCAACGTTCTGGTGGAATCGGCGCGCATTGCCCGCGGCAACATCAAGGACATCCGCGAAGCCGACGTCGATGACTTCGATGCGCTGATCGTGCCGGGTGGGTTTGGTGCGGCGAAGAACCTGTCGAACTTTGCTGTTGAAGGCGCTGGCTGCAGCGTGCAGCCGGAAGTACTGGCGCTGGCCGAGGCATTTGCCGAAGCGGGCAAACCGGTCGGTCTGATGTGCATCTCGCCGGCACTGGCGGCGAAGATCTACGGCCCGGGCGTAACCTGCACCATCGGCAACGACGCCGACACCGCCACGGCGATGAACAAGATGGGCGCCACCCACGAAGACTGTGCGGTGACGGAAATCATCGAAGACAAGGCGCGCAAACTGGTGACGACCCCGGCTTACATGCTGGCACAGAACATCAGTGAGGCGGCTTCGGGGATCAACAAACTGGTCGACCGCGTGCTCGAACTGACCCACGAAAGCGACGCCTGATACGGTCTACTGTAGGAGTGAGCCTGCTCGCGATGTCGGTGTATCAGGCAACATATCTGTTGAATGACCGGCCGCTATCGCGAGCAGGCTCACTCCTACAAGGGGATTTGTGCAAGGCTTAAGGTTTGCGGGTCAGGCGCGTGAGAATGCGATCCAGCGCATTGGCAAACGCCTGCTTCTCACGATCGCCAAACGGGGCCGGTCCGCCGCTCATCTGGCCTTGTTCGCGCAGATCAGTGAACAGGTTGCGCACGGCCAGGCGCTCGCCCATGTTCTGCGCATCGAACTCCTTGCCGCGCGGATCCAGCGCCGCGACGCCCTTCTTCACCAAACGATCGGCCAGCGGGATATCGCTGCAAATCACCAGCTCACCGGGCACTGCGTGTTCGACCAGATAATCGTCTGCCGCATCCGGACCGCTCGGCACCACGATCAGTTTGACGATGGCCAGTCCCGGCTTGATCTGCGGCTGCCCGGCCACCAGCACTACTTCGAACTGGCGCTTGAGGGCGAATTTCACCACCAGATCCTTCGCTGCCCTTGGGCAGGCGTCGGCATCGATCCATACACGCATTTTTCTAATCTCCAAAAACAATTCGCTAGCAGATCGAATCGTCGCACCGTCACTCCCACAGGTTACGCGTAAACCCTGTGGGAGCGAGCCTGCTCGCGAATGTGAGCGCAGCGAATGCTTTTCAGGCGACTACCCGCCGCTTTTCCGCCATCCAACTACGCCCATACAACACAGCAATCGCCAGAATCGCCACCGCCTGCGCCGTCAACGAATACGCATCGGCATGAATCCCCAGCCAATCAAACTCGAAGAACGCCACCGGCCGCGTGCCGAAGATCCCGGCTTCCTGCAACGCCTTCACGCCATGCCCGGCAAACACCACCGACAATGCGCACAGCAGCGCCGCGTTGATGCTGAAGAACAACGTCAACGGCAGTTTCGCCGAACCGCGCAGAATCACCCACGCCAGACCGACCAGCAGCACCAGTGCCGTCGCGCCACCGGCGAGCACGGCGTCATGCCCGGCCGGACCCGCCTGCAACCACAGGGTTTCGTAGAACAGGATCACTTCGAACAGCTCGCGGTACACCGAGAAGAACGCGAGGATCGCGAAGCCGAAACGCCCGCCGCCGCCAACCAGGCTGCTCTTGATGTAATCCTGCCAAGCTGCGGCATGGCGACGGTCGTGCATCCACACGCCCAGCCACAAGACCATGACACTGGCGAACAGCGCCGTCGCACCTTCGAGCAGTTCACGCTGCGAACCGCTGACGTCGATCACATACGCCGCCAGCGCCCAGGTGCCGAGGCCGGCCAGCAACGCCAAGCCCCAACCGACGTTGACGCTGCGCACCGCCGATTGCTGGCCGGTATTGCGCAGGAAAGCGAGGATAGCTGCCAGCACCAGAATCGCTTCCAGACCTTCACGCAGCAGAATCAGCAAACCGGAGATGTAGCTCAGCGACCAGCTCAAACCGTCACTGCCGAGCAACCCGGCGGACTCTTTAAGCTTGGCTTTGGCGGCGTCCAGGCGCTGCTCGGCCTGCTCGACCGACAAACCGTCCTGCAACGATTGCCGATACGCCATCAGTGATTTTTCGGTGTCCTTGCGCACATTGGCGTCAACGTTATCCAGCGAGCTTTCGACCAGCTCAAAGCCTTCCAGATACGCCGCCACCGACAGGTCGTAAGCCTGATCGTGTTCACCGGCGCGATAGGCGGCAAGGCTCTTGTCCAGCGTTGCGGCGGTGTAGTCGAGCAACTGCGCCGGGCCACGCTTGACCTGCGGCGGCTGCGCGCGTTGTGCACGGAACGTCGCTGCAGCTTGCGGACCATCGGCGGCCTGCACTTCGGCCGGTGTCTGGCGCGCCAGATCGGCGATGTTGTAGGTTTTCTCGGCTTTGGCCGCCGCCGGATCAGCGCTGAACCCGGCGATGTAGGTCGCCAGATCCCAACGCTGCCGATCATCGAGCTGATCGGCAAACGCCGGCATGTCGGTGCCTTCGACGCCTTGGCCGAGGGTGTTGTAGATCGCGTACAGACTCAGGTGATCCAGCCGCGCCGCATCACGCAGATTGGCCGGTGCCGGGGTCATGCCGAGGCCCGCCGGACCGTCACCGGCGCCACTGTCGCCGTGGCACACCGAGCAATTCTGCGCATAGAGCGGCGCACCCCGGGTGGGATCGGGGGTGATGATCGGCGCTTGGCTGACCTCATACGCCACCGCCAGTTGCGCGCCCAGTTGCCGTGCCTGCCGGGCCACTTCGGCGCCATCCTGCCTGGCAGTGATTGCCGCGTGCAAAGCGCTGACACCCTGCTCCAGCGCAACCTTTTCAGGCTTGGCCGGCATGCCGGCGATCAAGCCTTGCAGCGCCCGCGTGAACTCCAGTTGCTCGCGGTATTCGGAATCATCGACAACCTTGCCCGCCGCTACCGTCGGCGGGTAGTCGGCGCTGATGTAATCGAGCAGGTGCAGCGCTTGCGGCGCGCCTTCCACGGTATCGGCCAGCAGATTAAAGCTGCTCAGGGCAAACAACGGGAACACCAGCCAAGCCAGAAAACGGGACGAGGCAGTCATGAATGAGTCTCAAATGGAAATGCGAAGTTACATATTGTTCACTTCGAACGCGTTTCCCTCAAGCTTTGTCGACGTAACGCCACACAAGACGCGAGCCATCGGCCTGCAAAAACGCCACATCACTTAGCCACTATTGCACCCTATACTGCGCGACCTGTCGCATTTCCCGCTCAAGGATGAACCGCTTTCATGCGCCACCGCTTGCACTTTCCCCTGTTGATCGCCGCCGTTGTGCAACTGAGCGGCTGCGGTGCATATCGCAACTACGATCTGGAACTGCAACAGACCACCGACCCGTTAAAGGCCGGCAACATCAACAGCGCCCTGGCCGTGATCGAAGCGAACAATCCGGCTGCGGAAAAAGACCTGCTCTACTATTTCGAAAAGGGCGCCGTACTGAGTGCGGGCGGCGAGTTTGCGCAGAGCCAGACAACCTGGCGCAGCGCCGAGCAGATGATCATCGAGCGCCAGGACACGATCCAGACCACCGGCGACAAGTTGCTCGCTGCCATGGGCGATCACTGGGGCAGCATCATCAATGACAAGCTGCGCCGCTACGATGGCTACGACTACGAAAAAGTCATGCTGACCACGCAAATGGCCCTCAACCAACTGGCCATGAATGATTTTGACGGCGCCCGTGCCGACATCAAGAAAACCCACGAGCGCGAAGCGCTTATAGCCCGACAGCGGGAGCTGGAATACGAGCGTGTCGAAGCAGCGGCCAAGGCCCAGGGCGCGCGCGTGCATTACAAGGACCTGCAAGGTTACCCCGTGGTGATGCTCGAATCGCCTGCGGTGATTGCGCTGAAAAACGGCTACCAAAGTGCATTCAGTCACTATCTCGCCGGCTTCACCTACGAAGCACTGGGCGAGAAAGATCTGGCAGCGCCCGGCTATCGTCAGGCAATTGAACTGCGTCCGGACATGGCGTTTTTCCAACAGGCACTGCGCGACCTCGACAGCCCTGGTCTGAAGGCAGATGAAAGCGATGTGCTGATCATCGTACAAAGCGGCCTGGCGCCGGCCCGCAGCTCCGTGCGTGTGCCCTACCCGGTGAAGCTCGCGGACGGTCAGGTCATCGTCGCCAATATCTCGTTCCCCATAATGGTGCCCGACACCTCGACGCCTTCATTCAACCAACTGAGCATCGATGGTCGTCAAAAAAAGCTGATTGCGGTCAACAGCATTGCCGACATGTCCTTGCGCACCCTGCGTGACGACATGCCGGGCATTATTCAGCGCACAACCTATCGAGCATTTCTGGCAGCCGATGTTCAGGCCAGGGACAATCGACGCGATCCGAGCAAAGCCTCCTACGTCACCCACTGGGATGCTTTCGAGCATGCCGACACGCGCACTTGGCGCACCTTGCCCAACCTCACCCAAGTCGTGCGCCTGCGCCTGAAAAAAGGTGAGCACCTGATCAGCCTGCCCAACGCTCCCGGCGCTACGCCCATGAAAATCCGCATCGACCAGAGCCGCCAGGTCATCGGCCTGCGGGCTTTGGGTGAGCGAGTGTTTGCCAATGGCAGCGCGTTCCAGCCCAGCGGAGCGCCGACCGGCAGTGCGGTATCCGACCTGAAATAAGTAATGGCACCAAACTAACAAGTGCAATTAAAAAGATATTACATAGCCACCACCGCCCGCCTATAATGCCGCGCCCTCGCTATCGCGAAACGGCATTAAAGCTCCTCAGGTTATGAGGAATTGGCAGGAGGCCAGCGCCACTGTCGATGGGTCACACCAGCCCGACCAGCATTCGCGGCTGTATTACTCCAGGGAAGAAGTACCCCCATGGCATTCCGCGCTCCCACTCTGATTGCGCTCAGCGCCGTCACTCTGCTGTCCGGCTGTTCGGCGTTTCGCAACTACGACTCCGAACTCGCCCAGACCAATCAGCAACTGGCCACCGGCAATGTTGACGCCGCGCTGACTCTGCTGGAAAAGAACAACACCGGCCCGGACAAAGACCTGCTCTATTACTTCGAGAAAGGTGAATTGCTGCGCGCCAAGGGCGACCTGTCCGGCAGCCAGAACGCCTGGACCAGCGCTGATCAGGTGGTGGGCAAGTGGGAAGATTCGGTCAAGCTCGACACCGACAAATATCTGGCCCAGTTCGGCAGTTTCCTGGTCAACGACAAGGTGCGTCGCTACGAAGGCTACGACTACGAAAAAGTCATGCTGACCACCCAGATGGCCCTGAACCTGCTGGCGGTCAATGACTTCGACGGCGCGCGTACCGCGATCAAGAAGACTCACGAGCGCGAAGCGGTGATCGCCGAGCTGCGTGACAAGGAATACCTCAAGAGCGAAGAAGAGGCCGAGAAAGAAGGCATTAAAACGCAGTACAAAGACTTGCAAGGTTATCCGGTCGCCAGCCTCGACGCACCGGAAGTGGTCGGTCTGAAGAACAGCTACCAGAGTGCTTTCAGCCATTACCTGTCCGGGTTCGTCTATGAAGCACTGGGCGAAAAAGGCCTGGCTGCACCGGGCTACCGCAAGGCTGCCGAATTGCGTCCGAACACGCCGCTGCTGGAACAGGCGCTGGTCAACCTCGACAAGCCGGGCAAATCCGACGACAGCGACATTCTCATCGTCGTCCAGAGTGGTCTGGCGCCAGCCCGCGACTCGATCCGCGTGCCGCTGCCATTGCCGATCTCAAACAATGTGGTGATTACGCCGCTGTCGTTCCCGATCATCAAGCCAGACACCTCCACCGCGCCGTTCGCGCAGATCGGTGTCGATGGCCAGCAGGTCGATCTGACCGCCCTCAACAGCACCACCGCGATGTCCCGCCGCGCCCTGCGTGACGACATGCCGGGGATCATCCTGCGCACCACCGTGCGGGCAATCACCAAGGGTGTTGCGCAGAAGCAGATCAACGAAACCAACCCGCTGGCAGGTCTCGCCGTCGGTATCTCTTCAGCTGTGCTCGAAGGTGCCGATACCCGTACGTGGCGCACCCTGCCGGACAACACCCAAGTGGTGCGTCTGCGTCTGAAAAAGGGTGAGCATCAGGTTACCCTGCCAAGCGCCGTGGGCGGTTCGGTGGTCAAGGTCACCGTCGATCAGCGTTATCAAGTGATCACTCTGCGCGCCGTGGGCAACCAGGTGTTCGCCGGTGGCCTCGCCGCCCACGTCATCCCGAGCGCCAGCGCGACCAACGTCGCCAGCCTCAAACAACCTTAAGAACGGAGTCTTTGCATGCGCTTCAAACTCATCGCCGTCGCCGCCCTCGCCTTGCTGGCGAGCGGCTGCGCCACCCCGCCACCGCCAGAGCCGGGCAGCGCCGCGAGCAAAGTCGTGGCCATGGGTCCACAGAAACACATTGTCGTCGGCGCCATGCGCGTGGCCCGCGAAAACGGCTTCATGACGGTCAACGTGCAGTTGAGCAACACCCTCAACAGCAACAAGATTTTCTACTACCGCTTCGCCTGGCTCGGCGCGGAAGGCTTCCCGATTGCCGAAGAAGAAGTGTGGAAAAGCCAAATGATGTACGGCGCCCAGACCAGCTTCATCCAAGGCATCGCCCCGACCCCGAAAGCCGTGGACTTCCGTCTGGAAATCAAGACGCCGTAAGCCTGTCACCCTATTCCTGTTTTAGAGAGCATTCCCATGTTTGCACGCTTTTCCTGCATCGCTGTTATCGCCCTACTGGCCTCCGGTTGCGCCAACACCTCGCCGACCCTGGGCAGCAAGAACATCAGCTACGGCGACACCAAAGCGGTTGAAACCGTGACCAACGAATTCGGTTCGACCGACCTGCAAATGATCGCCGAGTCGATGACCCGCTCGCTGGCCCAGTCCGGCATTCTGCAGGGCCGTCCGGTGGTTCAGGTCTACGACGTGAAGAACAAGACCAGCGAGTACATCGACACCCGCGAAATCACCACCAGCATCAAGACTCAGCTGATGAAAACCGGTGTAGCGCGTTTCGCCAGCGACAACAACGCCATGCAAAGCCAGGTTGACCAGCTCAAGCTGCAAAACCAGAGCGGCCTGTACAAGAAAAGCACCGTGGCCAAGACTGGCAACATGGTTGCCGCCAAGTACCGCATCGAAGGCTCGATCAGCTCGATCGTCAAGCGCAGCAGCGATTACAAGGACGTCTTCTACAAATTCAGCCTGCAACTGATCGACGTTGAAAGCGGTCTGGCCGAGTGGATGGACGAAAAAGAGATCCGCAAAACCACGGAGCGTTAATTGATGCGCGCATGGATTGGCATGATGGCCCTGGCTTGCGCGTTCAGCGTGCAGGCGGCCCCGAAAGTCGCGGTGACGGATCTGGCCTATCAGGAGCGTGTGGAGCAATACATCCACATCGTTTCGGCCCAGAGCAATCATCGCGAGGGTTACTACAGCTCCAGCGGCTCTTCGAGCTATAACGAGATCGAAGCGAGCACCAGCTACATCGAGCAAGGCGAGTTGCGCAAATTCACCGGCGACATCAAGGGTGAAATTTTGCGCACCGGCATGTTCCAGCTAGTGCAAGGCACGCCGTACACCGCGTCGTCCAAGGGTGACGTCTACGACGTGATCAAGCGCATCAAGGCCGGCAACTTCAAGGGCGCCGACTATGTGCTGTTTGGTACGGTGTCGGACATCGACTTCACTCAGGACATCAACGAACTGGCGCACACCGACAGCTATTCGACGGTACTGGGCCTGACGCTGGTGGCGGATTTCAGCCTGATCAACACCAAGACCTTCGAAATCACCTCGGCCTTCACGGCGATGGGCGAAGCGCAGGACACCAAACTGGTGAACCACCGCGACATCAAGATCTCGCTGAACCGCCCACGGGTGGTGCGTGACGTGTCGAAGGCGCTGGGTGAGGACGTGGCCGGGCAACTGAGCATGCAGCTCGGTGGCGGCGGTTACGAGCAGCCGCGCGAAGCACCACAGCGCAACAATCTGCCGCGTGATACTGCGCCGGTGATTTTGCGCTGATGACTGGCGCCTGATCGTCCCCGTGCTCGACGTGGGAATGCATCCCGGGACGCTCTGCGTCCCAGCCACAAAAAAGGCGACCCGCAAAGGTCGCCTTTTTTGTGCTCGCGAGGTTTACGCCGCCGCTTTACGCAACGTCGCCATAAACGCCGCCGCACCGATGAACAGTCCGGCAAACGTGCGGTTCATACGCTTCTGCTGCTGCGGGGTGCGTAGCAAACGCAGCACCTTCGACGCCAGACCGGTGTAGCCCGCCATGACAATCAGGTCGACGAAGATCATCGTTACACCGATTACTACATACTGAATCAGCAACGGCGCATGCGGGTTGATGAACTGCGGCAGCACCGCGAGCATGAACACCAAAGCCTTGGGGTTGCTGATGTTCACCAGAAAGCCGCGGAACACCAGCGCCAGCGGCTTGCCGATCGGTCGTACCGCCGCGTCGTCGCTCATGTCCATGGGCAGCGCGCGCCATTGCTTGATGGCCAGATAAACAAGATAAGCCACACCGAACCACTTGATCGCGTGGAAGGCGGTGGCCGAGGCGGTCAGGATCGCGCCAACACCGGCGCCGACGATCGCGATTTGCACCGCCAGGCCAATCTGCAGGCCGAGGGCGTTCCAGTAACCGCGCCAGAAACCGTATTGCAGACCGCTGGACATCGACGCAATGGCGCCAGCACCCGGGGACAGACTGATCACCCAGCAGGCGGCAAAAAATGCCAGCCATGTTTGAAGCTCCATCGCACACCTCGCATCTGAATCGTGACAGACGCTCAAGCTAATGCGGATTGGGCCTAAAAGCAAAAGATCGCAGCCTCCGGCAGCTCCTACTTTGGAATGCGATCCCTGTAGGAGCTGCCGAAGGCTCGGGCCGCGATCGGACGATCTTTTGATCTTGCTGTAAGACTTACTTCTCAAACCCGCTGGAAGGAAACACATCAGTCCCGCGCCAACGTCGCACCGAGCGCTGGAAAAACAAGCTGTTCGGCACCTGCACCATCGCGCTGCCAGTCCCCAACTCTTCCGCCTCGATCAACGTGGTGTAAAGCAGATTGATCGCCACCACCCGGCCTTTGACACCAGGCTTGTCCGTGGTGTCCACCAGCTCAACGATATCGCCCAGCCGGAACGGCCCAACCGTGAAGATCAGAATCGCGCAGAGCAGATTCGACAGCACACTCCACATCGCGAAGAACGCCACCGCCGCCACGGCGACGAACCCTGACAGCGCCGTCCACAGCACCGTGGCCGAGACACCGAGGCGTTCCAGAACAAAGATCAGCGCACTGCCCATGATCAGCCAGCGCAACACGCCGCGCAGTGGCATCAGCAACTGCGGCGGGAATGGATAGCGCTCACCCAGGCGGGTCAGGGCTTTGGCGACGAAGCGCTGGGTGAGATAACCGGCCAGCAGGATCAGCAGAATCTGCACCGCGAACCAGATCGGCTCGACCCACTCCGCCGGCAGCGGCAGCTTGAACGCTTCCATCAGGACAGCGCCTCCAGCTCCGCCTGCATGCTTTCCAGCACCTCTAGGGCTTCCATCCACGCTTCTTCCAGCTCGCCTTCGCGAACCTTCAATTTGGCCTGCTCAGCGAGCAGATCACGCAGTTCGTTCTTACGCGCCGGCTCGTAAATGTCGCTGTCGCCAAGGCTGGCGTCGACCTTGGCCAGTTTCTCGTGAAGCTTGCCCAGCTCGGCTTCAAGCTTGTCGGCTTCACGCTTGTGCGGGGCCAGTTGCTGACGCAACGCAGCAGCAGCCTGACGCTGGGCCTTTTTGTCGGTCTTGTCCGGATTCACCGGGGTGGTGCTGACCGGCGCGTTGCGCTGGCGGTATTCCACCAGCCAGCGCGCGTAGTCTTCGAGGTCGCCATCGAACTCTTCGACTTTGCCATCAGCGACCAGGTAGAAGTTGTCGGTGGTGCTCTTGAGCAAGTGACGATCGTGAGACACCACCAGCACCGCGCCGCTGAATTCCTGCAGCGCCATGGTCAGCGCCAGGCGCATTTCCAGGTCGAGGTGGTTGGTCGGTTCGTCGAGCAGCAACAGGTTCGGGCGTTCCCAGGCGATCAACGCCAGGGCCAGACGCGCTTTTTCACCACCGGAGAAATTCAGTACCGGCTCATCAATGCGCGCGCCACGGAAGTCGAAACCGCCGAGGAAGTCACGCAGAGTCTGCTCGCGCTCGGTCGGCGCCAGGCGCTGCAAGTGCAACAACGGGCTGGCCTTGGAATCCAGCGAATCGAGCTGATGCTGGGCGAAGTAGCCAACCACGGTGTTTTCGCCACGGGTCAGGCGCCCGGCGATCGGTGACAGCTCGCCGGCGAGGTTTTTGATCAGCGTCGACTTACCTGCGCCGTTCGGGCCGAGCAGGCCGATCCGCGCGCCCGGGGTCAGTTGCAGCTTGACCTTCTCCAGGATGGTTTTGTCGCCATAGCCCAGACGCGCATCCGACAGGTCGATCAGCGGGCTGGAGATCTTGGTCGACTCGCGGAAGACGAAGTCGAATGGCGAATCGACGTGGGCCGCCGATAGCTCTTCCATCCGCTCCAGGGCTTTGATCCGGCTCTGCGCCTGACGCGCCTTGGTCGCTTGCGCCTTGAAGCGGGCGATGTAGCTTTCCATGTGCGCACGTTGCGCCTGCTGCTTCTCGTAGGCCTGTTGCTGCTGGGCCAGACGCTCGGCACGGGCGCGTTCGAACGCGGTATAGCCGCCGCGATACAGGGTGATTTTGCGCTGATCGACGTGGGCCACGTGATCGACGACTTCATCGAGGAAATCACGGTCGTGGGAGATCAGCAGCAAGGTGCCCGGGTAGCTTTTCAGCCACTCTTCGAGCCAGATGATCGCGTCGAGGTCCAAGTGGTTGGTCGGTTCGTCGAGCAACAACAGGTCGGACGGGCACATCAATGCCTGCGCCAGATTCAGACGCATCCGCCAGCCACCGGAGAAATCTCCTACCTGGCGATCCATCTGCTCGTTGGTGAAGCCGAGACCGGCGAGCAATTTGCGCGCCCGCGCGTCGGCGGTGTAGCCGTCGGCGCTGTCGAGTTCCGAGTGCAGGCGGGCCTGAGCGGCACCGTCGTGCGCCGCTTCGGCGGCGGCGAGGTCACGTTGCACCTCGCGTAGACGTAAATCGCCATCGAGCACATAGTCGACGGCAAGACGCTCAAGGGTCTCGATCTCCTGGCGCATGTGGGCGATGCGCCAGTCAGCCGGCAGGAAGCAATCACCCGAGTCGGGGTGCAGTTCGCCCCGAATCAAAGCGAACAGGCTCGATTTGCCGGCGCCGTTGGCACCGATGAGGCCGGCTTTGTGGCCGGCGTGCAGGGTCAGCTCGGCGTCTTCTAGCAGACGTTGCGGGCCACGCTGTAAAGTCAGGTTCTGAAGTCGGATCATAATGGCGGCGGAGTCTACCAGCTTCGCTCACAACTGGCGCGAGTAGCACGATGTCCTCTGACCTGTGGAGCTTTTCCCTTGCCACCTACGCCCGCCCGGGCGTGGAAGATGCCTGCCTGCGACTGCAAACGGCGGGCGCCAATGTGTGCCTGCTGCTGTGCGGTTTATGGCTCGAACAACGCGGGGTGATCTGTGATGAACAACGTGTAAGCCAGCTTCAGACGCTGACCGAGCCTTGGGATACCGAGGTGGTACAGCCGCTGCGCTCCCTGCGGATGCAATGGAAAGTACGGGCCGTTGATGATGCGGTGCTGAAAGGCATGCGCGAGCAGATCAAATCACTGGAGCTTGAGGCTGAACGAGCGTTGCTGTCACGGCTTGAAGGGGTGGCGCAGGAATGGGCGCTAAACGATGCAGGCTCGAAGACCTGGCTTGAAGGATTGGCCGGCATGGCGGCCAGCCCGAACCGCGACGCGCTGCAAGTGCTGCGCGTCGCGGCAACCGGCACTTAGGAAGCGCTGGTCGGGTTGTTGCTGACGCTCGACGCAGCGGCTGGCGATGGCGCAGTCGAAGGAGTCGAGGTGGCGGCGGCTGGAGCAGCGGCGGCTGGCGTGGCCGGAGTGGCTGGCACGGCAGGCTTGGCAGCTGGAGTGGTAGCCGGTTTGGCGGCAGCTGGTTTGGCAGCGGCAGGCTTTTTCACGGCTGGTTTGGCGGCAGGTTTGGCAGTTGGTTTGGCGGCCGGTTTTGCAGCAGCAGGCTTGGCAGCAGTGGTCGCTGGTTTAGCAGCGGCGGCCGGTTTCGCGGCTGGCTTGGCGGCGGCTTTCACTGCTGGTTTTGCAGCCGGCTTGGCGGCAGGTTTTGCGGCGGCTTTTACAGCGGGTTTAGCGGCAGCCGGTTTTGCGGCTGGCTTGGCAGCGGCGGTTTTGGCAGCAGGTTTTGCGGCTGGTTTCGCCACAGCTTTCGCCGCAGGTTTAGCGGCCGGTTTGGCAGCTGCAGCTTTCGCCGGAGCAGCTTTGCTCGCGGCTGGTTTTGCAGCCGGTTTGGCGGCGGCCGTTCTAGCGGCTGGCTTGGCAACAGCTGGTTTTGCAGCAGTGGTTTTAGCCGCCGGTTTGGCAGCGCTCGTCGCAGCCGGTTTTTTCGCCGCAGGTTTTGCCGCGGTTTTGGCAGCTGGCTTGGTCGCCGCTTTCACCGGTGCCTTGGCAGCAGGTTTGGCCGCCGTTTTTGCCGCAGGTTTAACCGCTGCGGTTTTCGCTGCAGGCTTGGCTGCAGCCGGTTTGGCAGCCGCTTTCTTCGCCGGTGCCGCTGCCGGTTTGGCGGCGCGGGTGGACAGTACTTTGCCCACGGCTTCTTGAACGCGACCCACACCCTGGGCCAGTTTCAGGCTTTCCTGTGCATCGCGCTTGAGTTGCAGAATGTAGCTGCGAGTGTCGGACTGACGATCCTTCAAGGCATCGAGCAGGTCTTCCAGTTCTTTCACTGCGGCCTTGGCTTTGTTCTGTGCCTTGGCTTTACCGGCAGTGGCTGCGTCCTGCAATTTGGTGCGGGATTTGTGCAGTTTTTCTTGCGCCTTGCCGCGTTGCTTTTCCAGTTTGGCGAGCAGTTTTTCAGCATCAGCCAAGGCTTGGGAGCAAGCGTTTTCCAGATGCTCGAGCAGGCTGCCCGAGAGTTGTTGGAGTAAGTGCAACGGAGTATTTACAGGCTTCTTGGTGGCCGACATGGTTTACCTCCTGGCTGACGTGAGTGCGGCTCATACTAGACCTCTGCAGTTACCGCCGCTAGGGCATCTTGACAGTATCGATTGCGTTGCGTTGCACCGAATCGAAAATGTTCTGCGCGAAGTCAAAAGCAGTTCACCGTTGCAGACGTTCGCGCTGGCATAATCCACCGCATCTCAGGACGGAGTGTGCCCATGTCGCGCTACTTTTTTTTATCCCTCTGCATGGTTTTTTCGGCCGTTCACGCTGACGAAAAAAACACCGCGAACGATGCTCACGATCTGGCCTACAGCCTCGGTGCCAGCCTCGGTGAACGACTGCGTCAGGAAGTCCCGCAACTGCAGATTCAGGCGCTGGTCGATGGCTTGCAGCAAGCCTACCAAGGCAAGCCGCTGGCGCTGAGCGAAGCACGCATCGAGCAGATTCTGGCTGATCATGAAGCGCAAAACGCCGAGCACTCTGCACAGCCTTCAAGTGATGCGGCGATGGAAAACGAGCAACGCTTTCTCATCGCTGAAAAAGCCAAACCGGGTGTTAAGGAACTGGCTGACGGCATCCTGCTCACCGAGCTGACACCGGGCACTGGCGGCAAGGCTGGCCCCGATGGAAAAGTGCAGGTGCTGTATGTCGGACGGCTGCCGGATGGCACCGTGTTCGATCAGAACACTCAGCCACAATGGTTCAACCTCGACAGCGTGATTGCCGGCTGGCGCACCGCGTTGCAGAACATGCCGGTAGGCGCGAAATGGCGCCTGGTGATTCCATCGGATCAGGCCTATGGCGCTGACGGTGCCGGTGACCTGATTGCGCCGTTCACACCGCTGGTGTTTGAAGTGGAATTGCGTGGTGCGACGAGTTGATCGGGCAATAAAAAACGGTGCGCTTTCGGGCGCACCGTTTTTTTTGATCAGGGTTCGGGATCAGGCCTGAACCGGATCTTCTTCCTTGTGTGCTGTGTGCAGCACTTCAATCAGGCAGTCTTCAAGTTCGAAGCGTTCGTGGAGCAGGCCACCTAGCTCTTTGAACTTCTCTGCAACGCATTTGCCTTCATCGCACAGGTCGTTGAAGGCTAGAAGCTTCTCGGTGATGACATCGATGCGCGGATAGATCGTCTCGGCGAGTTCGAGGCCGCGCTTGTCGTTGAACGCCTTGGCTTCGCCAGTCAGCTGTTCGTAGATTTCGAAGTGCCCGGCCGACACGTAGTCGACCAACACGCCGCAGAACTCCTGCAAGGGCTTGCGGCTCTCGGACAGCGAATCAGGCTCTGCGCCGAGCTTGTCGTAGGCACCGATCAGCTCTTCACGCTCTTGCAACCAGCGGTCGATCAGCAGATGAACCCCACCCCAACGTTCCTGAGCATTCTGACAACTTTCGAGCATGGCGATCTCTCTTCCCTTGTGGGTCATGCTGCTCTACACCCGCGCCCCTCTTTTGATTCTGGCTTGGGGGTCGGCCGGGCAGAGCGTCATCGAGCAACATAAATCCAATGACACGTGCGGGCCAGATTATGCCCGCACGCCTATGGCTTCAAGGTACGCAGGAGATAAAGTTCATACAAGTGTTTAATCCCGCAACAGCACCGGGTGCGACGCTTGGCCGCTGAGCGGGCGTTGCAGAGCACTCCATACCAGCCGCAACAATTGATACACCGCCAGAATCGATACCGCGACAAAGAACAGCAGGCTCCACTCCGGGACACTCAGGTCGAACAGCGTCCAGGATATTTCCGCACAATCGGTACCGCCGCTAAACATTGTTTGCAGGGCACAGATCCATGGCAGACCACTGAACAAGGCCTCGGGAGCAGGCGAGCAATTGAGCAGCTGCAGCATCGGATCGCTCTGTATCAGTACCTGCCGCCAGGCCGCCGTGGTCCCACCCAGGCTGGCGCCCAGGGTCAACAGCCAGTAGAACCACAAACCGACACGTTTGGGACCGTGCACCGCCGCCAGACCACTGACTACGCACAGCAGCGTAAGGAACAGGCGCTGCACCAGACACAGGCTGCACGGCGTCAGGCCGACTGCATATTCAAGATAATAGGAAGCTCCCAGAGCAAAGGCCCCCGCAGTGAAAGCCATGAAGAACAAGGAGCGTGAGCAGGCCAACGACATGGCTTTTCCGTAACAGTAGAGACAGACGGTTACGGTAGAGGAAAGCGTGTCAGCCTTTCAAGGCAAGGCCCTGCCGACAGTTCACCAGAGGTGTAGGGAAAACCCGACAGGATCGAGAGGAATTGGTGTAGACCGCTGTAGGAATTTGCCTCAAGCGCTCAACGAAGTGGAAAATTCAGCCACAAAAGGTAAGCGAGGGAGCGAACTCCCTCGCCACTTCAGACATGGGCCGGAACCGGCAACGGCGCAGCCAGCAGGCGCTCGTCCAGCAGACCAAGGCCTTCCTGGAACAACTGATTACTGCGCTCGGTATCGCCCAACTGGGCGAGCAGGCGCGCCAGCTCCGCACAGGCCTCGGGATTGCGCTGCACACGCAGACTGCTTTCCAGGTAATCCCGTGCCTTGCCCCACAGACTGGTTTGCAGACACAGTCGGCCGAGGGTCAACAGCAGGCTTGGATCGTTCGGATGCTCCTTCAGCCAGCCTTCGGCGGTTTGCAACTGGCGGGCCGGATCGCTGCCGCGCACCAGCCCGTAGAGACGGGCCAGATGGCTGTCGTACTTGCGTTTGAGGGCAGTGCGCAGCACTTCTTCCGCTTCGACCTGGGCGCCCAACTGCCGCAACTGTTCGGCGTACGCCAACACCAGCGGCGGCTCCTGCCGTTGCGCCGAAGTGAGCTGCTCCCAGGCGCGCGTGAGCGACTGCAAACCCACGCTGCCATCCTCTTCCCGTTGCGCAGCCAGCGAGAGGTTTTCACCCCAGGCGCGGCGCTCGAGTTCAGCCAGTTCGGCGCGCGGCAGGACTTTGTCCTTGCGCAATTCCGGCAGCAAACGAATCACCGCCGACCATTCGCCGCGCTGCTGATACAAGCGCTGCAACTGACGCAACGTCTGCGCATTGTGTGGATGGCGATCGTGCATCGCTTGCAGCGTCACCAAGGCACCGTCGGTGTCGCCACGGTCAGTCTGCAACTGCGCATGACTCAAAGCGATGGCCAGCTCCGCCTGGGGCTGACGCTCAAGCGCCCGCTCCAGCAAACGATCGCACTCTTCGTAAAGACCTTGCTCGTTGGCTGCGCGAGCAGCACCGAGGTAGTACAGCAATGGCTGGCGCTCGGCTTCAGCCGCTCGAGACAGGTGACGCTGAGCGCTGGCCCAGCGACCTTCGGCCAGATCCAGTTGACCGTGCTCGATCGCCACCTGCACGCGCCGACTGCGGTTGCGGCGCGACCATGGGTTGACTACGCCACTGGAGGCCATGACCAATTCGACCAGTGCCTTGATCCCCCAGATCAGCAGCCACAACACCGCGATGACCGCCAGCGTCGCCCACAGGCTGGACTCGTAGCGGAAGCTTTTGTAGGCCACCAGCACGTAACCGGAATGCTCGGCAATCGCCAGACCCAGCGCCGCTGTCGCAGCGATCACCAGAAACACGATCACATACAGGCGTTTCATGGCGTGATCTCCTGCGCGGTGTTGGCGGCAGGCTTGGCGAAGGGTTTCACCGACTCTTCGGCGTTAACGTTGCGCCGCTCAAGGTAGGCTTGCACCGCACTCAGCGTGCCGGCCAGATCAGGCGTCGTGACCGTGACCGGTTCCTTGCTCAACTCACCGACCTGTTCGAGCATCACTTTGCTTTGCGGATTGTCCGGGTTGAAATTGCCCTTGAGCACATCGCGCGCTTCGGCCAGCGCCTGGGTATAGACCGGCGCCTGACCGTTGAGGGCTGCCCACTGCGCCTGCTCAAGCGCAAGGCTCAGGGCCAGACGCACCTGACTCAGGCTCTGCCCGGCCAGCAGCGGCCGCACATTCTTGTCGGCATTGAAATCGATACGGATATAGCGCGAGACCTGATCCCACCACTGCGCCCAACGACTGGCGCCGTCACCGTCAGCAGTCAGGCCCAGCAGCGATTCGCCACGATCCTTGTACTCCGGCGCAAGCTCGGTGAGGTCGATGACTTGATCACGCAGCGCACCGAGGCGCAGGAACAGACCGGTGCGATCCGGTTGCGAAGTACTGCGCAGCGCCACCAGGGTTTTCGCCACTTGCTCGCGGGCGGCGAAAGAGCCTGGATCGTTTTGCTCACGGAGGATTTCGTCAGCGCCTTGGACCAGCGCCTGAGCGCTGCTGATGTCCTGCAACGCCGAAAGACGCAGACTGGCTAGACGCAGCAAATGCTCAGCCTCAGCCAGACGCCAATCCTTGCGGCTGGCGCCAAGAACGGTTTCCAGGCGCTGATTTAGGCGCTGTTGATCACCTTGAAGCTGGGTCACCAGACGCTGGCGCTCGGCAAGTTCGTCAGCACCCGGCAGTTGCGCGAGGCGCTCGGTCAGACGCTGTTCATTGAGCTTCAGGCTCTGCGCCTGATCGTTCAATGCCTGCACTTCACCGGACTGCTGTTGAGTGTTGGTCTGCAGGTGACGAACCTGCCAGACACCCCAGCCGCCGATCGCGACACCGGCGGCGCCGAGCAACAAGGCGACGATGGCCAATCCATTGCCTCGGCGCGGCTCTGTGGCCGGCGGTGGAGTTTCAACCTGGGGTTCAATCACAGGCTGGACGTCATCTTTTGGCAAGGCTGTTTCGCTCACGTATCCATCCTTTGCATTAGAAAACGGGTTCGGGATACTCCCGCAACGCCGTCAGCAAAGCCGCGGCACTCGCGCCGCGGCAATCCACAACTGTTTGAGCCCCGGCGGCACGTGCCAGCTCGGCGACCCTTGGGCTTGGTACAAACAACGGCAACGACGCGATGGCCGGCCAGGTATTACCGGCCATTTGGCGCAGGTGCTCGAAACCCTGTCCACTGCTGACCACCAGCCCGTTCAAGCGTTCCGCTTCGATCCGCCGTGGCAGCTCATCCGGGGCATAGGCTGGCAGGTCGCGTCGATACAATTCCAGATACTCGACACTAGCACCTAGCTCACGCAAGCGCTCGGCGAGCAGTTCACGCCCACCCTCCCCGCGCAAGATCAACACCTGCGCTCCGGGCTGGCTGACCGCCTCACGCAGACGCGGCAATTGCAGCAAGGCTTCGCTGTCATCGCCGGTGGCCGGGAAGCTCGCGTCCAGACCGTGATCCAGCAAAATCTGCGCAGTCGCCGCGCCGACACTGAACCACGGCATCGTCAGCGCAGATGCACCTTCGAGCAGATCCAGCGCAATACGCGCCGCCGGTTTGCTGACGACAATCACTGCACTGCAACTTGGCAACTGCGTAATCGCCTGACGAATTTTCTCAGAGACTGGCAGCGGGACAATGTCCAGAAGCGGCAAACAGCTACTGAAAACGCCCTGCCCAGCCAACGTCTGCGCCAGCGCCGCACAGTCTTCCGCGGGGCGCGTCAGCAGCAGGCGCCAACCGGTCACTCGTGACCTGCCTCGCCGTAAACCGCTTTGAGAATGTCGTCGGCGCCCTGGCTCAGCAGGTCTTCGGCGACCTTCACCCCCAGTGCTTCGGCATCGGCCCGTGGCGCGCGCGCTTGGGCGCTGAGCAGCTTGCCGCCGCTTGGCTCACCGACCAGACCACGCAACCACAACTGCTCGCCTTCGAGCACGGCATAGCAGGCGATCGGCACTTGGCAGCCGCCATTCAAATGTTTGTTGAGGGCACGCTCGGCGGTGACGCGCGACGAGGTGTCGGCGTGATGCAGCGGTGCGAGCAAGGCGTGGATTTCGGTGTCGGCGCTGCGGCATTCGATGCCGACTGCACCTTGGCCACCGGCCGGCAGGCTGTCATCAACACTGATCGCCGAGGTGATGCGATCTTCGAAGCCGAGGCGGATCAGGCCGGCGGCGGCGAGGATGATCGCGTCGTACTCACCGGCATCGAGTTTGGCCAGGCGGGTGTTGACGTTGCCGCGCAGAAAGCGGATCTGCAGATCCGGACGACGGGTGAGCAACTGTGCCTGACGACGCAGACTCGACGTACCGACAATGCTGCCGGCAGGCAATGCTTCCAGGCTGGCATAAGTATTGGAAACGAAGGCATCACGCGGATCTTCACGCTCGCAGATGCAGAACAGGCCGAGGCCTTCCGGGAAGTCCATCGGCACATCTTTCATCGAGTGGACGGCGATGTCGGCTTGGTTTTCCAGCAGCGCAGTTTCCAGTTCCTTGACGAACAGGCCCTTGCCACCGATTTTCGACAGTGGCGAATCGAGCAGTTTGTCGCCGCGACTGACCATGGGCACCAGCGTCACCAGTAGGCCCGGGTGGGCCGCTTCAAGACGGGCTTTGACGTATTCGGCCTGCCAGAGGGCAAGCGCACTTTTACGGGTGGCGATGCGGATTTCGCGAGAGGACATGGATCAATCCGTACTGAATAGATACGGCGGATAATAACAGCTCAGCCAAATCCACTTTGACTTGAATCAGAGTCGGCGCGGCCTCCCTGGCCCGCAGTGCCTGGTAAAAAAGAGCTGGAGCTGTCCGGAATGACCGGGTTACAGGCCCTGCATCATCTTGCGCACACCGGCCACGTGCCGACGACTGACGATCAGCGCGTCACCATTTAGACCCTTGAGAAACAGCTGGAAATGCCCCAGCGGCGTACGCTGCAGACGTTCGATGCGGTCGCGGGCGACCAGCGCGTTGCGATGGATACGCACAAAGCGCTCGCCGAATTCGTCTTCGAGGGCTTTGAGCGGCTCATCCAACAGCACTTCACCGGCCTCGTGGCGCAGGGTCACGTACTTGTGGTCGGCGATAAAGTAGACCACCTGATCCAGCGGGATCAGTTCGATGCCTTTGCGGGTTCGGGCGCTGATATGGCTGCGCGGGCCGTTGCCACTTTCGGCAGCGGGACGGGTCAGGGCCGAGAGTTGCGCCCGATTGGGACGTTCAGCCCGTTTCAGGGCGTCATGCAGATGTTCGGTTCGCACGGGTTTCACCACATAGCCCACGGCGCTGGCCTGCAGGGCTTCCACGGCAAATTCATCGGGGCTGGTGCAAAACACCACGGCCGGCGGCGTTTCACGTTCGCACAGACGGGCAGCAACCTGCAGGCCATCGAGACCCGGCATGCGAATATCGAGCAGCACGATATCCGGCTTGTGGCTGTCGATCAGTGCCAACGCCTCTTCGCCATTCGTGGCGCCGGGCTCCAGAACTGTATAACCCTCGAGCTCGCTCACCATTCGGCTGAGGCGCTCGCGAGCCAGTGGTTCGTCATCAACGATCAGGACATTCATATTGCGCTGGATTCCTGCGTGAGTCTCGCACAAGGATAGCGTAGACAGGTGAAGTGACGTCCGTCACCGCGATCCACGCTAAGACTAGCCCGAGCGCCAAAAAGTGCCGTACGTCGGCCAGCAATATTTGCCAGTGTCCGGGTCGTACTGCTCAAAGCCCGCTGTTTCCTGCGTTTCTCACGGGGTTTGCCGAAGGACAAAACACCCACCCCCTCTTCTTATAGTCGCCGGCCAGACCTTTGCGCGATCCAGAGCCGCGTCGACCCTTATGTCCAACTGTAGACGCTCGCCGGGCCGATATTGCTCAATCGAAAAATATCCTTGTGCAAATCTCCCAGCACCAGCGGCCACTATGGCTGACGCAATGAGAAAAAAACGTATCGACCAGTGTCAGCGACAGGATTGGCAACCCTGTTATTATCCGCGCCAGCGTTTCACGCCTTCTTTCTTCAAGCCGATACGAGCGAATTCATGAGCACTGACAAGACCAATCAGTCCTGGGGCGGCCGCTTCAGTGAACCCGTCGACGCCTTCGTCGCCCGCTTCACCGCCTCCGTCACTTTCGACCAGCGCCTGTATCGCCACGACATCATGGGCTCGATCGCCCACGCCACCATGCTGGCCAAGGTCGGCGTGCTGACCGATGCCGAACGCGACAGCATCATCGACGGCCTGAAGACCATTCAGGGCGAAATCGAGGCCGGCCAGTTCGACTGGCGTGTCGACCTCGAAGACGTGCACATGAACATCGAAGCACGCCTGACCGACCGCATCGGCGTTACCGGTAAAAAGCTGCACACCGGCCGTAGCCGTAACGACCAGGTCGCCACCGACATCCGCCTGTGGCTGCGTGACGAAATCGACCTGATCCTCGCCGAGATCACCCGCCTGCAGAAAGGCCTGCTGGAGCAAGCCGAGCGCGAAGCCGCGAGCATCATGCCGGGCTTCACCCACCTGCAGACCGCGCAGCCAGTGACCTTCGGGCACCACATGCTGGCCTGGTTCGAAATGCTCAGCCGCGACTACGAGCGTCTGGTCGACTGCCGCAAGCGCACCAACCGCATGCCACTGGGCAGCGCCGCGCTGGCCGGCACCACCTACCCGATCGACCGCGAATACACCGCGCAACTGCTGGGCTTCGACGCAGTTGGCGGCAACTCGCTGGACAACGTCTCCGATCGCGACTTCGCCATCGAATTCTGCTCGGCCGCGAGCATCGCGATGATGCACTTGTCGCGCTTCTCCGAAGAGCTGGTGCTGTGGACCAGTGCGCAGTTCCAGTTCATTGATCTGCCGGACCGCTTCTGCACCGGCAGCTCAATCATGCCGCAAAAGAAAAACCCTGACGTACCGGAGCTGGTGCGTGGCAAGACCGGCCGTGTGTTCGGTGCACTGATGGGTTTGCTGACCCTGATGAAAGGCCAACCGCTGGCCTACAACAAGGACAACCAGGAAGACAAAGAGCCGCTGTTCGACGCCGCCGACACACTGCGCGATTCGCTGCGTGCCTTTGCCGACATGATCCCGGCGATCAAACCGAAACACGCGATCATGCGTGAAGCGGCGCTGCGCGGTTTCTCCACCGCGACCGACCTGGCAGATTATCTGGTGCGCCGTGGTCTGCCGTTCCGTGATTGCCACGAAATCGTCGGTCACGCGGTGAAGTACGGCGTCGACACTGGCAAGGATCTGGCCGAGATGAGCCTGGAAGAACTGCGTCAGTTCAGTGATCAGATCGAGCAGGACGTGTTTGCCGTGCTGACCCTGGAAGGCTCGGTGAATGCCCGTGATCATATCGGCGGCACTGCGCCGGCGCAGGTCAAGGCAGCGGTGGTGCGCGGTCAGGCGCTGATCGCTAGCCGCTAAAGGCCAAAAGCCAAAAGCTTCGCGAGCAGGCTCGCTCCCACAGGGGATTTTTGTCGGCCACAAATTTTGTGTTCAACAAAAATCCAAATGTGGGAGCGAGCCTGCTCGCGAAGGCTTCCTTCAGAGCGCTATAAAACTCACTTCTTGGCAGCGATCATCGCCAAAAACGCCGGCATCGCAGCTTCCTTGTCTGCCGCGATCTTCTGCACATGCGGATTCTGCTCCAACCGCTCCAGCAGCGCCTTCGCCTGCGGCATCTCCGCCAGCAAATCAATCCCGAACAGCTTCTGCCCGACCGCATAGGCCAGCGGCACGCTGTAGAGGAAATACAAATCGGCAATGCTCATACTGTCGCCCGCCACGTACGGAGAAAATTTTCCGTGTCGTCCCAGCGCGGCGAAACCCAGCTGCAATTCAGTCTTGGTCTTTTCCTTGATCGCCTCCGGCAGGGTCATGCCGAAGAACGCCTCGCCGTAACAAGCGCGTCCCGGCAACTCGATGTACAGCTCGATTTCCTTGGCAATCGCCAGCACCTGCGCGCGTTGGAACGGATCGCTCGGCAGCAGCGGCGTGCCTTTCTGGGTCTGTTCGAGGTATTCGAGGATGATCGCGGTTTCGTTGATAAAACCATCGTCTACACCCAGCACCGGCACTTTGCCGCGCGGGCTGATGGCCAGAGACTCCGGTGTCTGCGTCGGGTAGAACGTGACCTCTTCGAACGGCAGGCCTTTTTCCAGCAGTGCCAGTTTGACCATGTTGTAGTAGTTGCTGACTGAGAATCCGTAGAGCTTGAACATCACATAGCCTCCAGGCCGTGCGGGGTGGGCAGTGCCTGTTTATAGATCGCTCAAGCCTTTCCCGCCAGCAGCATCACGCCACTGAATGCGGGTAAACTGGCGCCTTTCCATGAGGAGCCTGCCATGAGCGAGCCGACAGACATCGACAATGACAACGACGAAGAAGAGTTCACCGAAGCGACGTTGATCGAAGCCATCGAAAACCAGATCAAAAGCGACAATCCGCCGGCCGCCAAAGCGACGTTCAACAAGCTGACCCTGGTGGGTGTCGAGCGCGAAGAAATCCTCAATCTGATGGCTCACGTGCTGGCTTACGAAATCGACGCGATGCTCGATGAAGACCGTGCGTTCAATACCGAATGGTACGAAGCGGCGCTGCGCGCCTTGCCGGAATTACCGCCAGAAAAGCAGTAAGCCAAACACATCCCCCTGTGGGAGCGAGCCTGCTCGCGAATGCCGTGCATCAGCAAAAACAACGCTAAATGACACACCGCTTTCGCGAGCAGGCTCGCTCCCACACAATTTGTCACCCATCCATCCAGCCAACTCCCGCCTCCCGACTACACTGCAATCCGCCTCAAGACAAAATCCCTGATCTGAGCACTGGACATGCCGCAAAAGCGGGTTCACCTTAGGGACGCTGTCGTCCAATTCCTAGAAAGTCTGGAGTCCTTATGTCGCTTACCCCTGAGTTGGTTGCCGAACTGGAAGTCCTCGCACTCTTCAACCTGGACAGTTCCCAGGAAGGTCTGAAAATTCATCAGACCGCTGCCCCGAAACACATCGCCGCCGCCAAACGCCTCTTTGAAAAAGAACTGACCGACCAGCCCGATGGCGGGTATCTGACCAGCCTCGGTCGCGATGCCGCACAAAGTGTGCAAACCGTGCTGACCATTCTGAGAGAGCAGGAAACCGCCTGATTCCCCCTGACTTCGCCCACGGGAACTCCTGCCACGGGATTTCCGCGGGCTTGCCCGGCCATCCGCGATAGAAATCTGACGTCAAAAAACAAATTCAGCTTAAAAGTCCCGCTGCGCAAAGGCTAAACTGCCTCCCATTCCGAGACCCTCTTCGTCCGAGCTTGCGAGCCGGTTTGAGCTGACATGACGCGCACCCACGAAATCCGCCCCGACCTGGACGAAGGCATCGACCGCAAGGTACTCAGCCAGCTGCGCGCGCGTTTTCTCAAACTCAATGAAGGCCGCCTCGGTCGTGCCCTTGAAGGGCTGTCGACACGCCAGCAAAGCGTACTGACGCTGTTGCCGCTGTTCTTTCATGTTAATCACCCGCTGCTGCCGGGCTACGTGTCGGGCAGCACGCCGGCCGGCCTGTCGAATTACGAGCCCGACGCCAACGTGCTGACCGAAGCACAGCGTCTGACTCGTTCGTTTTCGTACAAACCGCGTCACGGCAGCAATCCGCCGCGACCGATTCACGGCCTGTTCCTGATGGGCAGCCTTGGTACGCTGGCGCAAGCCGATCAGAGTGACATGGACGTGTGGGTCTGCCACGCGCCGGACTTGAACGAAAGCGAGCTTGCCGAACTGCGCAAAAAATGCCAGCTGCTGGAAGCCTGGGCGGCGAGTCAGGGCGCCGAAGCGCATTTTTTCCTGATCGACCCGGAGCGCTTCGTCAAAGGCGAACGCGACACCCAGCTCAGCTCGGAAAACTGCGGCAGCACTCAGCACTATCTGCTGCTCGACGAGTTTTATCGCACTGCAATCTGGCTGGCAGGGCGCACACCGATCTGGTGGCTGGTGCCGGTTTACGAAGAAACCGCCTACGACCTTTACACCCATACCCTGCTGTCCAAGCGCTTTATCCGCGCCGACGAAACCCTCGACCTTGGTCATCTGGCGCGGATTCCGCCGGGCGAGTTCATCGGTGCCGGATTGTGGCAGTTGTTCAAGGGCATCGAGTCACCCTATAAATCGGTGCTCAAGCTGCTGCTGACCGAGGTCTACGCCAGCGAACACCCGCAGGTGCAGTGCCTGAGCCTGCGCTTCAAAAAAGCCGTGTTCGCCAATCAGCTGGATCTGGATGAACTGGATCCGTACATGGTCGTGTACCGGCGTATCGAGGAATACCTCACCGCGCGCAACGAGCCGGAGCGGCTGGAACTGGTGCGCCGCGCGCTGTACCTGAAGGTCAACCGCAAGCTCACTGGCAACAGCCGCACCCAGAGCTGGCAACGCACGTTGCTGGAACGACTGGCCAGCGAATGGCATTGGGATCAGCGACAACTGACGCTGCTCGACAGCCGCAGCCAGTGGAAAGTCCGCCAGGTCAGCGCCGAGCGTCGCGCACTGGTCAATGAGCTGAACTACAGCTACCGCTTCCTGACCCAGTTCGCCCGCACAGAACAAACCGTCAGCCTGATCAATAAACGCGATCTCAATGTGCTGGGGCGCCGGCTCTACGCAGCCTTCGAACGCAAGGCCGACAAGGTCGAGTTCATCAACCCCGGCATCGCCCCGGATCTGGCCGAAGACACCCTGACCCTGGTGCAGTCGCGCAACAAGAAGGAACCGGGACAAACCCAGTGGGGCTTGTATAACGGCAGCCTGACCGCACTGGAGTGGGAACACTTCGCACCGATCAAGCGCAGCCGCGAGTTACTGGAGCTGCTGACCTGGTGCCACCGCAACGGCGTGATCGACAGCAGCACCCGCCTGGCCCTGCATCCCGGCACCAGCGACCTGAGCGAGTTCGAGCTGTTCAACCTGCTCGGCAGCCTGCAACAGTGCATCGCCCTGCCCTTGCCCACCGTCGCGGAAGAACCGTTGCTGCGTGCAGCGGTGCCAAGCGAAGTGCTGATTCTGGTCAACGTCGGCGTCGACCCGCTCAAGCATCACCGCGACCTGAATATCCTGATGACCACCGAGCGTACCGACTCGCTGAGTTACGCCGGAGTGCGCGAAAACCTCGTGCTGACGCTGGATCAGGTCACGCTCAACAGCTGGAACGAAGTACTGGTCAACCGCTTCGACGGCCCGCATGCGCTGCTCGACTGCCTACGCGATTACCTCAACAACCTGCCGCGCGGGCCGTTGCAGCCGTCATTGAAGGTGCGCTGCTTCTGCCACAACCGCGCGCAGTTCATTGCCCGTCGCGTTGAAGAAATCATCGACACCGCGCAGAACCTGTTGCTCAGCGAGTTGAACCATCGCTACCTGATTCAGGTGCAGCAGCACTATCACGTGCTGGAATTGGTGCCGGGCCAGGTCAACCATGTGGCGCTTGCCACCCTGCCGGCCCTGCACGATTACCTTGGCGAAGAACAGCCGCGTTACAGTCCGCTGCACCTGGATCCCATGGCACTGGAAGATCACGACCTTGCACTGATCCTGCCGATGGGCCAGCCGGAGTGCATTCAAGTGTTCTATCGGATCACCGAGCAGCAGGCCGAGCTGTACGTGCTGGATGAGTTCAACGCGCTGTGGCAGCAACATTTGCCCTATCACGACGAGCAGAGTCTGTTGGTGCCGTTGCAGCGCTTCCTGCAATCGATTCTGTTTCGCCGCGAAGCCGTGCTGCCGATGGACGCCGGTCCCGACGGCCGTCTCGACACTTTGTATTACCAGCTATTGCCTTCAGGTCCGGGGCGCGCGCGCCGGGTCGAAGCGCGGCCGGCACCGCAGACGCCAGTGAACAAGCCGTTCTACGACGTGCAAGCGATCGTCGGCAAAGCCGCACCGGGCGAAGTGCAGGTCACCCTGTATTGCAATCAACGGGAATTCAGCGAACTGGAACATGGCGACCAGCTGTTCAGCGTGGTCGCCCGGGAGATCGTCGAGCAGCGCCGCGAGAGCGAACGCTATCGCTGCTACATCACCGACCTCGACCTTTCGGGCCTGCTCGGTGACGGGCAGAGTTCAAGCAATCTGTATCTGCGCTACAAGGCTGATCTGGAGCGCGCCCTGAACGAGGCACTCGAACAGGTCTGAGGCGGGTTACTCGGGAAACGCGCCACCGTTGGCCGGTTGCGATTCGACTTCCAGCAAAGTCAGTTTGAGGGTCTTGCCACCGGGTGCCGGCCAGTCAATGTGCTGACCGACTTTCAGGCCCAGCAACGCGCTGCCGACCGGAGCCAGGATCGAGATCTTGCCTTCATCGGCGTTGGCGTCCTTCGGATAGACCAGCGTCAGGTGGTAATCCTTGCCACTGCCTTCTTCGCGGCAATGCACACGGGAATTCATCGTCACGACATCGGCGGGCACTTCATCGTGACCGACCACGGTGTCGGCGCGATCCAGCTCGGTTTGCAGCGCAATCACGCCCGGCAGCGTGTCATCCAGGCTGTCGATCAGGCGCTCCAGACGTTGCACGTCCAGACGGGTAAGGGTGATGGAAGGTGCGGTCATGATCCGGGCAGACTCCTTTCTTCTGCACACAAAAAAAGCAAAACCCCGCCAAAAAAGACGGGGTTTTCACCAGGCCTCGATGGGTTGAGGCGTGTTCGGACACTATCACAGCTCAAAAAATATACAAGTCACGCCCCGCCGCACTGTTTGCGCTGCGACGCCTGCGCGCAAATCACACGTCGCCGGTCATCGTCTGCCGAGCGCCATTCGCGAATGTCTTCGACATGGCGGAAGCAGCCGAGGCAGACCTTCTGCTCATCCAATCGGCAAACGCCGCTGCACGGCGAAGGCACGGCCGGGCTGATGTTGCTGTACAGCGGCTTCGGTGGACGAACGGGAGCGGTGTCAGTCACGGAATCACAGACCTTCGAAATCGAATTCAGCGCCAGCCTGCTGCTTGACGATGCGCTCTAGCATTTCGCCCAGTTGCTCTTCGCTCTTGTCGCACATCCAGCGCTCGCTTTCTTCGTCGTAATCGAAGTGGAAACCACCGGACACCGCTGCCAGCCACAGCTGACGCAGCGGCTCCTGGCGGCTGAAGATCAGCTGCGAGCCGTTTTCGAACTTGACGGTCAGCACACCGGCCGAACTTTCCAGATCGATGTCCAGGTCGCTCTCGTCAAAGATGTCTTCCAGTTTTTCCTGGGTTTCGTCGACCAGATCGTGGAAACGGGCTTCGGACAAACTCATTGCGGCAACCTCAAAAAATGTCTGATCAGGCTCAAGCGCCGAAAGATACGGACGCTGCCGGCCGATTGCAAAGATTAACGACCAAGCACCGGTCAGGGCATCGAACACCCAACCCTGTGGGAGCGAGCCTGCTCGCGAATGGCCGGCACATTCAACATTATTGTTGCCTGACACACCGCCATCGCGAGCAGGCTCGCTCACACAGGGTTACCAGTGCTCACGGGCAAGCCCCGCCGGACGGGAAGGCCATCACATAGGCAAGCCGCCGGGTGGCCGGTATACTCCGGCGCAATTAACGCATTTTCAAGGATTTCGCCATGAAGCGCCTGATCTCTTCCCTTGCTGCGCTCGTCGCGGTTGCCTGCCTCGTTTCGGCCTGTGGTCAAAAAGGCCCGCTGTACCTGCCGGATGACGATCAGGACCCGGCCGAGCAAGCCCAGTCTTCGCAGAAGCAACCGTCCAAAGCACATAAGCACGACGTTTACCAATAAGGGATCGCCATGGACGCTTTTAACTACCGTGGCGGGGAACTGTTCGCGGAAGGTGTGGCGCTGTCCGCCATCGCCGATCGTTTCGGTACGCCTACTTATGTGTACTCGCGCGCGCATATCGAAGCTCAGTATCTGGCTTACGCCGATGCTTTGGCCGGCATGCCGCACCTGGTCTGCTTTGCGGTCAAGGCCAACTCCAACCTCGGCGTACTGAATGTCCTGGCCCGTCTCGGTGCCGGTTTCGACATCGTTTCCCGTGGCGAGCTGGAACGCGTTCTGGCCGCTGGCGGCAGCGCTGACAAGATCGTCTTCTCCGGTGTCGGCAAGACCCGTGACGACATGCGTCGCGCCCTCGAAGTCGGCGTGCACTGCTTCAACGTCGAATCCACCGACGAGCTGGAGCGCCTGCAAGTGGTCGCCGCCGAGCTGGGCGTTCGCGCCCCGGTTTCGCTGCGCGTGAACCCGGACGTCGATGCCGGCACCCACCCGTACATTTCTACCGGTCTCAAAGAGAACAAGTTCGGCATCGCCATCGCCGACGCCGAAGACGTGTACGTGCGCGCCGCGCATCTGCCGAACCTGGAAGTGGTCGGTGTCGACTGCCACATCGGTTCGCAACTGACCACCCTGCCACCGTTCCTTGATGCGCTCGATCGCCTGCTGGATCTGGTCGACCGTCTGGGCGACTGCGGCATTCACCTGCGCCACATCGATCTCGGTGGTGGTTTGGGCGTGCGCTATCGCGATGAAGAGCCGCCATTGGCTGCCGACTACATCAAGGCTGTGCGCGAGCGCTTGAACGGACGTGACCTGGCGCTGGTGTTCGAGCCGGGCCGTTTCATCGTCGCCAATGCCGGCGTGCTGCTGACGCAGGTCGAGTACCTCAAGCACACCGAACATAAGGACTTCGCCATCGTCGACGCGGCGATGAACGACCTGATCCGCCCGGCGCTGTATCAGGCGTGGATGGACGTCACCGCGGTCAAACCGCGTGACACCGCTGCGCGCAAATACGACATCGTCGGCCCGATCTGCGAAACCGGTGACTTCCTCGCCAAGGACCGTGAATTGGCCCTGGCCGAAGGCGATCTGCTGGCCGTGCATTCGGCCGGTGCCTACGGTTTTGTGATGAGTTCCAACTACAACACCCGTGGCCGTGCTGCCGAAGTGTTGGTAGACGGTGCTCAGGTTTTTGAAGTGCGCCGCCGCGAAACCGTGGCCGAGCTGTTTGCCGGCGAAAGCCTGCTGCCGGAGTAACCCATGCTGCTGCGTTTTACTAAAATGCACGGCTTGGGCAATGACTTCATGGTTCTCGACCTGGTCAGCCAGCACGCGCATATTCAGCCAAAGCACGCCAAGCAGTGGGGCGACCGCCACACCGGCATCGGTTTCGACCAGTTGCTGATCGTTGAGGCTCCGAGCAATCCGGACGTGGATTTCCGTTACCGGATCTTCAATTCCGATGGCTCGGAAGTCGAGCAGTGCGGCAACGGTGCGCGCTGCTTTGCACGCTTCGTGCTCGACAAGCGTCTGACCGCCAAACGGCAGATTCGCGTCGAGACCAAGGGCGGCATCATCGAACTGGACGTGCGTAACGACGGCCAGATCGGCGTGAACATGGGCGCCCCGCGTCTGGTGCCAGCGGACATTCCGTTCGAAGCGCCAGCGCAAGCGACCAGCTATCAGCTGGAAGTCGACGGCACCACGGTCGAACTGGCCGCAGTGTCGATGGGCAACCCGCACGCCGTGTTGCGCGTGCAGGACATCAACAGTGCACCGGTGCATGAGCTGGGGCCGAAAATCGAACACCATCCGCGCTTCCCCGCGCGAGTGAATGTCGGTTTTCTCCAGGTCATCGACCGTAACCGTGCGCAGTTGCGCGTGTGGGAACGCGGTGCCGGGGAAACCCAAGCCTGCGGTACCGGCGCCTGTGCAGCGGCTGTCGCTGCGATCAGCCAGGGGTGGATGGATTCGCCGCTATTGATCGACCTGCCCGGCGGGCGTCTGTCCATTGAATGGGCAGGCCCTGGCCAACCGGTGCTGATGACCGGTCCGGCAGTGCGTGTATACGAAGGACAAGTACGTCTTTGAGTGAGCAGAAATCATGACCGATAAGCCTCAGGTACCCGCCCGACAGTCCGACGAATCAGCGTCCGAGAGCCTGGAGGCGGCAGCGGTTGCCGCATACCTCGAGGCTCATCCGGACTTCTTCGTCGAGCACGAAGAACTGCTGCCCGCCCTGCGTATTCCCCACCAGCGTGGCGATACCGTTTCGCTGGTCGAGCGGCAGATGACCATTCTGCGCGACCGCAACATCGAGATGCGCCATCGCCTCTCGCAGTTGATGGACGTCGCCCGCGACAACGATCGCCTGTTCGACAAGACCCGCCGTCTCATACTGTCCCTTATGGACGCCGCCAGCCTCGAAGACGTGGTGATCAGCGTCGAAGACAGCCTGCGCCAGGATTTTCAGGTGCCCTTTGTCAGCCTGATCCTGCTCGGTGACAACCCGGCGCCGGTCGGTCGCTGGGTCACTCACGCTGACGCCCAAGTCGCCATCGGCGGCTTGCTTACCGAAGGCAAAAGCGTCAGCGGCAGCCTGCGTGAGCATGAACTGGACTTCCTCTTCGGCGAAGAACAACGCAAGCAGATCGGCTCCACTGCCGTCGTCGCGGTCAGCCATCAAGGCATCCACGGCATTCTGGCGATCGCCAGCCGTGACCCGCAGCACTACAAGAGTTCGGTCGGCACGCTGTTCCTCAGCTACATCGCCGAAGTCATGGGCCGTGTGCTGCCACGGGTCAATAGCTCCCTGCGCTCGGTACGCTGAGCATGGAACGGCAACTGGACGCTTACTGCGAACACCTGCGCAGTGAGCGACAGGTGTCGCCGCACACGCTCTCGGCCTATCGCCGCGACCTCGATAAAGTCCTTGGCTGGTGCGTCAAACAGAACATCGGCAGCTGGGCGGCGCTGGACATTCAGCGCCTGCGCAGCCTGATCGCCCGTCTGCATGCGCAGGGGCAATCCTCGCGCAGCCTCGCGCGGCTGCTCTCGGCAGTACGCGGGCTCTATCACTATCTGAATCGCGAAGGTCTTTGCGACCACGACCCGGCGACGGGTCTGGCACCGCCAAAAGGCGAGCGCCGACTGCCGAAAACCCTCGATACTGATCGCGCACTGCAACTGCTTGAAGGGGCGGTCGAGGATGATTTTCTCGCGCGGCGCGATCAGGCGATTCTTGAGTTGTTCTATTCTTCCGGCCTGCGCCTTTCCGAACTGACCGGACTCAATCTCGATCAACTCGACCTCGCCGATGGCATGGTTCAAGTCCTCGGCAAGGGCAGTAAAACCCGGCTGCTGCCGGTGGGCAAAAAGGCCCGCGAAGCCCTCGAACAATGGCTGCCTCTGCGGGCCATGACCAACCCCGCAGACGACGCCGTATTCGTCAGCCAGCAAGGCCGACGCCTCGGTCCACGGGCGATTCAGGTGCGAGTGAAACTCGCCGGCGAACGCGAACTGGGGCAGAACTTGCACCCGCACATGCTGCGCCACTCCTTCGCCAGCCACCTGCTCGAATCCTCGCAGGATCTGCGCGCGGTGCAGGAATTGCTCGGCCACTCGGACATCAAGACCACGCAGATCTACACCCACCTGGACTTCCAGCACCTGGCGGCGGTCTACGACAGCGCCCACCCCCGGGCCAAACGCATGAAAGGCGATGATTCATGAGCATCCAGTTGATCACCTTCGACCTTGACGACACCTTGTGGGACACCGCTCCGGTGATCGTCAGCGCCGAAGCGATATTGCGCGAATGGCTGAGCGAACATGCGCCGAATCTGGGTGCGGTGCCGGTGGAGCATTTGTGGGGGATTCGTGAGCGGGTGCTGGCCAATGAGCCGGGGCTAAAACATCGCATCAGCGCGCTGCGCCGGCGGGTGTTGTTCCATGCACTGGAAGAAGCCGGGTACGCCCATGACGAGGCGTCGACGCTGGCGGACAAGAGTTTTGAAGTGTTTCTGCATGCTCGGCATCAGATCGAAGTGTTCCCTGAAGTCGAACCAGTACTGGAGATTCTCGCCAATCATTACTCGCTTGGCGTAGTCACCAATGGCAATGCCGATGTGCGTCGGCTGGGTTTGGCGGACTACTTCAAGTTTGCGTTGTGCGCGGAAGACATCGGCATTGCCAAACCGGATGCCCGGTTGTTTCATGAGGCGTTGCAGCGTGGTGGTGCTACAGCCGAAACTGCCGTGCATATTGGTGATCATCCGGGCGATGATATTGCCGGCGCGCAGCAGGCCGGGTTGCGGGCGATCTGGTTCAACCCGGCGGGGAAAGTCTGGGAAGCGGATCGTCTGCCGGATGCCGAGATTCGTAGCCTGAGCGATTTGCCTGCCGTTCTTGCACGCTGGAATGCCCAACACTGACCCTGATTTCCATCATTCCCTGTGGGAGCTGGCTTGCCAGCGATGAGGCCAGCACATTCAACATCAATGTTGTCTGACAGGCCGCCATCGCTGGCAAGCCAGCTCCCACAGGGTCTGCATCGCCTTCAAATTTTTCTTTCGCCCATGAAAAAGCCCGCAGCGACGGCGGGCCTTTTCAGCAAGCCAGCGGCACGCCTCAGATAGGGCGGCTGCCGTACTTGTTGTCCGGCTTTTTCGGAGGATCGGCGACCACGTTGGCCTCCACTTCCTGAACCTTGCCGCCACGCGACAGGAACTCTTCCATGGCCTTGGCCAGGGCGTCGCGGTCCTTGTTCTTGGCTTCAATGCTCGGCAACTCATCTACCGACACCGCAGCCTTGGCTTTGCCTTTGGCAGCCGGGGCCGGCGTATCGCCGCCATCGTCTTCAGCAGCGTCGTCCGCTACTGCTTCCAGACCTTCCTCGGCCTCGTCTTCGTCGCCTACTTCGAGGTCGTCGTTTTCCAGATCATCGTCGCTCATGTTCTACCTCATGACTTGCGAAAAGCAGATTAGTTATAGACCAGCTTTGGCAACTGTCGAAAGTCGCCGTTAAAAAATCAGTAACCATTGATGACCAACGGTTTACGCCCCTTCACCGTGCAAGGTGGCGAGGACTTTTCGGGCACCGCCATGATCACGGTGCTCGCCCAGATAAACGCCTTGCCAGGTTCCCAGTGCCAGGCGACCTGCCGAAACCGGCAGACTGATCTGGCAGCCAAGCACGCTGGCCTTGAAGTGCGCCGGGAGGTCGTCCAGGCCTTCGTCGTTATGCTCATAGCCGTCTGTTCCTTGTGGGATCAGACGATTGAAAAATCGTTCGAAGTCGCGACGTACCGCCGGATCGGCGTTCTCGTTGATGGTCAACGACGCCGAGGTATGCTGCAGCCACAAATGCAACAGACCGACCCGACACTGCCTGAGTTCAGGCAGCCCGGCGAGTAACTCGTCCGTTACCAGATGAAAGCCCCGGGGCCGCGCCCGCAGGGTTATCAGAGTCTGTTGCCACATACAGTTCTCCGCACGTTCGGGGCGCATTCTAGCGCGCTCTGGGAAAAAACAAAGGCCCTAATATTCCTGCAATGATGTAAGCCATTGGCCGCAGAAAAACGCTCGTCGTAAACACGACCAAAGCCGTACGAAAAATCCTTTCAGCTATTCTCTCTGCGACAAATTCCAGACAAAAAAATGCCCGGCGAACCGGGCAAGTTTTTTAGTGCGCGTACTTACAGGTTGTAGCCGCGTTCGTTGTGTTGTGCCAGATCGAGGCCCACCGACTCTTCTTCCTCGGTCACACGCAGACCCATGACGGCGTCCAGGACCTTGAGGATGATGAAGGTGACGATCGCGGTGTAGATCACCGTGAAGCCCACGCCTTTGACCTGAATCCAGACTTGCGCACCGATATCGGTAACGGTGCCGAAGCCACCCAGCGCCGGCGCAGCGAACACACCGGTGAGGATCGCGCCGAGGATACCGCCGATACCGTGCACGCCGAACGCGTCCAGGGAATCGTCATAACCGAGTTTGCGTTTCAGGGTTGTGGCGCAGAAGAAGCACACCACGCCTGCGGCCAGACCAATCACCAGTGCGCCCATCGGGCCCACGGTGCCAGCAGCCGGAGTAATCGCTACCAGACCGGCAACCACACCCGATGCGATACCCAGTGCGCTTGGCTTGCCGTGGGTGACCCACTCGGCAAACATCCAGCCCAGTGCCGCAGCAGCGGTAGCAATCTGAGTGACCAGCATCGCCATGCCGGCAGTGCCGTTGGCCGCTGCAGCGGAGCCGGCGTTGAAGCCGAACCAGCCGACCCACAGCATCGCCGCGCCCATCAGGGTGTAACCGAGGTTGTGCGGCGCCATCGGGGTGGTCGGGAAGCCTTTGCGCTTGCCCAATACCAGGCAGGCAATCAGACCAGCCACACCGGCGTTGATGTGCACCACGGTGCCGCCGGCGAAGTCGAGCACGCCCCAGTCCCACATCAGGCCGCCGTTGCCGGACCAGACCATGTGCGCGATCGGTGCATAAACCAGGGTGAACCAGATAGCCATGAAGATCAGCATCGCGGAGAACTTCATCCGCTCAGCGAACGCACCGACGATCAGCGCCGGGGTGATGATCGCGAAGGTCATCTGGAAGGTGATGAACACCGCCTCAGGGAACAAAGCCGCTGGGCCGGTCAGGCTCGAAGGCGTGACACCGGCGAGGAACGCCTTGCCCATGCCGCCGAAGAACGAGTTGAAGTTGACGACGCCCTGCTCCATGCCGGTGGTGTCGAACGCAATGCTGTAGCCATAAATGACCCACAAGATGCTGATCAGACCGGTAATGGCGAAGCACTGCATCATCACGGAAAGAATGTTTTTCGAGCGAACCATGCCGCCGTAGAACAGTGCCAGGCCGGGGATGGTCATGAACAGCACGAGGGCTGTCGAGGTGAGCATCCAGGCAGTGTCGCCGGAATTGAGGACCGGGGCCGCCACTTCGTCTGCCGCCATTGCAAGGCTTGGCATTACGATGGACAACAGGGCTCCTAGCCCTGCGAATTTACGCAGAGTCATATTGTTTTCTCCTGGGGCGTTGGGGTTTGTGGCGGCGCTTAGATCGCGTCGGTATCGGTTTCGCCGGTACGGATGCGGATCGCCTGTTCCAGATTGACCACGAAGATCTTGCCGTCACCGATCTTGCCGGTGTTGGCCGCTTTGGTTATCGCCTCGATAACCCGATCCAGATCCTTGTCGTCGATGGCCACGTCGATTTTCACCTTGGGCAGAAAATCGACCACATATTCCGCGCCGCGATACAGCTCGGTGTGACCCTTCTGCCGACCGAAGCCTTTAACTTCAGTAACGGTAATGCCCTGCACGCCGATTTCGGACAGCGACTCGCGCACGTCGTCCAACTTGAACGGCTTGATGATGGCAGTGACTAGCTTCATGAAACTCTCTCCCGAATTGGTGGACTTGCCCCAGGAAAACAAACCCGACTCAAGTCTAAGCGCAGTGCCTGGCTTTGTAACGCATCGTCGGCCTTACCTGCCCGACTGACGCCAGCTAACCGCTGCTGACGAAACTCCCCGCTCCGTCTGCCGCACTGCATTCGTCACAGCGACTGCATCAGTGCATGGGTCGAAGGTGACTAAGCAGAAACCTTGCCATCTCGCCAAAATCCCCTGATTTCAATCCCTTGGCCGCTGCCGCAAGCCATCCCGTGCAGAAGGCACAGCGGATACGCACAACAACGGTGCGTCGCCGTCCGTCCGCCTGCGCGAAAAGCGTGCATCCCTGACCACGAGATTGACTATAGACACTGCGTGATACACTGCCGGCCATTGTTTCCAGGACATCCACCATGCTCGCGCCCAAAGACTTCCTCGACGCCCTGAGCGGCACCGCCTCCCGCCTGTTCAACGGCGACACCCCGCTGCCAAAAGCCGAAATCGAAAGCCAGTTCAAGATGCTGCTGCAGAGTGCGTTCAGCAAACTCGACCTGGTGAGCCGTGAAGAATTTGATAGTCAGATGGTTGTGTTGGCGCGTACTCGCGCTCGACTTGAAAGCCTCGAAGCCAAAGTTGCCGAGATGGAAGCGAAGCTGACGCCGTCCGCTGAATAATCCGCGCCCCCTGTAGGAGCTGCCGAAGGCTGCGATCTTTTGATCTCCAGCCCTTCAACCATCCCGGCAACGTCCTACAACCTGCACCACCGCCGTCCGATTGCGCCGAAAAGCCCAGGTTTCTAAGCTCACCCGATGCTGAATGTTCAGCACCGGGTTTGGCGACCCGAACAGCTTAAGGCGCACGACAACCATGATGGCGGCTACATTTACCGCCACATCGTTTCATGGCGGTTGTGCGTGGGAGACCTTCGGGTCTGCCGGGTTCCTTTTGCTCCGGTTCGCCAACCCGCGTACAACTGCCACCCAATCGTTTGGCGACGATTGAGGGCAGCCCCTTAAGCAAGAGGAACTGCTCCATGAATCAAGAAGAGACTTATCTAAGCCCGCACATCTTCACCCGCCACAAACTCCCCCTCCACGCCCTCCTCATCCAGAACCAACCCTGGTTCTGCGCCCGAGACCTGAGCCGCCTGCTGCACATCTACCTCAACGAACGCATGCTGCGAAAACTCGACCCCGACCAATACCAGACCAGCAAAACCCTGATCCACAATCAAATCGAAAACGCCCTGCTGATCAGCGAATCCGGCATCTACGCCCTCCTCGTCTACCACTACTGCCCCGAATACCGAGCCCTGCGCGAATGGCTCACCCACCAAGTCATCCCCACCCTGCGCGACGCCCAACACCCCATCACAAGCGAACGTCCACACCTCAGCTTGCTCAGTTGGCCGGACATGACGTTGAGTTTGTTGCATTGGAATAATCAACTGTGGATACGGTTGCAGGATGTGCCGTTGATGGTGGTGGAACGAGAGCAGGTAAAACGTCCGATAGGAACAGCAGGTTCTTGGTGGAAAAAGGCATTGCAGTTGATATGAATACCCAACCTAAACGCCAAAAGCACAAGGTCCGTATGAGTCTAAAAAAGCGAAAAGCAAAGCTGCTTAAAATTTTTGAACTGCGCGCAGAAACGCTTAGTTTGAGCGTGCGCCCTTCAGCCAATCAACTGAGGTTTATTGAAGTTGCCGTGACGTGTGGGCCAGAGCTTGAGCCAAGTGGCCTGCTGGCTGGAAGAAGACAGTGAATTTGACTAGATAGCAAAAAAAGGCGTCCAAAGGACGCCTTACAAATGTTCTCTGAGAAATAGTTACCGCAACTCTTGAGCTCCCAACCGTCCGACCTTGAATTCGGATTCAAGCGCAATGTGCCAGCCGTTCAACTTGATCACGGATGGAAGCTCCTTTCTCAATTTCAGCTTTTCGCAAATCGTAAGCCGATTGCAGGTTCAGCCAAAATTCAGGGGTGGTGTCCAGGCAGATAGAAAGCCTTAACGCCATATCAGCGCTGACACCTCGCCGCCGTAGAACAATATCGTTCACCGTCGGAGTCGACACATTTAGTGCTCTCGCCAACGCAGCTGCTGTAAGGCTCAAAGGCTCCAGGTATTCCTCTTTGAGGATCTCACCGGGATGAACCGGACGCATACCATTCTTAGTCATAGTCACCTCAGTGATAATCGACGATTTCCACACCCTCAGGGCCATTAAGCCCCCAAACGAAGCAAATTCGCCATTGGGCGTTGATCCGAATGCTGAATTGCCCTTTTCGATCTCCTTCCAGAGCTTCGAGCCGATTTCCCGGAGGAGACCGGAGATCAGCTAATGCCGCTGCCGCATCAAGCATCGTCAGCTTGCGTTCCGCGACACTCAATATGGCTGACCAGAAACGGGTTTTACCGCTGCGGAACAGGTATTCGGTTTCAGAACATCCGAAGCTAACGATCATAATTTAAAGCTTAACGTTATGCATTAATCTTGAGTGTATTCGCGGAAATCATCAAAGCAAACAGTCCATCTTGTGATTTGGGTGTTCTTTCAAGACTCTCAGAAATGGACTACTCACGCGGCTCGGTCCTCACCGAATCCGTTGCTTTTTCCTACACAAACAACTCGCATGTCCGCTTGCAGTACTGGATAGATTCCTTGCGACTTGTTCCAGCAACATCCTGAGAAATTTTCGCGCTCCGCTCGACCCGCTTAAGCGTCTTCTCCCAACTACCCTTCAAAAACCCGCAGGAAGCGGCTCCCCGATTCAGCTCAAGGAACGACCATGTCCCTCTCCATCGTCCACAGTCGCGCCCAGATAGGCGTGGAAGCCCCCGCTGTCACCGTCGAAGTCCATCTGGCCAACGGTCTGCCGTCGCTGACCATGGTCGGCCTGCCCGAGGCGGCGGTGAAGGAGAGCAAGGATCGGGTGCGCAGCGCGATCATCAATTCCGGGCTGCAGTTTCCGGCGCGGCGGATCACTTTGAATCTGGCGCCGGCGGATCTGCCAAAGGATGGCGGGCGGTTTGATCTGGCGATTGCCTTGGGGATTCTGTCGGCGAGTGTGCAAGTGCCGTGTCTGACGCTGGATGATGTGGAATGTCTGGGTGAGTTGGCGTTGTCCGGCGCCGTACGAGCGGTGCGTGGCGTGTTGCCGGCAGCACTTGCGGCGCGCAAGGCGGGTCGTGCGCTGGTGGTGCCGCGGGCGAATGCCGAGGAGGCGTGCCTGGCTTCGGGGTTGAAGGTGTTTGCGGTGGATCATTTGCTGGAGGCGGTGGCGCATTTCAATGGGCATACGCCGGTTGAGCCCTATGTATCAGACGGGTTGATGCATGCCAGCAAGCCTTATCCCGACTTGAATGAAGTGCAGGGGCAAGTGGCGGCGAAACGAGCGCTGCTGATTGCTGCTGCGGGCGCCCATAACTTGCTGTTCAGCGGGCCGCCTGGGACGGGTAAGACATTGTTGGCGAGTCGCCTGCCGGGGCTGTTGCCGCCGCTGGCCGAGAGTGAAGCGCTAGAGGTGGCGGCGATTCAGTCGGTCGCCAGTGGCGCGCCGCTGACCCATTGGCCGCAGCGTCCCTTTCGTCAACCGCACCACTCGGCATCCGGGCCGGCACTCGTTGGTGGCAGCTCGAAGCCGCAGCCCGGCGAAATCACCCTCGCCCACCATGGTGTGCTGTTTCTCGATGAGTTGCCGGAGTTTGATCGCAAGGTTCTGGAGGTTTTACGGGAGCCTTTGGAGTCGGGATTCATCGTGATCGCCCGAGCCAAGGATCGCGTACGTTTTCCGGCACGATTCCAGTTGGTCGCAGCGATGAATCCCTGCCCCTGTGGATATCTTGGCGAGCCCAGCGGCAAGTGCTCCTGCACTCCGGACATGGTTCAACGCTACCGCAACAAGTTGTCAGGGCCGCTGCTGGATCGGATCGATTTGCACCTTACAGTGGCGCGGGAAGCCACGGCGCTGAATCCTGCGATTAAACCCGGCGAGGACAGCGCCAGCGCTGCGGCATTGGTGGCCGAGGCACGCGAGCGACAGCAAAAGCGTCAAGGCTGCGCCAACGCGTTTCTCGATCTGCCAGGACTGAAAAAACACTGCAAGTTATCCACAGCCGATGAGAAATGGCTGGAATCAGCGTGTGAACGGCTGACGTTATCGCTGCGCTCAGCACACCGGCTACTCAAGGTCGCCCGCACTCTGGCAGACCTTGAGCAAGTCGATGCAATCAAACGCGAACACTTGGCCGAGGCGCTGCAATATCGGCCGGCGACACCTTAATGCTCGGTCAGATCCACCAACGGCGTCTGCCGCACTTCGGTCTCGCGCCCCGCCTGAATCTCGGTCACACGCTTCAAGGCCTTATCCACAGCACCTTTGTCCGCGAGCAGGCTGTAGCTGATCTGGAACTGTTTGTGTTCTTTCGGTGCAATGGTCGGCACCAGATTCAGCGGACGCTGATAGCGGCGGTTGTAAGAAAAACTGGTGCCCGGCTCCAGTCCCGTGACATAGCCCTGCCCTTGCGTATCGGTGTTTTTCCACAGAGAGAACACCGGCAACTGCTGGGTATTGAAGCCAACAGAAACACCGAGGCTGCCCGCCTTGTTATGCAGAACAGTCAGGGTTTCGCCTTTGGCGTCGGCATAGGGCACGACGTTGTAGACGGTTTCGTCGTAGTCCTTGGTCGGTGCGCGATAAGTCTGCCAGTCAGCCAGATCGCCCTTGGCCTTGTCGTTGAACGGCGAGACCTGTTTAACCGGTGCAGCAAAACGTGCGCCCTGCTCGAGGAACGGCGTGCTGAAATTGCTGTGGTACAGCGCCTGGTATTCCTTTGGATAGTCGCCGTTGTTGGTCAGCGTATCGTTGAGTGCAAAGCGCACGCTGCCAGACTCGGTGACCAGTTCCGTGACCACCGAAAAGTCGACTTTCTTGAAGGCTTGCTCTTTCAGCTCGCCGCGCAGACTGATGGCATAAGGCGGTTTTTCGTCGATGTGCAGCGTGACGGTACTGGCCGGGATGTTGGCAGCGCGTCCGTGCAGGGTCAGCAGTTCGCCATTGTCCATGCCTGGATGGCCGACCCATTCGTACCCGCAGCGGGTCACCAGCTCGTTGAAACCTTCCAGCCAGCCCAGCCCACCGCGTCCGTTGAGTTCGATGAACGCCGGGTTGACCACGTCCTTGACCGGCGAATCCCACCCCATGCGCACACTGCCGACAGAGGCTTGCAAGACATTCATGCCTCGGGTTGGCACCACCGAGAGTTTCATTGTGCCGTTATCGATATCAACGATGCTGACGCCTTCCTGCCGCCCACCGTGCAAGGTACGCAGGCTCACGGAGAAGGGTTTGGCGGTTTTCACGCCAAGTTGCTCACTGGTGATGGTCCAGTTTTGTGCGGGCTTGTTGGTATCGAGGAGGACGTAATCCCAGGCCATGGCGTGGGAAGCAGCAGAGAATGCGCCGAGGGCGACGGCGAGTTTGAGCGGGGTCATGGCAGCAGCCTTTATTGGAGTTGTGTCATTTTTATAGCGCTGCGGAAACGTTTCAGCAAGTGTATTAGATCG
Source organism: Pseudomonas sp. Irchel s3h9 (assembly GCF_900187475.1). Classification (NCBI taxonomy): domain Bacteria; kingdom Pseudomonadati; phylum Pseudomonadota; class Gammaproteobacteria; order Pseudomonadales; family Pseudomonadaceae; genus Pseudomonas; species Pseudomonas sp. Irchel s3h9. Next base: position 55,669 of record NZ_FYDH01000009.1, on the reverse strand, counting down.
ACAGATTGCAGGTTCAGCCGAAGATCTGCAGTGTTGCATTCGCAAGCAGGCTCACTCCTACAGGGGATCCGGGTCTTCACAAAATCTGTGATTCGCACCGGACACTGTGGGAGCGAGCCTGCTCGCGAAAGCTATATCAAGGCTGTATCAACGAAAGCGATCAACCTCGGAACGCAGATCCGCCGCCAGCTTCTCAAGCTCCTTGGCGGTAACAGCCAGGTTCGACACAACCTCACGCTGCTCACTGTTGGCCAACGCAATGCTCTGCAAATTACTGCTCAACAACGTCGCGGTGCTGCTCTGCTCCTGAGTGGCCGTGGTAATCGCGGCAAACTGCTGCCCCGCCGAACGGCTCTGTTCATCGATTCGCGCCAGCGCCGACGCCACGTTGGCGTTGCGCGACAAGCCTTCCTGCATCAGCACATTGCCCTGCTCCATGGTGCTGATCGCGTTGCCGGTTTCCTGCTGGATGCTGTGAATCATGCTGGAAATTTCATCGGTGGCCTGACGAGTACGCGAAGCCAGGCTGCGCACCTCATCGGCCACCACAGCAAAGCCACGACCCTGCTCACCAGCACGGGCAGCTTCGATTGCTGCGTTAAGTGCCAGAAGGTTGGTCTGCTCGGCGATCGAGGTGATCACACCCACGATGCCGCCGATTTCCTGCGAGCGCTGACCGAGGGTGTTGATCACGGTGGCGGTGCTGTTCAGGGCGCCAGCGATTTGCTCCAGCGAGGACGACGCTTCTTCCATCGAGCTGCGGCCAATTTGCGTTTGCTGGGCATTTTCCTGCGCCAGACGCTGGGTCGCGCCCATGTTGTCGGCGATGTTCAACGACGTCGCACTGAACTCTTCCACCGCGCCGGCCATGCTGGTGATTTCGCCAGATTGTTGCTCCATGCCTTCATAGGCACCGCCGGACAAACCGGACAGGGCCTGGGCACGGCTGTTGACCTCTTCCGAAGAGCGGCGGATGTGCTCGACCATGGTCGACAGCGCCTGGCTCATCTGGTTGAACGCGCGAGACAACTGACCGATTTCGTCGTTGCTCGATACGTTCAGGCGCACGCTCAGATCACCGGCGCCCAAGGCCTCGGCCTGACGCACCAGATCCCCCAGAGGCGCCAGTTTGCTGCGCAGCAGCCAGACCACAGATCCGACCGCCAGCAGCATCGCCAACAGACTGCCAATGGCCAGTTGCGTACCCACGCTCCAGGTCACCGCGCGGATCTCAGCTTTCGGCATGCTCGCCACGACCGACCATGGTCCGCCATCGAACGGCACGGCAATGCTATAGAAATCTTCCGAGGTGTCGCTCCAGAACTCACCCTTGCCCGGCTTTGCAGCCAAACCTTTGATCACCGGAACGGCTTGATCCAGCGCCTGCACCCCCGCTGGCGCGACCAGCCATTTGTTTTGCTCGTCGAGCAACGCCAGCGAACCGCTCTGGCCAATGCGGAAGCGCTTGAGGTTATCGAACTGGATGTTCTGCGCGTCGGTGTAATCGAAGCCGACGAACAGCACCGCAATCACCTTGCCGCTGCCATCACGCACCGGGGTGTATTGGGTCATGTAGGAGCGATCGAACAGCAAGGCGCGACCGACGTAACCCTGCCCCGCCATCAACTTCGCGTAGGCCGGGTGCGCGTGATCGAGCAAGGTGCCGATGGCACGGGTGCCATCCTGTTTGGTCAGCGAAGTGCTGACGCGGATGAAGTCTTCGCCGCTGCGCACGAACAGGGTGGCGACGCCGGCGGTCATCTGCTTGAACTCGTCGACTTCCTTGAAGTTGTTGTTCAGCACTTCGCTGCCCAGATGCAGACCCGGGGTCTGGGTGCCGGCAACATTCACCGGCTCACTCGGGTGAATGCTCAGACCTGCGCTGAAACGCTTCTCGAACAGCCCGCTCAGGCGCTGGGTGCTTTCACGCAGCGTGCCGTGGAAGGTGCTCAGTTGGTCGGCCAGCAGCCGCGCCTCACTGGCCAGATGCTCTTCACGAGTGGCGAGGTTGGCGGAGTCCAGCGAACGCAAGGCGAACACCGTACTGCCACTGATAACTATCGCCAGTATTACAGCGAGCGCGAGGCCCAGCTGCGAGGCGATCCGAGCGCGAGGTTGAGACATGGACAGCTCCTGGCCGAGCCACGGGATCCTCCTTGATCTCGACTCGGAAATTTTTCTGGTTGTGGGGGTGAATCGTGGATACCGGCACGACGGTTCCACAAGCACGTATTCGGCGGTGGATCCAAATACTTGAGCGGAAAACAAGGTTATGGCACAAGGCCGGCATTGCGGCGGCTCTAACGTTTCAGCTCAAGCGCGCGACCGCCGGCAACTCCATGGCGCGGACTTCGCTTTGCAGAAAGTCGCTGAGACGGCGCAAACGTTCACCTCCCGGGCGGGTCTTTGGCCACACAAGGTAGTAATTCAAACCGCTGGCGACCGCGGTTGGCCACGGCAGGCTCAGCCTTCCCTGCGCCACATCTTCGGCGACCATTAACAGGTCGCCCATCGACACACCGTACCCGCGCGCCGCCGCGATCATGCCCAATTCGAGGGTATCGAACACTTGCCCACCCTTGAGTGACACCTGATCGGACAGCCCCATGTGTTCCAGCCAACTGCGCCAATCGCGACGGTCCGGTGTCGGGTGAAGTAATTCGGTGCAAGCCAGTCGAGCCAGATCCCACGGCTGATCATTCAGCAGGTTTGGCGCCCCCACCGGAATCAGCTCTTCGGGAAACAATAAACTCGCCTCCCAATCCGGCGGAAAATGCCCGTCACTCAACAAAACAGCGCAGTCGAAAGGCTCATCGTTGAAATCCACCGAATCGACGTCCATCCACGCACTGGTCAGTTGCACTTCGTTGCCAGGCTGCAAATGGCGGAAGCGACTCAGGCGCGCGAGCAACCAGCGCATAGTCAGGGTCGAGGGCGCTTTCATGCGCAAAATGTCGTCCTCGGCACGCAAGGTATTGCAGGCCCGCTCCAGCGCACTGAAGCCTTCGCGGATCCCGGGCAGCAGCAACCGCGCCGCTTCGGTCAGCTGCAGATTGCGACCGCTGCGATGAAACAGCCGACAGGCGAAGTGTTCTTCGAGGGTCCGAATATGCCGACTTACCGCACTCTGGGTGATCGACAGTTCCTCGGCAGCCCGGGTGAACGAACTATGTCGCGCCGCCGCTTCAAATGCGCGCAGGGCATACAAGGGAGGAAGACGACGAGACATGCAGAAAGCTCCGATAGCGGGATAAAGCCAATCTTAAACCGTTTATCCAGGATGAGTTTTAATCATGCCACCCATCCTTTTTATCCCTTTGTGCAAAGCCCGCCAAGCGCCGAGAATCGACGGTCTCCTGTTCCCTCTGAAATTGAGTGGTGATGACCATGCAGCATCCTGTGCGTACCGAACTCTGGGCCATTCTGCGGCTGGCAGGGCCGTTGATTGCTTCACAGTTGGCGCACATGTTGATGGTGCTGACTGACACGTTGATGATGGCGCGCCTGAGTCCTGAAGCGCTCGCGGGCGGCGGTCTCGGTGCGGCGACTTATTCGTTCGTGTCGATTTTCTGCATCGGCGTGATTGCAGCGGTCGGCACATTGGTGGCGATTCGCAAGGGCGCCGGCGACATCATTGGCGCTGCGCGTCTGACCCAGGCCGGATTGTGGCTGGCGTGGCTGATGGCGCTGGGCGCCGGGTTGCTGCTGTGGAACCTGAAACCGGTGTTGCTGCTGTTCGGCCAGACCGAAACCAACGTCAACGCGGCCGGGCAATTCCTGATTGCCCTGCCCTTCGCCCTGCCCGGCTACCTCAGTTTCATGGCCCTGCGCGGTTTCACCAGTGCAATCGGCCGGGCGACACCGGTGATGGTCATCAGTCTGGCCGGCACGGTGGCGAATTTCCTGCTCAATTACGCGCTGATCACCGGCATGTTCGGTCTGCCGAAAATGGGCCTGACGGGCATCGGCCTGGTCACAGCGATTGTCGCCAATTGCATGGCGTTGGCGCTGGCCTGGCACATCCGCCGGCATCCGGCCTATGACGCGTACCCGCTGCGCGCGGGCCTGTCGCGGCCGAACCGGCAGTACCTGAAAGAGTTGTGGCGCCTCGGCCTGCCAATCGGTGGCACGTATGCGGTGGAAGTCGGTTTGTTCGCGTTCGCAGCTCTGTGCATGGGCACCATGGGTAGCACGCAGTTGGGCGCGCACCAGATTGCCCTGCAAATTGTCTCGGTGGCGTTCATGGTGCCGGCGGGGATGTCGTACGCGATCACCATGCGCGTCGGCCAGCATTACGGCGCCGGGCAACTGAGTGATGCGCGGATGTCCGGACGGGTCGGGATCGTCTTTGGCGCGGTGGTGATGTTGGGATTCGCGATGGTGTTCTGGCTGTTGCCCAACCAGTTGGTCGGGTTGTTCCTCGATCACAACGATCCGGCGTTTGCCGAGGTGATTCGCCTGGCGGTGAGCCTGCTAGCAGTGGCGGCGTGGTTCGAGCTGTTCGACGGCACGCAGACGATTGCCATGGGCTGCATCCGTGGACTCAAGGATGCGAAGACCACGTTTCTGGTCGGGCTCGCTTGCTATTGGCTGATTGGCGCACCGGCGGCGTGGTGGATGGCGTTCCACCTCAATTGGGGGCCGACGGGCGTCTGGTGGGGATTGGCGTTGGGCCTGGCGTGTGCGGCGGTGAGTTTGACGCTGGCGTTCGAGTGGAAAATGAAGCGGATGATTCGGCTGGAGCCTGCGTCATCAAGTCAGTTTACGGTCCCGCAGACCGACTGAGATCCCTTGTAGGAGTGAGCCTGCTCGCGATTGCGGTGTGTCAGTCGAAGCAAATGTTGACTGGTAGATTGCTATCGCGAGCAGGCTCACTCCTACAGGGGTTATGTGTTCAGCTTACGATCTCGAGGGCTGGCTGCTGGCTTGAGCCGAAGGTGAGATATTCAACCAATTCCGCCAAGGGCAACGGCCGGCTGATCAGATAACCCTGCACCTGATCGCAACCAAACCCGCGCAACAGTTCTAGCTGTTCAGGGGTTTCCACCCCCTCCGCCACCACTTCCAGATGCAGGTTGTGCGCGAGATTGATCATCGCGTGCACCAGTTTGCGGTTCTCTTCGCGCTGCTCCATGCCGCCGACAAAGCTTTTGTCGATCTTCAGCAAGGTGATCGGCAGGCTGTTGAGGTGCACGAACGACGAGAACCCGGTGCCAAAGTCATCCAGCGAGAAGCGCACACCGAGACGGCCGAGAGCGTCCATGGTCTGCTTGACCAGATCGCTACGGCGCATCACGGCGGTTTCTGTCAGTTCGAATTCCAGCCACTGCGCCTCAACGCCACGCTCGGCAATCAACCGGCTCAGCGTCGGCAACAACTGACTGTCTTGAAACTGGCGGAATGACAGGTTGATCGCCATGTGCAGCGCCGGCAGCCCGCGCTCGCGCAACGCCTGCATGTCACGCAAGGCCCGGGAAATCACCCAGTAACCCAGCGGCACGATCAAACCGCTCTGCTCGGCCAAAGGGACAAATTCACTCGGCGGCAGCAAACCGCGCTCGCCATGACGCCAGCGCACCAACGCTTCGAGGCCGACAATCTGGCCATCCTCAAGATTCAGGCGTGGCTGGTAATGCAATTCCAGCTCATCGCGACGCAACGCTCGGCGCAACTCGCTTTCGAGGTCGGCCATGCTCCGCGCATTGCGGTTGATGCGTTCGTTGAAGATATGGAAGGTGCAGCCCTGGGTGCTCTTGGCCTGCTGCATGGCGATGTGGGCGTGCCACATCAGCGGATCGGCGCCGCCCTGCGCACGGGCGTGGGCGATGCCGAGACTGGAGCCGATCAGCAGGCTTTCGCCATCGACCCAATACGGTTCGGCGAGCGCTTCGGTGATGCGTTCGGCCATCCACTCGGCGCGCTGCGGTGCACGGCGGGTGTCGATCAGCAGGGCAAACTCATCGCTGCCCAGCCGCGCCAGTTGATCACCGGCTTCGAGCTGACTTTTCAGGCGTGCGACCACTTGCAGGATCAAGCGATCCCCCGCCTGATGGCCAAGCGCATCGTTGGCGTGGCGGAAGTTGTCGAGATCGAGATGCCCGAGGGCCAGGCCGCGACCGTCGTTTTCCGCGAGGCGCGCAGCAAGCAAGGTCTGGAAACCCTGACGGTTGGCGATGCCGGTCAGCGGATCCTGCTCGGCGAGGCGTTGCAGGGTGTTTTCGAGAACGCCGCGTTCGCGCACATGGCGCAGGCAGCGGCGCAGCATGCCGGCGTCGAGGGCGTCGAACACCAGCCAGTCACTGACGCCAACCGGCGCGGTGTCCGGTTCATGTTCCAGCAGCAAGACCGTCGGCAGGCTGCAACGGCCCGGTGCCGGTTGCAATGCCGGAAGGGTCAACAACACCGCATGGCGGTTGTCTTCGAACAAACTGCTGACCGAATCCCAGCTCGGCGCGCTGATCAGCACCGCCGCGCTCCCCATCGGAGCCAGACACTCACGCAATAACGCTGTCCACGCTGGCTCTTCGGCCAGTAGCAGCAAACGCAAGGGTTCGACAGGCGTAGACAAGCTAGCTCCCTAGACTCTGCAATGATGTGGGCGGGGCATTATGCCGTTGCGCCGTTCAATGACCAAATGACAACGGTTATCAAAACGTTATTTTGTGTCACGAATGAGAACATTAGCCGCAAAATCACCGCGCATCCTCCGCGAAAGTAACAAAACCGGCAAATTTGAATCGCGTGGTACGTCACAAGTCGGAGAGAGCAGCACAAATCGCTGAGCCTGTTAAAATGCCGGCCCATTTCGTCAACGACTCCCGAATTTTCGTATGTCCCGACTCAATCCCCGGCAGCAAGAAGCCGTGAACTACGTCGGCGGCCCTCTATTGGTGCTCGCCGGTGCTGGCTCCGGCAAGACCAGCGTGATCACGCGCAAAATCGCGCACCTGATCCAGAACTGCGGCATTCGTGCCCAGTACATCGTCGCCATGACCTTTACCAACAAGGCCGCGCGCGAGATGAAAGAGCGGGTCGGCACCCTGCTGCGGGCCGGCGAAGGTCGCGGCCTGACCGTCTGCACGTTCCACAACCTCGGTCTGAACATCATCCGCAAGGAACACGTGCGGCTGGGCTACAAACCCGGTTTCTCGATCTTCGACGAGACCGACGTCAAAGCCCTGATGACCGACATCATGCAGAAGGAATACGCGGGCGAAGACGGCGTCGACGAGATCAAGAACATGATCGGCGCCTGGAAAAACGACCTGATCCTGCCGCCTCAGGCGCTGGAGAACGCGCGCAATCCCAAGGAACAGACCGCCGCCATCGTCTACACCCACTACCAGCGCACGCTGAAAGCGTTCAACGCTGTGGACTTCGACGACCTGATCCTGCTGCCGGTAAAACTCTTCGAAGAACATGCCGACATCCTCGAAAAGTGGCAGAACAAGGTGCGTTACCTGCTGGTCGACGAATACCAGGACACCAACGCCAGCCAATATTTGCTGGTGAAAATGCTCATCGGCAAGCGCAACCAGTTCACCGTGGTCGGCGACGACGACCAGTCGATCTACGCTTGGCGCGGCGCGCGGCCGGAAAACCTGATGCTGCTCAAGGACGACTATCCGTCCCTGAAAGTGGTGATGCTCGAGCAGAACTACCGCTCCACCAGCCGCATCCTGCGCTGCGCCAACGTGCTGATCTCGAACAACCCGCACGAATTCGAAAAGCAGCTGTGGAGCGAGATGGGCCACGGCGACGAGATCCGCGTGATCCGCTGCCGCAACGAGGACGCCGAAGCCGAGCGCGTGGCCATGGAAATCCTCAGCCTGCACTTGCGCACCGACCGTCCGTACAGCGATTTCGCCATCCTTTATCGCGGCAACTACCAGGCCAAGCTGATCGAACTGAAGCTGCAGCACCACCAGGTGCCGTACCGCCTGAGCGGCGGCAACAGCTTCTTCGGCCGCCAGGAAGTGAAAGACCTGATGGCCTACTTCCGCCTGATCGTCAACCCGGATGACGACAACGCCTTCCTGCGCGTGATCAACGTGCCACGCCGCGAAATCGGCTCGACCACCCTGGAAAAACTCGGCAACTACGCCACCGAACGCAAAATTTCGATGTACGCCGCCACCGACGAAATCGGTCTGGGCGAACATCTGGACAGCCGCTTCACCGATCGCCTGTCGCGCTTCAAACGCTTCATGGACAAGGTCCGTGAGCAGTGCGCCGGCGAGGATCCGATCTCGGCGCTGCGCAGCATGGTCATGGACATCGACTATGAGAACTGGCTGCGCACCAACAGCTCCAGCGACAAGGCGGCCGATTACCGGATGAGCAACGTCTGGTTCCTGATCGAGGCGTTGAAAAACACCCTTGAAAAGGACGAAGAAGGCGAAATGACCGTCGAGGACGCCATCGGCAAACTGGTCCTGCGCGACATGCTCGAACGTCAGCAGGAAGAGGAAGACGGCGCCGAAGGCGTGCAGATGATGACGCTGCATGCGTCCAAGGGTCTGGAATTCCCTTACGTGTTCATCATGGGCATGGAAGAGGAAATCCTCCCGCACCGCTCCAGCATCGAAGCCGACACCATCGAAGAAGAACGCCGACTGGCCTACGTGGGCATCACCCGCGCGCGCCAGACCCTGGCCTTCACCTTCGCCGCCAAGCGCAAGCAGTACGGCGAGATCATCGACTGCGCGCCGAGCCGCTTCCTCGATGAGCTACCGCCGGACGATCTGGCCTGGGAAGGCAACGACGACACACCGACCGAAGTCAAAGTCGTGCGTGGCAATAGCGCATTGGCTGATATACGCGCGATGTTAAAGCGCTAGAATTGACCATTTTTTTACTAGACCTTCGGCGCACAAAGCGCCAAAAGAGGACAGCTTCATGGAAGCATTGCACCAGAAAATCCGCGAACAAGGCATTGTGCTTTCCGACCAGGTCCTGAAGGTCGACGCCTTCCTGAACCACCAGATCGACCCGGCCCTGATGAAGCTGATCGGCGACGAATTCGCCTCGCTGTTCAAGGACTCGGGCATCACCAAGATCGTCACCATCGAAGCCTCAGGGATAGCCCCGGCGATCATGACCGGTCTGAACCTCGGCGTGCCGGTGATCTTCGCCCGCAAGCAACAGTCCCTGACCCTGACCGAAAACCTGCTGTCGGCGACCGTTTACTCCTTCACCAAAAAGACCGAAAGCACCGTGGCGATCTCTCCGCGCCACCTGACCAGCAGCGACCGCGTGCTGATCATCGACGACTTCCTGGCCAACGGTAAGGCGTCGCAAGCGCTGATCTCGATCATCAAGCAGGCCGGCGCGACCGTTGCCGGTCTGGGCATCGTGATCGAGAAGTCGTTCCAGGGCGGGCGTGCCGAACTGGATTCGCAGGGCTACCGCGTTGAATCGCTGGCTCGGGTGAAATCGCTGAAGGATGGCGTGGTCACTTTCATCGAATAAAGCCACACCGCAGCCCCCCTGTAGGAGTGAGCCTGCTCGCGATAGCGTAGTGTCAGTCGATATATTCGTCGGTTGAAACACCGCTATCGCGAGCAGGCTCACTCCTACAGTTGTTTTGGGTCAGGCAGTTATTGGGTGGTGGCTTTGAGGCCGGTGAGCAGCAGGCGTTGGAAGAGGTCTTCTTTCAGGCCTTCCGGGTTTGTCAGCTGCATGCGTTCGAGGTGTTCGGGGTATAGCGATGCCTCGGGCGCATCGAGGGCTGCTTTGCCGAGATCGAGGATTTCGGTGAGTTTGAATTTGCTCTTCAGCCAGTTCAGCGCCCGCAGCAAATCCCGTTCGATCGCAGTGAAATCACAGCCCAGCGGATACTCCGGAAACAGGTTCGGATGCCGTGCGGCGATCGCCTGCAGACGCTGCGGTGTGTTATCGGCAAAGCGTGGGTCGAGGCGGAAATCCTTTGGCAGCTTGCCGACCTTTTGCGCTTGCTCGATCAGCCCCTGCTGGAAGCGCGAGTCACTAATGTTCAGCAGCGACTCGATCACTACTGCGTCGGCTTTGCCGCGCAGATCAGCGATGCCGTACTCGGTCACGACGATGTCGCGCAGATGCCGTGGGATCGTGCAATGGCCGTATTCCCAGACGATGTTGGAACTGACGTCACCACCGGATTCGCGCCAGCTACGCAGGATCAGAATCGATCGGGCATCGTGCAGCGCGTGGCCCTGCGCGACGAAGTTGTACTGCCCGCCGACACCGCTGAGTACCCGTCCATCCTCCAGTTGATCCGCCACACCGGCACCGAGCAAAGTCATAGTGAACACGGTGTTGATGAATCGCGCGTCAAGACGCTGCAAGCGCTTGAGCTCTTCCTGCCCATACAACTCGTTGATGTAACTGATGCGGGTCATGTTGAATTCGATGCGTTTGCTCTGCGGTAACTCACGCAGGCGCTCGTAGAAACTGCGCGGGCCAAGGAAGAAACCGCCGTGCACCGAGATGCCGTCAGTCTGCGCCGCCTCGTCGAGGGTGCCGGCGTTGGCCTGTTCCTGCGTTGGCACATCGGGGTAGACCTTGCGGCGGATGATCCCGGCATCCGCCAGCACCAGCAGGCCGTTGACGAACATTTCGCTGCAACCGTACAGGCCTTTGGCGAACGGCCCCGTGCCGCCCTCGCGTTCGATCAATTGCGCCCACTGGCTGAGGTTGATGTCGTCGAGCAACGCCTTATAACCGGTGTTATCCGCCTGACGCGCCAGCAATGCGGCGGTCAACGCGTCGCCCATCGAACCGATGCCGATCTGCAACGTACCGCCGTCGCGCACCAGCGTACTCGCGTGCAAGCCAATGAAATGATCCTGAAAGCCCACCGGCATGTTCGGCGTGGAAAACAGCGTGCTGCTGTCCTTCGCGTCGATCAGCAGGTCGAAGGTGTCGATATCGACTTCGGCATCACCGGGCATGTACGGCAGATCGGTGTGCACCTGACCGACCAGCAAAATGGTCTCCCCGGCGTGGCGGCGCTTGGCGATCATCGGCAACAGGTCGAGGGTAATGTCGGGATTGCAACTCAGGCTCAGTCGATCGGGATGCTCGCTGCTGCTGGCCAGTAATTGCGCCACCAGATTGAGCCCGGCGGCGTTGATGTCGCGGGCGGCGTGGCTGTAATTGCTGCTGACGTAATCCTGCTGGGCCGGCGCGCTGTTGAGCAGGCTGCCGGGCTGCATGAAGAACTGTTCGATGCGGATGTTGGCGGGCAGGCTGTCGCGGTGCAGGTCGGCGAGGAAATCGAATTCCGGATAGTCACCGAAGACGCGTTCGACGAAGGGTTCGATGAAGCGTTTTTGCAAACCATCGCCCAGGTTCGGCCGGCCGAGGCACAGCGCGGTGTAGATCGTCAGTTGCCGCTCGGGCAGGCCTTTGATCCGCCGGTACAGCGCGTTGACGAAGTGATTGGGCTTGCCCAACCCCAGCGGCATGCCCATGTGGATATGCGCCGGCAACCGCGCCAGCACGTCGTCCACCGCCTGTTCGATCGAACACAACTGCACCATCTGAAGCCTCCTGCCCGTTCCGTGAATAGGGGTAGACCGAGCTTGCCTTGAGTTTGCTGCAAAGGACAGCCCAAATTCCTGGACGATTGTCGGCCACGGGAGTTTTTATGACTGGAGATTGTTTGCCCTCACCCTAGCCCTCTCCCGGAGGGAGAGGGGACTGATTGGGGGATATTGGAGAGGTACGCCGACGTGAACCTGCTTTGCCGAATCCATAATCGACTTGATGTTTCAGGTCGATGTCGGACGAAAGACAACTCGGTCTGCCCCCTCTCCCTCCGGGAGAGGGCTGGGGTGAGGGGTTCTTGAATCGCGCCCACAAAAAAACCGTCCGAAGACGGTTTTTTTCGTCAGAAGTGCGCCTTACTTCAGGCCAGACATCTTCTGGATCGCGCCCTTCAACTCATCATCCGAGCAATCGGCGCAGGTGCCTTTCGGCGGCATGGCATTGATGCCGGTAATGGCCTTGGCCAGGATGCCATCAAGACCACCCTGATGATCAGCACGCTCTTTCCACGCTGCGGTGTCACCGATCTTCGGCGCGCCCAACAACCCGGTACCGTGGCAAGCATTGCAATGCTTGGCAATCACCTCATCCGGGGTTTTCGCCCCGCCACCGCCGCCTGCGGAAGCGGCAACTTCCATCCCCTTGCATTCCTGACCTTGTACACACACCTGGCCAACCGGCTCCAGGCGTTTGGCAATGTCGTCATTCGTCGCAGCTTGAGCGCTGACAGCCCAGAGGGCCAGTACGGTTGCTGGTGCGGCCAGCATTTTCATAATTAGGTTCACGCGTTCACCCTCAATGGTGGCTATTCACGCCTGCGGCCACGGTTCGCAGGCGGGCGGAAGTATAGCGGGTAGCCCGCCACACTGAAACAACCCCATAGTCGAAGGGGTTATACCGCACGGTAGATAAACGGTCCGGATGCCTTTGCCATCATGGCTTGGCACCTCTTTGTTAAAAATTCGCCGGCGTGGCTGCGCTGATTAGTCGCGCAGGCGCGTCAAACGGATTACGAAAACGGTGCGGCTTGGTACTTTCAAAGTAGTAGCTGTCGCCGGCTTCGAGAATAAAAGTTTCCAGACCCACCACCAGTTCCAGACGACCTTCCACCAGAATCCCGGTTTCTTCGCCTTCATGGGTGAGCATTTCTTCGCCGGTGTCGGCACCCGGTGGGTAGATTTCGTTGAGGAAGGCGATGGCGCGGCTGGGGTGCGCGCGGCCGACCAGTTTCATGGTCACGGCGCCGTCGGAAATGTCGATCAGCTCGTTGGCCTTGTAGACGATCTGGGTCGGGACTTCCTGCAGGATTTCTTCGGAAAAGAACTCGACCATGGACATGGGAATCCCGCCCAGTACCTTCCTCAGCGAACTGATCGAAGGGCTGACGCTGTTCTTTTCGATCATCGAAATGGTGCTGTTGGTGACGCCCGCGCGTTTGGCGAGTTCACGCTGGGAAAGCCCTTTGAGCTTGCGGATCGATTGCAGTCGTTCACCGACGTCCAAGGCGGGAGCCTCCTGATGTTGTAAGAATATTGAGCGTTATCATGGCGACAGCGTTCAGTATTTACAACACTTCGCCCCCGCAGCGGCGTCAACCCTCGGAATAGAGCCTTGGCACTCGGCGCAGATTGCAAAAGATCTGGTACGGAATGGTGTCGGCCCACTGCGCCACTTCGCTGGCGAGGATGTTTTTGCCCCACAGCTCAACGCTCGAACCGAGGCCAGCTTCAGGCACATCGGTGAGGTCGATGCAGAGCATGTCCATCGACACGCGACCGAGAATCCGGCTGCGTTTACCCGCCACCAGTACCGGCGTGCCGGTCGGCGCCTGACGCGGGTAGCCGTCGGCGTAACCCATGGCGACCACGCCGATGCGCATCGGTTTGTCGGTGATGAATTTGGCGCCGTAGCCGATCGGCTCGCCAGCGGGCAGTTCACGGACGCAGATGACTTTCGACTCCAGGGTCATCACCGGTTGCAGGCGATCAGCCACGGCGTTGGCCTCCTCGAACGGGGTCGCGCCGTAGAGCATGATGCCCGGACGTACCCAGTCGCTGTGAATCTGCGGCCAGCCAAGCACTGCTGGCGAGTTGCGCAAGCTGACTTCCGCCGCCAGGCCCTGACGCGCCGCTTCAAACACCGCGACTTGCTCGGTGCTGCTCTGCGCGTGCAGCTCATCGGCACGGGCAAAGTGGCTCATCAACACGATCTTCGCCACTTTGCCGCTGGCCAGCAGCCGTTGGTAGGCTGCCGGGTAATCCTTGGGATGCAGACCAACGCGGTGCATGCCCGAATCAAGCTTCAGCCACACGGTGATCGGCTTGCTCAGTGTCGCCTGCTCGATCGCTTCGAGCTGCCACAGCGAATGCACCACGGTCCAGAAATCATGCTCGACAACCAGCGCCAGCTCATCGGCTTCGAAGATGCCTTCGAGCAACAACACCGGGGCCTTGATGCCGGCCGCGCGCAACTCCAGCGCTTCTTCGATGCAGGCGACGGCAAAACCGTCGGCCTCGGCTTCCAGTGCCTGGGCGCAACGCACCGCGCCATGGCCGTAGGCGTCCGCCTTGATCACCGCAAGCGCCTTGGCGCCAGTGACTTCGCGGGCAATTCGGTAGTTGTGGCGCAGGGCTTCTAGGTCGATCAGGGCACGGGCAGGACGCATGGCGGCAGACTTCTAGGCGGTCATGGGAAGAAAAACCGGCGCCGACTGACGACGTGAACCGCCAACAGCGCCGGGAGAGGGATCTTTACAACGGCTACGGCAGCGCGGCGACGATGGAAATTTCCACCAGAATGCTCGGCTTGGCCATTTTCGCTTCGACGGTGGCGCGGGCCGGGGCGGCGCCTTTGGGCAGCCACTGGTCCCACACCGAGTTCATCCCGGCAAAGTGGGCTTCGATATCGTTCAGGTAGATCGTCGCCGACAGCAGATGCTGTTTGTCGGTGCCGGCCAGATCGAGCAAGCGCTCGATATTGGCCAGTACCTCGCGAGTCTGCTGTTCAATCCCGGCGTCGAAGTCGTCGCCGACCTGCCCGGCCAGATACACGGTGCCGTTGTGGCTGACGATCTGACTCATGCGCTCATTGGTGAGCTGGCGCTGGATTGCCATGTTTTGCGGACTCCTGGGTCTTGTTGCCGTAACGGGAAATATCGAGGCCTTCGGCGCTGATCTGCGGCTTTTTCTTCGCCATCAGATCGGCCAGCAAACGACCGGAGCCGCACGCCATGGTCCAACCGAGCGTGCCGTGACCGGTGTTGAGGAACAGGTTCTTGAACGGCGTGGCGCCAACGATCGGCGTGCCGTCCGGGGTGGTCGGACGCAGGCCGGTCCAGAAGCTCGCCTCGGCCAGATTGCCGCCCTGAGGATAAAGGTCGTTGACGATCATCTCCAGGGTTTCACGGCGACGCGGGTTCAGCGACAGGTCAAAACCGGCGATCTCGGCCATGCCGCCCACACGGATACGGTTATCGAAACGGGTGATCGCGACCTTGTAGGTCTCGTCGAGAATAGTCGAAGTCGGGGCCATCGCCGGGTTGGTGATCGGCACGGTCAGCGAGTAACCCTTGAGCGGATACACCGGCGCCTTGATGCCCAGCGGTTTGAGCAGTTGCGGCGAGTAGCTGCCGAGCGCCAGTACGTAGCGGTCAGCGGTTTCCAGCTTGCCGTCGATCCACACACCGTTGATGCGATCACCGGCGTAGTCGAGTTTCTGAATGTCCTGGCCAAAGCGGAATTCGACACCGAGTTTCACGGCCATTTCGGCGAGGCGCGTGGTGAAGATCTGGCAGTCGCCGGTCTGGTCATTCGGCAGGCGCAGGGCACCGGCGAGGATGTCAGTGACACCCGCCAGGGCCGGCTCTACGCGGGCAATGCCGGCGCGGTCGAGTACTTCAAACGGCACGCCGGATTCTTTCAGCACGGCGATGTCTTTGGCGGCGTTATCCAGTTGTGCCTGGGTGCGGAACAGCTGAGTCGTGCCGAGGCTGCGGCCTTCGTAGGCGATGCCGGTTTCGGCGCGCAATTCATCGAGGCAGTCGCGGCTGTACTCGGACAGACGCACCATGCGCTCCTTGTTCACCGCGTAACGGCTGGCGGTGCAGTTGCGCAGCATCTGCGCCATCCACAGGTACTGGTCGATGTCGGCGGTGGCTTTTATCGCGAGAGGGGCGTGGCGCTGCAACAGCCACTTGATCGCCTTCAGCGGCACGCCCGGCGCGGCCCACGGCGAGGCGTAGCCCGGCGAGACCTGGCCGGCGTTGGCGAAACTGGTCTCCATGGCCGCGGCTGGCTGTCGGTCGACCACCACCACTTCAAACCCGGCACGGGCCAGATAGTAAGCACTGGCGGTACCGATGACGCCGCTACCCAAGACCATTACGCGCATTTTTGTATCCCTCATCGCGGCGGGGCCGCGTACGTCTGTTGTTAGAGCAATGATGCGCGCAGTGTAAAAAAGAAATGCCAGTGCTTTTCACTATATAAGCGCCTATATTTGGCGACAATTCTCGGCAAAAACCCTTTTCACGGAGGCGCATCCCCTATGCGTACCAACACTCAGACCAAACGTGAGCTGGACAAGATCGACCGCAACATCTTGCGGATCCTGCAGGCGGACGGGCGGATTTCCTTTACCGAACTTGGGGAAAAGGTCGGCCTCTCTACCACGCCCTGCACCGAACGAGTACGGCGTCTGGAGCGCGAAGGAATCATCATGGGCTACAACGCCCGGCTGAATCCGCAGCATTTGAAGGGTAGCTTGCTGGTGTTCGTCGAGATCAGCCTCGACTACAAATCCGGCGACACTTTCGAGGAGTTCCGACGCGCGGTGCTGAAGTTGCCGCACGTGCTGGAGTGTCATCTGGTGTCGGGGGATTTCGACTATCTGGTGAAGGCGCGGATTTCCGAGATGGCGTCTTACCGCAAGCTGCTCGGCGACATTCTGCTGAAGCTGCCGCATGTGCGCGAGTCGAAGAGCTATATCGTGATGGAAGAGGTGAAGGAGAGCTTGAGCTTACCTATTCCGGATTGAAGATCGCTGGCGCTCCACTCGCGAGCAGGCTCGCTCCCACAGGGGGAACGCATTCCAAATGTGGGAGCGAGCCTGCTCGCGATGGCGTCGACTCGGTTCCGAGTGAACGCGCTAAACCAAAACCTGCCGATTCGCCGCCATGTACTCGAATATCTGCTTCTCCACTCTCGGATGAATCAGCTCCACCGGGCGCCGCTCATTCGGGCAAGGCAAGGTCTTGGTCGTGCCGAACAAACGGCAAATCAACGGCCGCTCTTCATACACCGTGCAGCCGTTCGGCCCCAGGTGCACACAGTTCAGCTCTTCCATCGCCGCATCTTGCTCGGCGCGGGTCTTGCGTGGCAGGCGGGCCATTTCTTCCGGCGAAGTGGTCACCGGGCCGCAGCAATCGTGGCAGCCGGGCACGCACTCGAACGAGGGTATCTGCTGGCGCAAGGTGCGGATTTTCTGGCTGTTGCAGCTCATTGCAGCGATGACCGAGGAGGAATAGGCGACAATTGTGCCGCAAAAGCCGAGATCCAGACACCGCAGGCCGACCAATGTTGCCCACATTCGGGCGTGCGGCTTATGCTCCGTCAAATTTTCTCGACACTTAGCCGTTGGATGACGCCCATGACTGCCCGCGCCTTTACCTCCGCGAGCCAACCCCACGTTGCCTCTTACTACGCCGCCAGCAGCCTGCCGCAGCCCGATCACCCGGTGTTGCAAGGTGACGTGCTGGCCGACGTCTGTGTGGTCGGCGGCGGCTTTTCCGGGTTGAACACGGCGCTGGAACTGGCCGAACGCGGCCTCAGCGTGGTGTTGCTGGAAGCGCACAAGATCGGTTGGGGCGCCAGCGGTCGCAACGGCGGGCAGCTTATTCGCGGCGTCGGTCACGGCCTCGATCAGTTCACCAACGTCATCGGTGCCGACGGCGTGCGCGAGATGAAACTGATGGGCCTGGAAGCAGTGGAAATCGTTCGCCAGCGCGTCGAGCGTTTTCAGATTGCCTGCGACCTGACCTGGGGCTATTGCGACCTCGCCAACAAACCGTCCGACCTCGAAGGCTTTGCCGAAGACGCCGAAGAACTGCGTGGCCTTGGCTATCGCTACGAAACCCGCTTGCTGCAAGCCCACGACATGCACACGGTGGTCGGTTCCAAACGCTATGTCGGCGGCTTGATCGACATGGGCTCCGGGCATCTGCATCCGCTGAACCTGGCCTTGGGCGAAGCAGCAGCAGCGCAGCAACTGGGCGTTAAACTGTTTGAACACTCGGCAGTGACGCGTATCGATTACGGCCCTGAAGTCAAAGTCCATACAGCTCAAGGTTCGGTGCGCGCCAAGACCCTCGTGCTTGGCTGCAACGCGTATCTCAGTGATCTGAATCCGCAACTCAGCGGCAAGGTCCTGCCCGCGGGCAGCTACATCATCGCCACCGAGCCGTTGAGCGAAGAACAGGCGCATAACCTGCTGCCGCAGAACATGGCGGTCTGCGACCAACGTGTCGCGCTGGATTATTACCGACTCTCGGCGGATCGTCGTTTGCTGTTCGGCGGCGCCTGCCACTATTCGGGACGCGATCCAAAGGATATCGGCGCCTACATGCAGCCGAAGATGCTCGAAGTGTTTCCGCAACTCGCTGGCGTGAAAATCGACTATCAGTGGGGCGGCATGATCGGTATCGGCGCGAACCGCTTGCCGCAGATTGGCCGGCTCGCGGACCAGCCGAACGTGTATTACGCCCAGGCCTATTCAGGCCACGGGGTGAATGCCACGCACCTGGCGGGCAAGTTATTGGCCGAAGCGATCAGCGGGCAGCAAAGCGGGGGCTTTGATCTGTTTGCCAAGGTGCCGCACATCACCTTCCCGGGCGGCAAGCATTTGCGTTCGCCGTTGTTGGCGTTGGGGATGTTGTGGCATCGCCTTAAAGAGTTGGTCTGAGTGATCGTTCCCACGCTCTGCGTGGGAATGCATCCAGTGACGCTCTGCGTCACAGCGGACGCGGAGCGTCCGGCGCGGCGCTCCCACGCAGAGCGTGGGAGCGATCAGTGGTTGTCAGATCCGCCAGAACGGCTTCAACCCCTCCTCCTGCGCCTGCTCACGCGTCAGCCCGATGTCCTTGAGCTGATCCGCCGTCAGCGCCAGCAACGCCTTGCGCGTGTGCAGACGATGCCACAACAGACTCCAGCGACTCAGGCCGGACGGCGCATTGCGCATGATCTCATTGCGCGCACTGTCCTTCTGCCCTGCCGCCAGTTCCTGACCGTGTAACGTCAACCGCACATCGCTCAAGCCGTTCATTTTCAATGCTCCTGTTTACTTGGGTAGCCAGAGATTCCATGATGCGCGGGCGAGCAAAACCATTACAGATTCAAAGACACTGTATTAACTCCATACAGATTTGCCGCTTTGTCGACTGAATTGTCGATTTTTGCGAGATCTGTACTGGTTTATCGAATCACCGCACCGAGGCAGCGCCATGACCCTTTATGTAAACCTCGCCGAATTGCTCGGCACGCGCATCGAAAACGGCTTCTATCGCCCAGGTGACCGGCTGCCATCGGTGCGCGCCTTGAGCGTCGAACACGGGGTCAGTCTGAGCACGGTGCAACAGGCCTATCGCGTGCTCGAAGACAGCGGCCTGGCCACGCCGAAACCCAAGTCCGGCTACTTTGTGCCGGTCGGCCGCGAACTGCCGGAGCTGCCCGCCGTCGGCCGTCCGGCGCAGCGCCCGGTGGAGATTTCGCAGTGGGATCAAGTGCTGGAGTTGATTCGTGCGGTGCCGCGCAAGGATGTCGTGCAACTGGGTCGTGGCATGCCGGACATCAGCTCGCCGACGATGAAGCCTTTGCTGCGTGGGCTGGCGCGGATCAGCCGCCGTCAGGACATGCCCGGTCTGTATTACGACAACATCCACGGCACTCTAGAACTGCGCGAACAGATCGCTCGACTGATGCTCGACTCCGGCTGCCAGTTGAGCGCGAGCGATCTGGTGATCACCACCGGTTGCCACGAAGCGCTGTCTACCAGCATCCACGCGATCTGCGAACCGGGAGACATTGTCGCGGTGGACTCGCCAAGCTTTCATGGCGCCATGCAGACCCTCAAAGGCCTGGGCATGAAAGCCCTGGAAATTCCCACCGACCCGCTCACCGGGATCAGCCTCGAAGCGCTGGAACTGGCACTGGAACAATGGCCGATCAAGGTCATCCAGCTCACGCCCAACTGCAATAACCCGCTCGGCTACATCATGCCGGAGTCGCGCAAACGCGCCCTGCTCAACCTCGCGCAGCGCTTCGACGTAGCGATCATCGAGGACGACGTGTATGGCGAACTGTCCTACACCTACCCGCGCCCTCGCACGATCAAATCCTTCGACGAAGACGGCCGTGTGCTGTTGTGCAGTTCGTTTTCCAAGACCCTTGCGCCGGGGCTGCGCATTGGCTGGGTCGCGCCGGGTCGATACCTTGAGCGGGTGTTGCACATGAAATACATCAGCACCGGCTCCACCGCGCCGCAGCCGCAGATCGCTATCGCCGAATTTCTCAAGGCTGGCCATTTCGAACCGCATTTGCGGCGCATGCGCACGCAATACCAGCGCAGTCGCGACCTGATGATCGATTGGGTGACCCGCTACTTTCCGGCGGGCACCCGCGCCAGCCGGCCGCAAGGCAGCTTTATGCTGTGGGTCGAGTTGCCGGAAGGTTTCGACACCCTGAAACTCAATCGCGAGTTGCTTGACCAAGGCGTACAGATTGCCGTCGGCAGCATCTTTTCCGCCTCAGGCAAGTACCGCAATTGCCTGCGGATGAACTACGCTGCCAAACCGACAGCGCAGATCGAAGAGGCGGTGCGCAAGGTCGGCGAGACCGCTGTCAGATTGCTGGCGGAAGCCGACTGACCTTTTTCCAGAGAACCGCGTCCATATGCCGACCCTTGCCGCCAACCGGAATGATCCTACGTGAGCTTCAGACAGCCCCTACTCGCTTCGCTGTTACTCGCCTCGTTCCTGAGCGGCTGTGCCAGTCTCGATGTCCCGCGCGAGCCAAGTCAGGCGTTGCCGGCATCCGATTCCAGCTTCGGTCGTTCGATTCAGGCACAAGCGGCGCCCTACCATGGCCGCTCAGGGTTTCGCCTGCTGTCCAACAGCAGCGAGGCGTTCACCGCCCGCGCCGAACTGATCCGCAACGCCCAGACCAGCCTTGATCTGCAGTACTACATCGTCCATGACGGCATCAGCACGCGAATGCTGGTGGAGGAACTACTCAAGGCTGCCGATCGCGGCGTGCGCGTGCGCATTCTGCTCGACGACACCACCAGCGACGGTCTGGACCAGATCATCGCCACGCTGGCGGCGCATCCGCAGATCCAGATTCGTCTGTTCAACCCGCTGCATCTGGGCCGCAGCACCGGCGTCACCCGCGCGGCAGGCCGCTTGTTCAACCTGTCGCTGCAACACCGGCGCATGCACAACAAGTTGTGGCTGGCGGATAACAGCGTGGCCATCGTCGGCGGGCGCAATCTCGGTGACGAATATTTCGACGCCGAGCCAAACCTGAATTTCACCGACATCGATATGCTCAGTGTCGGGCCGGTGGCCGAGCAGCTCGGGCACAGTTTCGACCAGTACTGGAACAGCGCCCTGAGCAAACCGATCGACGAATTCCTTACCAGCCAACCGACCGTCAAGGACCTGGAGAACACCCGCACACGCCTGGAAGAATCGCTGGAGGAAACCCGCAAACAGAATCACGCGCTGTACCAGCAGTTGATGACGTTCAAGACCGCACCGCGCATGGACATCTGGCGCAAAGAGCTGATCTGGGCATGGAATCAGGCGCTGTGGGATGCGCCGAGCAAGGTCTTGGCCAAGGGTGAGCCGGATCCGCAATTGCTGTTAACCACGCAGTTGGGTCCGGAGCTGCGCGGCGTCAGCAAAGAACTGATCATGATTTCGGCGTATTTCGTGCCGGGCCAGCCAGGGCTGGTTTACCTGACCGGTCGTGCCGATGCCGGCGTCTCGGTAAGCCTTCTGACCAACTCGCTGGAAGCCACCGATGTGCCAGCGGTGCACGGCGGCTATGCGCCGTATCGCAAAGCGTTGCTGGAGCATGGCGTGAAACTGTATGAACTGCGCCGTCAGCCTGGGGATAACTACGGCAGTGGCCCGCATGTTTTTTACAGCAAATCGTTTCGCGGCTCTGATTCAAGCTTGCACAGCAAAGCGATGATCTTTGATCGGCAGAAGTCGTTTATCGGCTCGTTCAACTTCGACCCGCGTTCGGTGTTGTGGAACACCGAGGTTGGGGTCTTGGTCGACAGTCCGGAGTTGGCCGAGCATGTGCGTGAGCTGGCCTTGCAGGGGATGGCGCCGGCGCTGAGTTACGAGGCGAAGTTACAGGATGGCCAGATCGTCTGGATCACTGAGGACAACGGCCAGATGCACACCCTGACCAAGGAGCCGGGGAGTTGGTGGCGGCGGTTCAATGCGTGGTTCAGCACCACGGTAGGGCTTGAGCGAATGCTTTAAAAAAGCAAAGGATCGCAGCCTTCGGCAGCTCCTACAGTTGAAGTGCATTCCTCCTGTAGGAGCTGCCGAAGGCTGCGATCTTTTGATGTCAGGCAGGCTCAGTAACTGCGCCAAATGCACCTTGGCGCAACAGCAATATCA
The DNA here is from genome assembly GCF_900187475.1 of Pseudomonas sp. Irchel s3h9. Taxonomy (NCBI): domain Bacteria; kingdom Pseudomonadati; phylum Pseudomonadota; class Gammaproteobacteria; order Pseudomonadales; family Pseudomonadaceae; genus Pseudomonas; species Pseudomonas sp. Irchel s3h9. Next base: position 33,453 of record NZ_FYDH01000009.1, on the reverse strand, counting down.
CCAACCCGAACGCTCCGATCGCCATCAACAACGGCAACGCATGCCCACTGATCCACTGGCTGCCCGCCCCCGCAGCCAGCGGCCCGACCAGACAACCGACACCCCACAACTGCGCAATGTGCGCATTCGCCCGCACCAGCGCATCGTCACGATAACGCTCGCCAATCAGAATCAGCGACAGAGTGAACAAACCACCGGCACTCGCCCCGAACAATACCCACAATGGCCAGATCAGTAGCGTGTCGAGCAACAGCGGAATCGCCAGACTCGACACCATCAACGCCACCGCACAACCGGCGAATAGCGTACGCCGTGACAGATAATCGGCCAGCGCACCAATCGGCAGTTGCAGCAGCGCATCACCCACCACCACCGTGCTGACCATCGCCAGCGCAATCTCGGCAGTGAAGCCCTGTTGCAGGCAATACACCGGCAGTAACGTCAGGATCATCGCCTCGAATGCGGCGAACAACGACACCGCCCAGGCAATCGCCGGCAACTCACGGGCGAAGCCCCACAATTCCTTGAACGTTACGCTGCTGGCTTCACTGCTCGGCGCACCGCTGCGACCCAGCAAGAGCAATGGCGACAGCAACAGCAAAGCGACACCGACCCAGAAACCGTAATCATGCTCGGTACCCAGCGCGCCCAACAGCAACGGACCCGACAGTTGGCTCAACGCATAGCTGCTGCCATACAGCGCCACCAGTCGCCCGCGCCAGTTCTCGACCACCAGTTGATTGATCCAGCTCTCGCCGAGGATGAACACGATGGTCAGGATCACCCCGATCATCAGCCGTAGCACCAGCCAGATCGGGTAGCTCGGCAGCAACGCCAACAGACCGATCGACAGCGCCCCGGCCCACAGGCACAGGCGCATCAGGTTCGCCGTGCCGAAACGTGCCGCCAGATGACTGGAAATCTTCGCGCCCAACAACACGCCAATTGCTGGCATCGCTGCCATTACACCAATGGCGAAGGAGCCGTAGCCCCAACCTTCGAGGCGCAACGACACCAACGGCATGCTGACCCCCAGGGCCAGGCCGACACTCAAGACAGACGCCAACACGGCGAAATACGTCGCCCACCGCATGTTCCACGCTCCTGTGGATTATTTTTTTAGAGGCCACATCAAACAAATGTGGGAGCGAGCCTGCTCGCGAATGCGGCTGCACATTCAGCACATGGGCTGACTGATACACCGCTTTCGCGAGCAGGCTCGCTCCCACAGGGATCTGCCTCGTCTGGAGGATCTGCTCTTGCGAACAGACCCTCCTAACGGCTTACAGCTTGATCCACGTCGCTTTCAGCTCGGTGTACTTGTCGAACGCGTGCAGCGATTTGTCGCGACCGTTACCCGACTGCTTGAAGCCGCCGAACGGTGCGGTCATATCACCACCATCGTACTGGTTAACCCACACGCTGCCGGCGCGCAGTGCCTTGGCGGTCAAATGCGCCTTGGAGATGTCCTGGGTCCATACCGCAGCGGCCAAGCCATACGGCGTGTCGTTGGCGATCTGGATCGCTTCTTCAGCCGTATCGAAAGCGATGACCGACAGCACCGGGCCGAAGATCTCTTCCTGAGCGATCTTCATCGCGTTGCTCACGCCATCGAAAATGGTCGGCTCAACGTAAGTGCCGCCGGTTTCCTGAAGAATGCGCTTACCGCCAGCCACCAGTTTGGCGCCATCGGTGTGCCCGGATTCGATGTACGACAGCACGGTGTTCATCTGCTGAGTGTCGACCAGCGCACCGACGTTGGTCGCCGGATCCAACGGATTGCCCGGCTTCCAGGTTTTCAGCGCCTCGATCACCATCGGCAGGAATGTGTCCTTGATCGAACGCTCGACCAGCAGACGCGAACCGGCGGTGCAGACTTCGCCCTGGTTGAAGGCGATGGCGCTGGCAGCGGATTCGGCAGCCGCTTGCAGATCCGGCGCATCGGCAAAGACGATGTTCGGGCTCTTGCCGCCGGCTTCCAGCCAGACGCGTTTCATGTTCGATTCGCCGGAGTAGATCATCAGTTGCTTGGCGATTTTGGTCGAACCGGTGAACACCAGCGTGTCGACATCGTTGTGCAGGGCCAGCGCCTTGCCGACGGTGTGACCGTAGCCCGGCAGCACGTTGAGCACGCCTTTCGGAATACCGGCTTCAACAGCCAGCGCAGCGATACGGATGGCGGTCAGCGGGGATTTTTCCGATGGCTTGAGGATCACCGAGTTACCGGTCGACAGCGCCGGGCCGAGTTTCCAGCAGGCCATCATCAGCGGGAAGTTCCACGGCACGATGGCGCCGACCACGCCTACCGGCTCGCGGGTTACCAGACCCAGCTGGTCGTGCGGCGTAGCGGCGACTTCGTCGTAGATCTTGTCGATCGCTTCACCGCTCCAGCTCAGCGCTTGCGCCGCGCCCGGAACGTCGATGTACAGCGAATCGCTGATCGGCTTGCCCATGTCGAGGGTTTCGAGCAGGGCCAGTTCTTCGGCGTGCTGCTTGAGCAGGCCGGCAAAACGGATCATGGTGGCTTTGCGTTTGGTCGGCGCCAGGCGCGACCAGACGCCGGAATTGAACGTGGCGCGGGCATTTTCCACGGCGCGCTGGGCGTCGGCGGCGTCACAGCTGGCGATCTTGCCAAGCAGACGGCCATCGACCGGACTGATGCACTCGAAGGTCTCCCCGGAGACGGCGTCGGTGTATTCGCCATTGAGGTAGGCGCGGCCTTCGATTTTCAGGTCGCGGGCGCGTTGTTCCCAGTCGGCACGAGTCAGGGTGGTCATTTCGAGTGTCCTCCGCTTGTTGAATACGAGCGCCGCGCGATCTTCGCCAGCGTCCTCAGGAATTCTGCCCGGCCAGCCGGTTTTTCGGCCAGAGGCACCCGCCACCCTAAACCAGCGGCCGGGGTTGTTTCAATATATTTGACATAAGGTGGTCATACGGCCTTGCGGTGTTGATTTTAATCAACATAGACTTTGACCCTTTCCAGCCAATCGCGCCGTATTCACGGGGGATAACAACAATGAACATCCAGAACGTCGTCGACATCAGCCTGACCAGCAGCGAAGCCGAACGCTATCGCCCGGACCCGGCGAAGGTGCTGAAGGGAGATCCTGAGCAAGCGGTGTTCCATCAGTACGAAAGCCCCTGTGGGCAGATGGGCGTTGGCGTTTGGGAAGGTGCGATCGGGCAGTGGACGGTGAATTACACCGAGCATGAGTACTGCGAAATCCTGCAGGGGGTCTCGGTGCTGCGTGACGGCGAGGGCAATGCCAAGACGTTGCGCGTTGGCGACCGGTTTGTGATTCCGGCAGGGTTTCGGGGCACTTGGGAAGTGCTTGAGGCTTGCCGCAAGATCTATGTGATCTTTGAACAGAAGGCTTGAGGATTTTCGCTGGCTGATCCGGCCCTATCGCGAGCAGGCTCACTCCTACAGGTGACCGCATTCCAATTTAGGAGTGAGCCTGCTCGCGATAGGGCCAGAACAGGAAACACAAAATCCGAGGCAACAAAAAAGGCCCGTATCGTGAGATACGGGCCTTTTTCGTAAGTCGGGAAAAATCAATTACTTGATTTTGCCTTCCTTGTAGATCACGTGCTTGCGAACAACCGGATCATATTTCTTGATCTCGATTTTGTCCGGGGTAGTACGCTTGTTCTTGTCGGTAGTGTAGAAGTGACCAGTACCGGCGCTCGAGATCAAACGAATCAATTCACGCATGATTAGCTCCCTTAAATCTTGCCATCGCGGCGAAGTTCGGCGAGCACGACAGTGATGCCACGCTTGTCGATGATACGCATGCCTTTGGCAGATACGCGCAGACGCACAAAACGTTTCTCTTCTTCAACCCAGAAGCGGTGATGCTGCAGGTTCGGCAGGAAACGACGACGGGTTTTGTTGTTTGCGTGGGAAATGTTATTCCCAGTCACCGGACCCTTACCGGTAACTTGACATACTCTCGACATGCCTCAGCCCTCTAAAACCACATGCCCAACCCGGCATGGGTTGGCCGCTTAATCTCTCAGTCATTTGGCGCCAGGCGCCGCGTTTCTTTAGAGGTCTTACCGGCTACACCTACAGTGAAGGAACCGGGCCCCTAGAAAAGAGCGCTGCTTTATACCAGAAAGACTTCAGAGCAACAACATTCGGTGTGCAAACAGTCCACAAAAAGGCGCTTTTTCAGCCTGCGAACGGCTTGGATAAAGGCTGGCATCGATTTTTACCACTCGTCGCAGAAAACCACCCTTGCGGGCGATTCAGACTTTTTACCGCGCACCGCGGTCTGAAAAACCGCCATCACTGTGCCCCGAAAATGCAAAAAGGGGATAGTCATTTGTAATCCAGACCTCTAGGGTAGGCCTTTTCCAGACTGCACTTGCAGATGGGCCTTCGATCTGTAAAAGGAAACCGACCATGCGCCTCGCTGCCCTACCCCTGTTGCTCGCCCCGCTCCTGCTGAGCCCCCTGGCCCAGGCCGCCGCGCTGAGCGTCTGCACCGAGGCCAGCCCTGAAGGGTTCGACGTGGTGCAGTACAACTCGCTGACCACCACCAACGCCTCGGCCGACGTGCTGATGAACCGTCTGGTTGAATTCGACACCGCCAGCGGCAAAGTCGTGCCGAGCCTGGCCGACAGCTGGGAAGTCAGCACCGATGGCCTGACGTATGTCTTCAAGCTACACCCGCAGGTGAAGTTTCATACGACTGACTACTTCAGGCCGAGCCGTGAGCTGACCGCAGAAGACGTCAAATTCAGCTTCGACCGCATGCTCGACCCGGCCAACCCGTGGCACAAAGTCGCCCAAAGCGGCTTCCCCCATGCGCAATCGATGCAGTTGCCAGCGCTGATCAAGAAGATCGACGCGCTCGATCCGCTGACCGTGCGTTTCACCCTTGATCACCCGGACTCGACCTTCCTGGCGACACTGAGCATGGGCTTCGCCTCGATCTACTCCGCCGAATACGCCGACAAATTGATGAAGGCCAACGCCACGGACAAGCTCAACAGCCAGCCGATCGGTACCGGCCCGTTTGTGTTCAACCGCTTCCAGAAAGACGCGGCGATTCGCTACAAGGCCAACCCGGATTACTTTGGCGGCAAGCCTTCGGTAGACCCGTTGATCTTCGCCATCACCCCGGACGCCAACGTGCGCCTGCAAAAGCTACGGCGCAACGAATGCCAGATCGCCCTGTCGCCAAAACCTTTGGACGTACAGGCCGCGCTGAAAGAGCCGACACTAAAAGTCGAAAAGACTGACGCCTTCATGACCTCTTTCGTTGGCATCAACAGCCAGCATCCGCCGCTGGACAAGCCAGAGGTGCGTCAGGCCATCAACCTCGCCTTCGACAAGGCCAACTACATCAAAGCGGTGTTCGAAGACACCGCCGAAGCGGCCAATGGCCCTTACCCACCGAACACCTGGAGTTATGCGAAGAACCTACCGGGTTACCCGCATGACGTGGCCAAAGCCAAGGCGCTGATGGCCAAGGCCGGTTTGAAAGACGGCTTCCAGACCACCATCTGGACGCGTCCATCAGGCAGCCTGCTCAACCCGAACCCAAGCCTCGGTGCACAGTTGTTGCAATCGGATCTGGCGGAAATCGGTATTCAGGCGGAAATCCGCGTGATCGAGTGGGGCGAACTGATTCGCCGCGCCAAGGCGGGCGAGCATGACCTGCTGTTCATGGGCTGGGCCGGCGACAACGGCGACCCGGACAATTTCCTGACACCGCAGTTTTCCTGCGCCGCGGTCAAATCGGGCACCAACTTCGCGCGCTACTGCAATGCCGATCTGGACAAGCTGATCAGCGCCGGCAAGACCACCAGCGAACAAGGTGTACGCACCAAGCTGTACGAGCAGGCGCAGGCGCAGATTCAGCAGCAGGCGTTGTGGTTGCCGCTGGCGCATCCGACCGCTTATGCGCTGACACGTAAGGACGTGCAGGGTTACTCGGTAAGCCCCTTTGGCCGCCAGGACTATTCGAAGGTAAACCTGAAATAACCTGCCCTGCACATAACGTGTAGGAGTGAGCCTGCTCGCGATGGCGTCATTTCAGTCAACCCATTCGGTGACTGGAAAATTGCTATCGCGAGCAGGCTCACTCCTACAGGGGTTTAGCGTTTTTCCCCTGAACTTTACATCCAGCCACACTCAGCCATCGACAACGGCTCACCATCGCCGACGATGAAGTGATCGAGCACCCGCACATCAATCAGCTCCAGTGCCTTTTGCAGTCGCTTGGTCAGCAGCCGATCTGCCTGACTGGGGTCAGTGTTCCCCGATGGATGGTTGTGGCACAGGATCAACGCAGCGGCGTTATTGGCCAAACATCGCTTCACAACCTCGCGTGGATGCACGCTGGTGTTGTCGATTGAGCCGCGAAACAGTATCTCGAAATTCAGTACTTGATGTTTGGAGTCGAGAAACAGGCAACCAAACACCTCATGCGGTTCGTGACGCAGCATCGATTTCAGATAATCGCGAACGACCTGAGGGTTTTCCAGGGCTGGTTTCTGCCGTGATTTCTCAGCCAGATGCCGCCTGTTCATTTCCTGAGCAGCTTGCAGTTGCGCAAACTTCGCCGGCCCGAGCCCCAATTGTTTGCTGAATTCGTCCTGATCGGCCTCAAGCAGCAAACGCAGGCTGCCGAATTGAGTCAACAGATTGCGCGCCAGATCCACAGCACTTAGTCCGGGCAACCCGGTGCGCAGAAAAATCGCCAGTAACTCAGCGTCTGAAAGGCTCGCTGCCCCGTGTTCCAACAACCTTTCCCGCGGACGTTCCGCCGCAGGCCAATCGCGAATACTCATAGCACTTCCCTGTCTGTGGGCGCCGCTGTTCCGTAGCGGTCGCTGTGATATCGTAGCCCATCTTTTTTGCGGGCGAATTCACCCTGGGGAGGGGGTTTCGCCACGTATGTCACCCACGAAATGAAAGGCAGACCTATGCAGCGGCTGTATCGGAAACGCATCGTGCTCGGCGTCGGCGGCGGCATCGCGGCCTACAAGAGCGCCGATCTGGTTCGTCGCCTGATCGATCAGGGTGCCGAAGTACGCGTGGTCATGACCCATGGCGGCGCCGAGTTCATCACCCCGCTGACAATGCAAGCGCTGTCCGGCCACCCAGTCCACCTCGACTTGCTCGACCCGGCTGCCGAAGCCGCGATGGGCCACATCGAGCTGGCGAAATGGGCCGATCTGGTACTGATCGCCCCGGCCACCGCCGACCTGATCGCCCGCCTGGCCCAAGGCATCGCCAACGATTTGCTGACCACCCTGGTGCTGGCCACCGACGCCGTTGTGGCAGTCGCGCCGGCAATGAATCAGGCGATGTGGCGTGATCCGGCGACCCAGGCCAACCTGCAACTCCTGGAAAGTCGTGGCCTGAAGACCTTCGGCCCGGCCTCGGGTAGCCAGGCCTGCGGCGACGTCGGCATGGGCCGCATGATGGAGGCCACCGACCTCGCACAATGCGCGGCGGACTGCTTCCAGCGCCAGGCGCTGACCGGCAAACACGTCGTCATCACCGCCGGCCCGACTCAGGAAAACATCGACCCGGTTCGCTACATCACTAACCACAGCTCCGGCAAAATGGGCTTCGCCCTCGCTGAAGCCGCAGTTGAGGCCGGCGCCCGCGTCACGCTGATCAGCGGCCCGGTGCACCTGCCGACACCGGATCGCGTCACGCGTATCGACGTGGTCAGCGCCCGCGACATGCTCGCGGCTTGCGAGTCGGCGATCCCGTGCGATGTGTTCATCGCCTCGGCAGCCGTTGCGGACTACCGCCCGGAAGTCGTCGCCCCGCAAAAACTCAAGAAAGATCCTACGAGCGGTGACGGCTTCGTCCTGCAAATGGTGCGTAACCCGGACATCCTGGCCACCATCGCGACGCGTCCCGACCGTCCGTTCAGTGTCGGTTTCGCCGCCGAGACCGAACACCTGCTCGACTACGCTGCACGCAAGCTGAAGGACAAGAATCTCGATTTGATCGTCGCCAACGACGTCGCCAACCCGAGCATCGGTTTCAACAGCGAAGAAAACGCCTGCAGCGTGATTGACCGTGCGCTGCACGCCACGGTTTTCGCCCAGACCAGCAAGAGCAAGATCGCTCGCCAACTGGTCACCTTTATCGCCGAACGTCTGAACCAGGTTTAATTTACATGCACGCTTTGCAAGCCAAGATCCTCGACCCACGCATCGGCACCGAATTCCCGCTGCCGCAATACGCCACCCCGGGTTCCGCCGGCCTCGACCTGCGCGCCATGCTGGATCAGGACATCGTGATCAAGCCGGGTGAAACCGTGCTGATCCCCACCGGTCTGTCGGTTTACATCGGCGACCCGAACCTCGCCGCGCTGATCCTGCCGCGCTCGGGCATGGGCCATAAGCACGGCATCGTGCTGGGCAACCTCGTGGGTCTGATTGACTCGGATTATCAGGGCCCGCTGATGGTGTCTTGCTGGAACCGTGGCCAGACCGACTTCACCATGACCGTCGGCGAACGTCTGGCGCAACTGGTGCTGGTACCGGTGGTACAGGCGCATTTCGAAATGGTTGAAGAGTTCGTCGAAACCGAACGCGGCACTGGCGGATTTGGCCATACCGGCACCAAATAACCGGAGCCATCTTCTGTAGGAGCTGCCGCAGGCTGCGATCTTTTGATTTTTAAGATCAAGATCAATAGATCGCAGCCTGCGGCAGCTCCTACAGGGGGAAGTTTCAGCAGATCAGCTGAAAGGTTTAACACCGAAAATCAAGGTTTTGCCGGCCGAAAGCCACGCCCGCCGAGGCATCATGGCCCTTTCATACCACGAACTCTCCGTGGAAAACGCCGTCATACCCTTCAGTTTGAGCCTGCCGTCGAACGATTCGTCGGTCTGTCCCGCCACTTTCGAGATGGAGCATTTCCGTAGATGAGCACCCCAGCCAAGATCGCCCCGAAGCTGCCCGACAGCATTTTCCGCGCCTATGACATTCGCGGCACCGTGCCGGAATTCCTCAATGCCGAAACCGCTTACTGGATCGGCCGCGCCATCGGTTCGCAGAGCCTGGCCCAAGGTGAGCCGAACGTTTCCGTCGGTCGCGACGGCCGCCTGTCCGGCCCGGAGCTGGTTGCAGAACTGATTCGCGGCATCGCCGAAAGCGGCTGCCACGTCAGCGATGTCGGCCTGGTGCCAACGCCCGCGCTGTACTACGCCGCCAACGTCCTGGCCGGCAAATCCGGGGTGATGCTCACCGGCAGCCACAACCCGTCGAACTACAACGGTTTCAAGATCGTCATCGCCGGCGACACCCTCGCCAACGAACAGATCCAGGCCCTGCACGAGCGCCTCAAGACCAACAACTTGAGCAGCGGCACCGGCAGTGTCACTCAGGTCGAGATCCTCGACCGCTACAACACCGAAATCGTCCAGGACATCAAACTGGCGCGGCGCATGAAGGTCGTGGTCGACTGCGGCAACGGCGCGGCCGGTGTGATCGCCCCGCAACTGATCGAAGCGCTGAATTGCGAAGTCATCCCGCTGTTCTGCGAGGTCGATGGCAACTTCCCGAACCACCACCCGGATCCGGGCAAGCCTGAAAACCTCGTCGATCTGATCGCCAAAGTCAAAGAAACCAACGCCGACATCGGCCTGGCTTTCGACGGCGACGGCGACCGTGTCGGCGTGGTGACCAACACCGGCAGCATCGTTTACCCCGATCGCCTGCTGATGCTGTTCGCCCGTGACGTGGTCGCGCGCAACCCGGACGCGGAAATCATCTTCGACGTCAAATGCACCCGCCGCCTGGTGCCGCTGATCAAGGAATACGGTGGTCGTCCGCTAATGTGGAAGACCGGTCATTCGTTGATCAAAAAGAAAATGAAACAATCCGGTGCACTATTGGCCGGTGAAATGAGCGGGCACATCTTCTTCAAGGAGCGCTGGTTCGGTTTCGACGACGGCATCTACAGCGCCGCACGGCTGCTGGAGATCCTCAGCAAGGAAAAATCCACCGCGGAAGAGCTGTTTGCAACCTTCCCGAACGATATTTCTACGCCGGAAATCAATATCCATGTGACCGAAGAGAGCAAATTCAGCATCATTGATGCACTGCACGACGCACAGTGGGGCGCAGGCGCTGACCTGACCACCATCGACGGCGTGCGAGTCGATTACGCCAAAGGCTGGGGCCTGGTGCGCGCGTCCAACACCACACCGGTGCTGGTGCTGCGCTTCGAGGCCGATGACGAGGCAGAACTTGCGCGTATCAAGGACGTATTCCACGCCCAATTGAAACGTGTTGCACCTGATCTCCAACTACCGTTCTGATCCACCCGGAGCCCTGAATGACCCTCGAACGCGAAGCCGCCGCCCATACCGCCCAGGTCCTGTCCGAAGCGTTGCCTTACATCCGACGTTATGTCGGCAAGACCCTGGTGATCAAATACGGCGGCAACGCGATGGAAAGTGAGGAGCTGAAAACCGGCTTTGCGCGCGACATCGTCTTGATGAAAGCCGTGGGCATCAACCCGGTCGTGGTTCACGGTGGCGGCCCGCAGATCGGCGATCTGCTCAAGCGTCTGTCGATCGAAAGCCACTTCGTCGATGGTATGCGCGTCACCGACGCCGCGACCATGGATGTGGTGGAAATGGTCCTTGGCGGCCAGGTCAACAAAAGCATCGTCAACCTGATCAACCGTCACGGCGGCAGCGCCATCGGCCTGACCGGTAAAGACGCCGGGCTGATTCGTGCGAAGAAGCTCACCGTCACCCGTCAGACCCCGGAGATGACCCAGCCGGAAATCATCGACATCGGTCAGGTCGGCGAAGTGGTCGGGATCAACACCGAACTGCTGAACCTGCTGGTCAAAGGCAACTTCATTCCGGTGATTGCGCCGATTGGCGTGGGTGAGAACGGCGAGTCGTACAACATCAACGCGGATCTGGTGGCTGGTAAAGTCGCCGAGGCACTGAAAGCCGAGAAGCTGATGTTGCTGACCAATATTGCCGGCCTGATGGACAAGTCGGGCACCGTGTTGACCGGCCTGAGCACGCAGCAGGTCGACGACCTGATCGCCGACGGCACTATCTACGGCGGTATGCTGCCGAAGATCCGTTGTGCACTGGAAGCGGTTCAGGGCGGCGTGGGCAGCTCGCTGATCATCGACGGCCGCGTGCCGAACGCGATCCTGCTGGAAATCTTCACCGACACCGGTGTGGGCACGCTGATCAGCAATCGCAAGCGTCCGTAAGCGCAGACGCAAACAAAAAGACCCCGCTCAGCCAGGCTGAGCGGGGTCTTTTTTTGCCTGCAACCTCAGACTTCTGCACCTCTCCTGTGTAGGAGCTGCCGAAGGCTGCGATCTTTTGATCTTGCTCGCAAATGCCAAAATCAAAAGATCGCAGCCTTCGGCAGCTCCTACAGAGAAGGTGTGTCAGACGCCGAATTGGGCGCGGTAGGCTTCCACGGCTGGCAGGTGCTGCTTGAGTTGCGGGTCGTCAGCGAGGAATTCCAGCACCTGGTTCAGCGAAACAATGCTGATGACGGGGATGCCGAAGTCGCGTTCTACTTCCTGAATCGCCGACAACTCACCGTTGCCACGCTCCTGACGGTTCAGCGCGATCAGCACGCCCGCAGCTTTGGCGCCGTCCTGGGAAGCGATGATTTGCATCACTTCGCGGATTGCCGTACCAGCGGTGATCACGTCGTCGATGATCAGCACATCGCCAGTCAGCGGCGCGCCGACCAGACTGCCGCCCTCGCCGTGGGCCTTGGCTTCCTTGCGGTTGAAGCACCATGGCAGATCACGGTCGTGGTGCTCGGCCAACGCGACAGCTGTGGTCGCTGCCAACGGGATGCCTTTGTAGGCCGGTCCAAACAGAACGTCGAAGGGAATACCGCTTTCGGCAATGGCTGCAGCGTAGAAACGCCCCAACTGCGCCAGGGCCGAACCCGAGTTGAACAGGCCGGCGTTGAAGAAGTAAGGACTGGTGCGCCCGGACTTCAGGGTGAACTCACCGAAGCGCAAAACGCCGCGATCGATGGCAAAACGAATGAAATCGCGCTGATACGCTTGCATGAAAAAAACCCCAAATACCACGGATTTAGCTAATTAGCTTGACGCCGTGTATCATACACGCACGCGATTTTTGGGGCCATTTATGCGGATCATCAGTGTGAACGTCAATGGTATTCAGGCTGCAGTCGAGCGTGGTTTGCTCAGTTGGCTGCAAGCACAGAATGCCGACGTCATCTGCCTGCAGGACACCCGTGCCTCCGCCTTTGAACTGGATGACCCAGCCTTCCAACTGGATGGCTACTTCCTTTATGCCTGCGATGCTGAAGTCCCTGCCCAAGGCGGCGTGGCTTTGTATTCGCGGTTGCAACCGAAGGCTGTCATCAGCGGTCTCGGTTTCGAGACGGCCGACCGCTACGGGCGCTACCTGCAAGCAGATTTCGACAAAGTCAGTATTGCCACCTTGCTGCTACCTTCGGGGATGAACGGCGATGAGGACTTGAACCAGAAGTTCAAGCTCATGGACGACTTCGGCAAGTACCTGGACAAACAGCGGCGCAAACGTCGCGAGTACATTTATTGTGGCTCGCTGTACGTGGCGCAGCAGAAGCTCGACATCAAGAACTGGCGCGACAGCCAGCAATCCCCGGGCTTCCTGGCGCCAGAACGCGCCTGGATGGACGAGATTGTCGGCAACATGGGCTATGTCGATGCCCTGCGCGAAGTCAGCCGCGAAGGCGACCAGTACAGCTGGTGGCCGGACAACGAACAGGCCGAGATGCTCAATCTCGGCTGGCGGTTTGACTACCAGATCCTGACCCCGGGCCTGCGGCGCTTCGTGCGCAGTGCTCGCCTGCCGCGTCAACCACGGTTCTCGCAGCACGCACCGCTGATCGTCGACTACGACTGGACGCTGACCATCTAAGCGTCGTTTCGCAGTTAAAAATGCCCGTATCGCAAGATACGGGCATTTTTTGTGCGTCAGTGCCAAGCCGATTCGGACTCAGACAGCGGCGAAGAACGGTAAGGTCAGGTAGAGCTTGATCACGACGACATTAATGATATCGATGAAAAACGCTCCGACCATCGGCACCACCAGAAAGGCAATCTGCGACGGCCCATAACGCTGCGTCACTGCCTGCATATTGGCAATCGCCGTCGGCGTCGCACCCAATCCGAAACCGCAATGCCCTGCCGCCAGCACGGCCGCGTCGTAGTTGCGCCCCATCATCCGGAATGTCACGAAAATCGCGAACAACGCCATGACCAGCGCCTGTACAGCCAGAATGATGAAAATCGGCAACGCCAGTGCGGCCAGATCCCACAACTTGAGCGACATCAGGGCAATCGCCAGAAACAGCGACAAGCTGACATTACCCAGCACCGACACCTCACGCTCGAACACCTGATACAGACCCAACGCCGAAAGCCCGTTGCGCAAGACCACGCCAACAAACAGAACACAAACGAACGTCGGCAACTCGAATGAAGTACCGTGCAGCCAGCCATTCAGAAGATTGCCCGCCAACAAGCTGACTGCAATCAGGGCGAGTGTTTCTATAAACGAAAACGGGGTAATCGAGCGTTCTTTGTTTGGTTGCTCGAAGCCTCTTGGCAACCGCGGCGTTTGCTGATTCTGACAACCGGGCACCTGCACTCGCTTGATGAGCAACCGTGCAACCGGTCCACCAATCAAACCACCCAGCACCAGACCAAACGTCGCGGAGGCGATCGCCAGCTCGGAGGCAGAGGCCAGACCGTATTTCTCACTGAATACCGTACCCCACGCAGCCCCAGTGCCGTGACCGCCCGCCAAGGTGATCGATCCGGTCAGCAGTCCCATCAATGGATCGAGCCCGAGCATTGTTGCCAGCCCGATCCCCATCGCATTTTGCACCACCAACAATCCGGTGACTGCCAACAGAAATATCCCGACAACGCGCCCGCCTTTCTTCAAGCTGGCAAAGTCTGCACTTAGACCAATGGTGGCAAAAAAGGCCAGCATCAAAGGTGTCTGCAGCGAAGTATCGAAACGAATTTCAATATTTAGCGTTCGCAGCAGCAACAAGATCAAGGCAACTACCAGGCCACCCGCGACCGGTTCAGGGATATTGTAACTGCGCATGAAGCCAACACGCATAACTAGCCCGCGCCCTAGCAAAAGAACTAAGGAGGCGGCCACAAGTGTTCCGTAAAAATCGAGCTGAATCATTGGGATTATTCTTGGCTATATATTCAGAGGCGAGCTGTTTACCTGCACGCACCTCATGAACCGGCTGATTGTCTCAACACTGATTACTCGGAAATTCAATAGCCTTCGATGGCTTGAATATATCTTAATATTTCAGGAGAAATATTATCCGAGCAACTTTAACAATCGTCGCCTTTGATTCCAAGGCCATGAATCCTAACTAAGCCGATGCAGTTGTGACTAAAAGTGTATATACAGAAAGAGTATCGACCGATCATCGCGATCAGATCATTCCTACCCATAATAGCGATTAATTTTGTTGCATTAATAAAATGCCCTGACAGGTCAGGGCATTTGTTTTAAAACTTTTCGAGCGCCTTATTTGATCAGTCGCCAGGTAAACGGATATCGGTAAGGAAAACCTTCATTGGCCTTCACACCGGCGATGATGGTCAAAACGAGCGCACCGATAGCCAGTATCCCCAACAGGAAGAACCCGATGATCAGCACCATCAGCAGGAAACAGATCAACGAGGCGATGGCGACGGTGATCTGAAAATTCAGCGCCTCCTTGCCTTGAGCGTCGATGAACGGGTCCGTTTCGCGCTTCATCTGCCAGAGGATCAACGGCCCGATCAGATTGCCGAACGGAATCCAGATCCCCAGCAAGGCCGACAAATGACAAAACATCGCCCACTGGCGAACCTCCTGGCTCGGTTTGGGCAGCAACTCTTGTTCGTCACTCATCGCGTCCTCCTTGCGGTTATGAACCTGCTCAGTCGGCCAGTGCTGCCTTTTGCAGTTCGAAGATTTCGTTCATGCCTTGCTTGGCCAGTTCCAGCATGGCGTTCAAGTCTTCAGGCTGGAACGGCGCGCCTTCAGCCGTACCCTGCACCTCGATGAAACCACCGGTGCTGGTCATCACCACGTTGAGGTCAGTCTCGGCGGCGGAATCTTCAAGATAGTCCAGATCCAGCACAGCCTCACCCTGATACATGCCGACCGACACGGCACCGATCATCTGCTTGAGCGGATCGCCACCCTTCAGGCCGCCACGCTTCTTGATTACTTTCAGCGCATCAACCAGTGCAACCATGGCGCCGGTGATCGAAGCCGTGCGAGTACCACCGTCGGCCTGGATCACGTCGCAGTCGACGTACAGGGTCACATCGCCCAGCTTGGACATGTCCAGCGCAGCGCGCAGGGAACGGCCGATCAGGCGCTGGATTTCCAGGGTGCGGCCGCCCTGCTTGCCACGGCTCGCTTCACGCTGGTTACGCTCGCCAGTGGCGCGCGGCAGCATGCCGTATTCGGCGGTCAACCAACCCTGGCCCTGGCCTTTGAGGAAGCGCGGCACACCGTTTTCGACGCTGACGGTGCAGATGACTTTGGTATCACCGAATTCGACCAGTACGGATCCCTCGGCGTGTTTGGTGTAGTTGCGGGTAATGCGGATCGAGCGGAGCTGATCGGCAGCGCGACCACTTGGACGTTTCATAGGGAATACCTGTACTGGGGACGGAAAACTGCCGAGCATTATAGAGCGCTGCACCGCGCGTGGGCACTCGTTAAAAATCCAGCCCGACGATCGAAGGCCCTGAAACACCCGTTACCGACGGGATGCAGCCCTTTGTCACACCGTGTGTTTGGGCGCATTCGCCGCACTGCGCTACAATCCTGCGCCTTTGCTGCCAGTCGGCTTAAATTCATACATATCGCGCCTGCGGAACACAGGTTTCGCGCCGATCTGCATTTGCGAGGTCACCGCCATGGTGCACAGCATGACCGCCTTCGCCCGCGTCGAAAAAGCCGGCGCACAGGGCACCCTGAGCTGGGAACTGCGCTCGGTGAACAGCCGCTATCTGGAACCCCACCTGCGCCTGCCGGAGTCGTTTCGCGACCTCGAAGGCGCGGTGCGTGAAGCGCTGCGTCAGGGCCTGTCGCGGGGCAAACTCGAATGCACCCTGCGTTTCACCGAAGAAAGCACCGGCAAAACCCTGCAAGTCGATCGCGAGCGCGCCGCGCAGCTGGTTGCTGCAGCCGAGACCGTTGCCGGGCTGATCAAAAACCCTGCCGCACTCAACCCGCTGGAAGTGCTGGCCTGGCCCGGCGTACTGGTGGGCGATGCGAGCGACCCGCAGGCGCTGAATGCCGACGCACTGGCGCTTTTCAATCAAGGCCTGAAAGAGCTGAAGGCCGGCCGCGAGCGCGAAGGCGCGGAGCTGGCACGCCTGATCAACGAGCGTCTGACCTCCATCGAAGAGGACGTCGTGACCCTGCGCGAACTGGTGCCGCAGATGCTCGCGACCCAGCGTCAGAAAGTCCTCGATCGCTTCGCTGACATGAAGGCCGAGCTGGATCCGCAGCGCCTGGAACAGGAAATGGTCATCCTCGCGCAAAAGAGCGACGTGGCCGAAGAACTGGATCGCCTGAGCACCCACATCATCGAAGTTCGCCGGGTGCTCAAGTCCGGCGGTGCCGCTGGTCGGCGCCTGGACTTCCTGATGCAGGAACTCAACCGCGAAGCCAACACACTGGGCTCCAAGGCCTTCGACCCGCGCAGCACCCAAGCCGCCGTCAACCTCAAGGTGTTGATCGAGCAGATGCGCGAACAAGTGCAGAATATTGAGTAAGGCTACCCCGACATGACCCACAGCACCGGCACCCTGTACATCATTTCCGCGCCATCGGGCGCGGGCAAGAGCAGTCTGGTCAAGGCGTTGACCGATGCCATACCGGAAATTCGCGTTTCGGTTTCCCACACCACCCGCGCTATGCGTCCGGGTGAAGTGGACGGCGTAAACTATCACTTCGTGACCCGCGAAGAGTTCGTGAAGATGGGCGAGCATGGCGACTTCCTCGAACGCGCCGAAGTCTTCGGCAACTTCTACGGCACCTCGCAAAGCCGCCTGCAGCAGACGCTGGACGAAGGTCACGACCTGATTCTGGAAATCGACTGGCAAGGCGCCGAGCAAGTGCGCAAGCTGATGCCGCAAGCACGCTCGATCTTTATCCTGCCGCCGTCGCTTCAGGCCCTGCACCAACGCCTGACCAATCGCGGCCAGGACAGCGACGAGATCATTGACGGGCGGATGCGCGAAGCGGTCAGCGAGATGAGTCACTATGTCGAATACGACTACCTGATCATCAACGACGATTTTGCTCACGCACTGGACGATCTGAAGGCGATTTTCCGCGCCAATCAACTCCAGCAGAAACGCCAGCAAGTACGTTTCGGCAAATTGCTGGCCGAATTGCTCGGATAATCAGCACTTCCCAAAACAGCTGCAAGCGCTTTACATTGGTGCTTGCAGCGCGTTGAAGGGCTTGGTCAAAAAATCAGCGCTTCCCTAATCGCTGGTGATTTTTTAAACTGTTGAGTCCGCTCGCCCAACCGGGCAGCGCGCATATTGCATTCGCTCCGAGGAATACCATGGCCCGCGTAACCGTTGAAGACTGCCTAGAACACGTGGAAAACCGCTTTGAGCTGGTCATGCTCTCTACCAAGCGTGCCCGTCAACTGGCCACCGGCGGCAAAGAGCCATTGGTCCAGTGGGAAAACGACAAGCCGACTGTTGTCGCACTGCGTGAAATCGCTGAAGGCCTGATGAGCTACGAGTTCATCGCCGAGCAGGAAATCGTCCAGGATGAGCCGCTGTTTGCAGCGTTCGAGGACGAGTCCAACGAGGCCGTCTAAGCCTATGCCTGGTCGACGTAGCACGGCGCGGGATCACAGCTTACGGCAGGAATTATCATGCCGAGCATAGACGCCCTCGCCGATCGCTTATCGACCTACCTCGGCAACGACCAGGTCAACCTGGTCCGCCGAGCGTATTTCTACGCCGAACAAGCCCATGACGGTCAACGCCGTCGCAGCGGCGAGGCGTACGTCACGCATCCCCTTGCCGTGGCCAATATTCTTGCCGACATGCACATGGACCATCAGAGCCTGATGGCGGCGATGCTGCATGACGTGATCGAAGACACCGGTATCGCCAAAGAAGCGCTGCAAGCGCAGTTCGGTGAAACCGTGGCCGAACTGGTCGACGGGGTCAGCAAACTGACCCAGATGAATTTCGAGACCAAGGCCGAAGCCCAAGCCGAAAACTTCCAGAAAATGGCCATGGCCATGGCACGCGACATTCGCGTGATCCTGGTCAAACTCGCCGACCGCCTGCACAACATGCGCACGCTGGAAGTGCTGTCCGGCGAAAAGCGCCGACGCATCGCCAAGGAAACCCTGGAAATCTACGCGCCCATCGCCAACCGGCTGGGCATGCATGCCATTCGTATCGAATTTGAAGACCTTGGCTTCAAGGCCATGCACCCGATGCGTTCCGCGCGGATCTACCAAGCGGTCAAACGCGCCCGGGGCAACCGCAAGGAAATCGTCAACAAGATCGAAGAATCCCTCGGTCACTGCCTTGCCATCGACGGCATCCAGGGCGAAGTCAGCGGTCGTCAGAAACACCTCTACGGCATCTACAAGAAAATGCGCGGCAAGCGTCGGGCCTTCAACGAGATCATGGACGTCTATGCATTCCGGATCATCGTCGACAAGGTCGATACCTGTTACCGCGTGCTGGGTGCTGTGCATAATTTGTACAAACCGTTGCCAGGGCGCTTCAAGGATTACATCGCGATTCCCAAGGCCAACGGATATCAGTCGCTGCACACCACGCTGTTCGGCATGCATGGCGTGCCGATCGAAATCCAGATCCGCACCCGCGAAATGGAAGAGATGGCCAACAACGGCATCGCCGCCCATTGGCTGTACAAATCCAGCGGTGACGAGCAGCCAAAAGGCACTCACGCCCGCGCCCGTCAGTGGGTCAAAGGCGTGCTGGAGATGCAGCAACGTGCCGGCAACTCGCTGGAATTCATCGAGAGCGTGAAGATCGACCTGTTCCCGGACGAGGTCTACGTGTTCACGCCAAAAGGCCGGATCATGGAGCTGCCGAAAGGCTCCACGGCGGTCGACTTTGCCTACGCGGTGCACACCGATGTCGGCAACAGCTGCATAGCCTGCCGGATCAACCGCCGTCTCGCACCGCTGTCCGAACCACTGCAAAGCGGCTCCACAGTCGAGATCGTCAGCGCCCCGGGCGCACGGCCAAACCCGGCGTGGCTCAATTTCGTCGTCACCGGCAAGGCACGCACGCACATCCGCCATGCGCTGAAACTGCAACGTCGCTCCGAGTCCATCAGCCTCGGCGAACGCCTGCTGAACAAGGTGCTCAACGGTTTCGACAGTTCGCTGGAGAAGATCCCGGCCGAACGCGTCAAGGCGATGCTCACCGAGTACCGCCTCGAACTGATCGAGGACCTGCTCGAAGACATCGGCCTCGGCAACCGCATGGCCTATGTGGTCGCCCGCCGCCTGCTCGGCGAAGGCGAACAGTTGCCAAGCCCGGAAGGCCCGCTGGCGATTCGTGGCACCGAAGGCTTGGTGCTGAGCTACGCCAAGTGCTGCACGCCGATCCCAGGCGACCCGATCGTCGGGCACCTGTCGGCGGGCAAAGGCATGGTCGTGCACCTGGACAACTGCCGCAACATCAGTGAAATCAGGCACAACCCGGAAAAATGCATCCAGCTCTCGTGGGCCAAGGATGTCACCGGCGAATTCAACGTCGAACTGCGCGTCGAGCTGGAACACCAGCGCGGCCTGATTGCCCTGCTGGCCAGCAGCGTCAACGCAGCCGACGGCAATATCGAGAAAATCAGCATGGACGAACGCGATGGGCGCATCAGCGTGGTCCAGTTGGTGGTCAGCGTTCACGACCGTGTGCACCTGGCCCGCGTGATCAAGAAACTGCGCGCCTTGACCGGGGTGATCCGCATCACCCGCATGCGTGCATAACCTGCCTATTACAAGGAGTCATATATGACCAAAACCGTAATCACCAGCGACAAGGCCCCGGCCGCCATCGGTACTTACTCCCAGGCGATCAAGGCCGGCAACACCGTTTACATGTCGGGCCAGATTCCTCTGGACCCAAAAACCATGGAACTGGTTGAAGGCTTCGAAGCCCAGACCGTCCAGGTGTTCGAGAACCTCAAAGCCGTGGCTGAAGCCGCTGGCGGCTCGTTCAAGGACATCGTCAAACTGAATATCTTCCTCACCGACCTGAGCCACTTCGCCAAGGTCAACGAGATCATGGGCAAGTACTTCGACCAGCCATACCCGGCCCGCGCCGCCATCGGCGTGGCTGCCCTGCCAAAGGGTTCGCAGGTTGAAATGGATGCCATTCTGGTCATCGAGTGATGCGCACGGCGCGGCCTCCAAAGCCGCGCCGACTGCTCTGCAAGAAAAGGTTTTGAAAGGATTCCACCATGCGCAAAGCGCTAGCTCTCCCGCTGCTCGCCATTTTCCTCGGCGGCTGCGCCAGCAACCCTGCCGACCGTGACATCAGTGGCACCTGGATCAATCAGGTGGCGATCGATGCCGCAGCCAAGGGCGGCCCCCTGCGCGAAGCGCTTCAGGCCTACGGCCCGAACCTGGAATGGGACGTCAACACCAAGGCCAGTCAGGCCCGCTACACCAACGGTTTTGAGAACGTCGAAGGACGGCTGCTGGGTGAACAGTCCGGCGCCTGGAAAGTCGACTTCTATGGCAGCTCCGCCAGTGAGCTGAAACGCGACGGCGGGCAACTGCAGCAAGCCGCCAGCGATAACGAACCGGAGCAGGTTTTCGACCGTGCACAGATTCCGGTGCCGGAAGGCGCACCGATCGGTGCCAGTTTCGAACGTGCACTGTATTCCGCCTACATGGGCGGCAACTGGACAATCGCCAGCGGTCAGGGCGAAGGCGGCACCGTGCAGTTTCAGGCTGACGGCCAGGTCTCCGGGCTGCCAGGAGCCGACCGTTATGCCTTGTGCCTGGCAGGTGATTGCGCTTCGATGAGCAGCACCAACGACAACATGTGGTTGCAGCTCAACGGTCAGGGCAATGCCTACATCTTTGCGCGCAAGGGCAAGGAGCTAGAGATTTTCCAGGCGGTGAACACCGCGCTGGCAGATGAAATGCCGCAGTACACGCCGGGCGAGCGCAAGTGGTTGCTGGAGAAGCAGTAACCTGCTTCTGAATTCGCAGATATCCCCTGTAGGAGTGAGCCTGCTCGCGATAGCGGTGTAACAGTCAGCACAAGTGTTGAATGTTATGACCTCATCGCGAGCAGGCTCACTCCTACAGTTGTTTTGGGGTGTCAGGAAGTCAGCATTTACCTTCTAGGATCGCGGCATAGCCTTCGCGGTAGCTCGGGTAAATTGGCGTCCAGCCCAACGCTTTAGCCCGGGCATTGCTGCAACGCTTGCTGCCCGTGCGCCGCACGCTGGCGTCTTCCGACCATTCGGTAACGCCCAGATACTCACGCAACCAGCCCACTACCTCGGCCAAGGGTGCCGGCGCGTCGTCGACGCCGATGTAGAAATCCTCCAGCTTCACGCCCTGCCGATCTCTCTCCAACAGGAACGCCAGCAACCCTGCCGCGTCGTCAGCATGAATCCGGTTGCCATACAGCGGCGGCTCGACCGCCACGCGATAGCCGCGACGCACTTGAGTCAGCAGCCACTCGCGGCCCGGTCCATAGATCCCGGTCAAACGCAGAATGCTTGCCGGAATACCGCTATTGAGCGCGACCTGCTCAGCCTCCAGCATCAATCGCCCGGAATAACCGGCAGCGATGGTCTCTGAGTTCTCATCGACCCACTCACCCTCCTGCTGCCCATACACACTGCTGCTGGAGACGAAGATCAGCCGCTCAGGCACCTGCCCATAGTCGTCGAGCCAGCTCAGGACATTCTGCAAACCCTGCACATAAGCCGCGCGATAACCGGCCTCATCGTGATCAGTCGCTGCAGTGCAATACACCAGATAGTCCACGGCACCCACCGGCCAGGTCGCCGGGCAGTCCTCATTGAACAAGTCGCCGGCAACGCCAATCACCCCGTCGGGCAGCTTCGAAACATCCCGGCGCAAGCCATGAACTTCCCAACCAGCCGCCAGCAATTGCCTGGCCAGACGACTGCCGACATCACCACAACCGGCAATCAAAACAGAAGGCGCGGACATCAAAAAACTCCTATCGGAAAGACACAGACTAGCGCTGGCAAAGGACGGGCGGCTAGCAATGAAGGAAAAAAAGATACTCTATTACTTTTGTTAACAAGAATTACTTGCAATAATGCACCTCACTTTTGTTCTCGGCCTCACGAGGCCTGGAAGAGCATCAACGTTTTTCTATCTCAGGTCCGGCCAGCATGACACGCAATCAAATCCCCGCTTCGCCAACCAATCGACCTCGCGCCTGGAGCGCGCTGGCGGCTCTGCTGCTCAGCATGATGCTGGCACCGACCGCCGCGTTCGCCGACGCACAAGCGCCAGCTACCCCGGCCGCGACCGAACAGCACGCAGCGGCCGCCAACGCGCCTGCCGCTGCTCCCGCTGCCACTGATCCAGTGCAAGCGGTAGACGCTGCCGACGTACCTGAAGTTCTCGAAGCCGACAACAGCCTGGGCATGGCCCACGACCTGTCGCCGTGGGGCATGTACCAGAACGCCGACATCATCGTGAAAATCGTGATGATCGGTCTGGCCATCGCTTCCATCATCACCTGGACCATCTGGATCGCCAAAGGCTTCGAGCTGATGGGCGCCAAGCGTCGCCTGCGTGGCGAGATCGCCGCCCTGAAGAAAGCCACCACCCTTAAAGAAGCCAGTACCACTGCCGGCAAGGAAGGCACCCTCGCCAACCTGCTGGTGCACGACGCCCTCGAAGAGATGCGCCTGTCGGTCAACAGCCGCGAGAAGGAAGGCATCAAGGAACGCGTCAGCTTCCGCCTCGAGCGTCTGGTAGCTGCCTGCGGTCGCAACATGAGCAGCGGCACTGGCGTCCTCGCCACCATCGGTTCCACCGCGCCGTTCGTCGGCCTGTTCGGTACCGTGTGGGGCATCATGAACTCCTTTATCGGCATCGCCAAAACCCAGACCACCAACCTTGCTGTCGTAGCGCCCGGTATTGCTGAAGCACTGCTGGCCACTGCATTGGGCCTGGTTGCGGCGATTCCTGCGGTAGTGATCTACAACGTCTTCGCCCGTTCCATCGCCGGTTACAAGGCGCAGGTTTCCGACGCGTCGGCAGAAGTTCTGCTGCTGGTCAGCCGCGACCTCGATCACCAGCCTGAGCGCAGCTCGCAACCGCACATGGTGAAAGTGGGGTAATCGGCCATGGGCCTGCATTTGAAAGAAGGCGCAGACGACGATCTGGCCGAGAACCACGAAATCAACGTCACGCCGTTCATCGACGTGATGCTGGTGCTGTTGATCATCTTCATGGTGGCCGCTCCATTGGCCACCGTGGACATCAAAGTCGACCTGCCTGCCTCGACCGCCAAACCGGCGCCGCGGCCAGAGAAACCGGTGTTCCTCAGCGTCAAGGCTGACCAGCGCCTGTACATCGGCGACGATGAAGTGAAAGCCGAAACCCTTGGCGCCGTGCTCGACGCCAAGACTCAGGGCAAGAAAGACACCACCATCTTCTTCCAGGCCGACAAAGGCGTGGATTACGGCGACCTCATGAGCGTGATGGACAAGCTGCGCTCCGCCGGTTACCTGAAGGTCGGTCTGGTCGGACTTGAGACGGCAGCCAAGAAATGATCACGACGCGCCATAAGCTGACGCGTTACAGCGGTAGCCTGGCCGTGGTGCTGGGCGTTCACGCGCTGGCCATCGCGCTGGCGCTGAACTGGACCGCCCGCCCGCCCATCGAATTGCCCCCACAGGCAATGATGGTCGAGCTGGCCCCGGTTCCGGCCCCGCCACCGCCTGCTCCGCCGAAAGTCGTCACACCGCCGCAGCCACCGGCTCCGGTTGAAGAGTTGCCGATTCCGAAACTGGCCGAAGCACCGAAAGCTGAAATCGCGGTGCAAAAACCCAAGCCAAAGCCCAAGCCTAAACCGCCGAAGCCGGTCGAGAAGAAGCTGCCAGATCCGCCGAAGGAAAAACCTTCCGAGGAGAAACCGGCCGATACACCACCGACCCCGGCACCGACGGAGAAATCCGCTGCACCGGCGCCCGGCCCGTCGCCGGCACAGTTGGCAGCCAAGGCCAGCTGGCAAGGCACCCTGCTCGCGCATTTGGCCAAGTACAAAAAGTACCCGCAAAGTGCACAGGCACGGGGCAAGGAAGGCTTGAACCGCCTGCGCTTCGTAGTGGATGCCGAAGGTAATGTGCTGTCGTTCGAACTGGTGGGCCGCTCGGGCAACGCCGATCTGGACCGGGCCACCCTGGAAATGATCCGCCGCGCACAACCGCTGCCCAAGCCACCGGCCGACATGTTGACCAATGGCTCGATTGAAATTGTGGCGCCGTTTGTTTACTCCCTCGAACGCCGCCGCTAAGTAGCAAGATCAAAAGATCGCAGCCTCCGGCAGCTCCTACAAAGGATCGCATTCCAATGTAGGAGCTGCCGAAGGCTGCGATCTTTTGCTTTTTGCCATAGTCGCATTCCACACTCAGTCTGATAACGTGCGTCTATCGATTGCAGCCGGTATGCTTGGCCCGCATCTTCATGGACGCTTGCTATGACCCTCACAGAATTACGCTACATCGTTACCCTCGCCCAAGAGCAGCATTTCGGCCACGCCGCCGAACGTTGCCACGTCAGCCAGCCGACCTTGTCGGTGGGCGTGAAAAAGCTTGAAGACGAACTCGGTGTGCTGATTTTCGAGCGCAGCAAAAGCGCCGTGCGCCTGACCCCGGTCGGCGAAGGCATCGTCGCCCAGGCGCAGAAAGTCCTCGAGCAAGCGCAAGGCATCCGCGAACTGGCCCAGGCCGGCAAGAACCAGCTGACCGCGCCGCTGAAAGTCGGCGCGATCTACACCGTCGGCCCGTACCTGTTCCCACACCTGATTCCGCAACTGCACCGGGTCGCCCCGCAGATGCCGTTGTACATCGAAGAAAACTTCACCCACGTGCTGCGCGACAAACTGCGCAACGGCGAGCTCGACGCGATCATCATCGCCCTGCCGTTCAACGAAGCCGACGTGCTGACCCTGCCGCTCTACGACGAGCCGTTCTACGTCTTGATGCCGGCCCAGCACCCGTGGACGCAAAAAGAAACCATCGACGCCGGCCTGCTCAACGACAAGAGCCTGCTGCTGCTCGGCGAAGGCCACTGCTTCCGCGACCAAGTGCTGGAAGCCTGCCCGACCCTGACCAAGGGCAACGATGGCGCCAAGCACACCACGGTTGAATCCAGCTCGCTGGAAACCATCCGCCACATGGTCGCGTCCGGTCTGGGCATCTCGATCCTGCCGCTGTCGGCGGTCGACAGCCATCACTACGCCCCCGGCGTGATCGAAGTGCGCCCACTGTCGCCGCCGGTGCCGTTCCGCACCGTGGCCATTGCCTGGCGCGCGAGCTTCCCACGGCCAAAAGCCATCGAGATCCTCGCCGACTCCATTCGCCTGTGTTCGGTGGCCAAGCCAGCGGCACCGGTTACAGCCGGTTAAGCGAGCGTCATGACGGAGCTGTCGCAAGTGTCGGTGACGGCACTCAAGGGTGTCGGCGAAGCCATGGCCGAGAAACTGGCCAAGGTCGGTCTTGAGAACCTTCAGGACGTGCTGTTTCACCTGCCGCTGCGTTATCAGGATCGCACCCGTGTGGTGCCGATCGGCGCGCTGCGGCCGGGGCAGGACGCCGTGGTCGAAGGCACCGTCAGCGGCGCCGACGTGGTCATGGGTCGCCGGCGCAGCCTCGTCGTACGCCTGCAGGACGGCACTGGCGGCCTCAGCCTGCGCTTCTACCATTTCAGCAACGCACAGAAAGAAGGCCTCAAGCGCGGCACGCGGGTTCGCTGCTACGGCGAAGCCCGGCCCGGTGCGTCCGGCCTGGAAATCTACCACCCGGAGTACCGCGCCATCACCGGTGACGAACCGCCGCCAGTAGATGAAACCCTGACCCCGGTCTACCCGCTCACCGAAGGCCTGACCCAAGCGCGTCTGCGCCAGTTGTGCCTGCAGACGCTGACAATGCTTAAGCCAGACACCTTGCCCGACTGGCTGCCAACCGAACTGGCCCGCGACTACCAACTGGCGCCACTGGCCGATGCGATCCGCTACCTGCACAACCCGCCCGCCGATGCCGACGTCGACGAACTCGCCCTCGGCCATCACTGGGCGCAGCATCGCCTCGCTTTCGAAGAACTGCTGACGCACCAACTGTCACAGCAACGTCTGCGCGAAAGCATGCGTTCACTGCGCGCACCAGCGATGCCGAAAGCGACGAAGCTGCCGCCGAAATATCTGGCCAACCTCGGCTTCAACCCGACCGGTGCGCAACAGCGCGTCGGCAATGAAATCGCCTACGACCTCAGCCAGCACGAACCGATGCTACGACTGATTCAAGGCGACGTGGGCGCCGGCAAAACCGTGGTCGCCGCCCTCGCCGCGTTGCAAGCGCTGGAGGCCGGTTATCAGGTCGCGCTGATGGCGCCGACCGAGATTCTCGCCGAACAGCACTTCATCACCTTCAAGCGCTGGCTCGAGCCGCTGGGCATTGAAGTCGCATGGCTGGCCGGCAAGCTCAAGGGCAAGAACCGCGTCGCCGCGCTGGAGCAGATCGCCAGCGGCACGCCGATGGTGGTCGGTACCCACGCGCTGTTCCAGGACGAAGTGCAGTTCAAGAACCTCGCGCTGGTGATCATCGACGAACAACACCGCTTCGGCGTGCAGCAGCGTCTGGCGCTGCGGCAGAAAGGCGTCGGCGGGCGCATGTGCCCGCATCAACTGATCATGACTGCCACGCCGATTCCGCGGACGCTGGCGATGAGCGCCTACGCCGACCTCGACACCTCGATCCTCGACGAACTGCCACCCGGGCGCACCCCGGTCAACACCGTGCTGGTCACCGACACCCGTCGCGTCGAAGTCATCGAACGCGTGCGCGGTGCCTGCGCCGAGGGCCGTCAGGCCTATTGGGTGTGCACGCTGATTGAAGAGTCGGAAGAGCTGACCTGTCAGGCCGCCGAAACCACCTTCGAAGACCTCACTCTCGCCCTCGGTGAACTGAAAGTCGGGCTGATTCACGGGCGCATGAAACCCGTCGAGAAGGCCGCCGTCATGGCCGAGTTCAAGGCCGGCAACCTGCAACTGCTGGTCGCCACCACGGTGATCGAAGTCGGCGTCGACGTGCCCAACGCCAGCCTGATGATCATCGAAAACCCCGAGCGCCTCGGTCTCGCGCAACTGCACCAGTTGCGCGGCCGCGTTGGCCGGGGCAGCGCCGCCAGCCATTGCGTGCTCCTCTACCATCCGCCGCTGTCGCAGATCGGTCGCCAGCGCCTGGGCATCATGCGCGAAACCAACGACGGTTTCGTCATCGCCGAAAAAGACCTCGAACTGCGCGGCCCCGGGGAAATGCTCGGCACCCGCCAGACCGGTCTGCTGCAATTCAAAGTCGCCGACCTGATGCGCGACGCCGACCTGCTGCCCGCCGTCCGCGACGCCGCGCAAGCCTTGCTGGAACGCTGGCCAACCCACGTCAGCCCATTACTCGATCGCTGGTTGCGTCACGGGCAGCAATACGGCCAAGTGTGAGCACCGTCGCAGTTTCTGACAGATCGTTCCGACCAAGCTGGTTATACTCCTGCCATTGTTTCAAAAACGGATACAGACCATGACCGAAGCCGCTCTCGCCCCCGAATCCCCGCACGCGCCGTCTGTTATTCGGCTGCTGCTAGGCAAGCTGGGCATCGCCTACGAAGAAGTGCTCGACCACCACGGCCTCAATGCATCGCGCAAGGTACAAGCCGTGTTGCTGGACGACGCCGTCGGCGCGCTGATGGTGCTGTTTCCGCAGAGCCAATTGCTCGACCTCAACCGCCTCGCCGAACTCACTGGCCGGCGTCTGACTGCCGTGTCCACCGAGCGCCTGGAAAAGATGCTCGGCAAACACAGCCTGAGCCTGCTGCCGGGCCTGCCAGCGCTGACCAGCTCGCCGTGCCTCTACGAAGAAAGCCTGCTGCGCGAACCGAAGTTGCTGATCAACTCCGGCGAGCCGGGCCTGCTGCTGGAAATCGCCAGCGAAGACTTCAAGACCATGCTGACCAAGGCCAGCGCCGCCAACTTCGGCGAAGCCCTGAGCAGCATCCGCCCGAACCTCGACCGCCCGGACGATGACCGCGAGGAAATCACCCAGGCCGTGCAAGCGTTCACCGCGCGGCGCATTCAGCAGCGTCTGGAAGCGACCATCGAGATTCCGCCGCTGGCCGAAACCGCGCAAAAAATCATCAAACTGCGCGTCGACCCCAACGCCACCATCGACGACATCACTGGCGTCGTTGAAACCGACCCGGCGCTGGCCGCGCAAGTGGTGAGCTGGGCGGCATCGCCGTACTACGCCTCGCCGGGCAAGATCCGTTCGGTGGAAGACGCGATCGTTCGCGTACTCGGCTTCGATCTGGTGATCAACCTCGCGCTGGGCCTGGCCCTCGGCAAGACCCTGAGCCTGCCGAAAGACCATCCCCAACAAACCACGCCGTACTGGCAGCAGTCGATCTACACCGCCGCCGTCATCGAAGGTCTGACCCGTGCCATGCCGCGCGCCCAGCGCCCGGAAGCCGGCCTGACGTATCTGGCCGGTCTGCTGCATAACTTCGGTTACCTGCTGCTGGCCCACGTCTTTCCGCCGCACTTCTCGCTGATCTGCCGCCACCTGGAGGTCAACCCGCACCTGTGCCACAGCTACATCGAGCAACATCTGCTCGGTATCAGCCGTGAACAGATCGGCTCGTGGCTGATGCGCTACTGGGACATGCCGGATGAGCTGGCCACCGCCCTGCGCTTCCAGCACGACCCAAGCTACGACGGCGCCTACGCCGAATACCCGAACCTCGTCTGCCTGGCCGTGCGCTTGCTGCGCAGCCGCGGGATTGGCTCCGGCCCGGATGAAGACATCCCGGACGCCCTGCTCGACCGCGTCGGCCTGACTCGCGACAAGGCCAACGACGTCGTCAGTAAAGTGCTTGAGGCCGAGGTGTTATTGCGCGAACTGGCTTCGCAGTTCAGCCAGGCCTGAATGCAAAGCGGGCAAGCGACCTCCAGTTGGAGCGACGCTTGCCCGCGATGGGCCAACCTGCGGCTTAAGCCGACTTGTCCAGGTAACGGATCACCCAGCCTTTATCGTACCCAGAGTCGGTGAAATACACTCCGCCCACCACGATGCGCCCATCGTCCATTACCGCCATGCCGTGGGGGTATTCGAAACCCGCGCTTTCATTGAAAACGGTAAATCCCGAACCAAAGAAAGAGGAGTCTGGAGAACCATCCGCCAGAAAGCGTGCGGTGACCGCGCTGAGATTCTCATCAAGCGCGCCAGTGCCACTGTTACCGCAAACGATGACTGAACCGTCCGTACGCGGCACGCAATGCAACCATCTGACGCCTTGGGACACAGGTGACGAAATCAGTGGTTGACCATCATTGAACACCCGATTGTAGGAGCCACTGAGATTGAGCACCGCAATCAAGCCCTGAGAGACGCCCTCCACCGCCGCACCGCCGGCCACAACAATCTTGTCGTCGACGATTGCCGCAACGTCCAGGCTTATCCATTGATCGTGGGGCACGTCCACCGCGCCTTTGATTCCAAAACCTGTGTCAACCTTACCCGTAGCGTCGAAACGAGTAACGAAGGCGCCATGCGCACTCACCGCAAAGTAATTGCCGCAGATCACCACGGCGCCGTCAGCCTGGGTCGCGGCCGCTTGCGCAACGATGTCAGAAGGCGAAATCTCTGCAAGCTCTAAGAACGCAAAGCCCGTGTCGTTGAAGGTCGTATCGGGTGAGCCATTCGGATCGAACCTCAGAACGATACCTTTTGTCCGGCCGGAAGCATCCTCAACGTTACTGACCACGACGATTTTTTCGTCCAGTTGTTGAGCGACCATCCCTGCTGCGCCAGCCCCTGCGGCACCGCTGGCAGACGCTTGCACCACCCCGGTATATCCGCCGCCGCCCATCTTCGCGTAGGGAAGATAGAGCACACCTTGTTCCCCGAAAGACGTCTGCAGTTGGCCGTCCTCGCGCTGTCTGACCAGCACCAGACCCGTCGAGTTATTCGCGCCCTCTTCCGTGTACTGAGCACGAACCAGCCAGCCGCCATCGCTCAGCGGTGTAAACCCGAGGATCCGGCTCATGTAAAAATTTTCTTTCAGCCTGATCTCGACGTAGCCGGAGCCTTCTCCACCGAAAGCTGAGTCGAGAACACCGTCTTCAAGCAGACGAACGATCCGCGTAGGCGCACCGGGCGTTGAAAGGCGAACGGCAACCAACAATTTGTTTTGCGGCAGCGCCAGCAGCGCCCTGACGTCATATCCCGAGAATTCCGGGAATGGAAATCTGAGGATGCCACCGTCGCCGAAGGTCGGATCGTTATTCAAGGATGGCGTGCCCGCCAGATAGCGCACGAAACGCCCAGGGACGTTGGGAAGATCAGAATGGACGGAGAGTTCGATGCACACCACGATCCGGCTGTCCCCCATGACGGCCAAACCTCGCGCAAAGGCTTCCCCTGCGCTGTCTTCAAACAGCGCATGCCCCGTACCGTTGAAAGCCGTATCCGGTTTTCCATCAGCAAGGAAGCGCGCCGTCACCATGGCTGATTCACCCTGACCGACAACAACGATCGAACCACCCACCTGTGAGGTGTGCGTCCATGCCAACCCTTTTAGTAACGGCGAAAACAGCGGCTTGCCACCATTGAACACAAGGTTGGCCGCGCCGCTGGTCGTGAATGCAGCGATCAACCCACCGTCGAGACCATTACGCAGAGCTTGGCCCGCGACGATAATCCTGCCATCGCCTTCACGTACCGAAATCGATTGCAGAAAACTCTCGCCTTCATCATCGGGCATCAACACGGCCACACCGTTGTTGAATTGACTGTCCGGCGCGCCACTTGCGTCCAGACGCGCCAGAAAAACTCCACGACCTCCCGATCCGTCCTGGTATGAACCGCAGACCAGCACCTTGCCATCGGCTTGAATGGTGATGCCGTAGACGTTATTCGATGTGGCGACATCCACAACCACATAGCCCGAACCGTTGAATGATTGATCGAGTGACCCATCCGCTAGCAGACGAATCACAACACCCGCCGGCAGTGGTGCATCATCAAAAAACACGAAATGGAGCAGGACGATTTTGCCATCCACCTGCCGGGCCGTTGATCGTGATGGGAGGTGGGCAGTCTGTGAGGATCCGGTGTTCGGGTGACTTGCCTCACGCGGCACGCTAGCGGGATGGGGATTGCCGTAATGGGAGATAAACCGCATGCCGTTGGTGCCGAACGCCTCGTTCAGTTCACCGGTATTTTTCAGGCGGACCAGTGCAAGGCCAACGTCATTGGAGGTAGTCGAGGAATATTGAAGGTGTATCAGCCAACCATCATCCTCAAGCGCATCGAGACCGGATACATAGCTGATCCGAGCCCCTTCCAGCGCTATTTCAACAAAACCTCTGCGCGCCGGACCGAAGGTTTCGTCCAGCGAACCGTCGTCATTCAGCCTCGCAATGGCAACCGGGGCATTCGCTCCCGTTAAAGGTATCGCAACGAGTAATTTTGCATCGGGGAGCGCCAGGACCGCCGCCGCTTCGTCGCCCGCGATACCAGGTATCGGTAAGGTCAGCACGCCATCCTGAGCAAATGTCGGATCGAGAGACCTAGGGATCGAAATACTGTGTGTCTGCGTCATGAGCTTGCTCCATCAAGTCAGTTAAGTCCCTTAATGCCGGAACTGGAACTTGAGTAGAGCATCGCGCCTGTGCACGAAACACCTGATAGAAATGACAGTTCGGCTGTCTTTGCGAGCCTGAGTAATGGCCTTACAAGACAAGCGCACCGTTATTCAGTGCGCGTGCATGGGTTTGTTCAAGTCAACGACTTCTTAAGCTTTAGCCTTCGCCTTTCTTGGTTTCAAATACTTCATCAACCCTTGAAACCACATCACTAGCGCAGGGTTGCCCTTAAGCTGGATCGACTTGTCCTGAATGCCCTGCATAAACGCCAACTGCTTGTTCTTCGCCTGCATCGTCGCAAAGCCATAACCGGCATCTTTAAACGCAATCGCAAACGCCGGCTCCGCCACCACGCCAGACTTGCTGGTGATGCGCTGATCCTTGACCACGAAATGCCGCGCCACTTTCCCATCCAGCGTCTGCAGCTGAAACACCAGATCCTTGTCACCCAACTGCTGCTGGAACGCAGGATTTGTCCGGCTGGCCTTACCCATCAACAAACCCATCATCCACAGAAGAAAACGAAATTTCATGCGCACAGCCTCAAAAGGAAAATGAACGGCCGGGGCAGTGTAAGGGATTCGGACGATAACGCCAGTATCTGACGCTGTTGGAAGAGGATGCAGACTATTTCCCGCACGATGACCGCCAAGTCACGATTCAGCGCTCGCCGACTGATCGTCCCCACGCTCCGCGTGGGAATGCATCCCGAGACGCTCTGCGTCTCACCACTCACCTTTCCTACACCTGTTGAAACACATCCCTGTAGGAGCTGGCGAAGCCTGCGATCTTTTGATCTTCCGCCCCGCGAATCTATGGGAAATTTCCTGCAAAGTGCGGTGCTGCCCATGAACTAGGCGAGTTGGCTGGCTATAGATAGGCTTTGTGTGTCGCCGCAAAATCGGTGGCCGGATGTGCAAGTCCGAACTCGGGGAAATCAATTAACTGCTCAGGATTTACACCGATGACCGATGAAACATTCAGCGCGGAAGCAACCTCGCCCTACGAATCCCCCAATTCGAAGAAATTCCACGAAGCCGCCGAGCGCGCCCTCGACCACCATTTCAAACCAGCCGTCGAACCACATCCCAAACGTGAGAACGGCCTCTTCAAACTCTCCCCCGGCACCGACGCCGAAGCCCTCATGGCCAACGCCTCCGAAGACCTGCTGTCCATCAGCGTCATCGCCTGTGACCTCGCCGACGACCTCCACGGCTCCCGCCGCTCGGTGGCACTGGCCCTGAGCAGAATGGCGGACGGGGTGAGATTGATGGTGGAAGGGACGCTCGACCAGATTGAAGTGCGAAGCGTGGCGGCCAAGCCGTAGCGAAGTTTGTGGATGAAAAAAGGTTCTTCACGGAATCCCGGGAAACACAGAAACAAGAACGCCGATTTGATTGATGATGTTCGTGCGAGCAAACACATCTAACAAACCGGCGTTCTTATGCGCGATATTAATACTTTCCTTCCTTTTT
>NZ_FYDH01000023.1:0-82350 GCF_900187475.1 Pseudomonas sp. Irchel s3h9 | reverse complement strand
CACCACGCAGGCGTTGGTGATGCTGGCTCGCAAACTTGCTCGGGTGGTATTCGCCTTGCTGAAAGGGCAAAGCGAATACCAGACAAAAGTCAGTTGAGGGCTTCCCCTCAACCATAGAATCTCCCACAGGGGACCTTCGGCATGACAGATATCCAATGTGTGCGAGCCTGCTCGCGAAAGCGTCAACCCGGTCTCAGAGCTTTGCGCGCAACCCGAACCGCTTCATCAATGTCCACTCCAGCAACCCTTTAGGCAGCAACGCCGCCAACAACGGCAACGCCCGGCTGCCATTACCAATACGAACCCGCCGTGGCGGTTTGCTCTGCTGCACAGCCTTCAACAGTTCAGCGGCAAACTCACTGGCCGGGGTCGGCTTGTCCTGCGACGCCTTGGCCCGCGCGCGAATGCCCTCACGCAGTGGAAACCACGGCGATTGTTCATTGATCAACTGCTCAGCTTCATGCCCGGCGTTCTTGGCAAAACTCGACTGGATCGCCCCCGGTTGAACTTCCATAACGCGAATGCCGAACGGTGCGAGCTCCATGCGCAGTGCATCGCTCAACGCATGCACCGCCGCTTTCGATGCGCAATAGGCACCGGCGAACGGCGTGACCAGAACCCCTGAAACACTGCCGATATTCACCACCAGACCCTTGGCCCGGCGCAGCACCGGGAACAGCGCGCGCGTGACCCCGACAATCGAAAACACGTTGGTCTCGAACTGGCGTTGCATCGCCGGCACGCCGCCGTCGAGCAGAGGCCCCATGGCGCCATACCCTGCATTGTTGATCAGCACATCGAGGCCGCCGTGTTGCTGGTTGATCCGCTCGCCAAGCTGCTCCAGCGCCACATTGTCATTGACGTCGAGTTGCACGGCGGTGAACCCGGCCGACGCCAGCAACGCCACGTCTTCAGCCTTGCGCGCACTGGCCCAGACCTCGTAGCCAGCAGCTTTGAACGCATCGGCGAGGGCGCGGCCGATGCCGCTGGAACAACCGGTAATCAACGCAACGGGCATGGCGCTTTCCTTGTGCAAAAAATCGTGGGAGGGGATCAGTCGGAGAAGCTACCTTGCAATCGCTCGGCGCGAAACTCCAGGGTTTGCGGGCGATAACCGGAGCGTAGCGGCGGCATCGGCAGGCAGTCTTCCCAGTCGCCGCCGGCCTGCAATTCGCCGGGGCCACGATAGCGCGGGGCGGTGTATTGGTTGTCGGCCAGATTGACCGTGTCGCCCGGCGCGTAGGCAGCGATGCGCCAGCGCAGTTCGGTCAGGGGCACGTCGTTGCCGTTTTTCATTTTCAGTTGCAGCGGACGATCGGCCGGGCATTGTTCCGGGGCGTAAGCGATACGCATCTCAAGACGCGCCAGTTGCTTGACCTCGCGGTTGTCCAGCCACACCACCCACATGGCCACAAAACCCAGGCCAATCGCCGCCGCCACCGAAACCGGCAAAGCTTTGGCCGGGTAGCGCAACAGCAGGATCAACCAGGTGATGACCAGCAGAATGCCGATGAACATGTTGGAACGCTCCTTGAGTTCGTGCACACCATCCTACCGAAGGGCTGTCGGAATGGACATTCGGCTGTCAAACCACTGCACCGTTGGTCGGGACTGTAATTTCTGACAGTTGGCATGTGCGCCTCGAGTTGCTTTGCTACTGGCAGACAAAAGGACGCTATGGTTGCGGAGGGATATCGTGGGCGTGCATAGCAAAACACCGTCACTGCTGGTGCGCGACCCGCGTGGACTGTCGATACGTACGGTCGATTATTGGTGCAGCGAAGAGATTGGCCCGGCTCAGGCTCTGGTGCACCGCACCTTTCATGATCCGGCGGGGCGGCCGGTCGCTCAGTGGGATCCGCGGTTATGGACCCTGCACGCAGACGATTCGCTGGTCCGCGCCAACCTGACCACGGTGTTTGCGTTGAGCCGACAAGTACTGCGCTCGGACAGCGTTGATGCCGGAAGGCAAATCGCCTTGCCCGGGCTCGCTCAGCAAGTGCTGTTCGAGTGGGACAGCCGCGGTACCTCGCGCGAAGTGCAATACGATCAGTTGTTGCGTCCGATGGTGGTATTCGAAGAAGGACAGACCCAACCGCGACGCTGCGTCGAACGTTTCCTGTACGGCCAGCCCGGCGTCGCTGACCCGGTCCGCAACCAGCTCGGGCAACTACTTCGCCATGACGACCCGGCGGGCAGCGTGTTGTTGGAAGCCTTTGCCATCAGCGGTCAATGCACTGAAAACATCCGGCAATTCACGCAGGATCCGGTGACTCCTGACTGGCCCGAATCGGTGGCTGAACGGAGCCGGTTACTGGAACCCGGCGAGGGGGCAACAACCCTATGGCGTTTCGGGCCGCTGGGCCAAGTGATCGACCAGCTCGATGCACGGGGCAATCGCCAAGGCAGTGAATTGTCACTCGATGGGCGCTTGCGGGCCAGTCACCTGCAATTGAAGCACCAATCTGAACCGCGAACGCTGGTGAGCGATATCCGCTATAACGCGCAGGGGCAAGTCGAGTACGAACGGGCGATTAATGGCGTCGTGACGACATTGACTTATCGACCCGAAGACGGTCGCTTGCTGAAGCGCTACGCCGCCAACAGCGCTGGTGAAGCATTGCAACATTTGCTCTATGACTATGATGCGATGGGCAACGTACTGAGCATTGAGGACAAGGCCCTGCCGATCCGCTATTTCGCCAATCAACGCATCGATCCGATCAGTCGTTTCAACTACGACAGCCTTTATCAGCTGAGGGATGCAACCGGCTGGGAGGCGGGCTCTGCGAGCCAAGGCCCAGCCACCATTCAACGTTTCGATCCGGCGGCGCTGAGTAACTACCGCCAGACCTACCGCTACGACGAGTCCGGCAACCTGCTGGAGTTGACTCATGTCGGCGTGCGTAACGGTCGCAAGATGAAAGCCTCTCTTTTCAGCAATCGCTGTCTACCTTACAGAGATGATGTTCCGCCCACGGAAGATGAAATCACGGCGGCATTCGATCCCCGAGGCAACCTGCGGGCACTGGAGCCTGGGCGGCCACTGATGTGGAGTCTGCGTAATCAACTGCAGTCGGTGACTCCTGTGGAGCGGGGCGATGAGCGCAATGATGTTGAACAATATGTCTACGACGGTGGAGGCTTGAGGGTGCGCAAAACTCGCTCGTTGCAGACAAACATCCGTGGCCTGGTTTACGACGTGCGCTATTTGCCAGGACTGGAACTGCGCAGCAACACCGGTACTGCAGAACAGCTGCAAGTGATCATCGCCGAGGGTGTACTCAACAGTGTGCGCGTGCTGCATTGGGAAAGTGCACTGCCCGGTAGTGCCAATGACCATTATCGCTACAGCCTTACTGATCATTTGGGATCGACCAGTCTGGAACTGGGCAAGGATGCCCGGATTATCAGTCAGGAAACCTTTGATCCCTTCGGTGAGACGGCGTGGAGCAAGGACACCGAAGTCAGTTACAAAACCATTCGTTATTCGGGCAAGGAACGGGATGCGACGGGGCTGTACTGCTACGGTTATCGCTATTACATGCCTGGCTTGCAGCGGTGGCTTAACCCGGATCCGGCGGGTGCTATCGACGGTCTTAATCTGTACCGGATGGTGCGCAACAATCCGCTGACTTACAAGGATGCGGATGGAGCCGAAACCCGAAAAAAACAGGCCAACGGTTTATGGACGCCAGTGCTCGCGGTCGGCGCGGATCGTGACATTCCAGGGGCGGTTCCTGTTGATGCAGGTAAAGCGCACAACTCGGTGTCGTTCACCGCCAAAGCGACCAATATTCGCGAGGCGTTAACGGTTCCGCAATTCAGTCAACAGACCGTCAATACCGACTTGTTCATGCCCCAAAAGGCTGGGTATTCCAAGGACATCGCTTCGCAACTTGCGAAGAAGCAGGGTGGCGCCAGCTTGATATTTTCCATGCAGCGAATAAGTTACAGCGGCCCTGTACGCGGAGAGTTCAATGCGATCAAGGTTGTCGATATTCCTGGCGGGGAAATACCTGACCAATCCAGCGCCGTGTCAGGTTATTGGGTGGCTCAGGGTGGTTATATCGACATACCGATGCATCCAAAGGGGACCGAACCCGAATACGTTTTTACGCCCGGGTTCAGTGGTTGCTCGCTGACCGTCGATCAGCTGAATGACAACACTTTGAGGGTACGGCATGTTGAGGGTAATAAAGAGGCAGACCAATACAATCGCTTGTCATCAGCCGATCATGGAATGGGCATGAGTGTGGCCATGGAATACATGGACTATGGCTTCGATAATGAAGGTGGCAAGGTCGTAACCCAACTAACTGCTTTCGCTTTCATGAAGTACGAACCCAAAACCAAGTCTTGGGATATCCACTATCAGAGCAGTCAGGGGGCGGCAACGATCGGGGTTTATTCCAGAGAACGAAAACTGTTCGGAGGATCGAAGTCCTTTGCCAGTGTGATGGAGAAACCGAAGGTGCGAAGGACGATGAGCAAGCAAGCGGTTACCGTCCGCGCACGCCCACACGGGTAAAACAACTGCCTGAATCGATGTGGCGAGAGTCGCAAAGCATAAACATCAGCGCCGCGTAAAAATGTTGAATCGGGGAAAGAGATTTTCGCGCTCCTGTCCTCATGACTCAACACGGAGGAAAAAACTGTCAGTCAGCGATACTTCGTATTGATCAATCGGGACGCTGTCGAAAAAAGGGCAACACTGTTCAGCTCGGTAGCGTTTTAAAAAAAGCCCCCGCCCAACCCGCTGCGGATAGGGGACGCAGCGGGCTGGACGGGGGCTTCTTGTTTTATCGATCAGTTATTGCGCGATGGTTTTCACCGACACGCCGCGTTCGATCGGGGTGGAGCGGCCGTAGATATCTTCGAAGCGTTCGATATCGTCTTCACCCAGGTAGCTGCCCGATTGCACTTCGATGATTTCCAGCGGGATCTTGCCCGGGTTGCGCAGGCGGTGCACCGAGGCGATCGGGATGTAGGTCGACTGGTTTTCGCAGAGCAGGAACACGTTTTCATCGCAGGTCACTTCGGCGGTGCCGCTGACCACGATCCAGTGTTCGGCGCGGTGGTGGTGCATCTGCAGCGACAGGCACGCGCCCGGTTTCACCGAGATGTGCTTGACCTGGAAGCGCCCGCCCATGTCCACCGAGTCGTACGAGCCCCACGGACGGTAAACCTCGCAGTGGTTCTGGGTTTCGCTGCGGCCTTGCTCGTTGAGCGTGTTGACCATCTGCTTGACGCCCTGAACCTTGTCTTTGTGGGCGATCATCATGGCGTCTTTGGTTTCGACCACGACGATGTTTTCCAGACCGATCACCGACACCAGTTTGCCGTTGCCGTGGATCATGCAGTTCTTGCTGTCCTGAATCACTACATCGCCTTTGGTGACGTTGCCGTTGGCGTCCTTCTCGTTGACTTCCCACAGTGACGACCAGCAACCGACATCGCTCCAGCCAGCGGTCAGTGGCACGACGCAGGCGCGCTGGGTTTTTTCCATGACGGAGTAGTCGATGGAATTGTCCGGGCAGCAGGCGAAGGTGGCTTCGTCGAAGGTGATGGTGTCGGCGTCCTGATGGCTGCGCTCAAGGGTCAGCAGACAGGTGTCGTAGATGTCCGGGTCGTGCTTTTTCAGTTCTTCGAGGAAGCGGCTGGCGCGGAACAGGAACATGCCGCTGTTCCAGTAGTAACCGCCGGACTCGACGTACTCAGTGGCACGTTTGACGTCAGGTTTTTCGACGAAGTGCGAAACGCGGCTGACGCCTTCGGGCAGCAGCGAATCGCCGGTGGATTTGATGTAGCCGTAACCGGTTTCCGGTTTGGTCGCCGGCACGCCGAACAGCACCATTTCGCCGTTTTCGGCGGCAACGGTAGCCAGGGCCAGAGCACGTTGCAGGGCTTTCTGGTCTTCCAGTACGTGGTCGGCCGGCAGTACCAGCATCAGTTCGTCACGGCCTTCATTGACCAGCATCATCGCGGTCAGCGCCACGGCCGGCGAGGTGTTGCGGCCGAACGGTTCCATCAGGATGCGCTGGCATTCCAGTTTGCGATTGGCCAACTGCTCGTTGACGATGAAGCGGTGATCCTTGTTGCAGACCACGATCGGGGTGTCCATGCCTTCGAACACCAGGCGCTCGAGGGTCTGCTGGAACAGGGTGTGTTCGCCGGTCAGGGCGAGGAATTGCTTAGGGAACTGCTTACGCGAAAGCGGCCAGAGACGCGAACCGCTACCACCTGACAAGATCACCGGAATCATATTGTTTACTCCATAAAATCGATTGGTTAGAGGCACGAACGCTGTGTCGTTTCACTCTTGTTTTTGTCTCGTACCGAGAGGCCGCCGCATTCCCCTGTAGGAGCTGCCGAAAGCTGCGATCTGGTGATCTTGATCTTCAAAAACAAAGTCAAAAGATCGCAGCGTGCCGCAGCTCCTACAGGGGGCAGCGTCTCATCGGAAAAATAATTAGCGAGTCGATACCGGGCGTTTCACCCAGACTGGCGACAGGCTGCTGCCGCTGCCGGTGACGTACAGCACCGCAGCTTCACCGCGCTCCAGGGCGACCGGTTTGACGTCGCCGACTTTTTTGTCGCCTTCGTACAGCGCCAGGCTGACTTTCACCGGGTTGATTTCACGTTCGCCACGGCCCTTGGCGGCCACGTTCGGCACCACGTCGGTCTTACCGTCGGCGGTCTTCAGGGTCAGCGGTTTGTCGCTGAGGTTCTGCACACGCACCAGGGATTTCTGCTTGTTCTTGAACGGTGGTTCTTCGATCAATTGCGGCGCGCCGGAAGCGTTGTTGACCAGGGTGTAGTAGTGGTCACCAGCCAGTTTCACCGGCAGGGTCTGGCTGCCAACTTTGGCGCTGTAATCACCGCCCGGCATGAAGCTGAAGTCACTGCTGGCCAGTGGCGCAACGTCGCTCAGGTTGGTGCTGCCGACAGTCGCGCTGACTTCAGCATTGCTGGCGTTATAGACACGCACAAAGGTCGAGCCTTTCGGCGCGGTCGGGCCGTACAGCGCGGCGTCGCCACCGGCGAAGGCAGGGACGGAAAGCACGCTGAGGCCAGCAACCAGTGCGAAGCTTTTAGCGAGACGACGAGGAGTAGTAGTGAAAGTCATGGTGTACCTCTCTTTCAGTTTTGCGCCCGATCGGGCGTCTCGGATTTAGTGTTGATTGCTACGTTTTGTTGGCGTGCGCCGGCTTGTTTAAGCTCTGCGACCCACTGCGGGTCGGCGTCGCCGATTTCGTTGTTCACAGGCAGATAACGTTCAGGAAACTCCCAGATCAGCACCTGTGGCGGGCTGTTCTTGAAGTCATCGCTTTTCAGGTAGCTGAGCATCGGCAGGATCGGGCCGTGGCCGTCTTCGGCGTAGCTCACCACGTCGCTGTGCAGCGCTTGTTTCAGCGCACCGACGAAGTTCCAGTTGGGGTTGGCGCTGTAGCTGGTGCCGACCAGTGCCACCGGCACTTCATTACTGGCGAACAGCGCGTCGTCACCGGCAGGCTGATCGCCAGCCGCGACGGTGTTGCGCTTTTGCAGTGGCTCTTGCGCCGGCATCAGGTTTTCGAACAGCGGATCGAGCGGCAGGAACAGACGCAGATCGCCCTTGTGCGTGACCTTCTCCGCTGGCGTGGTAACGAAGCGTTGCGGCTCGCCGCTCAGCGGGAACTTGTCGGCGATGGTTTTCGCCAGGGTGTTCGCGGCAATCTCGGCGCCTTCCGGCGTCCAGTGCGTATCGGTACGCAGGAACACTTGCTGACCATTCTGCTTGGCCTGTTGCAATGGCTTGAGCAGGTCCGGGGCGAGGATCTTGTCGGCCGCCACACGTTGGTGGAAATCCTGATAGAGGTTTTCGTGGATGCTCGCCGGTTTCACTTCACCCAGATGCTCCGGGTACAGACGAACCTTGGCCGGCACGATCGCCATCACCAGTTTCACGCCTTTCGCTTTCAGGGTCTGGCGCACGCCTTCAACCAGCGCGTAGTTGCCTTGCAGGTTCAGCTCTTCGTTGACGATCGGGTTGAATTCCTCATCGCTGTACAACCACTGGTCGCGACCGAGCACCACGCCCGGACGACCTTCGTTGAACAGTTTGAAATCCAGCGCGGCCCAGAGATTGGTGCCCAGACGCTTGATCGGAAACTCTTCGTCATAGTGGGTTTCCACGGCTTTGGTCCAGCGGCCGTTGAGCACCGTCGCATCGGCGTTGGTGCTGAAGCCGAAGAAGCTGCGAACCGACCACAGACCGAGGACCAACAGGGTCACCAGGAACAGGGCGATGTAGAAGATGCGTAATGAGCGGGTCATGTCAGATCCCTCAGAACTGGAAGTAAAGGAACGGCGAGAAGCTTTGCGCCGAGAGTTTGAGAATCGAGGCGATGAACAGCAGCAGGATCAGACCGCGCATCACGTAGCGCGACCAGTCCGCCGTCCAGTAAGCCGGTTGCACCTGGGCTTCGACGCCGACGGTGTAGCCAGGCTCGTGGATGCTTGCCGGGTTTTCGCCAGGAGCGGCTTTGATCATTCCCGGGGTCGCGGTGGCAGGGCCGTTGGCCTCGACGTTGACTTCAGGTTTGCTCTTGGCTGGCGGCTGATTGGTGTACAGATCGCGCAGACCGAAGAACGCCAGCGTCACGTACGCAACAACCAGAGTCGCCACTTGCAGACCGGTAAGGCTGGCCTGATTGAGTTCCGACAGCGACCAGTCGCCGAAGCTGAACATCGCGCCGTACATGCGCCCGGCAACGTGCAGGTTTTCGGCACGGAAGATCACCCAGCCCATGACTACGAGCAGGAAGGTCAGCGCCCAGCGAATCGGGTTGAGGCTGCGCGGAGAGGTGTTCAGGCCCAGCGCTTTTTCAATCGCCAGCCACATGCCGTGCCAGGCGCCCCAGACGATGTAGGTGATGTTCGCGCCGTGCCACAGACCGCCGAGGAGCATGGTCAGGAACAGGTTGCGATACGTCATCAGCGTGCCTTTACGGTTACCGCCGAGGGTGATGTACAGATAGTCACGCAGCCAGGTCGACAGGCTGATGTGCCAGCGACGCCAGAACTCGGTGATCGACTGGCTGATGTACGGCTGCTTGAAGTTTTCCATGAAACGGAAACCCATCATCAGGCCCAGACCAATCGCCATGTCGCTGTA
Source organism: Pseudomonas sp. Irchel s3h9 (assembly GCF_900187475.1). Taxonomy (NCBI): domain Bacteria; kingdom Pseudomonadati; phylum Pseudomonadota; class Gammaproteobacteria; order Pseudomonadales; family Pseudomonadaceae; genus Pseudomonas; species Pseudomonas sp. Irchel s3h9. The sequence goes on along the minus strand of NZ_FYDH01000023.1, from coordinate 73,190 downwards.
GCCGGAGAAGTCGAAATACAGCTGCGCGGTGTAGGCCAGCGCGCCAAGCCAGGCATCGCCGGTGGTCGGGTTTTGCAAGGCGAAGCAATGGTCAGCGACCACCGCGAGGGTGTCAGCGATGAAGACCTTTTTGATGAAACCCTGCATGAACCGCGTGCAGCCCTCGGAGAACTTGTCGAGGGTGTGCGTGCGGTTGTTGAACTGGTCGGCGAGGTCGCGGAAACGCAACACCGGGCCGGCAATCAGGTGCGGGAAGATCGCCACGAAGGCCGCGAAGTCGATCAGGTTGCGCGTGGCCGGGGTGTCGCCGCGATACACGTCGATGATGTAGCTGATCGACTCGAAGATGTAGAACGAGATACCGATCGGCAACAGCACGTGGGTGAGGATGAACGGCTCAAGACCGACCGACGTCATCATCGCGTTGATGCTGTCGACGCCGAAGTTGGCGTACTTGAAGTAGCCGAGGATGCACAGGTCCACCGCGACGCCAAGCAACAGCCAGCGTTGCGCCGGTTTGGTCCGCACACCGGCGGCACCGACTTTGAGGCCGATCCAGTAGTTCCACAGCGTGACGGCCGCGAACAGCGCGAGGAAGTCCACACGCCACCAGGCGTAGAACACGTAGCTGGCGATCAGCAGCAGCAGGTTGCGATAGCGTTGCCCGCTCAAGTAGTACAAGCCGAGAAAGATCGGCAAGAACAGAAACAGGAACACGTTGGATGAAAATACCATCCCGATCTCTCCATGTTTGAACCAACAGTCAAGGGCCAAAGCCCCCCCAAACCCCCCGTGGTAGTGGAGGGGCAAAACGGTGTTTCTGTCAGGGTTGTGCCGGGCCTTGAAAACTTGCCCTCACCCCCCGCCCTCTCCCGGAGGGAGAGGGAGAGGGAGCCTGATCTCCATGGTTTTCAAAAATGGAGATCGACTCGGTATTTCTGTGCAGCCTGATCTCGGTTGTTTTTCAACACCTGAGATCGACTCGGTATTTCTGTGCAGCCTGATCTCGATTGTTTTTCAACGCCTGAGATCAACTCGGCATTTCATTTCGGCGTAACTCGTACAACCACCTCGGTCAGTCCCCTCTCCCTTTGGGAGAGGGTTAGGGTGAGGGGCTTTTGCTTTATGAGCCTTTGTTGCCCTTCTCATGCGATGGGTCGTAGACCTTGGTCAGGTCGCCGCCGAGGCGGAAGGTCTTGAACGGCTGCATGCCGTGCTTCTTCTCGATTACATCAGGCGCACAGGTGTAGAGCGTGCAGAACGGTTCGAGCCAGGCGAATTTCATGTCCTCTTTCAGATCGGTCATGTCCTGCTCTTTGCCGTTCTTCTTCTCGAATTCGTCCGGGTCTTTCACCCCCGACAACACCCGATCACCGAGACGTTTCAGCGCGCCGTTGTTCTCCTGACGCAAATCAACACCGTTGACCTGGGCGAAACTGGCGATCATCGCCAACGGCGGCAGGGCGTAGTTGTGATAGGCGAGGGCGCGTTGCTGGCGCTTGAGTTCGTTCGGCAGGAAGCCGTCGGCATCGACTTGGTTGACGCCAACCTTGTATTCCTTCACTGCCCAGTCAAACAGGTCGCGGCGGTTGGTCGCGATCGAGGTCGCCATCACCGACCAGGCGGCCCAGTACGAGTGGTTGTTGGTTTTTTCCAGCGGCAGGTTGTCCCAGTCGCTGACGACCTGATCGGCCATTTTGCTAAACCACGCCTCGATCAACTGCGCTTCCTGCTGATGCTGGGCCAGTGGGTGCGAGTCGGAGAATTTCAGGCGAATGTACGAAGACGCCATGCTGCCCAGCGCCCATTTGCGCATCGACTTGCCGGTGTGGTTGAAGTCTTTCGACATCAACGCATCGGCCTTGGCCCACGCGGTCAGCCAATTGAGCGTGCAATCGAGCTGCTCCGGGCGACCGTCGCGCATGAACTGCATCACCCGTTTGGCGGTGCCGCGCTCCAGCGTGGTGATGTCTTTGGTGGTGTCGCGAAAGGCTTTTTCCGACTGCACGTTCAGCGTCGCGCGGGCCTTGTCCGAACCTTCGTATTTGCTGCGAAATTGCAGCGGCCCGGTGTACGGCGTCGGCATCGCATCGCAGCCTTCGCTTTTGTCACCGGTCTTGAATTTATCCACAGGCGCGAAATAGCCCTGGGGTGGACGCAGTGGCGCGGCGGCCTGCGCGGTGCCGGCGAAGATCGCCAGCCCGAGCAGCGTCGGCGCTAAAAGAGTTTTCAGTTTCGAGTTTCGCATAGCAGACCTCATTGCCCGACCTGAGCGGTTTGTTGCCCAGCGCCCGGGAATACGTTGCGTTTGCAGATTTTCGCTTCGACTTTCTGTGGCGCAGCGCCGGCTTCTGGCCCTTGGACTTCGACCGCCAGCAGGTTTTGCGAGGCCCAGTCTTCGTCCGTGCGCAGCTCAAAGGCGAAACGACCGTCGGTGTCGGAGGTTTCCGGTTTCTCGATCTTGATGTCCTCGTGGCGACCGTTCATGTACCAGAGGGTGGCTTGCAGGGTTTTCACCGAAGGGTCGGCGAAGCGGATGTCGACCTGATGGCTGCTGTTCTGCAGGTTCAGGTTCTTGCTGTTGACCAGCAGTTCTTGTTTGCTGCCCGGCTTGAGCGTGGTGCTCGCGGACATTTGCGCGTCTTTGCCTTCGCAGCCGTTGTCGAGAAGAGACATCATCTGGCGATAGATGGTTTCCTGGTCGAGGCGGTACAGCGGCGAGAATTCCCAGATGAGAATTTTCGGCGGGGTCTTCTGGAATTCGTCGCTGCCGAGGTACTGCAACATCGAACCTTCCAGACCACCGCCGGGGAAGGCGACGTTGAGAATGTCGGCGCCGATGGCTTCTTCGAGGAAACCGGCGAAGTTGTAGTTCTTGCCGCTGTGCGAAGTACCGACGAGGGTGATTTGCGGGTTGCCGGAATCGCCGAACAGATCGCCGTCGCCTGCTTCGCCCTTAGGCTCGGTGGTGAATTGATCCATGTACTGGATCGCGTAACTGGTGCCGCACAGTTGCCCGGCCATGTTGTGCAGGGTACCGGTCTTGCCCATGCGCCCGGAGCGCTTGGTTTCGAATTCACGCTTGGGAATGTCGGCGAAGGCCGGAATCTGCTTGACCTTCTCGGCAACGATTTTCGCCGTGCGCTGTGCGCCGTAAGGGGTCCAGTGCTGGTCGCCGCGGAAGTAGAAATCGTGGGCGGGCAGGGTGTCCGGCAGCGATTCGTTGGTCAGCGGCGACAGGTCTGGCACCACGTAACCCATCTTGGCGAAACGGCCGAGCATGGTCTTGTAGTTGCCCAGCGCTTTCTCGTAATCGAACGCGGCTTTTTCCTGCGGGTTGAGCTTGTTGCGGTTCACCAGGCCACGGGTCGGCTGGTAAACGATCACCAGCTCGACGCCCTTGGCTTTGAACGCATCGTGCAGTTGTTGCAGGCGTTTGTAGCCGGCCGGGGTGGTGTTGAACTCGGTACGCAGGTCTTCCTGCGTCCGGAACAGCCAGTCACCTTGCGCCTGCACCAGGGTGGTGAAGTTCTGCTGATAACGCGTGGTGTAGTTCTTCGCGTCATGGGCGGCCGGGCACAGGTTGCAGCACGGTTCGGCGCTGAACTTCGGTGGCGTGGCGGCGGCGCCTTCATCGGCGCGCGCACCGTTGCTGGCCGCGAGAATGCCCACGGTCAGGGCCGACAGGCTGAGTAATCTGATCAAGTGTGGGTGCATAAAATTATCCTCAGTCCTGCATTTCGGTCTGGCGTTCGACAGGGTCGATCAGCACGGCTTTCTGCTGGCGCACCAGCAGGTCGAGAATTTCATCCTGGCGCTCGCCGAGGATGCCGTTGAAGCTGATGCCGCTGGATTTGGTCGGCGCCAGCATCGACACGCGATACAGCTCGACACTCAAAGGCGAATCGATCGACAGCGGGCCGCTGCCATTGGCCGCCAGTTCACCGCCAACGACGATCAGCGACACCTGCGCATCGAACGGGTCGAGCTTGATGTCACGGTCGGTGTCGGTGAGGTCTTTGATGTGGCCGTAAACACCGGTCAAACCGTTGGCCATGGCGACGTTTTCGTAGAGGCGGATGTTCACGCTGTTACGAATACGGATGCCGTGACGCTTGTTGCTGATGACCTTGTTGCCCCACAGCAGGTTGTCGGCAGACTCGTAGAGGGTGATGCCGTCGGTGTGGTTCTTGTAGATCTCGTTGTAGGCAATGATGTTGTTGACGCTGTTACGGTCGATCACCAGGCCCGAGAGTTTGTTGTCGTAGCTTTTGTTGTTGAAGATGAAGCTGTCGTTGACCTCACGGGAAATAATGATCCCGTGCTTCTTCTTCGTACCGTACACGGTGTTCTCGGCAATGATCAGGCCGTGGGAACGGTCGTGTGGATCGATGCCGTAGACGATGTTGTCTTTGTAGGTGTTGCCCTTGACCACAAAGTCGCGGGTCTCGTAGCAGTAGAAGCCGTACCACATGTCGGAGAACTCGGAGCCGACGATCCAGCCGGTCGGTTCAGGACGCTTGAGCACCTTGGCCATGTTCGGCGTGTACTGGGAAATACTCACCCCGTACGACTTACTGTTGGCGTAACCGAAACTGGCCATCTTGCTGTTGACGATGTAGGTCTCGGTGCCACCCCAGGCGAGCAGGAACGGACGGAATTCCTTCGGCGAACGGAAGGTCGCCGGGCCGTTGTCCTGTTCGCGCCAGCCTGTGACTTTGGTGTCACGCACAAACAGTTGGCCGTCGTTGACCATGAATGCACCGGCCTCTTGCGACAGGCGCAGTTCCTGGGTCTGACCGTCGATTTCGAGGATGCCTTTACGGCCGACGACGATCGGCAGCTTCGACAGGTACACGCCCGGCGAGGTCTCGCTGAAGTACTGCTTGGGCAGTTTCTGCGCCAGGTCCTTGAGGTTCATGTAGCCGTCATCGACGAAGATCGCCTGGGGGATGCCGTGCTGACGCACCACCCATTCGGCCATCTTGTTGTCGCCGCCGATAAAGTCCTTCAGCGCGTCTTCCTGCATCATCCGGCGCACGCTGACTTTGCCTGCTTTGCTGCGGACGATTTTCGCCGCAGCGGCTTCGGCGGTGTAGCCGGAAATGTCCGGCAGTTTCGGCGCGGCCAGGTTCAGCGCTTCGGTCGGCGCGCTGCTGACCGTGTAGGTCTTGGCTTGTTGCAGCTCTTTCGCGGTGGTCACCGGTTTAACCGGCTCCACAGTCGCGAAGGTGCTGGCGCTGGCCAGCAGCATCGCGCCGGCCAGCAGGCTGAGTGAGCCTGTCCTGGTGCTGATCATGTCGGGCACTCCCTTGGCGGTTTGCATCAGAAGCGCCAGATCACGTCGATGAACGCGCGGTGCATGTACGAATCAACCTGCTTGCCGTAGGCATCGCCCGGTTTGAACACACCGCCACGGAAACGCACCAGGGCCGATGGCTCGTCGATCGACTGGCTCAACGCCGCCGGCAACAGGCCTTGCTTGAAGTACTTGGTGACGACCAGGTCCATCTCCTGACCCAGATCCTTGTTGCCGTCTTCAAGCGGCAGCGAGGTGCTGGAGAGGATCGCGCCGGTGGCGTCGTCGGTGTTGTTTTCCACAGCGTTGATGCCGTTGCTGCCCACCGGCTTGTTGCCGTCGACACGCCAGAACTTGTGGTAGATCAGGCTGGCGTCGTACTCGTCGTTGACCATCCACGAACCGAACAGGGTTGCGGTCTGCATGTTGTTCATTTCGCCGCGGAAGGCTTCGCCGAAACGGTGCACACGCGAGCGCGTACCGGTGTAGTTGGAGCGGTTGCTCTCCAGACCGTTCTGTTCGTAATCGGCGCTGGCGCGGGCATACGCACCGCCGACTTGCCATTGCGGATCGAGGCGCAGGCGCACACCGATGTCGGTGGCCCAACCGTTGACGTCATCGCTACGCTTGGCTTGCGCCGGACGCGAGCCATCGGCGTTCAAGGCGTTGACCGTATCGCGGTCGCCGCTCATGCCGGTGATGCTGCCCCAGTAGTTGACGGTGTTGGTGTTGCGCCAGTTGTAGGCGTCGCTGTCAGCGGTCAGGCCGAGCCAGCTGACGTCGCCGTTCTCGGTTTTATCCAACGAATCGCGCGCTACGCCCGGCTCGGCGTAATCGAGTTTGCCGTCATCATGGGTGTGGTGACCGCGAATGCCGACCCAGTTGCCCGGCGTCCACTGATAGGCGGCATCGGCGTAGGCGTGCAGGCGATCCTTGTCTTTCGGCGCCAGCTCTTTCAAGTCGGTGCGGTATTCGCTGAAGCGTTCGGCCACACCGGCGTTGGCGCGCAACAGGGTGGTGTCGAAGGTCCAGTTCAGCGCTTCGATGTTGGTGTCGCGCCATTGGCCGTCGTCATTGCGCAGACGCTGGCGACCGAACTTGAGCATCTCGCCCGGGTACGGGGTGAGGCCGCTGTAACCGACCCAGAACTCGCGCATCGCCAGGTAGTTTTTCTTGGTTTTGCGATCACTGTTGTCGGTGGCTTGTTCACCGTCGGATTGTTGCAGGGTGTCGGTTTCGATGATGTCGGTCGAGGTCACGGCCTGGCCCATGGCGTAGGCGCTCCACGCGCCGCTTTCGCCGTAGATCCACGGACGCAGGTCGAGGCCGACGCCGTTGACGTCGCCGCCCTTGGCGGTGCCGAGGTCACGGTCGTCTTCGGACTGGCCGGTGACTTTCACTTCAAGGCCGAAGTTCTTGGTTTCAGTCATCGCGGCCAGTGTCGGGCAAGACCAGATCAGCGCGAACGAAAGGCCAATGCCGGCCTTCACGAATGGATTCAACTTCATAATTTTTCCTCGCCGTCTTCTTCTTGCAGGGCGTGCAGTTGCAGCGTGTTCGGGTTCAGAGCGCCACGGCTGGCTTGCTCTTGTTGCAGCAGACGTTGGGCTTCGGCCAAACGCTCGGGCGGCAGTTGCGCGGCGAGGGTGGTCGCCAGCTCATCGGCTTGCGGGGTGTTTTGTGCTTTGGCCAATTGGCTGAACACGTAGGCGTTGAGCGGGTCGGGCTTGGTGCCCTTACCTTGGGAAAACAGCTGGGCGATGGCGAAGTCGGCGCTGTTCTGGCCGTTGCGCGCAGCGGTCAGCAAGTGATCGAGCGCCTTCTGCGGGTAGACCTTGCCGAGGTAACCACGACGATAGATCTGGCCGAGGTAGTAGTCGGCGGCGACTTCGCGGCCGACGGCTTTCTGGAAGTGTTCTTCGGCGACTTTCGCGTCGGCCGGGACCAGTTTGCCTTCGTAGTAGAGCTTGCCCAGCAACAGCTCGGCGCGTGGCTGGTCGGCGGCGCGGCCGTTGTCGAGGTACTTCATCATCTGGTCGACGTCGCCCAGTTCCGGGTAGTCGTAGAGCAGTTGTGCGAGGGTCACCCACGACGCCGGGTAACCCGGAGCTATCGGCTCGAGCAACGACTGCGCGGTTTTCTCGTCAGTCTTGCCGAGGGTCGAATCGGCCAATACACGGGCCACGGAATCGACACGCTGCGCGGTGACCGTGCCACGGCTGTAACCGGCCTGCATCTGCTTGATCAGCTCGGCCTGCTGCTCTGGCTGGGCACGTTTCTGATAGACCGTGGCCAGTTCGAGGTAGCAGATGTCGGTGGTGTTGAGCGCGGCTTTGCAGATCTTTTCCACGTCATCCAAGTGCTGGTCGTAAGTGCCCTGAGTGCGATACAGCAGCACCTGCGCCAGACCCGCTTCCGGGTAACCGGATTTGCGCCACTGATCGATCTGCTGCTGGGCGTTGATGTTGGGGAAGCTGTGCGGGTATTGCAGGTACAGCATCGCCAGCGGGATCAACGTGTTGCCTTCGCCATTGGCGGCGGCTTTTTTCAGCAGGCTTTCGGCTTCGTGATGCTCGGCTTCGGTGGAACCCGGCTTGGCCACCAGCAAGCGGCCGAGACGCGCCTGAGCACGCGGCGAAACACTGGCGGCGGCGCGGTAAGTCGCTTCGGCCTGTTTCATTTGCACAGGGTCGCGGCTGTCGACCTGGATATCGGCGAGGCCGACTTGCGCTTCGCTGTAACCGAGATCGGCCAGTTGCTGATAATTCTGCGCAGCGGTGGCGGTGTCGCCACGTTTGAGCGCTTCGTTGGCCAGACGCTGATCGGGCAGGCCGGCACAACCGGCCAGACTCACCGCCAGCGCCAGCGAGCACACCACATGAACTCTGTGGGAGCTGGCTTGCCAGCGATTCAGGCGACTCGGTACATCAGACATACCGCGCTGATCCAATCGCTGGCAAGCCAGCTCCCACAGGGATCGCGGTGTTTTCAGGATGGGTGGAGTAGTCACAGGCATGTCCTCGACTTAAAGACCGGCAGCCATGGCTTTGTCGATCAGCCAGTTCAGGTTCGGCCCGCGGTCGCTGTTCACTTCCACCGGGCGGCCGGCCAAGCTGCTGTCGAGCGGCTCGTCAGGCTGGATCTGTACGCGGATGTCGGAGGACAGGTCGGCGCTTTTCAGGCTGGTGCTGCTGACGATCTTGCCGGTGCGGGTCTTGTCTTCGCCGGCGATCTGGAAGCTCACCGGGGTGCCCGGACGCACGTCGCCGAACTGGCGATAGGAGAAGCGCGCATCGACGGTGGCCTGGGTGTTGCGCGGCACCAGTTGGAAGATCACGTCGCCTTTGCTCGCGTACTGACCGTCAGCCACCAGTTGCTGGGCCACGGTGCAATCGCATGGCGAGGTCAAGGTGCCGGTCATTTGCTTGCCGAACAGTTCTTCAACCTTGGCCGGGGACAGTTGATCTTCTTCCAGATGACCCTTGAGCACGTCGAGCATGCTGGTGCTGAAGGTCGCCAGTGGCGCGCCTTTGGCTGCAACGCCGTCGGACTTGACCAGGCTCTGCACGGTGCCGTCACGCGGCATGGTGATGTTCATCCCCGGCACACTGACCAGACCGGCCTGTGCGTGGCTGACGAAGTACATGCCGTACACCGATTTGAAAATGAAACCCGCCGCGACCAGACCGACCGCGAAGATACCGGCGCTGAACGTCACCGCTTTCAGGCGCCCGAACGGAGTCATGCCGGAGCCGCCGTCCTTGACCTTGCGCGCTTTGGTGAAGTTGTCGCGCTGCAGGGTCGCCAGCACTTCGCCGATGCTGACGATGTCGCCGGCCAGGTGCGAGGTGATCAAGTGGCGCAGGGTGGAAATATCCTGCGGTTCCAGATTCTGGAACTGGCAGCCGGCGCGGCCGGTCTGGCGGTCGAAGGAACGCACCTGCAATTCAACGTCCATGGCGATGCCGAGGTTGTCGATGACGAATTGCAAACGCGCCTTGTACACCTGGCCAATGGTCAGCGGCAGTTGCCCGGCGTTGAACGCCAGACCACCGGCAGACAGGTCGATGACCCGCGCTTCGACCGGCGTCCGGTCAGGACCGAAGAAGCGCAGTTTGGCCGGGATTTTCACGCGGGCGTGTTGGCGCTGGGCTTCGGATTCATGCACTACGTTGGCGTTGACGGCGGTATTCATAGGGGCGATTTCCTTGTTAATTCAATAGGGGCGGGTCAGACCATCATCAGCAGCACGGCGACAAAAATGCTGCCGGCGGAGAAGGTCATGGTCCGAGACGACCAGGTGTTGAACCAACGTTGAAAGCTGGCGAGATCACGGGTCAGGGATGTGGGTTGGCGAGTCCAGGATTGTTGGTCGAGGCGGAAGAACACGTAAATCTTCACCAGCGCACCGACGATCTGGTTGTAATACAGAATCGCTGGGTAAGCCGGGCCGATCCGGTGACCGGAACACGACAACAGCAACGTCAGGATCAGGCGGGTGATGCCGATCCACAGCAGGTAAACCAGGATGAACGCGGTGCCGTACTTGAAGCTGGCGATCATCGCCACGGTCAGGCCAAGCAAGGAGGTCCACATCGATACGCGCTGATCGAACAGCACCACCGAGGTGAAGGCGCCGAGGCGTTTCACACCCAGGCCCAGTGCTCGCGAGTTCTGGCGCAGGTTGTTGCCGTACCAGCGGAACATCAGTTTGCGGCTGGCCTTGATGAAGCTTTTTTCCGGTGGGTGTTCAACGGTGTTGATCGCCGCGTCAGGCACGTAGAAGGTGTCGTAACCGAGGCGCATCAAGCTGAACCAGCTCGACTTGTCGTCGCCGGTCAAAAACTTGAAGCGGCCTAGACGCCAGTGTTGTAGCGAGTCGCTTTCCACGTCGGCGATGAATTCCGGGTTGGTCACCACGGTGGCGCGAAACACCGACATACGACCGGTCATGGTCAGCACGCGTTTGGACAGGGCCATCGAGCACATGTTGATGTGGCGCTGGGCGAAACGCAGCTTGTGCCATTCGCTCATGATGTAGCCGCCGCGCACTTCGCAGAACTCGTTGGTGGTCAGGCCGCCGACGTTGCCGAACAGCTGGAACCACGGCACGGTCTTGCGCACGGTGCCTTCGCCGAGCACGGTGTCGCCATCGATCACGGCGACCACGGCGCGGTCGTCCGGCAGGTGGCGGGAAATCGCGCGGAAACCATAGGCCAGGCCATCACGTTTGCCGGTGCCGGGAATGCGCACGAAGTCGAGCTTCACACGGTCTGGCGGATTCATCCGTGCCCACAATGCCTTGACCAGCAGTTCATCGGACATTTCGACGATCGAGCAGACCACGGTGGTCGGCAGTTCGCAGTCGATGGCTTCGCGGATCACTGAGCTGTAGACCTGCGCGGTGGTGAGCGCGTCGATACGGAAACTGGTGACCATCAGGAACACATGCGACGGGTCTGCCGCCTTACCCAGCTTGCGCACTTTGCGGCGCAGGTGCGGGTAAACGATGTAGAGAAAAATCATGCCGCGCACAAAGTGCGTTGCACCCATCGAGTAGCGCCAGATACCCACGGCGCCAATCAGGAAAATGAAGTCCTTCGACTCGGAGTCGAATGTGGATGTGGGCAGCATCAAGGCCAGGCCCATCAACAAACTTAGGTAAAACAGCCAACCGGCGGCCTGAAGTAGGCCGTGCTTTAGCCTGTGCATAATCTGCATCCGTCTCTATCTCGGGCCGGGCCCGATGGGGTTAAGGCAGGCTTATCGATGCCCCCTGTAGGAGCTGCCGAAGGCTGCGATCTTTTGATTTTCCTGGGTTCACTCGGATCTCAAGTGTTCCCGGAAAGATCGCAGCCTCGTTTCACTCGACAGCTCCTACAACGGGTTCACACAGTGGTTGCGTGGCGTCGCGGTGTGCGGCGCCGCGCAACGTCTGCTTTACCAGCAGATACCCTCGGTGCGCTTACCAGCGTCGGTGGCTTTGGCCATGAAGCCCACCAGGTCGATGACCTGTTTGCCGTGCGGTGCTTCCTGAGCCAGCGAGCGGAATTTCTCGTCGCGGTTGCCGAGGATGATCACGTCGGAGTTGTCGATCACCGAATCGAAGTCCGAATTGAGCAGGGACGACACGTGCGGGATTTTCGACTCGATGTAGTCTTTGTTCGCGCCGTGAACACGGGCGTACTCGACGTTGCTGTCGTAGATGCTCAGGTCGTAACCCTTGCCGATCAGCATCTCGGCCAGTTCTACCAGTGGGCTTTCGCGCAGGTCATCGGTGCCGGCCTTGAAGCTCAGGCCGAGCAGGGCGACTTTACGTTTGTCGTGGCTTTCAACGATGTCGAAGGCGTTCTGTACTTGCGATTCGTTGCTGCGCATCAGCGAGTTGAGCAGCGGCGCTTCGACGTCCAGCGAACCGGCGCGGTAGGTCAGCGCACGCACGTCTTTCGGCAGGCACGAACCGCCGAAGGCGAAGCCAGGGCGCATGTAGTACTGGGACAGGTTGAGGGTCTTGTCCTGGCAGACCACTTCCATCACCTCCCGGCCATCGACGCCGACCGCTTTGGCGATGTTGCCGATCTCGTTGGCGAAGGTCACTTTGGTCGCGTGCCAGACGTTGCAGGTGTACTTGATCATCTCGGCAACGGCGATGTCCTTGCGGATGATCGGTGCGTCGAGTTCTTCGTACAGCGATTGCAGAACGTCGCCCGAAGCCTTGTCGAACTCGCCGATGACGGTCATCGGTGGCAGGTCGTAGTCGGCAATGGCGGTGGATTCACGCAGGAATTCCGGGTTGACCGCAACGCCGAAGTCGACGCCAGCCTTCTTGCCCGAGCAGTCTTCGAGAATCGGGATCACCACGTTGGCCACGGTGCCCGGCAGCACGGTGCTGCGCACGACGATGGTGTGGCGGGTGGTTTTTTCACGCAGGACAAAACCGATCTCGCGGCATACCGCTTCGATGTAGTTCAGTTCGAGGTCGCCGTTCTTTTTGCTCGGCGTACCCACGCAGATCATCGACAGGTCGGTGTCGCGAATCGCCTCGGCGAAGTTGGTCGTGCCACGCAGACGACCGGTCTGGATACCCTGTTGCAGAAGTTCGCCCAGGCCGGGTTCAACAATCGGCGACTTGCCGGCGTTGATCATGTCGATCTTGTCTTTGGCAACATCGACGCCAACTACGTCATGGCCCCGTGCAGACAGGCAACCGGCACATACTGCGCCAACGTAACCCAAACCAAATATGCTGATGCGCATCGCAATTACCTCTGTATATATCAGGCCTTAGAGGCCGGAGTTAATGGTGTTCAGCGTTTATTAGTGCACTCGAAAGTGCGGCACACAGGCGCCACAGTGCCGTGTGCAGGCATACTAAGTTTCGAGTGTCTAAATAAGTGCACTCAAGATTTGCGCAACCAGGCCTTGTTGTTATGACTTGCCCTGTTATGCAGCCGATCCTCTTTGGAGAAGACTCTTGTGCAATCGTCTTGCGCGCTTGATGTCAGGAGGAAAGTCCTGTAAATCAAGCGGTTGGGTGCTCAGGCGAGCACGTTTATTAGGGCGCGGCCATGGCCTTTGTAGGGGATATAGATGGTGCGTATCTCCTGTCCATCGTCTGTTTTGAGACTAGTTAGTCATCTAGGCAAGTTGCTGTGACAACTTGGTTACATGGCTATCTGCTCTGCGTAAGTTATCTCGTACAAACTCGGCGAGAATCGTTACCGGTGGTATGAGCTATGCATTTGGACGAAGTTCCTGTCCGCTCATCGCGAAATCTGAAATTTCTTGAAATATTGTCAGAGATGGCACTAGTCTCAATTTGATAGCACTTTCGTTTTCGACCTTTAATAACAGGCGAAAAATCACGTTAGATAGTTTTGTGCCACTACGCTGAAAAAAGTTAGGTGCCACTACTGAAAAAAATGATCAGTGTCGAGTGAAACTAATCTTAGAAAAGACAGGGAGGATTTTCTGGCGCCATTAAAATGGCGAAAAGGTGCGAGGGTTTTTTGACATCGTGCGAGCTGCACGACTCTTTATAGAAAGAGTCGTGCATTGGGCATGCATTATTCCGGGGCGTGGTCGCGCAAAAACACCAGATTGTCGGGTTTCGACTGTTCGACGCTGTAGCGATAACCCTGCACATCGAACTGTTTGAGCTGGGCCGGATCGTTGATCTTTTCCTGGATCACGAAACGGCTCATCAGGCCCCGGGCTTTTTTCGCGTAGAAGCTGATGATCTTGTACTGGCCGTTCTTTTGGTCCTTGAACTCGGTGTTGATGATCCGCGCGTTCAGGGCTGTGCGTTTCACCGCCGAAAAGTACTCATTGGAGGCGAGGTTGAGCAGCACGTCGTCGCCTTGATCGGCCAGCGCTTCATTGAGCCATTCGCTGATGCGCGTACCCCAGAAGGCGTACAGGTCTTTGCCACGGGCGTTGGCCAGTTTGGTGCCCATTTCCAGACGATAGGGTTGCATCAGGTCGAGCGGGCGCAGCAGCCCGTAGAGACCGGAGAGCATGCGCAGGTGTTTTTGCGCGTAATCGAAATCGGTTTCGCTGAAGGACTGTGCGTCGAGACCGGTGTAGACGTCGCCCTTGAACGCGAGCAGTGCCTGTTTGGCGTTGTCTGGCGTGAACGCGGGCGTCCAGCTGCCGAAGCGCGCGGCGTTGAGCCCACCGATTTTGTCGGACACGTGCATCAGTTCGCTGATCTGCGCCGGGGTCAGGTCGCGCAGTTGCTGGATCAGTTCCTGGGAATGGTCGAGGTATTGCGGCTGAGTGAAGCGCTGGGTCGCCGGCGGTGTTTCGTAATCGAGGGTCTTGGCGGGGGAAATCACCATCAGCATGAAGTCGTCTCCTTTAATCGTGGGGGCGATTCTAGGGGGTTGTCGGTGTTGACTCCAGCTATGGGGGTTATAGGTATGGGTAAGCTCGGGCATTTGCGACGGCTGGTGGATTTTTCCCTCACCCCAGCCCTCTCCCAGAGGGAGAGGGAGCCGATCTCATTGATTTCAAAATTTGAGTGCGACTCGATAGTTCAGATTGGCGGATATCGAAAGCGATACTCGGTCAGCTCCCTCTCCCCCCGGGAGAGGGCTGGGGTGAGGGCGGCGTCCTTCAGCCTTGCACATCAGCTATAGTGCCGCGCGGGTTTTGTTATGGAGACATCCCTTTTGCGCATTGTTCTTTTATTCACCGCGTGGCTGTTGAGCTTCGGTGCCGTCGCGGCGCCGGGCGATGTGGCGACGATGGATCGCAGCACCTGGCCGGAGCAGCTTAGCAACCCGACCCTGTTTGACGTGGCGTCACGGGCGGAAATCCTGATGTTCGCCCGTGTCCTGCTGGGCACCGAGTCGATGGACGAGGCCGCTCTGGCGCAGCGTCTAGGCTTGCGCACGGTCAATATCGATGCGGTCAACATTCTGCGCCAACGCCTCTGGCAGCGCCTGCTGGCCAACTACAACTTCGCCCAGCAAAGCTGCGATCAGGACGCCTCGTTCTGCTTCCTTGTAGAAGACTTGCCAACGCTGCGCGAGCAAGCCGCCAAGTTCGTCGTCAGTGACGACAGTTATTACACCAAGTGGGCCGAGCCGAGCCGGATCTTCCATGTGCAGTACCTCGACGAGTTGTTGCGCAAGGCCGCTTTGTCGCCGCAGAGCAGCAACGAATTCGATCGTTTCGGTGACTACGAGCGCAACGGCGACGCGATGCACGACCGGCTGTTCCTGCTGACCTTCGACAGCGCCGCCAATCTGCAACCGGACAACTCCGGCTGGCTCACCGAATACCTGCGCAAATCGAACCTGAGCGGCACGTTCTTCGTGCTGGGCAAGGATATTCAGGCGCGGCTGGCCGATCGTTCGGTGAGCAGCCTGCAAGCGGGGTTCTCGAAACAGTGCGTTGGCGTTCAAGGTTGGGAGTTCCGCTCCCACAGCCACTGGCAGGACTGGCAGGATTCGGTGCGGCGTAGCGCTGATCTGGTGAAGAACAAGTTGCCGGAAAACTACGTGCCGCTGTTTCGTCCGCCGGAAGGGCAGCGCCGCAGCGATGCGCAAGGTTTCTTCAACACACAAGGCCTGCAAGTGGCGCTGTGGGACATCGATGCCCAGGACGGCGCCGGCAAACTCAAGGGCACAGCGAGCGCGCAGAGGGTGCTGACTCTGATGCTGCTGTGGCGACACGGGGTGATCAATTTCAACATGAAACAGGACGCGGTGAAGACCTCGTTACCGTGGCTGATCACGCAAACCGCGCAGAGCGGTATCGGTTGGGAAGACTGTCAGGACGCTTTTCGCTGAGAAACGAAAAAAGCCCGGAAACATTGGGCTTTGGGCGATTTTTTTGAAGAAATCGATGCAGGCGGACTTCCGACTTTAGCGGGGTCTGGGCAGTCCGCCAAGGGCTTTTCGTCACTCTGCAAAATAAACTTAAAAAAACCGTCAAAGTACTTTTTTATGTCATCGGTTTTGGAGTATTACGAAGACAGACCGCCGAAACCTGCAACACAGGTGGCGTCTTCCAAGACCCGTTTGTTTGCAGTCACTTGAATCTCCGCAGGTGAGATTTCGGCAGTCACTTCGAGGCGCAGCACCGCTCAGGTATTGCGTCCAATGGCTCTGACAAAGGTGACCGAGTATGGATGATCACGGACGTAGCCCTTCCTCCAACCAGCCAATCCTTTATGTACTCGATACCAACGTATTGATTCACGATCCAAATGCCCTGCTGAATTTCGAAGAACACCACGTCGCGATCCCGATGACCGTGCTTGAAGAGCTGGACAAGCTCAAGAGCGGGCATCACAGCGTTGCCGCCGAATGCCGTCAGGCCATCCGGCTGATCGACAAGACCTTGGGCGACGCTTCCCCGGAAGACGTTGAACTGGGTGTGCCGATCCAGCGCGGCAAGGGCGGGCCAAAGGGCTTGCTGTCAATTCTGATGAGCAAACAGGCCGAATCGAATCTGATTCTGCCCGAGCATCTGAACGACAATAAAATCATCAACCAACTGATCGATTTGCACACCCGCGATCCGAAAAAGCCTGTGGTGCTGGTCACCAAAGACATCAACATGCGCCTCAAGGCGCGCGCCTGTGGCATCGATGCCGAGGATTACAGCACCGACCAACTGGTCGATGACGTGTCTCTGCTGCCCAACGGCTATCACAACATGACCGGCTCTTTCTGGGACCGCGTGAGCAAGGTCGACACCCGCCAGGATCACGGCCGCACCTGGCACCAAGTGCAACTGATCGACAACCTGCCGGCGGTGCACATCAACGAGTTCATCATCGACGAACAGGGCTTTGTCGGCTGGATCAAGGAGATCGACGAGGCCAAGCTGCTGATCCTCGACCTGCATCAGGAACCGCTGCTGCATCAAGAGGCCTGGGGGCTGAAGCCACGCGACATCTATCAGAGTCTGGCGCTGTACGCGTTGCTGGATCCGGACATTCATCTGGTCAACCTGTCGGGTGCGGCAGGCTCCGGTAAAACCATTCTGGCGCTGGCCGCGGCGATCGAGCAGACCATGGTCAGCAAGCGTTATCGCCGCATCATTGCGACCCGCAGTGTGCAGGGCCTGGACCAGGAAATCGGCTTCCTGCCCGGCACCGAAGCGGAAAAAATGGAGCCGTGGCTGGGCGCCATCACCGACAACCTCGAAGCCTTGCACATGGATGACGAAAACACCCATGGCAGCGTCGATTACATCCTCAGCAAAGTGCCGTTGCAGTTCAAATCGCTCAACTACATTCGCGGGCGCAGCTTCCAGCAGAGCCTGATCCTGATCGACGAATGCCAGAACCTCACGCCGCACCAGATGAAAACCATCATCACCCGGGCCGGCGCGGGTTCCAAAGTGGTGTGCCTGGGCAACCTCGCACAAATCGACACCCCTTACCTGTCCGCGACCAGCTCCGGGCTGACGTACCTGACCGAACGCTTCAAGGATTTCCCCAACGGTGTGCACATCACCCTGCAAGGGGTGCCTCGCTCGATTCTGGCCGAATACGCCGAAACCCATCTGTAACCTTTCAACCAAAACCGGGCGGCCTAAAAGCCGCCTGGTTTTTTATGGCCCTGCACAAATCCAGATGTAGGAGCTGCGTGATAATCCGACTCGCAGAAATTTGACCCGCGGGTTTACAATCGTCGCTCCTGATCAGGAGTAATCCCGTGCTGACTCATCTCGATTCCCAAGGTCGCGCCAACATGGTCGACGTCACCGAAAAAGCCGTGACGTTCCGTGAAGCGACGGCCCAAGCGCTGGTGCGCATGCTCCCCGAAACGCTGCAGATGATCGTCAGCGGTGGCCATCCCAAGGGCGACGTGTTCGCCGTGGCGCGCATTGCCGGCATTCAAGCGGCGAAGAAAACCAGCGATCTGATTCCCCTGTGCCATCCGCTGATGCTCACCGGCGTCAAAGTCGAACTCAGTGCTGATGGCGACGACACCGTGCGCATCGTTGCCCGCTGCAAGCTGTCCGGGCAGACCGGCGTTGAGATGGAAGCGTTGACCGCTGCCAGTGTTGCCGCCCTGACCATTTACGACATGTGTAAAGCCGTCGATCGCGGCATGACCATTGAAAGCGTGCGTCTGCTGGAGAAGGTCGGTGGCAAGAGCGGGCACTTTCAGGCGGAGCAGCCATGAACCTGACCGTGAAGTTTTTTGCCCGTTACCGCGAAGCGCTGGGCGTGGATTCGGTAAAGATTGAAGGTGATTTCGCCACTGTCGATGATGTGCGTGCACATGTTCTTCAAATGCAGACGCAACGGGATGGCGCCGAGGTACTGAGCGAGCAGAACCTGATGTGCGCACGCAACGAAGACCTCTGCCAGCTCGACGAGCCGGTGGTCGATGGCGACGAAGTGGCGTTTTTCCCCACCGTGACCGGAGGCTGATCCATGGCAATTCGCGTGCAGGCCATGCCGTTCGATCCGGGCGCTGAAGTCAACGCGATGCATGCGGCCAATGTCGGCGTCGGCGCGGTGGTGAGTTTTGTCGGCTACGTGCGCGACTTTAACGACGGCCTCGATGTAGCGGGGATGTTCCTCGAACACTATCCGGGCATGACCGAAAAAGCCCTCGGTAAAATCGCCATCGAAGCCGAACAGCGCTGGCCGTTGCTGAAACTGGAAGTGCTGCACCGCATCGGCGCATTGGAGCCGGGCGAACCCATCGTGTTTGTCGGCGCCGCCAGCGCCCATCGCCAGGCCGCATTCGATGCCTGCGCCTTCGTCATGGACTACCTGAAAACCCGCGCGCCGTTCTGGAAGAAAGAAAACACCAGCGACGGGCCGCGTTGGGTTGAGGGGCGGGACAGTGATCATGCAGCGGCGGATCGCTGGAAGAAATAACTACTGTAGCGCCTTCAAATCAGCTATCGCGAGCAGGCTCACTCCTACAATTGGAATGCGTTCCCCTGTAGGAGTGAGCCTGCTCGCGATGACGTCATCTGCATCACCAAATCCTCCATCTTTGCCCGATTGACGCATTGTACATATAAGTCCAATATGGATTTACAAGTACAAAAAAGCTTCAGTCTTGCCGCTCGAAGCTCCCCGCTTCCAGTTGCTCTTCTTCATCTTGCCAAACCAACAACAACCCGCGAGAGAACGAACATGAAGAAACTCCCCCTCATCACCGGTCTGGCCCTCAGCCTGTTGGCCTCCGCCAGCGTGTTCGCCGCCGAGCAAACCCTGCGCATCGGTATCGAAGCCGCTTACCCGCCATTTGCGTCGAAAACCGACAAAGGCGAAATCGTCGGTTTCGACTACGACATCGGCAATGCACTGTGTGCGCAGATGAAGGTCAAGTGTGTGTGGGTCGAAGGTGAGTTCGACGGTCTGATTCCTTCGCTGAAAGTGAAAAAGATCGACATGGCGCTGTCCTCGATGACCATCAACGAAGACCGCAAGAAGTCGGTGGATTTCACCCACAAGTACTACTTCACTTCGTCACGACTGGTGATGAAGGAAGGCGCCACGGTCGACGATCAATACGCGAGCCTCAAGGGCAAGAATGTCGGCGTGCAGCGCGCGACCACCACCGATCGTTATGCCACCGAGGTGTTCGAGCCGAAGAGCATTAACGTCAAGCGCTACAGCAACAACGAAGAAATCTACATGGACCTGGCAGCGGGGCGGCTTGATGCGATTTTTGCCGACACCATTCCGCTGAATGACTTTTTGTCGATGCCGCGTGGCAAGGGTTATGCGTTTGTCGGGCCTGAGTTGAAGGATCCGAAGTACGTGGGCGAGGGCGCAGGGATTGCAGTGCGCAAGGGTAATGCAGAATTGGTCAGCCAGTTGAATGGCGCCATTGATGGCATTCGCGCGAGTGGCGAGTACCAGAAGATTTCCGAGAAGTATTTCAAGTCCGACATCTACGGCGACTGATAGTCCGTCATCGCTTGCAAGCCAGCTCCCACAGGTTTTGTGTACACCGTAAATCCTTGTGGGAGCTGGCTTGCCAGCGATGGGGCCGGATCAATCACCGCAAATCTCTAGCCCTTCAATTCCTTCAAATGCTTGTACACCGTCGCCCGCCCCATGTTCAGCACATTGGCCACATAGTTCGAGGCGCTCTTGCCCTTGAACGCGCCCTCGGCGTGCAGCGCCAGCACCAGTTCGCGTTTGTGATCGCGGGTCAGCAGGTTCAGGCTCAGCTGCCGTTCGCGCAGCCAGGCGTGGAGGAAAGTGTTGATGCGCTCCTGCCAGTCATCGCGAAACAGTGAGTCCGGTTGCGGGATCAGTTTGCTCGGCGAGAGGAACAGGTCCAGCGCGGCCTTGGCATTCTCGAACAGCGAAATATTCAGGTTGATGCACAACACCGCCAGTGGCCGGCCTTCGCTGTCGCGCAGCACGGTGCTCAGGCTGCGAATCTTCTGGCCATCCCAATTGAGCTTTTCGTACGGGCCGATATTGCGGTCGCTGACATCCTCGCTGAGCATGTCCTCCAGTGACGAGTCGTCGCCGATCTCGCGCTTGGACAGGTTGTTGGCGATGTAGTCGACCTTTTGCGTGCGCAGGTCGTGCAGCACCACTTCGGCGTGGGGAAAGAACAGCGTGGCGATGGCGTCGGCAACAGCGCGGAAGTTATCCAGCGCCGGGTCGAATTCAGGGGCAGTCATGACAGTGGAGCTCCAGGCAGCGTCAACGCCCCCGTGATCAGGAGGCGTTGCGAGTGTGCCGCAATCCGTTGGGCGCGTCATCCGTGGACAATCAGGCGAGGCGAGCGGGGGCGAGCATGGCGCTGTCCAGCCCGAACTGCTGCAAGTGCTCGGGCAACGGCTCGCCGCGTACCAACGCCGCGCTGGCTTGGCCCATCGCCGGGGAAGTCTGAATGCCGTAACCACCCTGCGCCGCCACCCAGAACAGCCCCGGCACCTGCTGATCGAAGCCACTGAGCAAATCACCGTCGGCGACGAAGCTGCGCAGGCCGGCCCACGTACGCGTCGGACGGCGGATGGTCAGCGTGGTGGCTTCTTCGATCTGGTAGATGCCCATGGCAATGTCCAGTTCTTCCGGCTGCACATCGTGAGGCTCGACCGGGTCGGCGTTGGCGGGCGAGCCGAGAAACATGCCGGCGTCGGGCTTCATATAGAAGGATTCGTCGAGGCTGACCAGCATCGGCCAGTGATGAATGTCGACGCCTTCCGGCCCGGCGAAAATGAACGCGGCGCGGCGCTTCGGTTGCAGGCCCAGCGGTTGGGCGCCGGCCAGTGTGCCGATCTTGTCGGCCCAGGCGCCGGCGGCGTTGATGATCACTGGCGCGCTGAACGTCTGGCCGTTGGTCTGAACACTCCAGAGGCCCTCGGTATCGCGACTGAGGCCTAGCACTTCGCAATCGGTGTGCACTTCGCCGTTGTTGCGGCGGATCCCGCGCAGGTAGCCCTGATGCAAGGCGTCAGTGTCGATGTCGCTGGCGCTCGGGTCATAGATCGCGCCGTGGACTTTTTCCCGACGCAGGATCGGCAGTCGCGCGCAGGCTTCGTCGGCGCTGAGCAGTTGCATCTCCGGCACGGTGGCTTTGGCGCTGAGATATTGGTTGTTAAGTTCGGCGGCATCACCGGTGAAATCCACGGTCATTTCACCGCGTGGGGTGAGCAGTGGGTGTTCGCAGAAACCGGCTGGCGGGTGGTCAAAAAACGCCCGGCTGGCCTGGGTCAGCGCGCGAACTTGTGGCGTGCCGTACGCGGCGGTAAACAGCGCGGCGGAGCGCCCGGTGGAGTGATAGGCCGGGTGGGATTCACGTTCGAGCACGATCACTTTGCCGTGCGGCGACAGCCAGAAACCGGTGGATGCGCCGGCAATCCCGCCGCCGATGATGATGAAATCTGCCTGGCTCATGTAGGTCTCCAGTGGATACGCAATATCGAGGCGTTCGCTAGTCCCTTGTGGGAGCGAGCCTGCTCGCGAAAGCGGTATATCAGTCGACATCTTCGGTGAATGTCAGACCGCTATCGCGAGCAGGCTCACTCCTACAGGGGATTTGTGGTGTTAGTGAGTCAAGTGATAAATCGCATTGGCGAGGGCGATGTCTTCCAGTCCCAGGCCGATTGAACGGAAGAACACGTGACGATCGTAATCGGGGCGCTGCACTTTCTCGCTGAGCAAGTCGGCGAGGTCGCCGACAATCGAATCCTTGCTCCAGCCATGCTGTTCACTGGCAATCAGCATCTCACCTGCCGAACCCGGCGTGGTCAGACGATAGTCGCAGAACACCTGCATGTCGTTGAGGCTCTGCGGCGGCACTTCATGGGCACGCTGGGCGTTGGTGCTGATCGAGGTGATCAGGGCTGGTTTGCTCAGCGCGGCCGGATCGATCACCGGGCCGGCGGACGAGGTGCACAGCATGATCACGTCGGCCTCGACGAGGGCGGCTTCACGGCTGTCAACGATCCTCAGGTTGGGAGTGATGGCTTTCAACAGTGCCTTGGTTTGAGCGTCGGCGGACAGGCTTGGCGAATACAGGCTGATGCTCTGCCAGTCGCGCAGACCTTTCACATAGTGCAGATGCGCCTGCGCAACCTTGCCGCTCCCGATGATTGCCAGTCGCGTGGCGTTTGTCGGAGCGAGGGTGTCGACCGCCACAGCCGTGGTCGCGGCGGTGCGCGCGGTGGTCAGTTCAGCGGCATCGCAGAGCAGCAGCGGTTGACCGGTTTTCATCGACATCAACAAGGTCCATGCCGTCACCAGCGCACCTTGCTCGCGAACGATATACGGCGAGGTCTTCACGCCGTACACGCCGTCTTCGGCCAGCACGCCCAGATAATTGATGAAGTCGCCGGCACCTTGCGGAAATTCCACCAGTTGCTGCGCCGGTTGCACGGCGTTACCCGCCGCAAGATCACGGAACAGCTTGCGCAGGATTTGCGGCACATCAATGCGCGCCAGCAGCTCACGGGCCTGATGCTGGTCGATCACGTAGGGCGTATTGGACATATCAGGCTCCGAGGATGAAAGATAAACTTATTAGTCCATTATGGACTTTTAGTTTTCTCTCGCAAGCACCTGATGAAACACCGGGCGAAAAAAAAGCGCAGTCCGTTGCCGGCTGCGCTTTTCCTTTAAACGTCGTTTACTGCGGACGCTTGCGCTCAACCGCGCGCAACAGATGCGTCGGCGGCGTTTCACAGCTGATCTTGCGACCGAGCTTCTCTTCGATGGACGGCAACTGGTAGGAGTCGTCCTCACCGGCGAAGCTGATCGACACACCGTCGGCGCCAGCACGACCGGTCCGGCCGATGCGGTGCACGTAGTCGTCCGGGACTTCCGGCAGGGTGAAGTTGATCACGTGGCTGATGCCGTCGATGTGGATGCCGCGACCGGCCACATCGGTGGCGACCAGCACGCGAATCTTGCCTTCGCGGAAACCTTCCAGGGTCTTGATGCGCTTGTGCTGTGGCACATCGCCGGACAGTTGCGCGGCGTTGATGCCATCGCGCACCAGGCGTTCTTCGATGCGGCGCACTTCGTCCTTGCGGTTGGCAAACACGATCACTCGTTCCCAGCCGTTATCGTTGACCAGGTTGTAGAGCAGTTTGTACTTGTCGGCACCGGCCACCGCATAGATGTGCTGCTCGACGTTTTCGTTGGCAACGTTGGTGATTTCGATTTCGACGATCGCAGGGTCGGTGGTCCACTGCTTGGCGAGGTTCATCACGTCTTCGGTGAAGGTCGCGGAAAACAGCAAGGTCTGGCGCTCGGATTTCGGCGGCGTCTGGCGAATGATCTGACGTACCTGCGGGATGAAACCCATGTCGAGCATGCGATCGGCTTCGTCCAGCACCATCACTTCGACCATGTCCAGGTGCACGTCGCCACGCTGGTTAAAGTCGAGCAGACGGCCCGGTGTGGCGACGAGGATGTCGCAGTGACGCGCTTCGAGGTGCTTGAGCTGCTTGTCGAAGTCCATGCCGCCAACAAACGTCATGACGTTGAGGCCGGTGTACTTGGTCAGGTCAGCGGCGTCCTTGGCGATTTGTACCACCAGCTCACGGGTCGGCGCGATGATCAGCGCACGGGGTTCGCCCATGTAGCGTTCTTTCGGCGGCGGGGTCTGCAGCAGCTGGGTGATGATCGAGATCAGGAACGCGGCGGTTTTACCGGTGCCGGTCTGCGCACGGCCAATGGCGTCTTTGCCGGCGAGGGTGTAACCCAGGACCTGCGCCTGAATCGGCGTGCAGTACGGAAAACCCAGATCCTGGATGGCGTGCATCAGTTCTGGAGACAGCTTGAAATCGTGGAAGCGGGTTTTGCCTTCCTGTGGCTCGACGACGAAATCCTCGAGTTTCCACGGAATAACCGGTGCCTTGGGCTTCGGTTCGCGGCGCGGTCTGGCCGGTTTCGGCGCTTCGCTGCGGGCAGGTTCGGCAGCGATTGGCGCGGCCGGTGCAGGTTGTGGTTCTGCCTTCGGTGCCGCTACGTGAGCGGGGCGGTCGGCCTGTGGCGCATCGTTGCGATGACCGGGGGCGTGCGACGGCGCACTGGGAACTGGCGCGAGCTGCTCAGCCTCGCTTTTACCGAACATCTTCTTGAGTGCTTTGAGCACGGTCATCTCATCAATTGGTTAAGGAATGTACGCCGGCCAGTGTAATGCAAGAAACGGGCGCGGCGAAGTGGGAGGGATCAAAGGGCGGCTTTAATCTCGACGCTTAGCGCAAACGTTCGGTCAACCAGGCACCGATGTCGCGAATTTCCTCGGGTAACACTTCGTGCTCCATTGGGTATTCCTGCCATGTCACGGTGACACCATGCTTCACCAAATGCTCATAAGCACTGCGCCCCATCGAGTTTTGCACCACGCCATCGAACTGGCCGTGCAGGCATATCGCGCGAATCCGCTGCTGACTGGCTGACAGCTCCATATCATCACTGAAGGTCGGCGCATATGTCGACAACGCCAGCACGCCGCCCAATGGCCCCTGCCATTTCATAAATGCAGTGTGCAACACCACCGCGCCACCCTGGGAAAACCCGGCGAGAAAAATTCGCGAGGCGTCTATTCCGCTGGCGCGCTCGTTTTCGATCAATTCAATGATGCGATCCGCCGACGCTTCCAGCTCATCACGATCGATCGCGCGCGCCGGGCTCATGGCTTTGATGTCGTACCAGCTTGGCATGGCATATCCGCCATTTATCGTCACTGGACGAGTTGGCGCCTGTGGCAACACGAAGCGAGTGCTCAGCAGGCTTTCCTGCAATGCCTCGGCCACCGGCAGGAAGTCGTAACGGTCGGCGCCGAGGCCGTGCAGCCAGATCACGCAGGCGTCTGCGGGCTTAACAGGCTGAAGAATCAAGGGCTCGGTCATGTCTGCTCCAAAAATGTGCGGGCGCTCTCATTAAGTGCGTGGTTCGAGTGCGCGTCCGGTTGATCCGTTAAGAAGATGTCGCAAGGTTACAAGTTTTGCTATTGACCTGTCGCCGAATCGATTCGGTGAGCGGTGTGGTACGGGCTTTGCTATGGCTTGAACCGTGCAACCGATCTTGCGTGGGCGGTAACACTATCAGTGTACGACCCGCGACGGGATTGCAAAGAATCCGGTGATGGATGTTCGCCAATGGCCGCTACGGGCTTAGCGAATGTGAAAGGGCTACAGCCCGTTCGGCCGATTGGTGAGAAGTGAGTTGTCCATGATGTGGATTTTTCTCCTACTAGACTCATAGCGAAGGTCTTACGTCGGTTGACCCCAAAAAAAGCCAACACGGGTCAACAACGCCTCAAAAGGGTGCGACTGGACTCAAGCTCCGACACAACAAGAGCAAAACTGGAGGTTTGAATGAAGATGTTGAAATCCACTCTGGCGATCGTGACTGCAGCAACAGTTCTCGGCGTCAGCGGGTTCGCTCAGGCGGGTGCAACCCTGGATGCCGTGCAGAAGAAAGGTTTCGTGCAGTGTGGCGTGAGCGACGGTCTGCCGGGCTTCTCGGTACCGGACGCAACCGGCAAGATCCTCGGGATCGACGCTGACGTCTGCCGCGCTGTGGCCGCTGCCGTATTCGGCGACGCGACCAAGGTCAAATTCAGTCAGTTGAACGCCAAAGAGCGCTTCACCGCGCTGCAATCGGGCGAGATCGACATCCTGTCGCGCAACACCACCATGACCAGTTCCCGTGACGCGGGCATGGGCCTGAAATTCCCAGGCTTCATTACCTACTACGACGGCATCGGTTTCCTGGTTAACAACAAGCTGGGCGTGAAAAGTGCCAAAGAGCTGGACGGTGCAACCATCTGCATCCAGGCCGGTACCACCACCGAGCTGAACGTTTCCGACTACTTCCGTGGCAACGGTCTGAAATACACCCCGATCACCTTCGACACCTCCGATGAAAGCGCCAAGTCGCTGGAATCCGGTCGTTGCGACGTGCTGACCTCCGACAAGTCCCAACTGTTCGCCCAGCGCTCCAAGCTGGCCTCGCCGAAGGACTACGTGGTTCTGCCGGAAACCATTTCCAAAGAACCGCTGGGCCCGGTCGTACGTAACGGTGATGATGAGTGGCTGGCCATCGTGCGCTGGGTTGGCTACGCGCTGCTCAATGCTGAAGAAGCCGGTATCACTTCGAAGAACGTCGAAGCCGAAGCCAAGTCGACCAAGAACCCGGACGTTGCCCGTATGCTTGGCGCTGACGGCGAGTACGGCAAAGACCTGAAACTGCCGAAAGACTGGGTTGTGCAGATCGTCAAACAAGTCGGCAACTACGGCGAAATCTTCGAGAAAAACCTCGGCAAGAGCACTCCGCTGGAAATTGACCGCGGCTTGAACGCCCTGTGGAACAACGGCGGCATTCAGTACGCACCACCAGTGCGCTAATGGTTCTATCACCCGGCGGGCCAACCGCCGGGTGATGTTCTTGTTCCATTTCTTCCGGGGCACTTCATGCAAAATTCAATCGGCGCACCAAAGCAGAGGCTCAGCCTCAGCGATCCACGAGTGCGTGCGTGGCTATTCCAGATCATCACCGTTGTGGCGGTGGTCTCGCTGGGCTGGTACTTGTTCGACAACACGCAAACCAACCTTCAGCACCGGGGCATTACTTCCGGTTTCGGCTTTCTGGAGCGCAGTGCCGGGTTCGGCATCGCTCAACACCTGATCGACTACACGGAAGCGGACAGCTATGCCCGCGTCTTTGTCATCGGTCTGCTCAACACCCTGTTGGTGACCGTGATCGGCGTGATTCTGGCGACGATCCTCGGTTTCATCATCGGCGTGGCGCGGCTGTCGCAGAACTGGATCATCAGCAAACTGGCGACTGTATATGTGGAAGTGTTCCGCAACATTCCGCCGCTGCTGCAAATCCTGTTCTGGTACTTCGCGGTATTCCTGACCATGCCGGGACCGCGCAACAGTCATAACTTCGGTGACACCTTCTTCGTCAGCAGCCGAGGCCTGAACATGCCGGCCGCGTTGGCCGCTGATGGTTTCTGGGCGTTCGTGATCAGCATCGTGGTGGCCATCGTCGGCATCGTGCTGATGTGCCGCTGGGCCAACAAGCGCTTTGAAGAAACCGGCGTGCCGTTCCACAAGTTCTGGGTGGGCCTGGCGATTCTGCTGGTGATCCCGACCTTGTGCGCACTGATCTTCGGCGCTCCGCTGCACTGGGAAATGCCTGAACTCAAAGGCTTTAACTTTGTTGGCGGCTGGGTGCTGATCCCGGAACTGCTCGCCTTGACCCTGGCCCTGACCGTGTACACCGCGGCGTTTATCGCCGAGATCGTGCGTTCGGGCATCAAATCGGTCAGCCATGGCCAGACAGAAGCGGCGCGCTCGCTCGGCCTGCGCAACGGCCCGACGCTGCGCAAGGTGATCATTCCGCAAGCCCTGCGCGTGATCATTCCGCCCCTGACCAGCCAATACCTCAATCTGGCGAAGAACTCCTCGCTGGCGGCCGGTATCGGTTACCCGGAAATGGTGTCGCTGTTCGCCGGCACCGTGCTCAACCAGACCGGTCAAGCCATCGAAGTGATTGCCATCACGATGAGCGTGTACCTGGCGATCAGTATCAGCATCTCTCTGCTGATGAACTGGTACAACAAGCGCATTGCGCTGATCGAGCGGTAAGGAAAAGCGCATGAGTACTCATACTTTCAAACCCGACATGCCCCCACCGAACAGCAGCATCGGCGTGGTGGCGTGGATGCGCGCGAACATGTTCTCCAGCTGGCTCAACACCTTGCTGACGCTGTTTGCGTTCTACCTGATTTATCTCGTGGTGCCTCCGATCCTCAGCTGGGCGATTGTCGATGCCAACTGGGTCGGCACCACCCGCGCCGACTGCACCAAGGAGGGCGCCTGCTGGGTGTTCATTCAGCAGCGTTTCGGCCAGTTCATGTACGGCTACTACCCGACGGAACTGCGCTGGCGTGTCGACCTGACCGTGTGGCTGGCGGTGATCGGCGCGGCACCATTGTTCATCTCGCGTGTGCCGCGTAAAGCGATCTACGGGCTGAGCTTTCTGGTGCTGTATCCGATCATTGCCTTCACCTTGCTGCACGGCGGTTTCGGTCTGACCACCGTGGCAACCAGCCAGTGGGGCGGTCTGATGCTGACCCTGGTGATCGCCACTGTCGGTATCGCCGGTGCGTTGCCGCTGGGGATTGTGCTGGCGCTGGGTCGACGTTCGAACATGCCGGCGATTCGTGTTGTCTGCGTGACCTTCATTGAGTTCTGGCGCGGCGTGCCGTTGATTACGGTGTTGTTCATGTCTTCGGTGATGCTGCCGTTGTTCCTGCCTGAAGGCATGAATTTCGACAAGCTGCTGCGGGCGCTGATCGGCGTGATCCTGTTCCAGTCGGCCTACGTCGCCGAAGTGGTGCGTGGCGGTCTGCAAGCGATCCCCAAAGGACAGTACGAAGCCGCTGCCGCGATGGGCCTCGGTTATTGGCGTTCGATGGGCCTGGTGATTCTGCCGCAAGCCCTGAAGATGGTGATCCCCGGCATCGTCAACACCTTCATTGCGCTGTTCAAGGACACCAGTCTGGTGATCATCATCGGCCTGTTTGACCTGCTCAACAGCGTCAAACAAGCCGCTGCCGATCCCAAATGGCTGGGCATGGCCACCGAAGGCTACGTGTTCGCCGCCTTGGTGTTCTGGATTTTCTGTTTTGGTATGTCGCGCTATTCCATGCATCTGGAACGCAAGCTCGACACTGGCCACAAGCGTTAGGAGTTCTGTAAATGAGTGAAGCAATCAAAAAGCCTGTAGGTCCTGAAGGCATTATTCAGATGCAGGGCGTCAACAAGTGGTACGGCCAGTTCCACGTGCTCAAAGACATCAACCTCAACGTCAAACAAGGCGAGCGTATCGTCCTGTGCGGGCCGTCGGGTTCCGGTAAGTCGACGACGATTCGTTGCCTCAATCGTCTGGAAGAACACCAGCAGGGCCGCATCGTCGTCGATGGCGTGGAGCTGACCAACGACCTCAAGCAGATCGAAGCGATCCGCCGTGAAGTCGGCATGGTGTTCCAGCACTTCAACCTGTTCCCGCACCTGACCATTTTGCAGAACTGCACCCTAGCGCCGATGTGGGTACGCAAGATGCCCAAGCGCAAGGCCGAAGAAATCGCCATGCACTACCTGGAGCGCGTTCGCATTCCTGAGCAGGCGCACAAGTTTCCGGGGCAACTGTCCGGTGGTCAGCAACAGCGTGTGGCGATCGCCCGCGCGCTGTGCATGAAACCGAAAATCATGCTGTTCGATGAACCGACTTCAGCGCTCGATCCGGAGATGGTGAAAGAGGTTCTGGACACCATGATCGGCCTGGCTGAAGACGGCATGACCATGCTTTGCGTGACTCACGAGATGGGCTTTGCCCGTACTGTGGCCAACCGCGTGATCTTCATGGACAAAGGTGAAATCGTTGAACAGGCGGCGCCGAATGATTTCTTCGATAATCCGCAGAACGAGCGGACGAAGTTGTTCTTGAGTCAGATTTTGCATTGATGGTTTGTGTGTAAATCAAACCCGGCCTTGTGCCGGGTTTGTTTTTTGTGGGTCAGGATACGGTGAGGGTTTCGTGTTCTTTGTGGACTGTGTGCTTGAAACCTCGCAGGTCTGCGCCTTCTGCCAAGGTTTGAATATCGACAAGCATGTAGGGATGTCGGTCCAGCAGGCGCATGAGCAGCACCAATGCTCTGGGTGGAAGTAATTCACCCCGCTCGTAACGAGAGAACGCGTTATGCCCGCCGCCGGAGAGCAGTTGCACCGTCTCTTTTTGCGTCAGGTGCAATTTGCGTCGAATACGTTTCATCTCGGCACCGATCATTTGTCTGGCGGCGATAACCAGCTCATCGCCTGCTTTCGTATAACGTTCCGCGCTATCGGTATCGTCATCCCACTCGACTTCGCCGCACTGCTGGCATTCCCAGCCAGAAAGATCGGTTACACGGCGCTCCATGCCTTTGACACTCAGGGTCTCGCCTCGCCCCTCGAAATGCCTCATTCCCTCACGGGCACCACAGCTGAAACATTGCCGGGTTTTCATGGGTTTTTCTCCTTGAAGGAGATTACCGGTGCGCCGCCGGCAGGGCGCTATGTCACCTTGATGTAAATCTCCAGATCTTGTGAATGGGTGTGATACACGTCCTGCCAGACTCGATGATCGTCATAGCTGGTCATCGACTTGTACAACATCCTGTTCTGCAGCTCGTAAACGATTTCTTGCATCTCTCTTATGCTAAAGCCGAGAAGATCACCGGATTCTGCAGAGCTTCTGGTAAAGGCCCTTCTTCCAAGCCGCCTGACCTCAGCCTTGATCACCGCCAGCTCATAATGGGGTGTGTTCTTTTCCATAAGAAACCAAAACCCTGTCCCTGAAATTACCCTTAAAGGGTAATTTTCACCAATCGAAAATATCGCTCCATGTGTCTCCGATTGACCCTAGGTGGTTGCCGTCCTACACGGGTCTGACTAACATGTCAGAAAATTCATCCTATGATTGGATGAAAGGGAAAATCCTATGTCAGATATCTCTCCACTCGTTAAGCGATCCCTGGTCGATCAGGCTCTGGATCAGCTTCGTCAGCGCATCAACAGCGGTGCCTGGCAGGTTGGCGAGCGTTTGCCGACCGAACCCGAGCTGTGCGCCGAGCTGGGCATCAGCCGCAACACCGTGCGCGAAGCCATGCGCGTGCTGGCGTTTTCCGGACTGATCGAGATTCGCCAGGGCGATGGCAGTTACTTGCGCGCCGTGGTCGATCCGCTCGATACGCTAAAAGCGTTGTCACGCTGCTCGCTGGATCAGGCACGGGAAACCCGGCACATTCTCGAAGTCGAGGCCATCGGCCTGGCGGCGTTGCGCCGTACCGACGAGGACCTCGTCGCATTGCGTGAAGCGCTCGGCACCAGCGGCAGCCACTACCACGGCGATCTCGACACCTATATCGCCTGCGATCTGGTGTTCCACCGTCGTCTGGTCGATGCCGCGCACAACCCGACCCTCAGCGAGCTTTATCGCTATTTCTCGAGCATCGTCGGTGCGCAATTGCGCCAGACCCTGAATATCGTCCCGCGCCGTCAGGAAGTGTTCGACTTGCATATCGAGTTACTCGATGCGGTCGAGCAACGCGACCCGGAACGGGCCAAAGCTTTGTCGAGGCAGTTGATCAATGAACCTTGAAACCGAGAAATCCATGTCCCGCAGTGAGCTATCCACAACCCCCAAACGCACGGCAGAACTCGAAGAGCTGCTGATCGATGCCGAGGCTGACGACGAGCAAGTGCAACAAAGCCATCCGCTGGTGCGCCGGCCGTGGTTGTTGCTGCTCGGCTTGATTCTGGTCGCGCTGAATTTGCGTCCGGCGCTGTCGAGCATGGCGCCGCTGCTCAGTGATGTGTCGAAGAGCCTCGGTTTGTCGGCGGCTCAGGCCGGTTTGCTGACCACACTGCCAGTGCTGTGCCTGGGATTGTTCGCCCCACTGGCACCGATTCTGGCGCGGCGTTTTGGCGCTGAACGGGTGGTGTTGGGAATTCTACTGACACTGGCCGGCGGGATTATCTTGCGCAGCAACTTCGGCGAGATCGGCCTGTTCGCTGGCAGCGTATTGGGCGGCGCGAGTATCGGCATCATCGGAGTTTTGCTGCCGGGCATCGTCAAGCGCGACTTCGCCAAACACGCCGGCACCATGACCGGCGTGTACACCATGGCGTTGTGTCTGGGCGCGGCGATGGCGGCGGGTTCCAGCGTGCCGCTGAGTGAACATTTCGGTCACAGTTGGGCGATGGGCCTGGGTTTCTGGGTGATTCCGGCGCTGGTTGCAGCGGTGTTCTGGCTGCCGCAAGTCGGGCAGAAACATGGCGCGCACAACGTCGCCTACCGTGTGCGCGGGTTGCTGCGTGATCCGTTGGCCTGGCAGGTGACCTTGTACATGGGCCTGCAATCGTCGCTGGCCTACATTGTGTTCGGCTGGTTGCCGTCGATCCTGATTGGTCGCGGCCTGACGCCGACCCAGGCCGGTCTGGTGTTGTCCGGTTCGGTGATCATCCAGCTCGCCAGTTCGTTGGCTGCGCCGTGGCTGGCGACGCGCGGCAAGGATCAGCGTCTGGCGATCGTCGTGGTCATGGCGCTGACTCTTGGCGGGCTGTTCGGTTGCCTGTACGCGCCGATCGAAGGCCTGTGGGGGTGGGCGATTCTGTTGGGGCTGGGGCAGGGCGGTACGTTCAGTCTGGCGCTGACGTTGATTGTGCTGCGTTCGCGTGATTCGCATGTTGCGGCGAATCTGTCGAGCATGTCTCAGGGTTTCGGTTACACGTTGGCGTCGATGGGGCCGTTTGCGGTCGGCGTGGTGCATGACTGGACCGGCGGCTGGAATGCCGTGGGCTGGATCTTCGGCATCATTGGCACCGGCGCGATCATCGCCGGCCTCGGCGCCGGGCGTGCGCTGTACGTGCAAGTGCAAAGCGAAAAAATCTGACGCGGTTCAAACTGTAGGAGTGAGCCTGCTCGCGATAGCTTTATACCAGTCAACGTTGCGCTGACTGACACACCGCTATCGCGAGCAGGCTCACTCCTGCATGGGTTTTGTGTACAGCGGGTATTCGGTTTACGAATGCCGATAGTGTTTCTGCGCATTGCAGATTATGGTGCTGGCACTCTGTACCTATTTTGGAGTTTGCCCATGAGCGAAGCCCACGCCGCGTTGATCACCCGCTTCTACCAGGCCTTCCAGCGCCTCGATGCCGAAGCCATGGCCGCCTGCTACACCGACGACGTCGTGTTCAGTGATCCGGCCTTCGGCGAACTGCGCGGGCGCGATGCCGGCGACATGTGGCGCATGCTCACCACCCGCGCCAAAGACTTCTCGCTGACCTTCGACAACGTCCGCGCCGATGAGCGCAGCGGTGGCGCACATTGGGTCGCGACCTACCTGTTCAGCCAGACCGGCAACATTGTCATCAACGATATCCAGGCCCGTTTCGTCTTCCGTGACGGCAAGATCTGCGAGCACCACGATCACTTCGATCTGTGGCGCTGGTCGCGTCAGGCCCTCGGTTTCAAAGGCCTGCTGCTGGGCTGGACACCACTGGTGCGCAACGCCGTGCGCGCCCAGGCATTGAAGGGACTGAAGGCATTTCAGGCCGGTCGCTGATAAGATCGCCGCCTGTTTTCCTACACGTTCAGATCCCGAAGTGACCAGCCTTAGCGAAAAACCTGTCGACGTCGCCGAACCCGTGAGCAAGTCCTGGTTCGTCTACCTCGTTCGCGCCGCCAATGGCTCGTTGTACTGCGGGATCAGCGACGATCCGGTGCGTCGTTTCGCCAAGCATCAAAGTGGCAAAGGCGCACGGTTCTTCCTCTCCAGCCCGGCGATGGCGCTGGTTTATACCGAACTGTGCCGCGACAAGAGCGATGCACTGCGCCAGGAACGCTTGATCAAAAAACTCAGGAAGAGCGCCAAGGAATGCCTGGTCGCGTCTTATCAATCTGACTGATTGCAACAAAAGACGAGTTCGAGCGCATCAACAGCATCACAAGCAATGACGTGATCGCTGCGTGGCGAATGAACCCAGCGCTGGGGGGGATGCCAGAGAATGCGGCGGGGTTTGGTGATATCGAGAAGATAGATCGGGTTTATACAAATAATGAGATACGACCGATTAGCCAGTTGTTCAATCAGGTGAACAGATCGCTGCGACATGACAGGAAAATTTATTGGGCATCTTTATAGTAAATCAATTGTATTAATATAATTTTAAATCGCAAAATCTACTAAAGACCTGTCAGGTTTGACAGTGGTTTCGATCCTCTTTTAATGACAGGCTAAAGGCTCCAGTCTTACCAAGACTAAGACTTTAATTTAGCTGGCTAGTGTTTAGGAGCTTCAAAATGTCGAAGGTAGCAGAGTTTCCGATCGTGAAAGCTATTGATGCCGAGGTGTCCGTTAGGGATAAGTTTGCGAAAGAGTATGGGTTGTCTACTCCAATAGTTGAGGTTCGTCTCGACTGGGCGCGAAACATAGCCACGGTTGTTTATAATGATATTCAGCTTAGCGCGCGTGGCGTTGATGCTTACAGCGCGCCCTCAATAGAAAAAACGACAACTATCAAAAGATGATTGTATTCTTATCTTTTAGTGTTGGTTGGTCGGCGGGTGCAGAGTTTGCATTTATCAATTAGCGTGTGCTGCTGTTTTAAAGGCTTTAGGGGTAAGTTGGCGAGGAGTGGATTTAATGGTGTTGGAATTTAGGTTTTGTCATGTCTGAGTCGGTCTAAATGACGGTGAGCTGCAAAGCCTGTGATGAGAAAGGTCGGATTGTTTCTCGAGAAGAGCTTTCATTGGAGTTCGCTCGACTTTACTGTCAATGCGGCTCGACTGCATGTGGGCATACTTGGGTCACTAATCTTACATTTTTACACACACTCAATCCGCTTGCTCAAGCGGTTGATCGCCTACTGTTCGACCGACTACGAGCTTTACCACGCGAAAAACAACATGATTTATTTGAGTAACTTAGGTCTTTACCATAGTGGCGAGAGTACACCTCTCGCCACTAATTTCATTTACTCAGTGGGCACTAATTTATCCACCACCTGATTGACAGCCATCTCCGCCACCATGACGATTTGCGCTATGCCTTGCAGTGTTTTACGACGTGGGCCTTCTAACTGGCCGGCAAAATCATTGAGCATCACACTCGCCGACCCCAAGGTTTCACACGCGTCGACCAGCAGGGATTCGGCATCCGATTGCGGGTTGGCCATGTAGAGGCGGTTGGGTTGATAGGGCGTCTCCATGATCCGGGCCGTGGGTGGGCCTAAATAATGGTCGAGTGCGCGTTCGGCGGCTTCGTTGAGTTTTTTCGAATCGGGGGATTCGTAGGGGGATGTCGGATCGGTGACGGCTGCCAGGTCTATGGTCGGCGGGTTTGGCGTTATCTTGAACATGGGAGTGTACCTCGATGAGGCCGTAACCTTCCCGCCGCTAAGCGAAAGGGTGGCGGCTATGCGCAAGTTAGCGGACCGGTCACTCCGAAACCCGGCGCACCCGAGGGTGCCATGCGCACAGCCACCATCAAGCGCAGGCGAATGCCTGACGGGATGATACTTGTGCAACCGGAAGTGAACGAAACCAAGCCGCTAAGCTCGATCACTGGAAATCAGTGACGGTTCCAAGTTACGCAGCCAGTCCAAGGCGCACAAGCCGGCGGATTCTGGCGCACGCGTAGGCAGTGGCGCAAGAATTTGTGGGCCTTTGCGCGTAACACTGAGTGTCTTTAAACGGATGTGGAAAATTGCGTGTAATTACCGAAGAGTTCCATGACTTTTTCAGTCGGACAGTGCGCTAACGCCATATCTGGATGACGCGATCACTGCAGCACTCTTATCAATCTGACTGATCAGTTCCCATCAGGCAGATCTGTAGGCTGCTAAGCAAATGCACGCTAAGCTGCGGGCTCACTATCTGAGCGGCGGAGCCGAGCATGTCCGAGTTGATTCTGCATCATTACCCGACCTCCCCATTTGCCGAGAAGGCCCGTCTGCTGCTGGGCTTCAAAGGCTTGTCGTGGCGCTCGGTGCATATTTCGCCGGTGATGCCGAAACCGGATCTGACCGCCCTGACCGGCGGCTATCGCAAGACCCCGGTGTTGCAGATTGGCGCTGACATCTACTGCGACACGTCGTTAATCGCGCGGCGCCTGGAGCAGGAAAAGGCGTTGCCGGCGTTCTTCCCTGAAGGTCAGGAATTTACCGCCGCCAGTTTTGCCACATGGGCTGACTCGGTGGTGTTTCAACATGCGGTGAGCCTGGTGTTTCAGCCGGAATCGGTGGCGGTGCGTTTTGCCAAGTTGCCGCCGGAAGCGATCAAGGCTTTTATTGCCGACCGCGCCGGTTTGTTCAGTGGTGGCAGCGCCACGCGTCTGTCTGCCGAACAAGCCAAGCATCAGTGGCCGACGATCATGGCGCGGCTGGAGCAGCAGTTACAGCGCGAGCAGGGTGACTTCCTGTTTGGCGAGCCGTCGATTGCCGACTTTGCGTTGGCGCATCCCATGTGGTTCCTCAAGGCGACGCATGTGACGGCGCCGCTGGTGGATGAGTATCCGGCGGTTTCGGCGTGGCTGAGTCGAGTGCTGGGCTTTGGTCATGGCGCGGCGAGTGCGATGACCTCCGAGGAGGCGCTTGAGATTGCACGCAACGCGACACCGGCGGCATTGCCGGATGAGCAGTTTGTTGATCCGAACGGCTACAAGGCTGGCGAGCAAGTGGCGATTGCCGCGACGGATTACGGAGTTGATCCGGTGGTGGGTGAGTTGCTGTTTGCCGGTAGCGAGGAGTTGATCATTCGTCGTGAAGACGAGCGTGGCGGTGTGGTGCATGTGCACTTCCCGCGCTTTGGTTTCCGCATCGAAGCCCGCTGATCTCTCAAGTCTGATGCAAAACTTTGTAGGAGTGAGCCTGCTCGCGATAGCGTTGTGTCAATCGGCGGATTTATCGACTGACACACCGCTATCGCGAGCAGGCTCACTCCTACAGGTTATTTCAGGGCAGCGAGGATTTCGTCCGGGTCGAACCCGCGAATCAACGTACCGTTAACGTCGATCAACGGAATCCCGCGTCCACCCAATGCCTCATACGCCTTGCGCGCCTCGGCATCCTTCTCGATATCGAACTCCTTGAAGGGAATGCCCTTACTGTCGAGAAAGCGTTTGGTCTGCTTGCAGTAGCCGCACCAGTCGGTGGCGTAGAGCACGACGCTGGCCTGTGCGCGCGTCTGCTCTGCAACCATTTGCGACAGGTTGAACACCCGCTCGATCTTGCCCCAGTTCTGATAGACGACCACCACCAGCAGAACCAGTGCAACCTTCTTCAGCACATTGCCGAGCATCAGTTACGCCGCTTCAACTGATCGGTCAGCGACGTCGGCAGGCCTTTGATCACCAGCGTGCCAGCCTCTTCGTCGTATTCGATCTTCGAACCCAGCAGGTGTGCTTCAAAGCTGATCGACAGGCCTTCGGCGCGGCCGGTGAAACGGCGGAATTGATTCAGGGTGCGTTTGTCCGCCGGAATCTCTGGCGACAGGCCGTAGTCCTTGTTGCGAATGTGATCATAGAAGGCTTTCGGGCGCTCTTCGTCGATCAGCTCCGACAGCTCTTCCAGACCCATCGGTTCGCCGAGTTTGGCCTGACTGCTGGCGTAATCGACCAGGGTCTTGGTCTTCTCGCGGGCGGAGTCTTCCGGCAGGTCTTCGCTTTCGACGAAGTCACTGAAAGCCTTGAGCAGCGTGCGGGTCTCGCCCGGGCCGTCGACGCCTTCCTGGCAACCGATGAAGTCGCGGAAGTACTCGGAGACCTTTTTGCCGTTCTTGCCTTTAATGAACGAGATGTATTGCTTGGACTGCTTGTTGTTCTGCCACTCGGAAACGTTGATCCGCGCCGCCAGGTGTAACTGGCCGAGGTCGAGGTGGCGCGAAGGGGTCACGTCCAGCTCATCGGTCACCGCCACGCCTTCGCTGTGGTGGAGCAGGGCGATGGCCAGGTAATCGGTCATGCCTTGCTGATAGTGGGCGAACAACACGTGACCGCCGACCGACAGGTTCGACTCTTCCATCAGCTTCTGCAGGTGCTCGACCGCGACTTTGCTGAATGCGGTGAAGTCCTTGCTGCCTTCCATGTATTCCTTCAGCCAGCCGCTGAACGGGAACGCGCCGGACTCCGGATGGAACAGGCCCCAGGCTTTGCCCTGTTTGGCGTTATAGCTCTCGTTGAGGTCGGCGAGCATGTTCTCGATGGCTGCAGACTCGGCCAGTTCCGTGTCACGGGCGTGCAGAACTGCGGGCGTGCCGTCGGGTTTTTTGTCGATCAGGTGGACGATGCAATGACGGATCGGCATGGGCTTCTCGGCTGTAGGAAGGGAGGAGGGCAGGCTCCCCCGAAAAAGCGCTAAGTGTACCGCAACCACTGGTTTTGGCGCGGGTTGTAGGGCAAAACCGGGGCGCGCACTGACGCATATGCAGTTTTTTACCGATTTAGCGCAATAAAGCTGACCAAATGGGTAGCTAGAGGCGGATATTTCCCCGTCTCTGTGCTAGTTTTGCCCGGTCTTACGCGAAGTCACTGCGTTAAGCGTGCAATCAGCATTTGTCAGGTCGAACCAAACCCTGATTTCGGTATCTATAACCCGACTCGTCGTGGTTATCGCCGAGGGTGCCAGATCCAGAAGATCGGGCTCGATGGCTGACACTGCACTCTGCAATCCATATGAATTTGATAGGGAAGGAACACTACATGGCTCTTACTAAAGACCAACTGATCGCCGACATCGCTGAAGCTATCGACGCGCCGAAAACCACCGCGCGTAACGCTCTGGACCAACTGGGCCAAATCGTTGCCGATCAGCTGGAAAACGGCGGCGAAATCACCTTGCCAGGTATCGGCAAGCTGAAAGTGACCGAGCGTCCTGCCCGCACTGGCCGTAACCCTTCGACTGGCGCTGCCATCGAAATCCCTGCTAAGAAAGTGATCAAGCTGGTTGTGGCCAAAGGCCTGACCGACGCTGTGAACAAGTAAGACGCAGCAATAAAAAACCGTGCACCGGAGTGATCCGGGCACGGTTTTTTTGTGCCTGCGATTTAGCAAGGCGTTACTCCGCCTGTAGGAGCTGTCGAGTGAAACGAGGCTGCGATCTTTTGATCTTGTTCTTCAGGATCAAGATCAAAAGATCGCAGCGTGCCGCAGCTCCTACAAGGGCATCTGCGCAGCTATCAGCGAACCCAGCGCTCGCGGCGCCAGATCTGCTGTTCGGACTTGGTCTGGAACGTCCAGGCGACGAAACGGCTCTGTTTCTGGCCTTGAGACATTTCCACGACCTGGCTTTCCAGTACGCCGGCCTTTTTCAGCGCGGTTTCGATGGCCGGAAGGTTCGAGGCCTTCGACACCAGCGTACTGAACCACAGCACCTTATGCTGGAAGTTGGCGCTCTCGGCGATCAGTTGCGTCACGAAACGCGCTTCACCGCCTTCACACCACAACTCCGCCGACTGACCGCCGAAGTTCAGCACCGGCAGTTTGCGTTTCGGATCGGCCTTGCCCAGTGCGCGCCATTTACGCTCGCTGCCCTTGGTCGCTTCGTCCATCGAGGCGTGGAACGGCGGGTTGCACATGGTCAGGTCAAAGCGCTCGCCCGGCTCCAGCAAGCCAATCAGGATGTGCTTGCGGTTTTCCTGCTGGCGCAACT
The DNA here is from genome assembly GCF_900187475.1 of Pseudomonas sp. Irchel s3h9. Classification (NCBI taxonomy): domain Bacteria; kingdom Pseudomonadati; phylum Pseudomonadota; class Gammaproteobacteria; order Pseudomonadales; family Pseudomonadaceae; genus Pseudomonas; species Pseudomonas sp. Irchel s3h9. The sequence continues at coordinate 33,721 of NZ_FYDH01000023.1, read as the reverse complement.
GGATGACTTTGTTCAGGTCGTTGGACTGAACGATGGCTCTGGCGGCAGCCACTGCGGTCGGATCAATCTCCGAGCCAAGGAAGTGCCAGCGGTATTCGCTGTTGCCGATCAGCGGATACACGCAGTTGGCGCCCATGCCGATGTCCAGCACGTTGACGATCGCGCCGCGCGGGACCTTGCCGTCGTTCATGCTCGCCAGCAAATCGGCGAGGAAGTGCACGTAATCGGCACGGCCCGGAACTGGCGGGCAGAGGTAGTCTGCCGGGATGTCCCAATGCTGGATGCCATAGAACGACTTGAGCAGCGCCCGGTTGAACACGCGCACCGCATCGGGGCTGGCGAAGTCGATGCTTTCCTTGCCGTACGGGTTGGTGATCACGAACTTCGCCAGTTCCGGCGTGGTCTTGATCAGCGCCGGGAAGTCGTAACGACCCTGATGGCGATTGCGCGGGTGCAGGCTGGCCTTTTCACGCGGCTCAACGGTCTTGGCCGGGGTCGCGGTGTCAGGCTTCTTGCGCGCAGGTTTGGGTGTGCGGGGGGCGTTCATGGGCGTGGTCGATTCGGGTATGGCTGAAAGTGGCGGGTATTGTCCCACATTGATGGGCCATGCGCCGAACCCATGTAGGAGCTGCCGAAGGCTGCGATCTTTTGATGTTGATTTTTAGAAGCAAGATCAAAAGATCGTCCGATCGCGGCCCGAGCCTTCGGCAGCTCCTACAGGGGAAATGTGGTGGGCATAAAAAAGGGAGGCCACCGGGGCCTCCCTTTTTCACTGCGATTTGCCCTTACAGGCTGGCAATCCGCGCATGCTGCTCGGCCAGTTTGCCCAAGGCTTGTTCCGCCTCGGCCAGTTTGGCGCGTTCCTTCTCGATGACTTCGGCCGGGGCCTTGTCGACGAAACCGGCGTTGGACAATTTGCCGCCAACGCGCTGGACTTCGCCCTGCAAACGCAGGATTTCCTTGTCCAGACGCGCCAGTTCTGCGCCCTTGTCGATCAGACCGGCCATCGGCACCAGCACTTCCATCTCGCCAACCAGAGCGGTGGCGGACAGCGGTGCTTCTTCACCAGCCTGCAGAACGGTGATCGATTCCAGACGCGCCAGCTTCTTCAGCAGCGCTTCGTTCTCGGTCAGGCGGCGCTGGTCTTCAGCGCTGACGTTCTTCAAGTAGATCGGCAACGGCTTGCCCGGGCCGATGTTCATTTCGCCACGGATGTTACGCGTGCCGAGCATCAGTTCCTTGAGCCATTCGATGTCATCTTCGGCAGCCGGATCAATGCGCTCTTCGTTGGCCACTGGCCACGCTTGCAGCATGATCGTCTTGCCCTGAATACCGGCCAGCGGCGCGATGCGCTGCCAGATTTCTTCAGTGATGAAAGGCATGAACGGATGCGCCAAGCGCAGCGCCACTTCCAGCACGCGAACCAGCGTACGACGGGTGCCGCGCTGACGTTCAACCGGTGCGTTCTCGTCCCACAGCACGGGCTTGGACAGCTCCAGGTACCAGTCGCAGTACTGGTTCCAGATGAACTCGTACAGCGCTTGTGCTGCCAGGTCGAAACGGAATTGATCCAGCTGACGGGTCACTTCGGCTTCAGTGCGTTGCAGTTGCGAGATGATCCAGCGATCCGCCAGCGACAGCTCGTAGGCTTCGCCGTTCTGGCCGCAGTCTTCGCCCTTGTCCAGAACATAACGCGCGGCGTTCCAGATCTTGTTGCAGAAGTTGCGATAGCCTTCGACGCGGCCCATGTCGAACTTGATGTCGCGACCGGTCGAGGCCAGCGAGCAGAAGGTGAAGCGCAGGGCGTCGGTGCCGTAGCTGGCGATGCCATCGGCGAACTCGTCGCGGGTCTGCTTCTCGATCTTCTTCGCCAGTTTCGGCTGCATCATGCCGGAGGTGCGCTTCTGCACCAGTTCTTCCAGTTCGATACCGTCGATGATGTCCAGCGGGTCAAGGACGTTGCCCTTGGACTTGGACATCTTCTGGCCCTGGCCATCGCGCACCAGACCGTGCACATACACGGTCTTGAATGGAACCTGCGGCGTGCCGTCCTCGTTCTTGATCAGGTGCATGGTCAGCATGATCATCCGGGCAACCCAGAAGAAAATGATGTCGAAGCCCGTCACCAGCACGTCGGTGGAGTGGAATTTCTTCAGGAACTCGGTCTGCTCAGGCCAGCCCAGGGTGGAGAACGTCCACAGACCCGAACTGAACCAGGTGTCGAGTACGTCGTTGTCCTGCTGCAGGGCAACGTCCGGACCGAGGTTGTGCTTGGCACGCACTTCGGCTTCGTCGCGACCGACGTAGACTTTGCCCGACTCGTCGTACCAGGCCGGAATCCGGTGGCCCCACCACAGCTGACGGCTGATGCACCAGTCCTGGATGTCGCGCATCCACGAGAAGTACATGTTTTCGTATTGTTTCGGCACGAACTGGATACGGCCGTCTTCAACAGCGGCAATCGCAGGCTCGGCCAAAGGCTTGGTCGACACGTACCACTGGTCGGTCAGCCACGGCTCGATGATGGTGCCGGAGCGATCGCCTTTCGGTACTTTCAGGCCGTGGTCGTTGACGCTGACCAGCAGGCCGGCGGCGTCGAACGCAGCAACGATTTGCTTACGCGCTTCAAAACGCTCAAGACCGGCGTACTCAGCTGGAATCGCGCCGTCGATGCTGTCGTTCAGCGTGCCGTCGAGGTTGAACACCTGGGCTGCCGGCAGCACGTTGGCATTCTTGTCGAAGATGTTCAGCAGCGGCAGGTTGTGGCGCTTGCCGACTTCGTAGTCGTTGAAATCGTGGGCCGGGGTGATTTTCACGCAGCCGGTGCCGAATTCAGGATCGCAGTAATCGTCGGCGATGATCGGGATGCGGCGGCCAACCAGTGGCAGCTCGACAAACTTGCCGATCAGAGCCTGGTAGCGCTCATCGTTCGGGTTCACCGCAACGGCGGAGTCGCCGAGCATGGTTTCCGGACGGGTGGTCGCGACGATCAGGAAATCGTTGCCATCAGCGGTTTTCGCGCCGTCGGCCAGCGGGTACTTGAGGTTCCACAGGAAACCTTTCTCGTCGTGGTTTTCCACTTCGAGGTCGGAAATCGCCGTGTGCAGCTTGGTGTCCCAGTTGACCAGACGCTTGCCGCGGTAGATCAGGCCGTCTTCGTGCAGGCGCACGAAGGCTTCTTTGACCGCTTCCGAGAGACCGTCGTCCATGGTGAAGCGCTCGCGGCTCCAGTCGACGGACGAGCCGAGGCGGCGGATCTGACGGCTGATGTTGCCGCCGGATTGATCCTTCCACTCCCAGACCTTCTCGAGGAATTTCTCGCGGCCCAGATCGTGACGATTCTGGCCGGTGGCTTCCAGTTGACGCTCCACCAGCATTTGCGTAGCGATGCCGGCGTGGTCGGTGCCCGGCTGCCACAGGGTATTGCGACCCTGCATGCGGCGGAAACGGATCAGGGCGTCCATGATCGCGTTGTTGAAACCGTGACCCATGTGCAGGCTGCCGGTGACGTTCGGCGGCGGGATCATGATGGTGTAGGAGTCGCCCGCGCCTTGCGGGGCGAAGTAGTTCTCGGACTCCCAGGTGTTGTACCAGGAAGTTTCAATGGCGTGCGGCTGGTAGGTCTTATCCATGCGCGGCGGGACCCTATTGGCATTAATTCAGGAAAAGCCGACGAGTATAGCGGGGCATGGGGCCGAGGGCGAGCGGGGAGGACTGGGTGGAGATCTAAATGTAGGCGCTGCCGCAGGCTGCGATCTTTTGATCTTGTCTTTAAAAAACAAAGGTCAAAAGATCGCAGCCTGCGGCAGCTCCTACACGGGGCGCGTTATTCGTACTGGCTGAGCAGCCGTTCCATGCGCGCGTCGAGGCGGCGTTTGATTTCGGTTTCGATGTGCGGCGCGAAGTCGTCGATCACGTCTTGCATGATCAATTGCGCGGCGGCGCGCAGTTCGCTGTCAAGGTGGAGCAGGGCGTCTGGGCCTTTATTCGCAGGTGCTGCCGGTGGCGCGGCGGGTGTTGGTGCTGGCGCGGCGGGCGGTTCGACGGCAGCCGGCTCGGCGCCGACCGGCTCGAACAACATCGGAATCTGTTCCTGTTCGCCATCGTCGACCGTGTCGGTCAGCAGCGGCGGTTGCAGGTTGTCATCGCCGAGCAACTGGCGGATCGATTCAAGATCGTCCAACAGGTGTGCGGACTTTTGCTGCGGTTTCGGAGTGTCCATTGGAATGCTCAGAGTCGCTGTAAACGGTGATCTTGCAGAGGATAGCCCTGTTCGCGGTAGAAACGGAAACTCTCCCGCGCGGCCGCTCGAATCGTCGGATCTTCGACCACCACTTCCGCCACGCGGGCGAATTTGCTGGCGAAGGCCGGGACTTTCAGATCGAGGTTGACCAGTAAATCCTGATGCTGACCGCAGTCATCACCCAATCCCAACACAATCAAACCGTCCGGTTCGCTGTCGGCCGGACCGTGCGGCACGAAGGTCTCGCCCTTGAATGCCCACAGGCGCGCATCGAGATCATCGCGCTGAGCTGCATCGCTGCAATGCAGGTAGATGCGGTGCCCCATGCGCCAGGCTTTTTCGGTGAGCTTGCAGGCAAAGTCCAGGCGAGCCGAAGGATCGGCGCTGGGCAGGATATAGAAGTCGACTTTGGTCATTGCGGTTCCAGAGCAGCAGGCGGCGTCACCCGAAAGTGACGCCGCCGGTCAGCGGGTTCAGGCTTTGGCGCGATCCAGCAGGTACTGGGTCAGCAGAGGCACCGGACGGCCAGTGGCGCCCTTGTCCTTGCCGCCGCTGGTCCACGCGGTGCCGGCGATGTCCAGGTGCGCCCAGTTGAGGTTCTTGGTGAAACGCGACAGGAAGCACGCAGCAGTGATGGTGCCGGCTTTCGGCCCGCCAATGTTGGCGATGTCGGCGAACGGACTGTCCAGTTGCTCCTGGTATTCGTCGAACAGCGGCAATTGCCAGGCGCGGTCGTCGGCAGTCTGGCCAGCGCTCAAAAGTTGGCCGATCAGTTCGTCGTTGTTGCCCAGCAGGCCCGAGGTGTGCGCGCCCAGTGCCACGACGCAAGCGCCGGTCAGGGTGGCGATGTCGATCACCGCTTGCGGCTTGAAACGCTCGGAGTAGGTCAGCGCATCGCACAGCACCAGACGGCCTTCGGCGTCGGTGTTGAGGATTTCCACGGTCTGGCCGCTCATGGTGGTGACGATGTCGCCCGGACGCGAGGCATTGCCGCTCGGCATGTTTTCCGCGCAGGCAAGGATGCACACCAGGTTGATTGGCAGTTTCAGCTCAAGCACGGCACGCAGGGTACCGAACACGGAGGCTGCGCCGCCCATGTCGTACTTCATTTCGTCCATGCCGGCACCCGGTTTCAGGCTGATGCCGCCGGTGTCGAAGGTGATGCCTTTACCAACCAGTGCGTACGGCTTCTCGGATTTCTTGCCGCCGTTGTATTGCATGACGATCAGGCGCGGCGGCTGGGCGCTGCCCTGGCCGACGGCATAGAACGAACCCATGCCCAGGGATTTGATCTTCTTCTCGTCGAGGACTTCGACTTTCAGGTCCTTGAACTCTTTGCCCAGATTCTTCGCTTGTTCACCAAGGAAGGTCGGGTGGCAGATGTTCGGCGGCAGGTTGCCCAGGTCGCGGGTGAATGCCATGCCGTTGGCGATCGCGGTAGCGTGATTCACCGCGCGCTGCACTTCGGCCTGAGCAGCCTTGATGGTCAGCAGGGTGATTTTCTTCAGGGCGCGCGGTTCGGCTTTCTGGCTCTTGAACTGGTCGAAGGTGTATTCGCCATCCACCAGGGTTTCTGCCAGCAGACGGGTTTTGCCGTAGCTGTCGCGGTTTTTGACAATGATTTCATCCAGTGCCAACACGGCGTCGCTGCCGCCCAGACCTTTCAGGGTGTTAAGGATGCCGGCAACGATTTTACGGAATGGACGGTCGCCCAGTTCCTCATCCTTGCCCACGCCGACCAGCAACACGCGCTCGGCTTTCAGGTTCGGCAGGCTGTGCAGCAGCAGGCTTTGACCGACTTTACCAGCCAGATCGCCACGCTTGAGGACGGCGCTGATCGCGCCACCGCTCAGTTCGTCGACCTGTTTGGCGGCGACACCGAGTTTGCGGCCTTCGCCGACGGCAACCACCAGGGTGGCGGTTTTCAACGTTTCTGGGCTAACGCTTTTTACAACCAGTTCCATGTCCGGATCCCTGAATGAATGGTCAACACGCAGGCGTTCGACGGTGTCCGCAGTCGCCTGCTTATAGAGAGAAGAGGCGCAGGCCAAAGCCTGCGACAAGGGCCGCAGTTTGAACCCCGCTCCCCGCACCTGACAACCCTAGGGGGCGTTCTCAATTAGTTTTCACACCGCGTTGTCCTTAAAGCCAGCCAGGCAAGGCGCAGGCCGCTGGGAATGGTTGTTCCCTTTCCAAGGCCTGCAACGCAGACTGGCCGGCTTTAAGGCACAACCCGAAGGGCCGGGCCTGCTGTTGTGCAGGGCTGCGTTGCTCGAAGCTTATTTGGAATGACCAAACCACGCTTCTCGCGCCTTGCCCAGCACAACAGCAGACCCGGCGCGGTGTGAAAACTAATTGAGAAAGCCCCCTAGGTTGTACGATCTGCAAAGGATTACAGACATGGATGAGTGTGCGCAGTGACAGGCGCCCTCAATCACAGGATAATGCCGCATCTTTTTTCGACGGCTCTGCGTTGCGGGCCGGTCGATGTGTTTGCTTGTTTGGCCGCCTTAGCCTGACAACCCTGGAGTGTCTGGTTTGATCGTCTTCCGTTATCTGTCCCGCGAAGTCCTGTTGACCCTCAGCGCCGTGAGTGCCGTGCTGCTGGTCATCATCATGAGCGGTCGCTTCATCAAATACCTCGCTCAGGCCGCTGCTGGCCAGCTCGATCCGGGCTCGCTGTTCCTGATCATGGGCTTTCGTCTGCCGGGGTTCCTGCAACTGATTCTGCCGCTGGGCCTGTTCCTCGGGATCCTGCTGGCGTACGGTCGCCTGTACCTGGAAAGCGAGATGACTGTGCTTTCGGCCACCGGCATGAGCCAGCAGAAGCTGTTTCGCATGACCTTGTTCCCGGCGACCCTGGTCGCGCTGGTCGTCGCGTGGCTGAGTCTGGGCCTGGCCCCGCAAGGCGCTAACCAGTTCCAGTTGCTGCTGAACAAGCAGGACGCCCTGACCGAATTCGACACCCTCGAGCCGGGTCGCTTTCAGGCCCTGCGTGATGGCACTCGGGTCACCTATACCGAGACCTTGAGCGACGATCGCGTCAATCTGGGCAGCGTATTCATTTCGCAAAAGAACCTCGGTGCCGATCAAAAGGATCGCGGGATTTCCGTGCTGGTGGCCGAAAGCGGTCGCCAGGAAGTGCGTCCCGACGGCAACCGCTACCTGATCCTCGATAACGGCTACCGCTACGACGGCAGTCCGGGTCAGGCCGATTACCGCGCTATTCATTACGAAACCTACGGTGTGCTGCTGCCCAAGCCGGATGTCAGCGAAGAAGTCACCGACCGTGACGCCATGCCGACCTCGTCTCTGCTGGGCAGCGATGACATCCGCTCCAAAACCGAACTGCAATGGCGTTTGTCCCTGCCGCTGCTGGTGTTTATCGTGACCCTGATGGCGGTGCCGCTGTCGCGAGTCAATCCGCGCCAAGGGCGTTTCCTCAAGCTGCTGCCGGCGATTCTTCTTTATATGGCTTACCTGACCATTCTGATTGCCGCCCGCGGCGCCCTTGAAAAAGGCAAGATCCCGCCAGCCCTGGGCCTGTGGTGGGTGCATGCGATCTTCCTGTTCATCGGTCTCGGTTTGCTCTATTGGGAGCCGCTGCGTCTGAAGATGGCCAGCCGTCGCGCTGCAGCGCTGGAGGTGGCCCGTGGTTAAACTCGACCGTTACATCGGCAGCAGCGTGTTCATGGCGATCATCGCCGTGCTGGCAATCATTCTTGGTCTGGCGACCTTGTTTGCCTTCATCGATGAGATGGGCGACGTCAGCGACACCTACACCCTCGTCGATGTCCTCAGCTTCGTATTGCTGACCGCGCCACGCCGTCTCTACGAAATGTTGCCAATGGCCGCACTGATCGGCTGCCTGATCGGCCTCGGCAGTCTGGCCAGCAGCAGTGAGCTGACCGTCATGCGCGCCGCTGGCGTGTCCATCGGCCGGATCGTCTGGGCTGTAATGAAACCAATGCTGGTGCTGATGCTGGCCGGCGTACTGATCGGCGAGTACGTTGCTCCTGCGACCGAAAGCATGGCCCAGGCCAATCGCTCGCTGGCGCAAGGCAGCGGCGACGCGCAAAGCGCCAAGCACGGTATGTGGCACCGTCAGGGTGAAGAGTTCATCCACATCAACGCCGTGCAACCCAACGGCCTGCTGTATGGCGTGACCCGTTATCACTTCGACAAAGAGCGTCACCTGCTGAGTTCGAGTTTCGCCAAGAAAGCCGAGTTCGACGGCAATAGGTGGCAACTCACCGACGTTGCCACCACGCTGTTCCATGAACGCAGCACCGAAGTCGTCAATACCCCGAGCGAGCAATGGGACGTGGCGTTGAGCCCGCAATTGCTCAGCACCGTGGTCATGGCACCGGAATCGCTGTCGATCAGTGGTTTGTGGGGCTACATCCACTATCTGTCCGAGCAGGGCCTGAGCAACGGCCGCTACTGGCTGGCATTTTGGGTCAAGGTGTTGCAGCCGCTGGTGACCGCAGCACTGGTGCTTATGGCGATCTCCTTCATTTTCGGTCCGCTGCGCTCGGTAACCCTCGGTCAGCGGGTGTTTACCGGCGTGCTGGTGGGCTTCACTTTCCGTATCGTCCAGGATTTGCTCGGCCCGTCGAGCCTGGTGTTCGGTTTCTCGCCGCTGTTTGCGGTGCTGGTGCCGGCCGGGGTCTGTGCGCTGGCGGGTGTCTGGCTGCTGCGAAGAGCCGGTTGATGACAGGCGATTGACCTGTGCTTTAAACCTCGAAAACGCCTCGGTCGACAGATCGGGGCGTTTTTGCATGCAATCCGGGTGACAGGCGAACGTGACGCTTGCGCCGTGTATCAGGTACAATTCCCGGCTATTTTTCGGCGGGCTATGCCTGCAGCCTTTTTGAGTGTTGATCCGTGAGTGATTTGAGTCATATCCGCAATTTCTCCATCATCGCCCACATTGACCATGGCAAGTCGACGCTGGCCGATCGCTTCATCCAGATGTGCGGCGGCCTGGCCGAGCGTGAAATGGAAGCCCAAGTACTGGATTCCATGGATCTGGAGCGTGAACGCGGGATCACCATCAAGGCCCACAGCGTTACCCTCTATTACACCGCCAAAGACGGCATCAAGTACCAGCTGAACTTCATCGACACTCCGGGCCACGTCGACTTCACCTACGAAGTCAGCCGTTCCCTGGCTGCGTGTGAGGGTGCCTTGCTGGTGGTCGATGCCGGTCAGGGCGTTGAAGCTCAGTCCGTAGCCAACTGCTACACCGCGATCGAGCAGGGCCTTGAGGTCATGCCGGTGCTGAACAAGATCGACCTGCCGCAGGCCGATCCTGATCGCGTAAAAGACGAAATCGAGAAGATCATCGGCATCGATGCCACCGACGCCGTCACCTGCAGCGCCAAGACCGGCCTGGGTGTCGACGAAGTCCTCGAGCGTCTGGTGCACACCATTCCTGCGCCGACCGGCAACATTGAAGATCCGCTGCAAGCGTTGATCATCGACTCCTGGTTCGACAACTACCTGGGCGTTGTTTCCCTGGTGCGTGTACGTCATGGCCGCGTGAAGAAGGGCGACAAGATCCTCGTCAAGTCCACCGGCAAGATCCATCTGGTCGACAGCGTGGGCGTGTTCAACCCGAAACACACCGCCACCACTGATTTGAAAGCCGGCGAAGTGGGCTTCATCATCGCTAGCATCAAGGACATTCACGGTGCACCGGTCGGTGACACCCTGACCCTGGCCTCGACCCCGGATGTTGAAGTGCTGCCCGGCTTCAAACGCATCCAGCCACAGGTTTACGCCGGTCTGTTCCCGGTCAGTTCCGACGACTTCGAGGACTTCCGCGAAGCGCTGCAGAAGCTGACCCTCAACGACTCGTCGTTGCAGTACACCCCGGAAAGCTCCGACGCACTGGGCTTCGGCTTCCGTTGCGGCTTCCTTGGCATGTTGCACATGGAAATCATCCAGGAGCGCCTCGAGCGCGAGTACGACCTGGACCTGATTACCACTGCGCCAACGGTAATTTTCGAGCTGGTGCTGAAAACCGGTGAAACGATTTACGTCGACAACCCATCCAAGCTACCGGATGTGTCGTCGATCGAAGACATGCGCGAGCCGATCGTGCGGGCCAACATTCTGGTGCCGCAGGAACACTTGGGCAACGTCATCACCCTGTGCATCGAGAAGCGTGGCGTTCAAGTCGACATGCTGTTCCTCGGCAATCAGGTGCAGGTCACCTACGACCTGCCGATGAACGAAGTGGTCCTGGACTTCTTCGACCGTCTCAAATCCACCAGCCGTGGCTATGCTTCGCTGGATTACCATTTCGATCGTTACCAATCGGCTAATCTGGTGAAACTGGACGTGCTGATCAACGGCGACAAGGTCGATGCCCTGGCGTTGATCGTGCACCGTGACAACTCGCACTACAAAGGTCGCCAGTTGACCGAGAAGATGAAAGAACTGATTCCTCGTCAGATGTTCGACGTAGCCATTCAGGCCGCCATCGGTGGTCAGATCGTTGCCCGGACAACCGTCAAGGCGCTCAGAAAGAACGTATTGGCCAAATGCTACGGCGGTGACGTCAGCCGTAAGAAGAAACTGCTCGAGAAGCAAAAGGCCGGTAAGAAACGCATGAAGCAGGTCGGCAACGTGGAAATTCCACAAGAAGCCTTCCTCGCAGTGCTCAGGTTGGATAGTTAGGTCCTATGTCACTAAATTTCCCGCTGTTGCTGGTCATCGCCGTGTTCGTCTGCGGCCTGTTGGCGTTGCTTGATCTGTTGATCCTGGCGCCGCGTCGGCGTGCTGCCATTGCCTCCTATCAAGGCAGTGTCAGCCAGCCTGATGTAGTGGTCGTTGAAAAACTGAACAAAGAGCCGCTGCTGGTCGAATACGGCAAGTCGTTCTTCCCGGTGTTGTTCATCGTGCTGGTGCTGCGCTCGTTCCTCGTGGAACCGTTTCAGATCCCTTCGGGCTCGATGAAACCCACCCTGGACGTCGGCGACTTCATTCTGGTGAACAAATTTTCTTACGGGATCCGTCTGCCGGTGATCGACAAGAAGATCATCGAAGTGGGTGATCCGCAGCGCGGTGATGTGATGGTGTTCCGCTATCCAAGTGATCCGAGCGTCAATTACATCAAGCGTGTAGTCGGCCTGCCGGGCGATACGGTGCGTTACACCGCCGACAAACGTCTGTTCATCAATGGCGAGTCGGTGGCCGAACAGTTGGTCGGCCCGGAGCCGGGCATGCTCGGCAGCGCCGAGTTCTACAAAGAAAAGCTCGGCGCTGCCGAACACCTGATCCGCAAGGAAATGAGCCGTTACCGCGCCACGCCGGACCATACTTGGACCGTGCCGGCCGGGCACTACTTCATGATGGGCGACAACCGCGACAACTCGAACGACAGTCGCTACTGGGATGATCCGAACATTCCCAAGGATCTGCTGGGCATGGTTCCAGACCAGAATATCGTCGGCAAGGCCTTCGCGGTCTGGATGAGCTGGCCGGAATCAAAACTCAGTCACCTGCCGAATTTTTCGCGGGTTGGCCTGATCAAGTAATTACACACGGCGCTGTTGACCACAGCGCCGAATGCATTTCTGGAGCCGGCACAATCGGCTTCGCAATCGCCAGGATTTAATTTTTGAACACAGCGTTAATTGTCCCAGGCCTGCGCCGCATCCCGGCGATGGCAGTGGAATCCAGCCACGAACTCAGCGTGGGTAAACCGTGAGCGTTTCTCTAAGCCGTCTCGAGCGCCAGCTCGGTTACACCTTCAAGGATCAGGAGCTTATGCTGCTGGCCCTGACGCACCGAAGTTTTGCCGGGCGCAACAACGAACGCCTGGAATTCCTCGGCGATGCCATCCTCAATTTTGTCGCCGGCGAGGCACTGTTCGATCGCTTCCCGCTGGCACGCGAAGGCCAGTTATCGCGTTTGCGCGCACGCCTGGTAAAAGGTGAGACGCTGGCCGTACTGGCTCGCGGTTTCGACCTTGGCGATTACCTGCGACTGGGTTCCGGTGAGTTGAAAAGCGGCGGTTTCCGTCGCGAATCGATTCTGGCCGATGCCCTCGAAGCCTTGATCGGCGCGATCTACCTTGACGCCGGCATGGATATGGCGCGCGAGCGCGTGCTGGCCTGGCTGGCTGGCGAGTTCGAAGGCCTGACGCTGGTCGATACCAACAAGGATCCGAAGACCCGCCTGCAGGAACACCTGCAATCGCGCGGTTGTGAACTGCCACGCTACGAAGTGGTGGATATCCAGGGCGAGCCGCACTGCCGAACCTTCTTCGTCGAGTGCGAAGTTGTCTTACTGAATGAAAAAAGCCGAGGTCAGGGTGTAAGCCGTCGTATTGCCGAACAGGTAGCGGCCGCCGCAGCACTGATTGCCCTGGGCGTGGAGAATGGCAATGACTGATACAAACGCAACTCGCTGTGGCTATGTTGCCATCGTCGGCCGTCCCAACGTCGGTAAGTCGACGCTGCTGAACCACATCCTTGGCCAGAAGCTCGCCATTACCTCGCGCAAGCCGCAGACCACTCGCCACAACATGCTCGGGATCAAAACCGAAGGTGACGTGCAGGCGATCTACGTCGATACCCCTGGTATGCACAAGGGTGGCGAAAAGGCCCTGAACCGTTACATGAACAAAACCGCTTCGGCAGCGTTGAAAGACGTCGACGTGGTGATCTTCGTAGTCGATCGGACCAAGTGGACCGACGAAGACCAGATGGTTCTCGAGCGTGTGCAGTACGTTACCGGCCCATTGATCGTTGCGCTGAACAAGACCGACCGCATCGAAGACAAAGCCGAGCTGATGCCGCACCTGAGCTGGTTGCAGGAGCAGTTGCCGAACGCGCAGATCATCCCGATCTCCGCGCAGCACGGGCACAACCTCGACGCGCTGGAAAAGGTTATCGCTGATCATCTGCCGGAGAACGATCACTTCTTCCCGGAAGACCAGATCACCGACCGCAGCAGCCGGTTCCTTGCCGCCGAACTGGTGCGCGAGAAAATCATGCGCCAGATGGGCGCTGAGCTGCCGTACCAGATCACCGTCGAAATCGAAGAGTTCAAGCAGCAGGGCAAGACCCTGCACATTCATGCTTTGATCCTCGTTGAGCGCGACGGCCAGAAGAAGATCATCATTGGCGACAAGGGCGAGCGTATCAAACGCATCGGCACCGAAGCGCGCAAGGACATGGAGCTGCTGTTCGACTCCAAGATCATGCTCAACCTGTGGGTCAAGGTGAAGGGCGGCTGGTCCGATGACGAGCGTGCGCTGCGTTCGCTGGGTTACGGCGACCTGTAATCACCGATCCAGAGAACACCGATACCCACTGTGGGAGCGAGCCTGCTCGCGAAGAGGATGTAACATTCAGCCTTGATGTTGACTGTCACTCCGCTTTCGCGAGCAGGCTCGCTCCCACAGTGGTTTTGGGTTGTGTGTAAAACTGCGTTTCTTCATCGAGAACCCAATGTCGCAAAACCCGCCTCCGGCCCAACCCGCCTATGTCCTGCATTCTCGCGCCTACCGCGAAACCAGTGCGTTGGTGGACTTCCTCACGCCGCAAGGTCGGCTGCGGGCGGTGTTGCGCAGTGCGCGGGGCAAGGCCGGGACATTGGCGCGGCCGTTCGTGGCGCTGGAAGTCGAGTTTCGTGGCAAGGGCGAGCTTAAGAACGTCGGGCGCATGGAGAGCTCTGGCACCTCGGCGTGGCTCAACGGTGAAGCGCTGTTCAGCGGTCTCTATCTGAATGAATTGCTGATTCGCCTGCTGCCTGCCGAAGACCCGCACCCGGGTGTCTTCGATCACTACGCCGCGACCTTGCTGGCATTGGCCGAAGGTCGTCCGCTGGAGCCGTTGCTGCGCTCCTTTGAATGGCGGCTGCTGGACGATCTCGGTTACGGCTTTTCGTTGAATACCGATGTCCATGGCGAACCTGTTGCGCCGGATGGTCTTTATCGTCTGCAAGTGGATGCCGGTCTTGAGCGGGTCTTCCTGCTGCAACCCGGCCTGTTCAACGGCGTCGAATTACTGGCCATGGCCGAAGCCGACTGGACCGCCCCCGGCGCGCTCTCCGCCGCCAAGCGCTTGATGCGTCAGGCACTGGCTGTTCACCTGGGCGGTCGCCCTCTCGTCAGTCGCGAGCTGTTTCGCAAGCCCTAAGGGTCTGTTTACGTCTGGACGCGGCGCAACGGGCGCTGGCTGCGCGCAGGGCCGCGTTGCTCGGAACTCATTTGGCGCAACCAAACTTCGTTCCTCGCGCCTTGCCCTGCACTCAGCCAGCATCCCGTTGCCGCCGCGCCCAGACGTAAACAGACCCTTCACCGTGTATGCTGTGCGCCGAATCTTTCCCTTCAGGAGCACATCCGTGACCACCAGCAATCGCATTCTTCTTGGCGTGAACATCGACCACGTCGCCACCCTGCGTCAGGCTCGTGGCACGCGCTACCCGGATCCGGTCAAGGCGGCGCTGGACGCGGAAGAGGCGGGGGCCGATGGCATCACCGTGCACCTGCGTGAAGACCGTCGGCACATTCAGGAGCGCGATGTCTTGCTGCTCAAGGATGTGCTGCAAACCCGCATGAACTTCGAAATGGGCGTCACCGAAGAAATGATGGCGTTTGCCGAACGCATTCGTCCGGCGCACATCTGCCTCGTCCCGGAAACCCGTCAGGAGCTGACCACCGAAGGCGGTCTGGATGTGGCAGGACAGGAGGAGCGCATCAAGGCAGCGGTTGAACGTCTGTCGAAGATCGGCAGCGAAGTGTCGCTGTTCATCGATGCCGACGAGCGCCAGATTGCAGCGTCGAAGCGTGTCGGTGCGCCGGCCATCGAACTGCACACCGGCCGTTACGCCGATGCCGAAACCCCGACCGAAGTGGCTGAAGAGCTCAAGCGTGTCGCCGATGGCGTGGCGTTTGGTCTGGCCCAAGGCCTGATCGTTAACGCGGGTCACGGTTTGCATTACCACAACGTTGAAGCCGTAGCGGCCATCAAAGGTATCAACGAACTGAACATCGGCCATGCGCTGGTGGCGCATGCGTTGTTCGTCGGGTTCAAGTCTGCTGTGTCTGAAATGAAAGCGCTGATTCTGGCGGCTGCCAAGCCTTAAGCTTCAACTCAAAACCCTTGTAGGAGTGAGCCTGCTCGCGATATCGGTGTGTCAGACAAAATTAATTGACTGACCCACCGATATCGCGAGCAGGCTCACTCCTACAATTGATTTGGGGTGTTGATTAGAGCGGGGCAGGTTCTTGTGCGGGTTTTGACTTATCGATGCCCGGCACATGCAGATTGCCCTCGGCCACTTGATCGCCTTCAAGTTGCGGTTGGGTCACCCAGGTCAAAATGTCGTAGTAGCGACGAATGTTCGCCACAAAATGCACCGGCTCGCCGCCTCGGGCGTAGCCATAACGCGTCTTGCTGTACCACTGCTTCTGCGACAGGCGCGGCAGGATTTTCTTCACGTCCAGCCATTTGTCCGGGTTCAGCCCTTCCTTGGCCGTTAGCTTACGCGCGTCATCCAGGTGGCCACTGCCGACGTTGTAGGCCGCGAGGGCGAACCAGGTGCGGTCCGGCTCCTTGATCGAATCGTCGAGTTGGTCCTTCATATAAGCCAGGTACTTGGCGCCGCCCATGATGCTCTGCTTCGGATCGAGGCGGTTGGACACGCCCATTGCCTGTGCCGTGTTCTGGGTCAGCATCATCAGCCCGCGCACGCCGGTCTTCGAGGTAACCGTCGGCTGCCACAGCGATTCCTGATAACCAATGGCCGCCAGCAGACGCCAGTCGACTTTCTCTTTCTTCGCGTAGTTCTTGAAGTGCTGTTCGTATTTCGGCAGACGCTGCTGCAAGTGCTGGGCGAAGGTCGTGGCGCCCATATAGCCGAGAACATCGACGTGGCCGTAATAGCGATCCTTCAAGCGTTGCAGGGTGCCGTTCTTCTGCACTTTGTCCAGATACGCGTTGATTTCGTTGAGCAGGCTGTTGTCTTCGCCCGGGCCCACGGCCCAGCTCTGGCTGCGTGCATCGCCGAGGTCGAAGGCCACGCGAATATTGGTGAAATACACCTGATTCATCGCCACTTCGTTGGAATCGACCAGGGTCAGGTCGATCTGGCCTTCATCGACCATGCGCAGCAGATCGACCACTTCAACCGCGTCGGACTCTTCGTATTCGATGCCGGGGAATTTCTTTTTCAGCTCCGCCAGTTGCTCGGCGTGGGTGCTGCCCTTGAGCACCATGATCTTCTTGCCGACCAGATCGCCAGGATCGGTCGGCCGTGACTGGCCGTTGCGGTAGATGATCTGCGGGGTGACTTCAAGGTAGGAGTGCGAGAACCGCACCTGCTGCTTGCGCTGTTCGCTGCTGACCAGACCGGCGGCGGCCAGCACCGGGCCGTTCGGCTTGCCGATCTGATCGAACAAGTCATCGAGGTTGTCGGCGGTCTCGATCTTCAGCTCTACGCCCAAATCGTCGGCGAAGCGCTTCACCAGCTCGTATTCGAAGCCGGTTTCACCGCTGCGATCCTGAAAGTAGGTGGCGGGGCTGTTACGGGTAATCACCCGCAGCACACCATCCTCCTTTACGCGCTCGAGTGTGTTGGGTTTATCAACACAGCCACCGAGCATCAGGAAGAGTCCGGTTGCGATCAGCCATTTGGCGTACCGCGGACGCAAAGCCGTTGGGAAAAACATCTGCGCAGTATACGCAAACGGCTGCGGGCGCCATATCTCGACAGTGCAGGGCGAGTCTGCTAGCGATCACAAAACTGCACGAAACCCCGCAGGAACGGGGCTTGACGGCATTTTGTTACAGTAAAAATAAGCGGCATCTGAATAGCTGATTTACCTGACTCTGAAGTCGGAAACACAGATTGATACCCGAGTGCAACCGTGCGTAGCGTTTCGGGTGATGTTGAGGGCGGTTTAGGCTAGAATGCACGGCCTCAAAGCACACCCCTTCCCGAGGCTGTCCCGAAGATGTTGATCCTGCGCGGCGCTCCTGCCCTTTCTGCCTTTCGCCACAGCAAACTCCTTGAGCAACTGAGCCAGAAGGTTCCGGCTGTCAGTGGCTTGTATGCTGAATTCGCTCACTTCGCCGAAGTCACCGGCGTCCTGACCGGCGACGAACAGCAGGTGCTTGCGCGCCTTCTGAAGTACGGTCCAAGCGTTCCGGTACAAGAGCCGACCGGCCGTCTGTTTCTGGTGTTGCCGCGTTTCGGCACCATCTCGCCATGGTCGAGCAAGGCCAGCGATATCGCCCGCAACTGCGGCCTGAGCAAGATCCAGCGTCTGGAACGCGGTATCGCCTTCTACGTTGCCGGTCAGTTCAGCGAAGCCGAAGCGCAGCAGATTGCCGACGTGCTGCATGACCGCATGACCCAGATCGTGCTGGCCAACCTCGAGCAGGCCGCCGGTCTGTTCAGCCACGCCGAGCCGAAGCCGCTGACTGCAATCGACATCCTCGGTGGTGGTCGCGCTGCGCTGGAAAAAGCCAACACCGAGCTGGGCCTGGCTCTGGCTGAAGACGAGATCGATTACCTGGTCAATGCCTTCAACGGTCTCAAGCGCAACCCGCACGACATCGAACTGATGATGTTCGCCCAGGCCAACTCCGAGCACTGCCGCCACAAAATCTTCAACGCCAGTTGGGATATTGATGGTGAGAACCAGGAAAAAAGCCTGTTCGGCATGATCAAGAACACCTACGTGATGCACAGCGAAGGCGTTCTGTCGGCTTATAAGGACAACGCCTCGGTGATCGTCGGCAACGTTGCCGGCCGTTTCTTCCCGAATCCTGAAACCCGCCAGTACGGCGCGGTGCAGGAGCCGGTGCACATCCTGATGAAGGTTGAAACCCACAACCACCCGACCGCAATTGCCCCGTTCCCGGGTGCATCGACCGGTTCCGGTGGCGAGATCCGCGACGAAGGTGCAACCGGCCGTGGCGCCAAGCCAAAAGCTGGCCTGACCGGTTTCACCGTGTCGAACCTGCAGATTCCGGGCTTCGAACAGCCGTGGGAAGTGCCGTACGGCAAGCCTGAGCGCATTGTTACCGCGCTGGACATCATGATCGAAGGCCCGCTCGGCGGCGCTGCGTTCAACAACGAATTCGGTCGTCCGGCCCTGACCGGCTACTTCCGTACCTTCGAACAATCGATCACCACCCCGCACGGTGACGAAGTTCGCGGTTACCACAAGCCGATCATGTTGGCCGGCGGCATGGGCAACATCCGTGAAGAACACGTCAAGAAAGGCGAGATCGTCGTTGGCTCCAAGCTCATCGTCCTCGGCGGCCCGGCGATGTTGATCGGTCTGGGCGGCGGCGCTGCTTCCTCGATGGCCACCGGCACCAGCTCGGCGGATCTCGACTTCGCTTCCGTGCAGCGTGAAAACCCTGAAATGGAGCGTCGCTGCCAGGAAGTCATCGACCGTTGCTGGCAACTGGGCGACAAAAACCCGATCAGCTTCATCCACGACGTCGGCGCGGGCGGTCTGTCCAACGCCTTCCCGGAACTGGTCAACGACGGCGACCGCGGTGGCCGTTTCGAACTGCGCAACATTCCCAACGACGAGCCGGGCATGGCCCCGCACGAAATCTGGTCCAACGAATCCCAGGAACGTTACGTTCTGGCGGTAGGCCCTGAGGACTTCGAGCGCTTCCAGGCGATCTGTGAACGTGAGCGTTGCCCGTTTGCTGTAGTCGGCGAAGCCACTGCCGAGCCGCAACTGACCGTGACCGACAGCCACTTCGGTAACAACCCGGTGGACATGCCACTGGAAGTGTTGCTGGGCAAAGCCCCGCGCATGCACCGTTCGGTAGTTCGTGAAGCCGAATTGGGCGATGACTTCGATCCGTCGAACCTCGACATCACCGAGTCCATCGAGCGCGTTCTGCATCACCCGGCCGTGGCGAGCAAAAGCTTCCTGATCACCATCGGCGACCGCACCATCACCGGCCTCGTGGCCCGTGACCAAATGGTTGGCCCATGGCAGGTTCCGGTGGCCGACGTTGCTGTCACCGCCACCAGTTTTGACGTCTACACCGGTGAAGCGATGGCAATGGGCGAGCGGACTCCGCTGGCACTGCTGGACGCTCCGGCGTCGGGCCGCATGGCCATTGGCGAAACCCTGACCAACATCGCTGCTTCGCGCATCAACAAGCTCTCCGACATCAAACTGTCGGCGAACTGGATGTCGGCTGCCGGCCACCCGGGCGAAGACGCGCGTCTGTACGACACCGTGAAAGCGGTCGGTATGGAACTGTGCCCTGAGCTGGGCATCACCATTCCGGTGGGCAAGGACTCGATGTCCATGGCCACCCGCTGGAACGATAACGGCGAAGAAAAAACCGTGACCTCGCCGATGTCGCTGATCGTGACCGGTTTCGCGCCAGTGGCTGACATCCGTCAGACCCTGACTCCGGAACTGCGCATGGACAAGGGCACCACCGACCTGATCCTGATCGACCTCGGTCGCGGTCAGAACCGTATGGGTGCTTCGATCCTTGCTCAGGTTCACGGCAAGCTCGGCAAACATGCGCCGGATGTCGATGACGCCGAAGACCTGAAAGCCTTCTTCGCAGTGATCCAGGGCCTCAACGCCGACGGTCACCTGCTGGCTTACCACGACCGTTCCGACGGTGGTCTGCTGACCTCCGTGGTGGAAATGGCCTTCGCCGGCCACTGCGGTCTGAGCCTGAACCTGGACAGCGTTGCCGAGTCTTCGGCGGAAATCGCTGCGATCCTGTTCAACGAAGAGCTGGGTGCCGTGATCCAGGTTCGTCAGGACGCCACGCCAGATATCCTCGCGCAATTCAGCGCGGCCGGTCTGGGCGACTGCGTGTCGGTGATCGGTCAACCGATCAACAATGGCCAGATCAACATCACCTTCAACGGTGACACCGTGTTCGAAGGTCAGCGTCGTCTGCTGCAACGTCAGTGGGCCGAGACCAGCTACCAGATCCAGCGTCTGCGTGATAACGCCGACTGCGCTGAGCAAGAGTTCGACGTGCTGCTGGAAGAAGACAACCCGGGCCTGAGCGTCAAGCTCAGCTACGACGTCAACCAGGACATCGCCGCGCCTTACATCAAGAAAGGCATCCGCCCTCAGGTTGCCGTGCTGCGTGAGCAGGGCGTCAACGGTCAGGTGGAAATGGCCGCCGCGTTCGACCGCGCCGGTTTCAACGCGATCGACGTGCACATGAGCGATATTCTGGCCGGCCGTGTCGACCTGAACGAGTTCAAAGGTCTGGTGGCCTGCGGTGGTTTCTCCTACGGCGACGTTCTCGGCGCCGGTGAAGGCTGGGCCAAGTCGGCACTGTTCAACAGCCGCGCCCGCGATGCGTTCCAGGGCTTCTTCGAGCGTAACGACAGCTTCACCCTCGGCGTGTGCAACGGTTGCCAGATGATGTCCAACCTGCACGAGCTGATTCCGGGCAGCGAATTCTGGCCGCACTTCGTGCGCAACCGCTCCGAGCAGTTCGAAGCGCGTGTCGCGATGGTTCAGGTTCAGGAGTCGAACTCGATCTTCCTGCAAGGCATGGCCGGTTCGCGTATGCCGATCGCCATTGCTCACGGTGAAGGTCACGCCGAGTTCTCCAGCGAAGAAGCCCTGCTGGAAGCCGATCTGTCCGGTTGCGTGGCGATGCGTTTCGTCGACAACCATGGCAAGGTCACTGAGCGTTATCCGGCCAACCCGAACGGTTCGCCGCGCGGGATTACCGGTCTCACCAGCCGTGATGGCCGTGTGACGATCATGATGCCGCACCCGGAGCGTGTGTTCCGCGCGGTGCAGAACTCGTGGCGTTCGGAAGACTGGAACGAGGATGCACCTTGGATGCGTATGTTCCGTAACGCGCGCGTCTGGGTGAACTAAGGCCTGTGTACAAGCTCGCCTTTTTTGTTCCTGACAGTCATGTCGAGGTGGTCAAAGGGGCTGTGTTCGCTGCCGGTGGTGGGCGGATCGGTGACTATGACCACTGTGCCTGGCAGGTGCTTGGGTCTGGCCAGTTTCGGCCTTTGGACGGCAGTCAGCCGTTCATTGGTGAGGCGGGGCAGGTTGAGCGGGTTGAGGAGTGGAAGGTTGAGCTTGTGGTGGCGGATGAGTTGATCGTTGCTGTGGTGGCGGCTCTCAAGTTGAGCCATCCCTACGAGACACCGGCGTATGAGGTGTGGCGGCTGGAAGATTTCTGACTTTTCTTGCTGCTGAAACGGGAAACCCGCAGATGAGTGATTGTCTGCGGGTTTTTTGTTGCCCCCCGATTTTCCAGGCAATGGGAATCCAATGTGGGAGCGAGCTTGCTCGCGAAGGCGTCGGATCAGGTAATGATGTTCTGGCTGACCGGGTACATATCCGTTGCTGCGGTAACGGCTTCTTAGGGTTCCGCCCTTACGGCGGGTCACTTTTTACAAACGCCTAAAAAGTAACCAAAAACGCTTGCCCCAACGTTCGGCCCACTCGCTAAAGCTCGGGGTTCCTTCGCTCCGGGATCCATCCGGGCGCATCGCCTACGGTTTGCTTCGCTGCACCTCCTCTCGATGCATTTGGCTGCGCCAAACGGTCGCTGCGCTCCCACCCCCGGATAAATCCCTCCACTCAGCCTGCCGACGGGGCCTGTGGATCAAGATCAAGAGCAGCAGCCGAGCTAACGCTCATCCTGTTGAGTGGTGAAGAGCACGGGGTGTTCGGCTTTTGATTTGTGTTGGAGCTGCCCCTCACCCCAGCCCTCTCCCGAGGGAGAGGGAGCCGATTTGTGGGCTTTTCAGGATCTGAATTCGACTCGGTATTTCACGTCAGCGTAGATCCACCAAACACCCCGGTCAGTCCCCTCTCCTTCTGGGAGAGGGCAGGGTGAGGGGCTTTGATCTGTTTCAGAATCTGAATTCGACTCGGTATTTCACGTCGGCGAACATCCACCAAACACCCCGGTCAGTCCCCTCTCCCTCTGGGAGAGGGCTAGGGTGAGGGTTTGCTTTTGACTGTTTAATGATGTGTCGAATAGCCAGAACCTTCCCACAAGGTTTTCAGGTTGTCCGTCGGACGTCGGGTCTCTAGTCTTTGGCTGTCACCGCAAATCGGTGATCGGGTGTGAGAACCCGGTAAGAGGTTTTAATCAAACGTCAGTAGCACCATAATCGCCGCCAGCTCATTTGCTGCCGGCAATGTTCTATGGCGGCTGTGTGCGGGCGGACTTCGGTTCGGCCGGGTTGATCTCTTACCGGTTTCTCACTCCGCACATGGCTGCCACCTCTTCGTCGCGTGAGAAACGACCAGTGATGGCTTCAATCATTTGATTAGAGATCATTGCAATGACTAAACCCGTCCCCGACCCACCCCACGAAACCAAAACCCCACTCGAAGAAGCCCTCCGCGCCGAAGACCAGGCCCGAAACCGCGAAGCCATCAAACGCGCCCTCGACTTCTACCTGTGCCCCGAACCCGCAAAGCCCCGCCGACCGAGCACCATGTTCATGGTCTGCCCAGAGGTCGACACCGAAAGCCTGCTCGCTCACGCCTGCGAATCGTTAGCCTCGGCAAGCGCTGCTACCAGCAACTTTGCCAATGAGCTAACCGGCCTGCAGCGCAGCACCGCGCTAGGCATCCAGCAAATCATCATGCTCGCCGAACTCGCAGTAAACCGCGCACTGGATCGAGTCGATCCACAAACCTGACGATCGCGTCATCGTTCATCGCCAGCAGGCTGGCTCCCACAGTTGAAACGCATTCCCTTGTGGGACCTGGCTTGCCAGCGATGACGCCGATCCAGGCAACCCAAGTCTGGCAGAACGCACACACTCCAAACTGTGGGAGCTAGCCTGCTAGAGATGAGGCCTGTCCAAACACCAGACCTCTAAACCTTGGCGCCGACCTCGCTACGATCGACCAATGCCTCAATCGCCCCACTCAAACTCGCAGCCTTATCCCCCACCAGCAAATGCCAAACCCCACCCTCCAACTGGCTGACACCCTGACAACCCAGCTCTTTCAACTGCGCCTCGGACAACGCCTTGCCATCCGCCAACAGCAAGCGAATCCGGCTCATGGCAATGCACTCCAGTTGCAGCACGTTGTCGCCACCGCCCAGTGCGGTCAGCCATTGCTGCGCTTCGGAGCCAGCAATCACAGCGGCTTTCGACTCATCAGCAACAACAGCGGTTTCAACCAAAATCGCACGCCCCAGTGAAGGCATCGCCAAGCGAATCTCATCCGCAATGCTGTCCGCCATCGGCCCAACCACAACCTGCAAACTCCCACCTTTACCCGGACGCACAACCGCCATTGCCCCCAACGCTTTCAGGTCTGCATCCGAAGCCTTGTTGCGATCAACCATCTCCAGTCGCAACCGCGTGGTGCAGGCGCCGACGGTGAGCAAGTTCTCTGCTCCGCCCAACGCCTTGATGTAGGCACTGGCGCGCTCGTTCTCAGTCAGTACGGCTTTTTCACTGACAGCGACATCCTCACGCCCCGGCGTCTTCAGATTGAAGCGACGAATGCAGAAATCAAACACCGCGTAATACACCACGGCATACGCCAGCCCGACCGGAATCACCAACCAGCCATTGGTCGAGCGGCCCCAGCCCAGCACCATGTCGATAAAACCGCCGGAGAAGGTGAAGCCGAGGTGAATGTTCAACGCATTGGTGATCGCCATCGACAACCCGGTCAGCAGCGCATGCAGCAGATACAACAACGGCGCCAGAAACATGAAGGCGAATTCAATCGGCTCGGTCACCCCAGTCAAAAACGACGTCAAAGCCATCGACAGAAAAATCCCGCCCATCACCTTGCGCCGTTCCGGCAGGGCGTTGCGATACATCGCCAGGCACGCGGCGGGCAGGCCGAAGATCATCATCGGGAACATGCCGGTCATGAACTGTCCGCCCTTCGGATCACCGGCGAAGTAGCGCGACAGGTCACCCGTCACCAGAGCCCCGGTAGTTGGATCGGTGAAGTTGCCGAACACGAACCACGCCATGTTGTTGAGGATATGGTGCAGGCCGGTGACGATCAGCAGGCGGTTGAACACGCCAAACACGAACGCGCCGATACTGCCGCTTTCCATCATCAGCGCACCAAACGCGTTGATGCCGTGCTGGATCGGCGGCCAGATATAGCCGAACACCACACCCAAACCGACCGCCGCGAACCCTGTGACAATCGGCACAAACCGTCGACCACCGAAGAAAGCCAGATACTCCGGCAGCTTGATGTCCTTGAAGCGGTTGTACAGCGCGCCGGCCATCAGGCCGCTGACGATACCGGCGAGCATGCCCATGTTGATGCTCGCGTCGAGCACCTTGAGCGTGGAGATCATCACCAGATAACCGATCACCCCGGCCAGGCCGGCGGTGCCGTTGTTGTCCTTGGCGAAACCGACGGCGATGCCGATGGCGAAGATCATCGCCAGGTTGGCGAAGATCACTTGGCCGGCATCGTGAATGATCGCGATGTTCAGCAGGTCGGTGTCACCCAGGCGCAGCAGCAGGCCGGCAATCGGCAGGATCGCGATCGGCAGCATCAGCGCGCGGCCGAGGCGTTGCAGGCCTTCGATGAAGAGTTGGTACATGGCGTTTGTCCTTTTTGTTTTTGTTAGCGCAGAGGCCAATGTTGATGACAGGCGTGACGCACGGCGGTGGCGCTGCTCAGCTTGAGCAGGTCACGACTGAGGCGCTGGCATTCGGCTTCGTGCAGTTGACGCACGCGGTCCTTGATTTCACCGATCTGCACCGGGCTGACCGACAGTTCGCTCACGCCGAGGCCGATCAAAACGGGTGTGGCCAGCGGGTCGGAGGCGAGGGCGCCGCAGACGCCGACCCAACGCTTGTGCACCGCCGCGCCTTCGCAGGTCATGGCGATCAGGCGCAGCAGCGCCGGGTGCAGGGCGTCGACGCGGGCGGCCAGGCCTGCGTGATCGCGATCCATGGCTAAGGTGTATTGCGACAAGTCGTTGGTACCGATCGAAAGGAAGTCGGCGTGTTCGGCGAGTTGTTCGGCTTGCAGCGCGGCGGCCGGGACTTCGATCATCACGCCGATTTCCGGGCGTTGCGTGATGTCCATCTCCAGGCACAGCGCATCGACGCGTTGGCGGATGTGCAGCAACTCATCCACTTCGGTGACCATCGGCAATAGGATCCGGCAGCGGCGCAGCGGGCTGACTTGCAGCAGCGCGCGCAGTTGCTGGTCGAGGATTTCCGGGCGCGCCTGAGCCAGACGAATGCCGCGCAGGCCGAGCACCGGGTTGGCCTCGACGGGCAGCGGCAGGTAATCGAGTTGCTTGTCGCCGCCAACGTCGATGGTGCGGATGATCACTGAGTGATCGCCCATCGCATCCAGTACGCCTTGATAGGCCGCACGCTGTTCTTCGACATCCGGCGCGGTCTGACGATCGACGAACAAAAACTCAGTGCGCAACAGACCAACGCCATCAGCGCCGTTGGCGAAGGCATCTGCCGCTTCACCGCTGGAGGCAACGTTGGCGACGACTTCGATGGTCACGCCGTTGCGGGTTTCTGCAGGCAGGTGAGCCTTGGCTTGCTGTGCGTCGCGGCGCTGCTGACGGTCGAGTTGCGCCTGCTGAACTTCAGCCAGGCGTTCGGCATCTGGCGTCAGTTCGAGGCGTCCACTGTCGGCATCGAGCACCACCGCTTGGCCTTGTCGCTGATCAAGCAAGGCAGAACCCAACGCCACCATGCACGGCAGACCTTTGCCGCGAGCGAGAATTGCCACATGCGACGTCGCGCCACCCTCGGCCATGCATAACCCGGCAACGCCATGCGCGCTGAGTTGCAGCAGATCCGAAGGCGTCAGTTCATGAGCGGCAACAATGGCGCCGGCCGGCACATCGTAATGCCAGGCTTCGCCGAGCAATGCCCGCAACACCCGTTGCTTGAGGTCACGCAGATCGTTGGCGCGTTCGGCCAGCAGCGCGCTGCCGGTTTGCTGCAGCATTTCGCACTGCACGTCGATCGACTGGCTCCAGGCGTGAGTTGCCGCACAACCTTGTTCGATGGATCGCTGTGCAGCGTCGAGCAGCGCCGGGTCTTCGAGCAGTGCCAGATGCGCGGCGAAGATCGCTTCTTCGTCGGCATTCCTGTGTTTTTTCGCTTGCATGAGGGTGGCGTCGATTTCGTTGCGGACCTGAGTCAGCGCTGTGTCGAGCACCTGCTGTTGCTGCAGCGGATCATGATTGCCCGCATCCGCTGGCAAACTGATCGCGTTCAAACGAAACAGCGGCCCGCCAACCAGTCCCGGCGCAGCACATACACCGTGCAACACGCCAGCCTCGGCCGGGCGCTTAAGAGCGGCAACATTGACCGGCGCCACCGCGTGATGATCATCCGGCAGCGCCGTGGCCAACGCGCTGAGCAACGCTTGCAGCGCGGCTTCAGCGTCCGGCCCCTGACAACTGACCTGCACCTCATCCTGCTCGCCAACGGCCAGGCCCATCAAACCGATCAGGCTGTTGCACGGCGCCGATTTGCCGGCGAAGTGCAGTTGCGACTGGCTCTTGAACCCTTGCGCAGTCTGCCGAATCAGCGCAGCCGGGCGGGCATGCAAACCACCGCGATGGGCCACCAGAACATGGCCATGAACCTCAGGCCCGCCGATGACTGCTGCGCTCGCCGCCAGACCGTTGCGCGCAATAATGTGCAGCAACGGCTCGCCGACTTTCACTGCTTTGAGCGTAATCGGCCGCACCTGAAAATCCTGGCTGTTGGTCAGGATCAACAGGCTGACCAGGCTTTTGCATTGCTGGCCGACCTTGTCCAGGTCATAGCGCAACAACGGCTGGCCCTTGCTGACGCGGGTGCCATCCTTGACCAGCATCGAGAAGCCTTCGCCGTTCAACTCAACGGTATCGAGGCCCAGATGCAGAAGGATCTCCGCGCCGTTGTCGGCACGCACGGTGAGCGCGTGGCCGGTGCGGGCGACGTGAATGATCATTCCGGCGCACGGCGAATACAGCGTGTCGTTGATCGGGTCGATAGCAATGCCGTCGCCCATGGCGCCGCTGGCGAACACCGCGTCCGGGACTTTGGCGAGCGTGAGCACCGGGCCGCTGAGCGGGGCGCTAAGGGTCAGCTCTTTATTGTTGTTGTGCATGGCTCGGTCTCATCGGTTATATCTCGGTTCGATGTCCCCTGTAGGAGCTGCCGAAGGCTGCGATCTTTTGATCTTGTCTTTCTGTGAATCAAAATCAAAAGATCGCAGCCTTCGGCAGCTCCTACAGGTTTGCTTCAATTAATGCGTGCGGGTCACTTTGCTCAGGTGGCGCGGCTGATCCGGGTCCATGCCACGGGCCACGGCCAGACCGGCGGCCATCACGTAAAAGCTCTGGATCGCCAGAATCGGATCAAGGGCCGGGTGCTCGGCGCGGGTCAGGGTCAGATCGCGTTCGTTCACATCGTCCGGCGCTGCCAGCAACACGCGGGCGCCGCGTTGACGCATTTCCGCCGCAAGACTCAGCAGGCCAGCCTGTTCAGCGCCGCGTGGGGCGAAAACCAGCAACGGGTAGTGTTCGTCGATCAGCGCCATCGGGCCGTGACGGACTTCGGCGCTGCTGAACGCTTCAGCTTGAATCGCCGAGGTTTCCTTGAATTTCAGCGCTGCCTCTTGGGCGATGGCAAACCCGGCTCCCCGGCCGATGACCATCAAACGCTCGCAATCGCGCAGCGCTTCGATGGCCATGCTCCAGTCCTGTTTCGCCGCTTCGCGCAGGCCTTCAGGCAGGGCGTTGCCGGCCTCGAGCAATTCGTTGTCCTCTTTCCAGTGCGCGATCAAACGAGCGCTGGCGCTGAGGGTGGCGATAAAACTTTTGGTCGCGGCGACGCTGCTTTCAGTCCCGGCGAGCAGTGGCACGCTGAATTCACACGCGGCTTCCAGTGGCGAATCGGCGGCGTTGACCATCGACACGCTTAACGCGCCACGCTTGCGCAACAGACGCAAGCTGTTGACCAGATCCGGGCTCTGCCCCGACTGGGAAAAGGCGAACGCGACCTGACCGCTGACCTTCAACGGCGCCTGCTGCATGGTCACCACCGACATCGGCAACGACGCCACCGGGACGCCAAGTTGCTGCATGGTCAGGTAGGCGAAGTAGCTCGCCGCGTGGTCGGAGCTGCCGCGAGCCACAGTCATTGCCACTTGCGGCGGCTGACGGCGCAGGCGCCCGGCAATTTCGATCATTTGCGGGTCGAGCTGTTGCAGTTGGGCTTGCACGGCCTCGAACGAGGACAGCGCCTCTTCAAGCATTTTTGAAGTCAATGTCTTCTCCTTCGACCATGACGGCGGTCAGTGTGAGTGAGCGGTCCAGCCGCACGCAGTCGGCCCAGGCGCCAGGTGCAAGGCGCCCGCGTTCAGTAATGCCGAGATAGTCGGCGGGAAATTGCGACAGGCGTTGCGAGGCCTCGGCGATCGGCAAACCGATCTTCACCAGATTGCGCAGGGCTTGATCCATGGTCAGCGTGCTGCCGGCCAACGTGCCATCGGGCAAGCGTACGCCGCCCAGGCATTTGGTCACGGTGTGGCTGCCGAGCTTGTATTCACCGTCGGGCATGCCGGCGGCGGCCGTCGAATCGGTGACGCAATACAGGCACGGGATCGAACGCAAGGCCACGCGGATCGCGCCGGGATGTACGTGCAGCAAATCCGGAATCAGCTCGGCGAATTTGGCGTGGGCCAGCGCGGCGCCGACGATGCCTGGCTCGCGGTGATGCAGCGGGCTCATGGCGTTATAGAGATGGGTGAAACTGGTCGCACCGGCATCAAGCGCAGCGACGCCTTCCTCGTAACTGCCGAGGGTGTGGCCGATCTGCATGCGCACGCCACGGCTGCTCAGCTCACGGATCAAACCGTCATGGCCGGCGATTTCCGGGGCGATGGTGATCACCCGGATCGGCGCCAGTGTCAGGTATTCTTCGACTTCGGCCATTAACGCGGTGTGGGCGAAGTTCGGTTGCGCGCCGAGTTTTCCTGGATTGATGTACGGGCCTTCGAGGTGTACGCCGAGGACTCGCGCGCCACCTTTCGGACGCTGTTCGCAGAACTCTCCGACTTCTTTCAAGACGCTGGAGATCTCGGCGCTCGGCGCGGTCATGGTGGTGGCCAGCAGCGAGGTGGTGCCGAAACGCACGTGGGTTCTGGTGATGGTCTCGAAGGCGCTGGCGCCTTCCATGATGTCTTTGCCACCGCCGCCGTGGACGTGCAGATCGATGAAACCCGGCAGCAGATACGGCAGGTCATTGTCGGTCGGATCGCAGGGCACGCCTTCGATCGACACGACTTTGCCGTGTTCGTGGACCAGCCGGCCGCGAACCCAGCCGCTGGCGGTAAGGATGTTGTCTTCGGACATTTTGGTTCTCGCTTTTGGCCGCGCTTAACGACGCAGCTCTTTATCTACGAAGCTCTGCAACAAAGTCGTAGTAGTCGTTGCGGCAATAGGTGTCGGTGACTTCAATCGGTGTGTTGTCTTCGAGGTAGCCGACCCGGGTCATCAGCAGCATCGCGGTGCCGGGTGCGATGCCGACCAGTGCGGCGAACTCGTCAGAGGCGTTGATCGCCTGGATGTGCTGCAGGGCGCGGACGATCGGCTTGCCGATGCCGTCGAGGTATTCGTAGAGCGAATCGCCAACCAATTGCGGCTTGGGCATGATCGAGGCGGGCAGGGTGCTCATTTCGATGGCCATGACTGTGTCATCGGCTTTGCGCAGACGCTTCATGCGCGCGACCTTGTCGTTCGGCGACAGGCTGAGGCGGATCAGTTCTTCGTGGGTCGGCAGGGTGATTTCGCGTTCCAGCCATTGCGAGCTGGGTACGAAACCCTTGAGGCGCAGCATCTCGCTGAAACCCGAAAGGCGCGACAGCGGTTGTTCGAGGCGAGGGGTGATGAAAGTGCCGGAACCTTGCAGGCGACGAATCAGGCCTTGATCAAGCAGAACTTCCAGCGCCTTGCGCGCAGTCACTCGGGAAATGCCCAGTTGCTCGCTGAGGTTGCGTTCCGAAGGCATCGCCTGCTCGGACTTCCACTGCCCGGCATGAATCGCTGCTTCCAGATTGCGCGCTAGCTGCAGGTACAGCGGCGTCGGCTGGGAGTCGTCCGGGCGTAGGGTATGGAGGTCGTTCATGTAGGGCATTTCCGTCGCGAGTATAGGATTGTTGTGGCTCGCTTGTGGGGCGGAAATTAATACCACTTGAATACCATGTCAACGCACGGAAATGGCCTTTGGCCCAATGGAATGGAGGGTTTTAGGGGGTGTGGTTTCAAGTGGTATTAGTGTTGGCCTATAAAAAGCAAAAGATCGCAGCCTGCGGCAGCGCCTACAGTTGAGAGTGGTATCACCTCTGTAGGCGCTGCCGCAGGCTGCGATCTTTTGATTTATTTTTTTGCAGGTGACCAGTGGTCAGGGTTTAAGGGCGAATTTCGACCATCGTGCCGTCCGGCACCAGGTTCCATACTTCGCGCATATCAACGTTGCGCATGGCGACGCAGCCGTCAGTCCAGTCGAGGGTGTGGAACAGGTCTTCCGGGGTCTCTTCCGAATCCGGCGTGCCGTGGATCATGATCATCCCGCCGGGCTCGACGCCTTCACGCCGGGCGCGGGCCGAATCGCTGATGTTCGGGTAGGAAATGTGCATCGACAGATTGAATTTGTCGCTGGTCTTGCGCCAGTCGATCCAATAGAAACCTTCTGGCGTGCGCTTGTCGCCTTCTATCAGTTTCGGACCTTTCTTCGCGCCTTTGCCCAGGGAAATGCGATAGGTCTTCAGCGGCTTGCCGTCGGCGATCAGCTGCAGTTGATGCGCGGATTTAAGCACCAGAACTTTTTCGATAAGAGGTGTATTCGACGGCGTCACGGTGGTCACGAATGACGCTTGGGAGACGGTAACGAACGACAGGCAAAACAGGGCAAGCAACCAGCGCATTGAAACGATTCCCCAGGGAGTGACGCAGATAACCAACATTTTATATGTATGTGTACATGTAGGAGCTGCCGAAGGCTGCGATCTTTTTGTCGGCCATCATGCCAATGTCTTGATTAAATAATGACCGGCTGCGCCAACGGAGGAATCGATTCAGACCGAACCGGATACGCCTCGATACGCCGATCAGCGAAGAAGCATTCTAAGGTACGCCCCACCGTGCGGAAAGCCAGCTCGTCCCAGGGAATGTCGGCTTCGTCGAATAGTTGTACTTCGAGGCTCTCGGGGCCGGCGGCAAAGTCCAGGTCGACCAGTTCGGCGCGGAAGAACACATGCACCTGACTGATGTGCGGTACGTCGATCAGCGTGTAGATACTCAGGTTGCGCACCCGGGCGCAGGCTTCTTCGGCGGTTTCGCGTACGGCGGCCTGCTCGATGGTCTCGCCGTTCTCCATGAAGCCGGCGGGCAAGGTCCAGTAGCCGAGACGCGGCTCGATGGCGCGGCGGCAGAGCAACACTTTCGTGCCCCAGGTCGGCACGCAACCGGCGACGATATTGGG
Source organism: Pseudomonas sp. Irchel s3h9 (assembly GCF_900187475.1). Classification (NCBI taxonomy): domain Bacteria; kingdom Pseudomonadati; phylum Pseudomonadota; class Gammaproteobacteria; order Pseudomonadales; family Pseudomonadaceae; genus Pseudomonas; species Pseudomonas sp. Irchel s3h9. Next base: position 2,001 of record NZ_FYDH01000023.1, on the reverse strand, counting down.
GTTTTGATAGTGAATGGTCTGACAGCTGTCACAGACAAATCGCAGCCGCGAATCGCCTTCGGGAATGCGCTGGGTGACCGGGTTACCGCAGTGGCTGCAAAATTTCATGCTGGGCTTCCTGAATGCTGCGCCTATCTTGGCGTGCAGCGGTGCCGGTCGGCAAGTTGTCGTTTCGCGACACGGCGGGTTTCGGGGGCTTGGGCGCTTGCAACGATTGGTGCATGATGCAGAGTAAGGCACAGATCGAGAACACTCATGCTGGACGAGCTACTGCATAGGGTTAGCAACCACACACCGCGCACGCTGGAGACCGACACCCGTTTCCCCGAGGCCGCCGTTCTGGTGCCGATCACCCGCAGTGACGAGCCGGAACTGGTACTGACCCTGCGCGCCAGCGGGCTCTCGACCCACGGCGGCGAAGTCGCGTTCCCCGGTGGTCGTCGCGACCCGGAAGACCCCGACCTGATCTTCACCGCGCTACGCGAAGCCGAAGAAGAGATCGGCCTGCCACCCGGCCTGGTTGAAATCATCGGCCCGCTGAGTCCGCTGATCTCCCTGCACGGTATCAAGGTCACGCCGTATGTCGGCGTCATCCCCGATTTTGTCGAGTATCTGGCCAACGATGCCGAGATTGCCGCAGTGTTCACTGTGCCGCTGGAATTCTTCCGCAAAGACCCCCGTGAACACACGCACCGCATCGACTATCAGGGTCGCAGCTGGTACGTGCCGAGCTACCGCTTTGGCGAGTACAAGATCTGGGGGCTGACGGCGATCATGATCGTCGAGTTGATCAATCTGCTCTATGACGCCAAGATCAGCCTGCACCAACCGCCAAAAAGCTTTCTTGATACTTGAACGCATCAATACCTGAGCCATCGGCAGAATGGCCATTCACCGTGAGCCCTGAGGAAAACAAGATGAAATACCGCTTGGGCGACGCCCGTGTCGAGACCCACCCACAGAGCTGGGTCGCCCCCAATGCCGTACTGGTGGGCAAGGTCAAACTCGAAGAGGGCGCCAACGTCTGGTTCAACGCCGTGCTGCGCGGCGACAACGAACTGATCCTGATCGGCAAGAACAGCAATGTGCAGGACGGCACGGTGATGCACACCGACATGGGTTTTCCGCTGACCATCGGTACTGGCGTGACCATCGGCCACAACGCGATGCTCCACGGCTGCACCGTTGGCGATTACAGCCTGATCGGCATCAACGCGGTGATTCTCAACGGCGCGAAGATCGGCAAAAACTGCATCATTGGCGCCAACTCGCTGATTGGCGAAGGCAAAGAGATTCCCGACGGTTCGCTGGTGATGGGCTCACCGGGCAAAGTCGTGCGCGAACTGACCGAGCCGCAGAAGAAGATGCTCGAAGCCAGCGCCGCCCACTATGTGCATAACTCGCAGCGCTACGCCCGTGATCTGGTTGAGCAAGAAGAATGAACACAGCCGAGAGACCCGTTGCCTCGCCGTGCGTGAATATTTGTGCGCTGGATGAGGATGACATTTGTACTGGCTGCCAGCGTACGGTCGCGGAGATCACCCGCTGGGGCCGTATGACCAACGACGAGCGCCGCGTGGTGCTGGGGTTGTGTCATGAGCGGGCGAAGGCGAGTGGGTTGGTGTGGATGATCCCTTCGAAATCGTGATCGGCTTGAGGGTGCCCTCACCCTAACCCTCTCCCAGGGGGAGAGGGGACTGACCGAGGTGCCTTTCGCTATACGCCGACCTGAGCTATTGAGTCGAACTCAGGTTTGAAAAGCCCCCGATCGGCTCCCTTTCCCTCTCGCCTGAAGGAAAGGGATTGTTCAAGCTGCACCTATCTGCGTTATCGAGTCGAGCTCGGGAGTCGATTCAACGAAGATCTGCTCCCTTTGATCTGGTCAAACGATACTGGACACGGTTATAGGGTTTTACCCTTTTTCATGCCGCCAGGGCCTCCATGTCCACCGGAGTTCGGTAGCCATTGTGACTGTGCAGCCTGATCCGATTGTAATAATGG
>NZ_FYDH01000024.1:0-59237 GCF_900187475.1 Pseudomonas sp. Irchel s3h9 | reverse complement strand
TCTTTATCGGCGCTTGGGTGAAAGGAGGAGGGGCGAAATCTCCCACGGTCTGTGCTGCGTCAACAGTCAGAATCGAGCCTTGTCCCTCCTCCTCCCTTCAAGTCCTACCATACAAGCGAGCCTGCTCGCGAATGAGGTGGACCAGTCAACTCTTCAGCGCCTGAAGGAACGCTTTCGCGAGCAGGCTCGCTCCCACATTGGATCTCTGCCCACCACAAAAACTTGTGGGAGCTGGCTTGCCAGCGATGAGGCCAGGCCAGGCAACATAGTTTTGCCTGACCCACCGCCATCGCTGGCAAGCCAGCTCCCACAGGTTTTGTGCTGCATTGATGATCACCGCCCCAACCGAACTCACTGCACCGGCAAGAAATTCAGGAACAACAAACTCTGCGCGTAGTTAAGGCCGATCCGCCGATAACGCTCATCAAGCATCTGCGTGATCAGGTCCAGCCGCGCGACGATTTTGCCGAACTCGGTGGCGAAGCTCAGGTTGCTGCCCTCCTCCGAGATCTCATTGGAAAACAGCAGCGGCTGCCCTTCCTTGTTCTGCCGCTGGGACAAGATCCACGTGGCTTTTTCGATATTGCGTGCAGCGTTGTGAACGAACGTCGGGTTGATCGCATCGGTCATGTAGAACTCAGTGCGATTGCCATGGGCGGTGACCAGCATGCTGCCGATGGCATAGATGAACGCGCCGACACGGTCGCCGAGAAACTCCGGACTCATCGCATAGCTGAGCGCCGCCAAATCTTTTCGACCGCCAAGCACCGGCAACGGCTGTTGCTGCTCCACGGCCATCCGCACCTGCTTCACAGCGGCATGGATGTTGAGAAACCCTGACTTGCGCAGCTCGTCCGGGTTGCGCAGGTACAGCTTGGCTTGCAAGCGATAGAGGCTGCTGAGGTTGTCGCGCATCGCCAACGTGGCCATGCGGTCGACGCTGGTCTGCAGGAACTCCTGCGGCTTCCCTTCACGCATCTGATTGAAGAAACCATTGCCGTCCTGGTGACTGCAACCGCTGAACAGCAGCGACGACAAACAGGCCAGCAACAGGCACGGGCGGCGGAAAAAAGCGGCGATCAGGGCAAAAGCTCTCGGCATGAAATCTCGAACAGGCACATTCCTGTGCGGCGGGAGTCACCGCATCCTGGCCATGGATAGAGCCGCCGATTGCGAAAAAGTGCAGTGGTGCGCACGACCAGCCGACCTTCGGCAATGTCTGCCCAACCAATTAGTCTGTCTTTATTGTTGAAATAAACGATCAATCAACTATAAATCTTCACTGCACACACAAATAGCATGACTAGTTATCCTGTAGGAGCTGCCGAAGGCTGCGATCTTTTGACGTTGGGGTTTAGAAGCAAGATCAAAAGATCGCAGCCTTCGGCAGCTCCTACACGGCATCGGCGCCATTTTGAAAACAACAACAAAAAGGAAGGTCAACCATGCTTCAATCCCGTCACCTGCTCTCCGGCCTCGGACTGTCCCTGATGATCGCCACCCTCTCCGCCAACGCGGCCGGCCTCAGCGCCGAACACAAAGCTTTCGGCAAAACCAATGACGGCACGCCCGTCGAGCAATACATCCTGCGCAACAGCCACGGCATGCAAGCCACCGTCATCACCTACGGCGCGACCCTGCAATCGCTGAAAGTCGCCGACAAGCACGGCAAGTTCGACGACGTCGTGCTCGGCTTCGATGATGTCCAGGGTTACCAGAAAGGCACCGCCTACTTCGGCGCAACCATCGGCCGCTTCGGCAATCGCCTCGCCGAAGGTGCCTTCGAACTCGACGGCAAGCGCTATCAAGTGCCGCAGAACGATAAGACCAACGCGCTGCACGGCGGCCCGCAGGGCTTCGACAAGAAAGTCTGGAAAGCCCAGGAAACCAAGGACAAGGATTCGGTCGGCGTGACCCTGACCTATCTGTCGGCGGACGGCGAAATGGGTTTCCCCGGCAACCTCACCACCGAGGTGACTTATCGCCTCACCGACAACAACGAGCTGCGCATCGACTACAAGGCCAGCACCGACAAACCGACCGTGCTCAACCTGACCAACCACAGCTATTTCAACCTCGCCGGCGCTGGTAATGGCGACATTCTCAAACAGGTCGCCACCCTGCACGCCAGCCATTACACCCCGGTCACCGCCAAACTGATCCCGACCGGCGAACTGGCACCCGTGGCGGGCACGCCGATGGACTTCAGCAAACCGACGGAGATCGGCACGCACATCAAGGCTGATCATCCGCAGCTAAAATTCGCTGAGCCGAAACAGGGTGGGTTTGATTTCAACTGGGCGCTGGATACCAAGGGCGATATCGGCAAAGTTGCTACTGAGGTGAGTGACCCGCAGTCCGGTCGTGTGCTGCAGTTGTTCACCACGGAGCCGGGTGTGCAGTTCTATACCAGCAACTTCCTCGACGGCACCGTCAAGGGCAAGGGTGGCAAGGTCTATCCGCACTGGGGCGCGTTTACCCTGGAGACTCAGCACTATCCGGATTCACCGAATCAACCGGACTTCCCGAGTACTCGGCTTGATCCGGGGCAGGCTTACAGCCACAGCGTGGTGTTGAAGTTCTCCGCAAAATAACTCGCCCCGCCGTACCTGATCGTTCCCACGCGCAGCAAAGGAATGCCTCAAGGGACGCTCCGCGTTCCAGCTCGCGAAGGGACGCGGAGCGTCCCGGGCTGCATTCCCACGCAGAGCGTGGGAACGATCTGGTCTATCCTGCTGCCCACTAAAAGGTATCGACACATTCAGCAAGGAGGTTTGCATGCGTACCCTCGAACTGGCCGGCGTCCAGGTTCCAATCATTGGCCAAGGCACCTGGCGCATGGGTGAAGACCGCTCGGCGCACAAGCGTGAAGTGGCGGCGCTGCGCACGGGGATCGAGCTGGGCATGACCCTGATCGACACGGCGGAAATGTACGCCGAGGGCGGCGCCGAAAGCGTGGTTGGCGAAGCCATTGCCGGTCTGCGCGATCAGGTGTTTCTGGTGAGCAAGGTCTACCCGCACAACGCCAGCCGCAAAGGCATCCCGCAGGCCTGCGAGCGCAGTCTGCGGCGGCTCGACACCGATTACATCGACCTCTATCTGTTGCATTGGCGCGGCCAGTATCCGCTGGAAGAAACCGTCGAAGCCTTTGAACGCCTGTGCGAGGACGGCAAGATCGGCCGTTGGGGCGTGTCGAATTTCGATGTCGACGATCTCGAAGAACTCTCCAGTTCGGTCTGCGCGACCAATCAGGTGCTCTACAACCTCGAAGAGCGCGGTATCGAATTCGATCTGCTGCCGTGGTGCCAACACCAGCGCATGCCGCTGATGGCTTACTGCCCGATTGGCCAAGGCGGCGCGATGCTGGCTGAACCGCTGACCAATGAGATTGCCGCTCGTCATGGCGTAACCCCCGCACAGGTTTCGCTGGCGTGGATTCTGCGTCAGGATGGTGTGATTGCGATTCCCAAGGCTGTGCGACCGGAACACGTGCAACTCAATGCACAAGCCGCGCAACTGCAACTGGAGGCCGGGGATCTGGCGGCGCTGGACCAGGTTTTTAAAGCGCCACAACGCAAGCAGCGGCTGGCCATGGTCTGAGCCGCCGACTGGCGAGGGCTTCGCGATGAGAAGCACAGATCAGTACGACCCGTTCAACCTGCAACGTTTTGTCCAGGCCCAGGACCCGGTGTTCGAGCGCGTGCAACGCGAACTTGATGAGGGCCGCAAACGCAGCCACTGGATGTGGTTTGTCTTTCCGCAGTTCGCCGGCCTGGGCGGCAGTGAAATGTCCCGGCGCTTCGCCATCGGTTCAGCCGAGGAAGCCCGGGCCTATCTGGCCCACGAGCTGCTCGGCGCGCGCCTGCGTACCTGCACGCAGTTAGTGCTGAAGGTGAAACAGCGCTCGATCGCGGAGATTTTCGGCCATCCCGATGACCTGAAGTTTCATTCCTCGATGACCCTGTTTGCTCAGTTCGCCGCTGAAGACAGCGTGTTCACTCAAGCGCTGGAGCGCTATTTTCACGGCATTCTCGATGAATGGACGCTGCAATTGCTCGACTCAAAACAGGCCCAGTTGCCCCCCGATCAGGGTTGAGAAATCGTCGTCGACAAACGGCAGAATCGCATCCGCCACCGGTTGCAGTTGCCGTGTGATGTAGTGGTCGTAGTCGATGGCGGCGCGGCGCACTTCCAAAGGCTCCGGGCCGGCCAGGGTGATGACGTAGCTGATCCAGCCGCCGTTCTGGTATTGCCGTGGGCGCCCGTGCTGGGCGTTGTAGTCGTCGGCCAGCCGCGCCGCACGCACATGCGGCGGTACGTTGCGCTCGTAATCGTCGAGGGTGCGGCGCAGGCGTTTGCGGTACACCAGCCGATCATCGAATTCGCCGGCAAGGGTTTTGCGCACGTAGTCGCGCACGTAATCCTGATAGGGCTTGCGCTGGAAAATCCGCTCGTAGAGTTCCTGCTGAAATTGCCGGGCCAGCAGCGACCAATCGGTGCGCACGGTTTCCAGACCTTTGTAGACCATTTCATCGCTGCCGTCGGCGCGGGTGACGAGGCCGGCGTAGCGTTTCTTGCTGCCCTCCTCCGCACCGCGAATGGTCGGCATCAGGAAGCGTTTGTAGTGAATTTCGAATTGCAGTTCGAGGGCGCTTTCCAGTCCGTACTCCTCCCGCACATGTTCGCGCCACCAATCGTTGACGTGCTTGACCAGTGCATGACCGATGTTCGCCGCCTCTTCCTGCCCGTGCGGACGACGCAGCCAGACGAAGGTCGAATCGGTGTCGCCGTAAATCACCGCGTGGCCCTGCTCTTCAATCAACTTGCGCGTGCGCAGCATGATCTCGTGACCACGCAAGGTGATCGATGAAGCCAGCCGCGTATCGAAGAAGCGACAACCGCTGGAGCCGAGCACGCCGTAGAAGGCGTTCATGATGATTTTCAGCGCTTGCGACAACGGTGCGTTGTGCTCACGCTTGGCGGTCTCACGCCCCTCGGCGACACGTGAGACGATCGCTGGCAGGCAATGGCGAGTACGCGAGAAACGCGCGCCACGGAAACCCGGCACGGAATCGGCGTCATCCGGGTGTTGCAGGCCTTCGATCAGGCCCACCGGGTCGATCAGAAAGGTGCGTATGATCGACGGATACAGGCTCTTGTAATCGAGCACCAGCACCGATTCATACAGGCCCGGCTGTGAGTCCATGACGAAGCCGCCGGGGCTGGCCTGCGGGGGATTGGTGCCGAGGTTCGGCGCGACAAACCCCTGACGATGCATCAACGGCATGTACAGATGCGTGAACGCCGCCACCGAGCCGCCGCTGCGATCGGCCGGCAGCCCGGTGACGCTGGCGCGTTCGAGCAAAAAGGTCAGCAATTCAGTCTTGGCGAAGATCCGCGTGACCAGTTCGCAGTCCTTGAGGTTGTACTTGGCCAGCGCCGGTTTGTCCTCGGCGAACATGCGGTTGATTTCGTCCATGCGCTGGTACGGGTTGTCGATGGACTTGCCTTCGCCGAGCAGGGTCTGCGCGACGTTTTCCAGACTGAACGACGGGAAGCTCCAGGTCGCTGAACGCAGCGACTCGATGCCATCGATGATCAGCCGCCCCGCCGCCGAGGCGAAGTAGTGATTACGGCTGCCATGTTCGCGCCATTGCATCTCTTCGCCGCCACGGCCGATCTTCAGCGGCACGCCGAGGCGCCGTGCGTGTTCGTGGAGGATGCGCAAATCGAACTGCACAACGTTCCAGCCAATGATCGCGTCAGGATCGTGGCGGGCGAACCAGTCGTTGAGCTTCTTCAGAATGATGGTGCGCGAGTCGCAGTATTCGAGGTCGAAATCGACGATGCTGTCGTCGCCATTCGGCGCGCCAAGCATGTACACCTGACGCTCGCCACAGCCTTCGAGCGCGATGGAGTACAGCTCGCCGGTTTCTGTAGTCTCGATGTCCAGCGAGACCAGGCGCAGCTTCGGTCGGTAATCGGGGTCAGGTTTGAGCTGGGCGTTGAGCAACACGCCGTCGGCATCGGGCGTGCCGCTGAACTGCACCGGCGCAGTGATGAAGCGCTCCATCAGGTAGCGTTCCGGCGGGCGTACATCGGCTTCGTAGACGTCGACCCCATTGCGGTTGAGCGCGGTTTCCAGGCGCATCAATTGGCCGTGTTGCTGGCAATACAGACCGAGCACCGGGCGATGCTCGAAATCCTGCAGGGCCAGCAGGCGCAGTTCGACATTCTTCTCGCCATGCAGCAGGCGTTCGGCCGCTTCGCGCTGCTCAGCGGGGATAAACGCCACCGACGGCTGATGCGGCAAACGCACACGACGGGGCCCGGCGTCAGTCGCCAGCCAGAACTCGACTTCGGTGCCGGCCGGGGTATCGCGCCAATGCCGGGTCAGGACGAAGCCCTGCGGTAAATCCACCACTGCAACCTCAGGAATTGAATCAGAGGGGCATTCTACGCGGCATTGCGTGGGATGACCCTGGCGATAAATCGGCGTCAACCACGGAAAAAACCGGCGAATGACGTTTTTTGCGTGTTATCTGCCGCTTTGCCACCTTGCCCTGCGCGCTTGCGTCTACGATGCTTGGAGAACAACGACAACACCTGAGTAACCACCATGAAGACCGTCGCCCAACTGCTCAAGCTCAAAGATCAGAAAAATCAGGAAGTGCACCAGATCAAGCCTGATCACATGGTGCTCGAAGCGCTGATGAAGATGGCCGAGAAAAACGTCGGCGCCTTGCTGGTGGTCGAAGACGATAAGGTGGTCGGCATCATCAGTGAACGCGATTACGCACGCAAACTGGTGCTGCATGGCCGCTCATCCGTGGGCACGCCGGTGCGCGACATCATGGTGGCGAACGTGATCACCGTCGACACCCACCAAACTGTCGACACCTGCCTGGGCATCATGTCGGACAAACGCCTGCGGCACTTGCCAGTGGTGGAGAACGGCAAGTTGATCGGCTTGCTGTCGATCGGTGACCTGGTCAAGGAAGCGATTGCCGAACAGGCAGAGCTGATCAAGCAACTGGAGCAGTACATCCGCGGGGAATAATCCCCGTCCTCCTCATGATCGTTCCCACGCTCCGCGTGGGAACGATCATCGTCGGTCAGGACGGCCAATGCCGGGCGAACACCGGTGCCAGCACCGGATGCCGGTCAATCCGCTGCAGCCACGCATAAAACCCCGGTCGCGTCTGGCGCAAATGCTCGCGACTGCCCGCCCAGCGTGTCACCACCGCCGCCAGCACATCCAACGCCCCCGGCGTTTCGTCATCCAGATACAGCTCGGCGGAAAACTGGTCGGCAAACACCTCCCAACTCCAGTGCAAACGCTCGCGCGCGCCGGCGACCAGATTCTGCCGCGAGGCTTCGTCGGGCATCAGCAGCCAGCGCTCCGGATAATCGATGACGCCGATCGCCGCGTAGCAGTTGCTGACGATGTAGACCAGACCGCGAATCGCCTGATCACGATCCTCTGCTTTGGCAGGCAGCAAAGCGGACTTGGGAAACGTCAGCCCCAAGTGAATCAGGATCGCCGCGCTCTCGGTGATGGCGCCGCCATCGGGCAGTTGCAAGGTCGGTATCTGCTTGAGCGGATTGAGCTGCGCCAACGCCTCGGCAGCTTCGGTGCTGGCTTCGACATCAATGAAACGGTAAGCGATCTGGCACAGCTCCAGCGCCGCTTCGATGGCCGCCGCGCCTGAATTTCTGTGCCCATAGAGCTGGTACATATCCAATCCCCCCGAAAAGACCATTGCCACAGGGTAGATGGCTGTAGCGTGGATGTAGAAATAATCTGCCTGTGTATCGGCTTTGGCACGGTTTTCCCATGCACTCGCGACTTGCGAATTCAAACCTCGCAAAACAGCGCTTGCGGTGCCCATCCCGCACCAAGAGCAATCATCGAACGTTATCCGCGTTCTTGTAAGGTGCGATACCGAACCAAAAGTTCGCGTATCCGAGCTGGCAACAGGAGTTCACCGCGTGAATCTTCAAACGCTCTGCCGCATCACAGCCTCTTTGCATTTATCCGTTCGCCGCCGAGTTCATCCGAACAGTCCCGGCTGCCTTCACACTTACTTTATTACCTGACACTTCGACAGCGCACTGCGTTCGGCAATGAGTTATTGGCCGACGGCAGCGTGCTATTTATTTTTTAAATAAGACTCGGACATTTACTACGCAAACGCAGTGCGCATTGAACGACAGCAGGATTGTCGAACAATAACTTTCAACGCTATTGCAAGTGCACCAAAACTGCTCCACGGGTTTGAACTATTCAATACTTCAAACAGTGATTTCATTTAACCAACAACAAGGAACATGCCCCGTGAGCCGCTAAAACATTGACCCGCACCAATTCGGTCCGCCGCGCACCAGCAAGTGCCCTGGCCGCAAGCCAGGCCGCCGCTCTATCCCGCCGATCAGCGTGATATGGCGCACAGCCTGACTCGCCTGTGAAAAAGCTCCCTCGACCGGAGTAACGGCAATCTGCGCGCCATGGAAAAACCACGACAAGGGTAAAACTTATATAAATGCGACATGGGTAACACTCATGAAATACGCACTCTACATTTCAGCAACATGTGGCACAGCGGTTGCTATGTGTAACAAGCATGAGACACCGACCGTTGTCTTACGTAATAGAAGAACAACCAGGGAATGGCTAATGAACAGTCGAAGTCGATGACGCCAAGCCAGTAAGTTTGCACAAGCCTTGTTAACCGGATAGTTCAACTATCGGCTTCTGCTCACCTTGAAGAAAGTTGCACCCACCCACTCGAACATCTCCTGGATGTTCGGACGGCACCTTATTGCCCTTCATCAACCCGAGGGAGCTTTAATGAACGATGCGGTAAAGCACAGAACCCTGCCGGGGTCGTTGCGGGAAGCGCCAATTCCGCCGCCTCCGGGCAGGCCGGCGTTTAAAGCCAACACTTCGCAACCCGGCGGTCTGAATAAACAGCAGATGGTGTTGCTGGTCGCTGTGTCGGCACTGATACATGGCGGCGCCTGGTGGTTTCTCCAGCAGTCCAAAACAGAGCCATTGCCAACGCCACCGCAGATTCCGGAAATGACCGTCGAGCTGACCAGCCCGACGCCACCGGCACCGCCCACACCGGAACCGCCACCACCGCCGCCTCCGCCACCGCCGCCGGAACCGGAACAACCGGTGGAAGACGAGGATGCGGTCAAGCCACCGCCGAAACCGGTGGAGAAACCCAAGCCGATCGAAAAACCGAAACCGGTCGAGAAGCCGAAACCGGTGAAAAAGGTCGAGCCACCGAAAGCGCCACCGGCGCCGGCACAACCGGCGGCTCCTGCTGCCCCGGCCACCCCGAGCGCGCCACCGGCTCCTGCCGCCGCGCCGGGTCCGGTCAAGGAGTCGGCAGCGATTTCCGGTCTCGCCAGCCTTGGCAATCCGCCGCCGGAATACCCGTCGCTGGCACTGCGGCGCAACTGGGAAGGCAGCGTGGTACTGCGCATTCAGGTACTCGCCAACGGCCGCGCCGGTTCGGTGACGGTGACCAAATCCAGCGGCAAACCGCAACTGGATGACGCTGCTGTTGCCGCCGTGAAGAACTGGAAATTCATTCCGGCCAAACGCGGTGACACGCCGATTGACGGCTTCGCCACCCAGACCATCGATTTCAAATTGCCGCAATAACCGAACGCTCAATCAACGCACAACCGAATAACGCAAGCGAGGTGTCACCATGAACGATTTGTCTTCGATGATTGTCCCCGGCGTGCTCTGGGGTCTGGTGCTGTTTTCCGTGGTCAGCTGGGCGATCCTGCTGGTCAAGTCGGCGCAGTACCTGCGGCAGAAAGCGCAGAACAAACAATTCAGCAAAGCCTTCTGGGGCGCGCCGGATCTGCTCACCGCCGCCGAACACGCCAGCCAGTATCCGGGCGCGCTGGCGCGTATCGCCAGCAGCGGTTTCGAAGCGCTGCTGGTGGAAGATTCGCCGCGTACCACCCAGCAATTGGCGCACACCATCAACCGTTCGGATCGCCTGGAACGCAACCTGCGCCAGCAGATCCAGAAGGAACGTCGCTCCCTGGAAAACGGTCAGGCGATCCTCGCCAGTATTGGCAGCACCGCGCCGTTCATTGGTTTGTTCGGCACCGTGTGGGGAATCATGGAAGCGCTGAAAAGCATCGGCGAAACAGGCTCGGCCAGCCTTGAAGCGGTCGCCGGTCCCATCGGTCACGCGTTGATCGCCACCGGCGTCGGTATCGCTGTCGCCGTACCGGCGGTACTGATTTACAACTTCTTCCTGCGCCGTTTGAAACTCGCCTCGGCAGACATGGATGACTTCGCCCACGACTTCGACGCCCTCGCCTCGCGCAGTGCGTTTTCCATCAGCCGTCAGGCCATCGCCAGCAAAACCACGGCCGCCGTGCGGGAGGCCAGCTGATGTCCTTTTCCACTCAAGACAGCGATGAAGTGCTCAGCGAAATGAACGTCACGCCACTGGTCGATGTGATGCTCGTGCTGCTGGTGGTGTTCATCGTCACCGCACCGCTGATGACCAACGCGATCAAAGTGAACCTGCCGAAAACCGACGCCGTCGCCCCCGCCGAGAAGAAGGATCCGGTGGTGGTCAGCGTCGATCAGGACGGCAAGTTCTATCTGGCCAAGACCGAGCTGGCCCCGGAATCACTGGAAGCCAGCCTCAAAGAGGTCAAGGCCAAGGACAGCGAAGTGCGCGTGCAGTTGCAGGCCGACTCCGCCGTCAATTACGGCCAGGTGGCCAAGGCCATGGCGTCTATCGAACGCTCGGGCATTACCAAAATATCGGTGATGACCACCCACTGAGTGCGGTGCCGGCCGCGTACTGAAAACACGCGTCCGGCACCGCTGACCGAATCCCGTCGTAAACGGCCGACCGAAAAAACGCCACGCGTCTTCGGAGGGGATCGGCTTGCTTGAAGAAAGTGGTTTTCCGCACGCGGTATCACCGATAGCGGAGCAATGAGGGGCTCACAAGGCCAATTCGATAACGTCTAAAAAGTCGGAAATAACCATGCTGATGAACACTCCACGCTTCACGCTCAAACCATTGGTGGCAACGATTTCTCGCCACCGTTTTGTTCCGTTGTATCTGGTGGCCATGGGGATGGGCGCCGGGACTGTGCAGGCGGCCGAGGACGACAACGCTAACGTCCCGGCAGCTGCGGCGGTGGTTGCGCCGACCACGCAACTGCAACGGGTGGAAGTGACCGGTTCGGCGATTCGCCGGGTCGATGCGGAAACGGCGGTGCCGATCACCATTCTCAAGGCCGATGAGCTGCGCAAACAGGGCGTGACCACCACCGCCGAACTGGTGCAGCGCATCACCGGTAGCCAGTCGATCAACAACAGCGCAGGCTCCGTGGGCGCAGCCACTGGCGGCGCCTCATTCGCCGACATGCGCGGCATCGGCGCAAACAAGACGCTGGTGCTGCTCAACGGTCGACGCCTGGCCAACAACGCCTTGTCGGGGACCAACTCGGCCGGCGGCGCGGTGGATCTGAACATGATCCCGTTTGCCGCCATCGAACGTGTGGAAGTGCTGCGCGACGGCGCCTCGGCCCTGTACGGCACCGACGCCATCGGCGGCGTGATCAACTTCATCACCAAGAAATCCCTGACCGACGGCCAATTGACCCTCGGCGGCGAAACCCCGACCCACAGCGGCGGCGGTGCAACCAAAGACATGAGCGCCAGTTGGGGCTACGGCGATCTGGAAGAAGACCGTTTCAACGTCCTCGGCGTGTTCAACTACAACAAGCAGCAGAACCTCGACGCCAACGACCGCTCCTTCGCCACCGACTACGCCCCCGGTCGCGGCCTCGATCAGACCTCCGGCACCGCGTTCCCCGGCAACTACAGTCAGAATGGCAACGCCACCAACCCGTTGGCCAACAGCAATTGCAACGGCCCCAACCTGATCGCCCGCGACGGTTTGTGCCGCTTCAGCACCCGCGAATACATCGACCTGGTGCCGCAAACCGAGAAGACCTCGTTCTTCGGCAAAACCACTGGCAAGCTCGGCGACGATCACAACGTCAATCTCGAATACTTCTGGTCGCGCAACAACAACGCCACGGCGATCGGCCCTGCGCCGTTGACCGGTCTGAGCCTCGATTCCTCGTCGCCCTACTATCCCGGCAACGGCATCACCCCGGCGCCAACCGATTTCGCCCTCGACCCGACCCAACCGGTGGACGTCAACTGGCGTGAAACCGCTGCCGGCCCGCGTGAATCGAAAGACCAGAACACCAGCCAGCGCTTCCTGCTCAGTTTCGATGGTCTGGTCGCCGGCTGGGATTACAACGTCGGCGCCTCGTACAACCAGAACAAAATCGTCTCCAGCGTCACCAATGGCTTTGTCAGCGACCAGGCGATGATCAATGGTCTGGCCAGTGGTTTGCTCAACCCGTTCGGCCCGCAGTCCGCCGCCGGTCAGCAGTACATCGACAACGCGGCCTACCACGGTGCCTACTCCACTGCTGTGGGCCGTGTAGCCGGTTTCGATGGTCGTATCAGTCGTGAAATCGGCGACTGGTTCGGCGCAGGTCCGTCCGGTCTGGCCCTGGGTGGCGAGTACCGCAAAGAGAAATTCCATCAGGATTTCGAGTCGTTCGCCGGCGACATCCAGAGCCTCGGTATCGACCCGGCCGGCAGCGTCGAAGGCGACCGCAGCGTGAAAGCCGCCTACGCGGAAATCAACGTGCCGGTGCTCGACAGCCTCGAACTGTCCGCCGCCGTGCGTCACGACAAATACAGCGACTTCGGCAGCACCACCAACCCGAAATACTCGTTCCGTTATCAGCCGTTGAAAGAGCTGGTGGTACGTGGCGCCTACAGCGAAGGCTTCCGTGCGCCGTCGCTGTATGAGTTGTATTCGCCGCGCAGCATCACCTTCACCCAGGGCTACTACAACGACCCGGTGCTGTGTACCGGCGGCGTAGTGCAACCAGGCGGCAACGGCGGCCGCGATTGCGGTCAGCAGTTCCTCAACCAGATCGGCGGCAACGAAGACCTGGCCCCGGAAAAGGCGCGTAACGTGACCCTCGGCTTCGTCTATCAGCCGATCAACAACCTCTCGGTAGGTCTGGATTTCTGGTGGATCCACATCTCCAACCAGATCCAGCCGTTCCCGGAATCCACCGTGTTTGATCAGGCCGGCTCTTACCCGGATCGCTTCGTGCGCAACGCCGATGGCACGCTCAACTACATCGTCACCGGCAACGCCAACCTCGGCATCGTCGAAACCAACGGTGTCGATGTGTCGCTGGACTATCGCTTCCCGAACACGCCGTACGGTCAGTTCGGTCTGGGGCTGCAAGGCACTTATGTTGACGAGTACGACTTCCAGAGCACCATCAAAGGCCCGTTTACCGACAAGGTCGGCGACTTTCAGGGTGACGGCGTGATCGCACGCTGGAAGCACAACCTCACCGGCAGCTGGACCTTCGGCGCGGCGCGGGCAGCACTGACCAACCGTTTCACCACGGGTTACAACGACTACGACCGCGACACCCACGCGCGCGTGGCGTCGTATTCGGTCTGGGATCTGTCGGCCGGTTACACCTTCAACAAGGTGCTGGATGTCGATGCCGGGATGAAGAATGTGTTCGACCGCAACCCGCCGTTTTCCAACCAGGCCTACAACTTCCAGAGCGGCTATGACCCGCGCTACACCGACCCGCTGGGCCGTACTTTGTTTGCGCGCATGACCTACCACTTCTAAAGAACGAGCACCATAAAACCCTGTGGGAGCTGGCTTGCCAGCGATGGCGTTGTATCAGTCGACATTTACTTCACTGACATACCGCTATCGCTGGCAAGCCAGCTCCCACATGGGGGCCGGGTTTCTTCAGGGATTTTCAGGGTGACTTCATGAGTTTTTTGCGCAACATGGCTGGCCTGCTTTTGGGCAGTGCGCTGCTGTGCACCGGCACCTCGGCGCTGGCCGGCGGCAGCTATGCGCTGACGGTGTACGGCGAAGCGCCGAAGTATCCGGCGAACTTCGAGCATTTCGATTTCGTCGATCCCAAGGCGCCCAAGGGCGGTTCGCTCAGCCGTGCGTCGATGGAGATCGGCCAATACAACTACATCAGCCCGTATGCCGATCAGGGCATTTCCGTGGTGCAGGTCAACGACTGGGTGTATTCGCCATTGGCGTTTCGTTCGCTGGACGAGCCGTACACCGTTTATGCACTGGTCGCGCAGCAGATCGAGCGCGACCCCGATGGACTCTGGGTGCGCTTCACCCTCAATCCACAAGCACGTTTCGCCGACGGCACGCCGATCACCGCTGAAGACGTGCGCTACACCTTCAACCTGTTGATGACCAAGGGCAGCCTGAGTTATCGCCAGCAATACGCCGATGTGCAGGACGTGCTGATCGAAGGCCCACGACAGGTGCGCTTCACCTTCAAGAACAACCTCAACCGCACCCTCGCACTGGATCTGGCGACGATGCGCGTGGTCCCCGAACACTGGTGGAAAACCCGCGACTTCGCCAATGGCGGCGGTTTCGAGCCACCGCTGGGCAGCGGCCCGTACCGGGTGAGCAAGGTCGACGCCGGGCGCAGTATCAGTTTCGAACGTGATCCGGACTGGTGGGGCAAGGACTTGCCGGTCAGTCGCGGCATGTACAACTTCGACACGCTCACGGTGAATTTCTACGGTGACACCGACGTCGCCCGGCAACTGCTGCAGGCCGGCGCGTTCGACTACAACCGCGAGTTCTCCTCGTCCGGTTATGTGGTCGGCTATGACAGCCCGGCATTGCGCGACGGTCGTTTGCAACAGTCGATCCTCGCCCCGGACAAACCCACCGCCGCTCAGGGCTTCGTGTTCAACCTGCAGAACCCGTTCTTCAAGGATCGCCGCGTGCGTCAGGCGATCAGCCTGCTGTGGGATTTCGAGTGGACCAACAAACAGATGATGCGCGGCTTCTACGTGCGCCAGAACAGCTTCTGGCCAAAAAGCGAAATGGCCGCCACCGCCCTGCCCGACGCCGAAGAATTGAAGATCCTCGAACCGCTGCGTGGGCAGATTCCCGACGAGGTTTTCACCACGGTGTACCAGGCACCGAAAACCGATGGCAGTGGCTACATCCGCGACAAACAACTGCAAGCGCTGAAACTGCTCGCCGAGGCCGGCTGGACGCCGCAACACAATCGTCTGGTCAACGCTGCGGGTGAGCCGCTGGAGTTCACTTTCCTCGACGGTCAGGGCGGCTTCGATCGCATGTTGCTGCCGTTCAAACGCACCCTCGCGCAGATCGGCATTACGCTCAATCTGCGCCGGATCGATTCGGCGCAATACATCAACCGCCTCAACGCCCGCGACTACGACATGATCGTCGTCGCTTTCCCGCGCAGCGGCGATCCGATCGTCTCTCCCGGCCGCGAGTTGTACAGCCTGTACGCCTCGCAAAGCGCCACGCAAGTCGGCAGTTCGAACTCGATGGTGCTGGCCAATCCGGCGGTCGATCAACTGATTGACGGACTGGTCCAGGCCAACAGCCGCGAAGCCATGGTGCATTACGCCCGCGCCCTCGATCGGGTGCTGCAATGGGGTTACTACATGATTCCCAACTACTACTCCAAAGGCACACCGACGGTGTATCAAAACCGCTTCGGCATGCCACCCGTGCAACCGGCGTATGACGAAGGCCTCAACACCTGGTGGGAGGTAGCGGCCAAGGCGCTGACCACCCAGCAGATGCACTCTCAACTCGCGGGGGGCCAGTGACATGCTGCGTTATCTGAGCCGACGATTGCTGCTGATCATCCCGACGCTGCTGTGCATTCTGGTGGTGAATTTTCTGATTGTGCAGGCCGCGCCAGGTGGGCCGGTGGAGCAAGCCATCGCCCGCTTGCAAGGGTTCGGCGGGCACAGCATGGGCGGCGGTGGCGAGGTCGCTGCAGTTGGCGGCGCGGGCCGCAGCAGCCGTGGCCTCGATCCGGCGTTGATCGAGGAGATCAAACACCATTACGGCTTCGACAAGCCGATGCACGAACGCCTGTGGTTGATGCTGAAAAACTACGCGCAGCTGGATCTGGGTAGCAGTTTTTTTCGCGGCGCCAAGGTTACTGATCTGATCGTGCAGAAGTTGCCGGTGTCGCTGTCGCTGGGTCTATGGGCGACGTTGATCACTTACCTGATTTCCATTCCGCTGGGCATTCGCAAAGCGATCAAGAACGGCAGCGCGTTTGATGTCTGGAGCAGCACGGCGATCATCATCGGCTACGCGATGCCGGCGTTCCTGTTCGCGATTCTGTTGATCGTGGTGTTTGCCGGTGGCAGCTACGTCAACTGGTTTCCGGTGCAGGGGCTGGTCTCGGATAACTTCGACAGCCTCAGCAAGATGGGCAAGGTCGGCGACTACCTCTGGCACCTGGTGTTGCCGGTGACGGCGCTGGTGATTGGCGGCTTCGCCACGTTGACGATCCTGACAAAGAACAGCTTCCTCAACGAAATCAGCCGCCAGTACGTGATCACCGCTCGGGCCAAGGGTCTGACTGAGCGTCGCGTGCTCTATGGCCACGTGTTTCGCAACGCCATGTTGTTGGTGGTGGCCGGAGTGCCGTCAGCACTGATCGAGGTGTTTTTCGCCGGCTCCCTGCTGATCGAAACCATCTTCAACCTCGACGGCCTCGGGCGCATGAGTTACGAAGCGGCGGTGTCGCGGGATTACCCAGTGGTGTTCGGTGCGTTGTTCCTGTTCACCCTGTTCGGCCTGTTGATCAAGCTGATCGGCGACCTTTGCTACACCCTGCTCGACCCGCGCATCGACTTCTCGGCGAGGACTGCCTGATGTTCACTCTCTCCCCTCTTGGTCAGCGTCGCGTGGCTCAGTTTAAGGCCAACCGCCGTGGACGCTGGTCGCTGTGGCTGTTTATCGGTTTGTGCCTGATTTGTCTGGGCGGTGAGTTGATCGCCAACGACAAGCCGTTGGTGATCCGTTATCACGACGCTTTTTACTTCCCGATCCTCAGCGATTACCTGGAAACCGATTTCGGCGGCGAGCTGCCGTTTCAGCCGGATTACGCCAGCAGTTACGTACACAAGCTGATTGAGGATCAGGGCGGCTGGATGCTGTTTCCGCCGATCCCGTTCAGTTACGACACGGTCAATTACGACCTCAGCGAACCGGCGCCGAGTCCGCCGTCATCGAGCAACTGGCTGGGCACCGATGATCAGGCGCGGGATGTGTTGGCGCGGGTGATTTTCGGCACGCGAATATCGATTCTGTTTGCGCTGATTCTCACCGGCATCAGTGCATTGATCGGCATCGTCGCCGGGGCGTTGCAGGGTTATTACGGTGGCTGGGTCGACTTGCTCGGGCAACGGGTGCTGGAGATCTGGTCGGGGTTGCCGGTACTGTACCTGCTGATCATTTTGTCCGGGTTCGTCTCGCCGAGTTTCTGGTGGTTGCTGGGGATCATGGCGCTGTTTTCCTGGCTGGCGCTGGTTGATGTGGTGCGCGCCGAGTTTCTGCGTGGACGCAATCTGGAATACGTCAAAGCCGCGCGAGCGCTGGGCCTGACCGACAACGAGCTGATGTGCCGGCACATCCTGCCCAACGCGATGACCTCCACCCTCACCTACCTGCCGTTCATTCTCACCGGCGCCATCGCCACCCTGACTGCGCTGGATTTTCTCGGCTTCGGCATGCCGGCCGGCACCGCGTCGCTGGGCGAGTTGATCGGACAGGCCAAGCGCAATCTGCAAGCGCCATGGCTGGGGCTAACGGCGTTTTTTGCTTTGGCGCTGATTTTGTCGTTGTTGGTTTTCATCGGTGAGGCTTGCCGTGATGCATTTGATCCCCGGAGCTGACATGAACGACAACCTGATTGAAATTCGCGATCTGCGCGTCGCATTCGCCGGACAAGAAGTGGTGCACGGTTTGAACCTGGATATCCGCCGCGGCGAGTGCCTGGCACTGGTCGGAGAGTCCGGCTCAGGCAAGTCGGTGACCGCGCATTCGATCCTGCGTTTGTTGCCGGGCAAGAACGTCAGCAGCAGCGGCGCGATCCGCTACAACGGCGTGGACTTATTGCACGCCAGCGAGCAGCAGATGCGCGGCTTGCGCGGCAACCGCATTGCGATGATTTTCCAGGAGCCGATGACCTCGCTGAACCCGCTGCACACGGTGGAAAAGCAAATCAGCGAAGTACTGGAGATTCACAAAGGCCTCAAGGGCCGCGCTGCCCGTGAACGGACGTTGGAGCTGTTGGAACTGGTCGGCATTCGCCAGCCGTTGCAGCGCTTGAAAGCCTATCCGCATCAACTTTCCGGTGGTCAACGGCAACGGGTGATGATTGCGATGGCGCTGGCGAATGAGCCGGAATTGTTGATCGCTGACGAGCCGACCACGGCGCTCGACGTCACGGTGCAGCAGAAGATTCTTGAGTTGTTGATCGAGTTGCAGCAACGCCTCGGCATGTCGCTGTTGCTGATCAGTCACGACCTCAATCTGGTACGGCGCATCGCGCAACGGGTATGCGTGATGCGCCATGGTGAAATCGTCGAGCAGGCGGATTGCGAGGCGCTGTTTCGCGCGCCGCAGCATCCTTACAGTCGGTTGTTGATCGAGGCCGAACCGAGCGGTGCGCCGGTGCCCAGTGAGTACGACCACAACCTGCTCGAAGTCGATGATTTGAAGGTGTGGTTTCCATTGCCCAAGGCGTTGTTCAGTCGCCAGCAGGATTACATCAAAGCCGTGGACGGCGTGAGTTTCACCCTGCAACGCGGCAAGACTTTGGGGATTGTCGGTGAGTCGGGTTCGGGTAAATCGACGCTGGGTCAGGCGATCCTGCGGTTGGTCGAGTCCGAGGGCAATATCCGTTTTGGTAACAAGCAACTGAGCTTGCTCAATCAACGATTGATGCGGCCGTTGCGGCGGCAGATTCAAGTGGTGTTCCAGGACCCGTTCGGCAGCCTCAGCCCACGGATGTCAGTGCAGCAGATTATTGCCGAAGGCTTGCTGACTCACGGTATCGGCACTGAGGCTGAGCGGGAAGCGGCGGTGATCCGGGTGCTGGAGGAAGTCGGCCTCGATCCGCAGAGCCGCCATCGTTATCCCCACGAGTTTTCCGGTGGCCAGCGCCAGCGCATCTCCATCGCCCGCGCACTGGTGCTGGAGCCGGCGCTTATTCTGCTCGATGAGCCGACCTCGGCGCTGGATCGCACGGTGCAGAAACAGGTGGTGGAGTTGTTGCGGCAATTGCAGATCAGGCATGGGCTGACCTATTTGTTCATCAGCCATGATCTGGCGGTGGTACATGCGCTGGCGCATGACTTGATGGTGATCAAGGATGGCAAGGTGGTTGAGCAGGGTTCTTCACGCGAGATTTTCGCCGCACCCAAACACCCCTACACCCAAGAGCTCTTGAACGCCTCCGGCCTCAAGCCCGACACAAAACCCTGTGGGAGCTGGCTTGCCAGCGATGGCGCCGGGTCAGTCGACATCCCCTTCGCTGACCCACCGCTATCGCTGGCAAGCCAGCTCCCACAGGTATAGAAGTGATCCAAAAAATATTTTTCAGGCACTGCATCCAAACGCCTCCGTCACGGGTAGTCCCTGTAACAGCCCTCTTCGGCTGTCAGCGGTCTACCCTTTTCGGAGATAACACTGATGAACATCACCCAGCTGATTGGCCTCACCGGTTTGCTCGCCCTGTCCTCGACAACCTTCGCCCAAAGCAGTTACCCCGACGCGATCAAAGTGCCGGACGGCCACAAGATTGCGATGGAAACCACCGGCGTCGGCGAGATCACCTACGAGTGCCGCGACAAGCCCAACGCGGCCGGGCAGACCGAGTGGACGTTTGTCGGTCCGAAAGCGGTGCTCAATGATCGCAGCGGCAAGCAGGTCGGCACCTACTTCGGCCCGCCAGCGACCTGGCAGGCCAAGGACGGTTCGAAAGTCACCGGCACGCAACTGGCCGTGGCGCCGTCGACTCCGGGCAACCTGCCCTATCAACTGGTCAAGGCCAACCCCGCCGAGGGTAAAGGCGCGATGAGCGGCGTGAGTTACATCCAGCGTGTCGCGCTCAAGGGCGGCGTGGCACCGGGCAGTGAATGCACGACGGCGAACAAGGGCAAGCAGGAAGTGGTGAAGTACCAGGCTGATTACATTTTCTGGGCGGCGAACTGATCTCCGGAACACCACAAATCCCCTGTAGGAGTGAGCCTGCTCGCGATAGCGGTGTATCAGTGAAGAATATGCTGCTGATACACCGCTATCGCGAGCAGGCTCACTCCTAAAAGGGGAATTATGTGTTCTGGATGTTTACGGAATGTGAGCTAGATTGCACGACATGCCTTTAGCCGAATCCGTTTTCGATTACGAAGCCCGCATCGCTGCCTGTGCCCGTGGCGAGCGTGCGGCCCTGCGCGATTTGTATGTGCAGGAAGGCCCGCGTCTGCTCGGCGTGGCCAAGCGCCTGGTGCGCGATACGGCGCTGGCGGAGGACATTGTTCATGAGGCCTTCATCAAGATCTGGAACGGCGCGGCGGGGTTTGACCCGGCGCGCGGTTCGGCGCGTGGCTGGATGTTCAGCGTGACCCGGCATCTGGCGCTGAATCTGCTGCGTGATCACGGCCGGGAAACGCCGTTCAGCGAGGCCCACGAAACCGCTGCGGACGATGCCAGCTTCGACGCCCACGCGCATTCGGCGCGCATCTACCATTGCCTTGAACAGCTGGAGCCACAACGGCGCAGTTGCGTCCTGCATGCTTACGTCGACGGCTACAGCCACGCGCAAATTGCCGCGCGCCTCGACACGCCGCTGGGCACCGTCAAAGCGTGGATCAAGCGCAGCCTCAATGCCTTGCGGGAGTGCATGGGATGACCAGCGAATCAGCGCAAGAACGGGATGAACTGGCCGGCGAATATGTGCTCGGCACGCTATCGTTCGAACAGCGCAGCGAGGTGCAACGGCGTTTGCCGAAGGATCCCGAACTGCGTGCAGCGGTGGACGCCTGGGAGCGGCGTCTGCTGGAGTTGACTGACCTTGCACCCTCACAACAACCTTCGGCGCAGTTGTGGTCACGGATCGAACGCAGCCTTGAACGACTCGCGCCAAAAGCGTCATCGACCTCATGGTGGAATCTACTGCCTCTCTGGCGCGGTTTGAGTGCAGCCGGACTGGCCGCGACGTTGCTACTGGGTTCGATCCTGCTGACTCAGACCACGCCAAAACCGAGTTATCTGGTGGTGCTGGTCGCGCCGCAGGACAAGGCGCCGGGCTGGGTGATTCAGGCGAGCAATTCGCATGAAATTCAACTGATTCCGCTCGGCGTGGTTGAGGTACCAGCCGACAAGGCTCTGGAATTCTGGACCAAGGCTGACGGCTGGCAGGGGCCGGTTTCGCTGGGGCTGGTCAAACCCGGGCAGGCCTTGTCGGTGCCGCTGGACAAGTTACCGCCGCTGCAACCCAATCAGCTATTCGAGCTGACACTTGAGGGCGCCAATGGCTCGCCGATCGGCAAACCGACCGGGCCGATTCAGGCGATCGGGCGTGCGGTGAAGGTGCTGTGAGGCTCTGATCTGCGGGTTCCGGCAACCATCATCGGCATCGATGTTCACCATCACGGCAATGAAGTTCTCATAAAAAATCCCGGGCGTAACATCTGCTCCATACCAACCAACAACACCCCGGAGCACACCATCATGAAACGCCAAACTCTTCTCGGCATCGCTTTCTCGGTCTTCGCTATCAACGCTTTCGCCGCTACCCCGGCCCACACCATGATCGCCGAAGGCGGCTCGGACAAACTGATCGAAAGCCGTGTGGCTGAAGGTGGTTCGGATCGTCTGATCGAACGTCGCGTTGCCGAAGGTGGTTCGGATCGTCTGATCGAACGTCGCGTTGCTGAAGGTGGCGCTGATCGTCTGCTGGAACGTCGCGTTGCCGAAGGTGGTTCGGATCGTCTGATCGAACGTCGCGTTGCCGAAGGTGGCTCGGATCGTCTGATCGAACGCCGCGTTGCCTGATGATTGGCTGTAAGCGCAACAACCCAGAGAAACCCGGCTCCCTTGGCCGGGTTTTTTATGTCTGCCTGATTTATCCGGCCTTGGCCATGCAGCGCTTGTAGCGCTCGTCCACGCGCTTGGCGAACCAAGCTGTGGTGAGTTTGCGGGTGATCTTCGGGCTCTGCAGCACGATCCCCGGCAACACCGCGCGCGGCAGCTTTTTCCCCTCCGCTTGCTCCGCCAGTTCGAACACTCGCTGATAGAGCTTGGTCTCTTCGAATTCCAGGGTTTTGCCCTCCTCCAATTGGTCGCGAATCGTCGGGTTGCGCATGCCCAGCGACTTGCCGAGGGTGCGCACCGCCAGTTCCGTGCCGCCGGGCATGATCGAGTCGTAGCGGATCAGGTCGCCATCGAGCGCCAGCGGGATGCCCGAAGCGCGGCTCACCGCATTCTGAAACGCGGCATTGCGACTGGCGTACCAACCGGCGTTGAAATCGGCAAACCGATACAGCGGCTCGCGATAACTCACCGGATAACCGAGCAAATGTGCGATGCCGAAATACATGCCACCACGGCGGCTGAACACTTCACGGCGGATCGTGCCGTCAACCGGATACGGATAATCCTTGGCGTGCTGTTCGGCAAATTCGATGCTGACCTGCATCGGCCCGCCGGTGTGCACCGGGTTAAAACCGCCGAACAGCGTACGGCCCATCGGCACCCGGCCGATGAAGTCGTCGAAAATACCACTGAGTTCTTTCTCACTGCGCGCCGTATTCAAGCGTTCGCTGTAGGTCCTGCCGTTGGTTGAGCGCACTTGCAGCGCGCCGCTGACCAACAAGCTGGGGATGTGCACTTTGGCGGCGCGACGGTCGATTTCGTCGCGAGCGATTTTGCCCAGGCCTGGCACCGTGGGGTCGGCCTGGAAGGTCGATTCCTGCTCGGCCACGGCCAGCACCGAGCAAAGATTTTGCGTGGTCGGGCTGATGTTCTGCGCGGCAAACGCGGCGTAGATATCGGTGGCCCAGCCTTGGCGATCGGCAGTCTTGGCCGGCATCAGCCGCACGATCTCGGCCTTCACTTCAGCAGGCGCACGGGGCACCGGCTCGGTACTGCGTTGCCCCGCGCAACCGGCGAGCACCAGCAGTACGGCGAGCGTGATCGGTAATTGAAAGTTGTGCATGAAGCTTTATCCAGTCCGTTAAGCCCAAACCACCATACACAATCCGTGTAGGAGCTGCCGCAGGCTGCGATCTTTTGATTTTAAAAAACAAGATCAAAAGATCGCAGCCTGCGGCAGCTCCTACAGGTGATGTGTGTTTTGAGAGGGTGATGACAAACTGATTGCAAAACGTTACTGAGAAAACCTATCATTTGCGCCTGGAGTCGCATTTGCGCAAGGAGTTCCCGCGCCGCCCTTATTTTTCTCACCGGCCGTGCGCCTCCAGGTATCTACATGCCCGTTCCAGCTCGACTCGCCGTCCCGTTTCGCCCGACGCTTCTCGCCCTGCTGTGTTCCCTGACCATCACCGCCCAAGCCGCAGAAGGCGATACCAAAGCGCTGGTGCTGGACGACGTCAACGTCAACGCCCAAGCCCCGACGCCGAACGCCCTGCCCCCGGTTTACGCGGGTGGTCAGGTCGCCCGTGGTGGTCAACTCGGCGTGCTCGGCAATCAGGACATGATGGACGCGCCGTTCAGCGCCGCGTCCTACACCGAACAATTGATTCAGGATCAACAGGCCGAAAACGTCGCCGACGTGCTGCTCAACGATTCGTCGGTACGTCAGGCGTCCGGTTACGGCAACCAGGCACAGGTCTTCATGATTCGTGGCTTGCCACTGAACGGCGACGACATTTCCTATAACGGCCTGTACGGCGTGCTGCCCCGGCAGATCATTTCCACCGATGCCCTGGAGCGCGTGGAAGTGTTCAAAGGCCCGAACGCCTTTATCAACGGCGTGACCCCGACCGGTTCCGGCATCGGTGGCGGCGTCAACCTGCAACCGAAGCGCGCCGGCGACGTGCCGCTGCGGCGTTACACCACCGACATCAACAGCGAAGGCCGCATCGGTCATCACTTCGACATCGGTCAGCGTTTCGGTGAAGACAACCGCTTCGGCGCCCGGATCAACCTGTCCCAGCGTGAAGGTGACACCGGTATCGATCACGAGAACCAGCGCTCGAAACTGTTTGCCATCGGCCTCGATTATCGCGGCGACGCCCTGCGCCTCTCCGGCGACTTCGCCTACCAGAAAGAACGCGTCAACGGTGGTCGTAACTCGGTCAACCTCGGCACTGCCACGCACATTCCAGACGCGCCCTCGGCCGACACCAACTACGCGCCGAAGTGGGGCTACACCGACATCGAAGACACCTTCGGCATGCTTCGCGCCGAGTACGACCTGAACGACAACTGGACTGCCTACGCCGCTGGCGGCGCCAAGCACACCCGCGAAGTCGGGCGCTACAACTCGACCACGCTGGTCGGTAACAACGGCGCGTCGTTCACCACCGGCTCGTTCATTCCGCACGACGAAGACAACACCAGCGTGATGGCCGGCCTCAACGGTAAATTCAACACCGGGTCGGTCAGCCACAAGCTCAACTTCGGCCTGACCGGCATCTGGGCCGAGCAGCGCAGCGCCTATGATTTTGACCTGACCCAATACGCCAACAACATCTACCACCCGGTGCAAACGCCGTCGCCGGTGGGCAACTTTGCCGGCGGCGACTTGAATGATCCCGGCATCGTCGGCAAGACCTTCAACCGCAGCATCGCACTCTCTGACACCCTCGGTTTCTTCGATGATCGCCTGCTGGTCACCGCCGGCCTGCGTCGCCAGCAACTGGTGGTGCAAGGCTACAACTACGCCAGTTGGGGCAGCGGCGGTCGCAAGTCGAGCTACGACGAATCGATCACCACACCCGTCTACGGCGTGGTGTTCAAGCCGTGGGACCATGTGTCGTTCTACGCCAACCACATCGAAGGTCTGGCCCAGGGCCCGACTTCGCCGACCAGTTCCGGTGGTTTCCGTGTCACCAACGGCAACGAAGTCTATGCGCCGAAACGCTCCAAGCAGACCGAAGTCGGGGTGAAAGTCGACATGGGCACTTACGGCGCCAGCCTCGGTGTTTATCGCATCGAGCAGCCGAGCGATGGTTACTGCGAAATCGACAGTGCGACTACCTGCACCTACGTGCGTGAAGGCGAGCAGATCAACAAAGGCGTGGAAATGAACGTGTTCGGCGAACCGATCAATGGTCTGCGCCTGATCAGCGGTCTGACCCTGATGGACACCGAACTGAAGAACACCCTCAATGGCGCCAACGACGGCAACCGTGCGATCGGTGTGCCGACCTTCCAGTTCAACGCTGGTGCGGATTGGGACGTGCCGGGTCTGCAAGGCGTGGCGCTGAATGCGCGGATGCTGCGTACCGGCGGTCAATACGCTGACGCGGCGAACAACCTCAGCCTGCCGACCTGGAACCGCTTCGATGCGGGGGCGCGTTATGCGTTCAAGGTGTCGGAGAAGGACGTGACCGTGCGTCTGGGCGTGGAAAATCTGGCGAACAAGAAGTATTGGGAATCGGCTCAGGGGGGGTATCTGACTCAGGGTGAGCCGCGGGTGGCGAAGTTGTCCGGCGCCATTGATTTTTAAAGCTGAAAAGCCCCTCATCGGAACGCCGCCCGCCTAACCCTCTCCCAGAGGGAGAGGGGACTGACCGTGGTGTTCTTGCAAGTTACACCGACCTGAAATATCGAGTCGAACTCAAGTCTTAAAAAACACACAAATCGGCTCCCTTTCCCCCTCGCCCCCCTGGGGGAGAGGGCTGGGGTGAGGGGGTAAATTTCACTACCGCCAATACCTTCCCGCCGAACACCCAAAAAAGGCCCCACAGCCTCACCGCTGCGGGGCCGTCTTCCGTCTGGCCGATCAACTGGCCAGCCTCTCCTTCTGATCCATACTTGCTGCACAGCAAACGGAGGACAGGCCCATGAACCGCAGCGACGTTCTGATCATCGGCGCCGGCCCCACCGGGCTGGTGCTGGCCCTGTGGCTGAGCAAACTGGGCGTGCGCGTGCGGATCATCGACAAGGCCTCCGCGCCCGGTACCACGTCGCGAGCGCTGGCGGTGCAGGCGCGCACCCTCGAGTTGTACCGGCAACTGGACCTCGCCGACACCGTGGTGCGCAACGGCCATCGGGTGGCGGCGGCGAATTTCTGGGTCAACGGTAAACCGGTCGCGCAGTTGCCACTGAACCGCATCGGCGAAGGCCTGACGCCGTACGCGTTCGTCGAAATCTTCCCGCAGGATCAACACGAACGGCTGCTGATCGAGCGTCTTGAAGACTATGGGGTCACGGTCGAACGCGATACCACCCTGGAAAGCTTCGAGGAAACCGGCGACGGCCTCACCGCGCACTTGCGCCTGCCCGATGGCGAGCAGGAAATCTGCCAGGCCTGTTATCTGGCGGGATGTGATGGCGCCCGCTCAGTGGTGCGCAAAACCCTCGACACCGGTTTTCCCGGCGGCACCTATCAGCAGATTTTCTACGTCGCCGACGTCAAGGCCAGCGGCCCGGCTATGAACGGCGAGTTGCACCTGGATCTGGATGAGGCGGACTTCCTCGCCGTGTTTCCCCTGGCCGGCGAAGGCCATGCCCGTCTGATCGGCACGGTGCGTGATGAGCGCGCGGATCGCGCCGAAAGCCTGGAATTCTCCGACGTCAGCAGCCGTGCCATCGAACATCTGAAAGTGCATATCGAAGACGTGCACTGGTTCTCGACCTACCGCGTGCATCACCGCGTGGCCGAGCATTTTCGCAGCGGTCGTGCGTTTCTGCTCGGCGATGCCGCGCATGTGCACAGCCCGGCGGGCGGTCAGGGCATGAACACCGGCATTGGCGACGCGATCAATCTGGCGTGGAAACTCGCCGCTGTGCTCAGCGGTGGCGCCGAACCAAGCCTGCTCGACAGCTACGAAACAGAACGCATTGCCTTCGCCCGCCGACTGGTGTCGACCACCGACAAAGTCTTCAGTTTTGTCACTGCCGAAGGACGCATGGCCGATCTGCTACGCATGCGTGTGGCACCGTTTCTGATCCCGAAAATGGCTTCGTTCGAGGCCAGTCGCGAGTTCCTTTTTCGCACCGTGTCACAAGTCACCCTCAACTATCGCGGCATGCCGCTGAGCCAGGGCGCCGCCGGCCACGTGCATGGCGGCGATCGCTTGCCGTGGGCGCATGATGGTGAGGGGGATAATTACGAACCGCTAAGGCAACCATGCTGGCAGGTGCACGTGTACGGCGACACCAGCGACGAAATGATCGCCTGGTGCAATGAACACCATTTACCGCTGCATGTGTTCGACTGGCGCCCGGCGTTTGACGCGGCAGGATTAGGGCGCAACGGTTTTTATCTGCTGCGCCCGGATACTTATGTGGCGATTGCCGAAAGCAGCGCGGATCCGAAAGTGATTGAACGCTACTTCCGCGATCACGGCATCCGCCCGTTCTTTGCCTGCCTCTGACCCAAGGAAACCACAAGAACCTGTGGGAGCTGGCTTGCCAGCGATAGCGGTGGATCAGTCAAGATTGATTTTGACTGTGCTGACGCTATCGCTGGCAAGCCAGCTCCCACAGGGTTGTGCGTTGGTCTTTAGATCCCGGCCAGGGCCAGATCCATCGCAAAGTAAGTAAAGATCAAATCAGCACCCGCACGCTTGATCGCGCCCAGACTCTCTCGCACCACGCGATCCTCATCAATTGCCCCGGCCTGCGCGCCGAACTTGATCATCGCGTACTCGCCACTGACCTGATACGCCGCCAGCGGCAGGTTCGAGGCTTCACGAATGTCGCGGATGATGTCGAGGTAAGCGCCGGCCGGTTTGACCATCAGCGCATCGGCGCCTTCCTGCTCGTCGAGCAGCGATTCGCGCAGGGCTTCGCGGCGGTTCATCGGGTTCATCTGATAGCTTTTGCGGTCGCCTTTCAGCGCACTGCCACCGGCCTCGCGGAACGGGCCGTAGAGTGCCGAGGCGAACTTGGTCGAGTAAGCCATGATCGGAATCTGGGTGAAACCGGCGGCATCCAGCGCCTGACGAATCGCCCGCACTTGTCCATCCATCGCTGCTGACGGCGCTATCACGTCGGCACCAGCGCGGGCCGCCGCCACAGCTTGTTTGCCGAGGTTGATCAGGGTCTGGTCGTTGTCGACTTCATGGTTGTGCATCACGCCGCAGTGGCCGTGATCGGTGTATTCGCAGAAGCAGGTGTCGGACATCACGATCATCTCCGGCACAGCGTCCTTGGCGATGCGCGACATGCGCGAGACCAGACCATTCTCGCGCCAGGTATCGCTGCCGTTGCTGTCCAGATGATGCGACACGCCGAAGGTCATCACCGACTTGACGCCAGCACGGGCATAACGCTCGATTTCGCTGGCCAGTTTGCGCTCGGGAATGCGCATCACCCCGGGCATGCTCTTGATCGGCACGAAGTCATCGATTTCTTCTTCAACGAAAATCGGCAGGACCAGATCGTTCAGGCTGAATTCGGTTTCCTGGAACAGGCTGCGCAGGCTCGCATTGCGGCGCAGACGGCGGGGACGTGCTTCGGGGAACTGACTGGACATGGGGGCCTTTCCTGAAAACGGCAGATGAGACGAAAGTCGTAGGGGGCGAAGCTTATGCCTTGCGGGGCGCGCGGTACAAACCTGGATCAATCAAGAGTGCATTACCGGGGGTGTAATAATCCCAGAGAGTACCCAAATCCCCTGTAGGAGCTGCCGAAGGCTGCGATCTTTTGATGTTGATTTTTAAAAGCAAGATCAAAAGATCGCAGCCTTCGGCAGCTCCTACAGGGGGATGTGTGGTGTCAGGAAGGAATGGTCAGGCCGCGAATGACCGCTGGGCGGGCGAGGAATCGCCCCAGTACGCGGGTGACATTCGGGAAGTTGCTGATGCCGACCAGATCACCGGCCTCATAAAACCCAATCAGGTTACGCACCCACGGAAACGTGGCGATATCGGCAATGGTGTAACGCTCGCCCATGATCCAGTCACGACCCTCGAGCCGGCCGTCGAGCACCTTGAGCAGACGCTTGCTTTCATCGACGTAACGATCACGCGGGCGCTTGTCCTCGTAATCCTTGCCAGCGAATTTGTTGAAGAAACCGAGCTGGCCGAACATTGGACCGATGCCGCCCATCTGGAACATCAGCCACTGGATGGTTTCGTAGCGCTGCGCACCTTCCTGCGCGAGCAACTGGCCGCTTTTGTCGGCCAGATAAATCAGGATCGCACCGGACTCGAACAGCGCCAGTGGCTGATCTTCGGGACCGTGTGGGTCGAGGATCGCCGGGATCTTGTTGTTCGGGTTCAGCGAAAGGAACTCGGCAGACAATTGATCATTACTGTCGAAAGCGACCTTGTGCGGTTCGTACGGCAGGCCGATCTCTTCGAGCATGATCGAGACTTTGACACCATTGGGCGTCGGCAAGGAATAGAGCTGAATCCAGTCAGGGTACTGCGCCGGCCATTTCTGGGTGATCGGGAACGCGGACAGATCGGTCATGGGAAGCATCCAGTCACAAATTAAAGCCTGATCATAATGTAGGCGCTGCGCAGGCAGCGATCTTTTGATCTTGAGCCTTTGCAGCCTGCAAAAAGATCACAGCCTGCGCCAGCGCCTACATGAACCCGTAACATCCTGTCGCTAACCTGCCACCAGGCCGCTGAACGTAGCCGTTAGAGTGCTGCGCACTCGGACGATCGAACCAATCGGCCCTCAGGGGACTCTGAGCTATGCCTTTGTTGCAGAGGAAGCCGTTCACGACAGGGAAAACACCCGGTGCTGGGAGCCCGCGGTGTAAAGGTTTGTCAGCCTTAACCGAATTTGTTGAAGAACCTTTTATTTCATGACGATCCTTATGCGATTCGCCAAACGTTTCAAACACCGCGCATATGTGGCCCTGCCTTCCCTGCTGGCCGTCAGTGCGCTGTTCCTGTCGCTGGAGTCCAGCGAAAGCCGCGCGCAACCGGTGGACGGTACCCAGACGCTGGTGTTCCTGCGCCATGCGGAGAAACCCGAAGGTGGCCTCGGCCAGCTCAACTGTCAGGGCCTGAACCGCGCCATCGACCTGTCGACGCTGCTGCCGGAGAAATTCGGCAAGGCCGATTACGTGTTTGCCGCCAACCCGACGCGCAATGTCGAGGAAGGTGAGCTGGATAATTCCTACAGCTACATTCGCCCGCTGATGACCATCAGCCCCGCCGCGATCAAGCTCGGCCTGCCGGTGAACATCGAGTTCTCGGCCAACGACACCAGCGATCTGGCCCGCGAACTGCTGGAAGACAAGTATCACAACTCGACGATCTACACCGCCTGGTCCCACGGCTATCTGCCAGAGCTGATCAACAAGGTGGCGGGCAAAGCGGTCGGCGAAAAACAGAACATCACCGAGGACTGGGCGGGCAACGATTTTGACTCGCTGTATGTACTGACCCTGACCTGGCACAACGGCAAGGCCAGTCTGCAGAGCCACAGCTACAAGCAGGGGCTGGATCATGGCAAGGAAACCTGCCCGACCTGAGTCATCTTCTGTCTGAACCGGCCCCATCGCTGGCAAGCCAGCTCCCACAGGGTTCTAGGGTGTACACAAAATCCATGTACATCCGCAATAACTGTGGGAGCTGGCTTGCCAGCGATGAGGCCAGCAAAAGCACTATCAATCCTTCTGATTCACCCGCTCACGCAGATACTCAAGCACCGCCCCACGCTCCCCGGCAAACTCGATCCGCCCGCCCTTCTTCTCGCGCTGAAACACATACATCGGGTCGTAATACTCACGCAGCAACCCTTCGATCCAGCCGCGATGCAAGTCCACCGCCCCGCTTCGCCCCTGCTCGATCAACGCCTCTTCCATCAACATCAGCATTCGCCGATGACGCTCGCCACCGAGGCGTTTTTGCACATTGTTGAGGCTTTCCAGCAAGCGTTCAGAAAACAACGTGAAGCCCTCTTCACCGTGCACAGCCGTAAATTCCGCAGACAGATCCACCACGTAATCATGCAGAATCCGCTCCACGCGATCGTCAAAACTGTCTTCCAGCCAGACCATCGGGTACTGCTGCATGCCCTGATACAGCGGCAGCGGCAAGGCGCAACTGCCGACCACCCGGCTCTCGTCCTCCAGCACGAACTGCGCAAACCCCGCGTCGCGTTTCTTGAGAATGTCGATGGCCAGGCGGTTTTCAAAATCGATGTTCGACGGCTGTCCGGTGGCGCGTTTGCCGAAGCTTGAGCCACGATGATTGGCGTGCCCTTCCAGGTCCAGGCCATTGCGCAACTGCACCAGCACTTCGGTCTTGCCAGTGCCGGTCATGCCGCCGAGCAGGACGAAATCACATTGCGCGATGGCCTGTTCAAGGGTGTCGATGAGGAAGTTGCGCATCGCTTTGTAACCACCGCCGATGCGCGGATAGTCGATGCCGGCCTCGTCACGCAGCCATTGCTGAGTGATCTGCGAGCGCAGGCCGCCACGAAAACAATACAGATAACCGTCAGGATGGGCGCGGGCAAAATCGGCCCAGGCCTGGATGCGCTCGGCCTTCACCGCGCCCGACACCAGTTGATGGCCCAGCTCGATGGCGGCCTGCTGGCCGTGTTGCTTGTAGCAGGTACCGATCTTCTGCCGTTCAACGTCGTTCATCAGCGGCAGATTGATCACGCCGGGGAACGCGCCCTTGTGAAATTCGACCGGTGCGCGGGCGTCCATCAACGGCCGGTCGTTGAGAAAAATGTCTCGGTAGTCAGTGCAGTCGCGGAGCATCAAATCACCTCGACTGCGTTCGTCTGTCGCTCAACCAGTTCGCCGATTGGCGCAAGGTTCAGACCCAGTTCGGCGGCAACAGCGAGGAATTCTTCATTGCCTTGCGGCGTCACCGCGATCAGCAGACCGCCACTGGTTTGCGGGTCGCAGAGCACGCGTTTGTGCAGTTCCTGCACGCGGCCCACCTTACTCGCATAGCTGTCGAAGTTGCGCAGCGTACCGCCGGGGACACAACCTTGATCGAGGTAATACTCGACGCTGTCCAGACGCGGCACACGGTCATAGGCGATGCGCGCGGTGAGCTGGCTGCCATCGGCCATTTCCACCAGATGCCCGAGCAGGCCGAAACCGGTAACGTCGGTCATCGCTGTAACGCCGGCGAGTTTGCCGAAGCGACTGCCGGGTTTGTTCAGGGTGCACATCCAGTCGCGGGCCACGCCGACGTCGGCCGGGCGCAACTTGCCCTTCTTCTCGGCGGTGGTGAGGATGCCGATGCCTAGCGGTTTGGTCAGGTACAACAGGCAACCGGCGGTAGCGGTGTCGTTGCGCTTCATGTGGCGCTTTTCCACCAGTCCGGTGACGGCGAGGCCGAAGATCGGCTCCGGCGCATCGATCGAGTGCCCGCCCGCCAGCGCAATGCCCGCCGCGTCGCAAACGGCACGGCCGCCGCGAATCACTTCACGCGCCACTTCCGGCGCCAGCACATTGACCGGCCAGCCGAGAATCGCGATGGCCATCAGCGGATCACCGCCCATTGCATAGATGTCGCTGATCGCGTTGGTCGCGGCAATGCGGCCGAAGTCGAACGGGTCATCGACGATCGGCATGAAAAAGTCCGTGGTCGACACCACGCCGCGCTCGGCATCGATCTCGTACACCGCCGCGTCATCGCGCGAGGCATTGCCGACCCACAGTTTCGGATCAAGGTTCTGCGCACCGCTGCCGGCCAGAATCACTTCCAGCACCTGCGGGGAAATCTTGCAGCCGCAACCGGCGCCGTGGCTGTATTGGGTCAGACGAATCGGCTCGCTCATGGGGGAGTCTCAGGCTGTTGATGGGGGCGATTCTAGCAGAGCACGCCGGGTCTATCCGATCGTTCCCACGCTCCGCGTGGGAATGCAGCCCGGGACGCTCCGCGTCCCTTCACGGAGCCGGAACGCGGAGCGTCCCTAGAGGCGTTACCACGCAGAGCGTGGGAACGATCATCTGGCGACAAGGCAAAAAAAAACCGCCCTTACGGGCGGCTAAAAGTGCTTCGCCCCTAAATCAGAAGCCCAGGCTGAAGCTGATGGTCATCGCATGGTCGTTGCTGTCGTTCGACAGTTGACCCGAGTAGCCGACGCCGAGTTTGCCGGTCGGGCTGATCTGGAAGTCGACCCCCGCTTCAACAATCGCGCTGTCCTTGGCGATCGGCACGCCCTGGGTGCTGAACGAGGCGCCGCCGTCGATGAAGGTCAGATCAGCGTCAGGCTTGGTGTCACCAAAGGCATGTCGCCAGCCGAGCGCCGCGCGCGGGGTGAATTGCCCGCCGTTGGCCAGGGTGATGACTTTGCCGGCGCGCACGCCGAGGGTCGAGAAGGTGATGTCCTGATCGGCATCGGCCTCCAGGCGCCCTGCTCCGCCTTTCTCCTTGGCCTTGTCGGTGTCGTAGTTGACGTAGGCCAGCCCGGCGAACGGCTCAAGGGCAATGCCGCCGGCGTCAATCGTGTAACCGACTTCACCGAACACCTGCGCACTGCGCGCGTCGTAGTTGGCTTTCAGACGGTCGTTGTAGCTGCCGACGCTGACGTTGCGTTTGGTCTCGATGTCGTGCCAGCTGTACGCGGCGCCGAGGCGCACGGCCAGGGCATCGAACTGCGAGTTGAGGTACGCGGCCAGGTGGTAGCTTTCAACGGTGGCATCCGAGCGACGATCATGCGCATCGAGATCGCTGCGGGTGTAACCGGCGGCCATGCCCACGCGCCACTGGTCATCGAGTTGCTTGTCGGTGCCGAGCATGAAGCCGCTGAGGTTACGGTCGAGTTTCGCCGCGTTGCTGTCGCCATCCGACTCACCCCACGCACCAAGAGCCCGCGCCCAGCCAACCATTTCGCCGTGGCAACCGTTGCTACTCAATTGGTTGTCACTTGGCGCCAGAGCACGGCGTGGATCATCCGCCGCGCTGCATGACGGTTGGCGCATGCGATCGTTGACCGCGTCACGCACATAGCGCGAATCCTCGAGGATGGCGCTGGCGGTGCTGGCGTGGATCTCACCGGACAGACTGTCGAAGGCATTGCGCGCACCGGCAACACTGAGGTTGACGATCTCGTTCTGCAACGCCGCACCGGCCGGGCCGTTGTTCGACAGCGCAGTAGCAGTCCGGAACTGGTTGCCGGTGGCGGCGACATCGGCGAACGAATTGCCATTGCGGCTGACCACCAGGTTTACCGCGTTGGCGTCATACACCAGTGCTGTGTTGAGGAACGCGTATTGCGGCAGGTCCGCAGCGCTGAAGGTGCCATTCACGCCACCGCCCGCCGTGATCAGCGAATACGTGGTGTTGCCGGTGAACGGTGCCAGCGAGTTGACTTGCAAAGCGCCGCCCAAGGTTGCGGTGCCACCGACGGCCAGCGGTGTCGCGGTTGGCGAACTGACGGTCAGCGCCAGCACCCCGTCGCTCGCATTGGTCAGGTTACCGGCCACGCTCAGCGTTCCTGCTTCGGAGCCCGAGGCGACAACGCCATGGTTGACCACCGAGCCGACGCTGCCATTACCGCTCAGGCCGGCGCCGTTGGCCACGGTGACTTGCCCACCCAACGAAGCGCGCGCCGCAAGGCTGCCGACTTGCAACACACCTTGATCGACCGCGACCGTGCCGCTGAACGGATTATCACCGGTCAACAGCAAGGTGCCGGTACCGCGTTTGAGCATCGCGCCAAGTCCGCGCAGCGATCCATTGAACTGACCATTGAAGTTCTGCAAGAAGAGCAGCGATGCGTTGTTGAGGATATTGCCCTGCAGGCTGGTGGTGTTACCGACCAGCGTACCGCCGCTGACCGTGGTGCCACCGCTGTAGGTGTTGGCGCCGCTCAGTACCAGCGTGCCGGAATCAAGCTTCTCGATGCCGCCCGTGCCCACCAGCGGCGCGGAGATTTCTGCGCTCCCTCCGGCATTGACCCGCACCGGTGCGAGGCTGCCGTCCGTGCCGTTGACCGGAGTCAGCGTACCTCCAGCCCCCGGAACCACGCTGTAACCGCCGGAGAGGAATTGCAGACCAGTGAAGTTCTGGTTGCCCTGCACCGTAACCGTACCTGCCTGACCGCCGAACACCGCGAACTGACCATTTGAAGCCAGCGCCTGAGTACCACTCGGATCGGTCCAGTTGGTGTCCGGCCCCCACACACCGCTGCCGCCACCGATGCTGCCGTCCGGATTGGTGGTGCCACCGTTCCAGAACTGCACCTCACCCGGGGTGCCTTGCACCAGCAGGTTGATCT
This sequence comes from Pseudomonas sp. Irchel s3h9, assembly GCF_900187475.1. Lineage (NCBI taxonomy): Bacteria > Pseudomonadati > Pseudomonadota > Gammaproteobacteria > Pseudomonadales > Pseudomonadaceae > Pseudomonas > Pseudomonas sp. Irchel s3h9. The sequence goes on along the minus strand of NZ_FYDH01000024.1, from coordinate 23,925 downwards.
GATTGGCGATGGCGGTTTGCAGGGTCAGGTTGGCCGCCGACACCGGCAGGCTACCGTAGACCAGACCGTTGTCGATCAGGCTGCCGCCATAGCTGAACAGTTGATAAACCCCAGTGCCGAAACCGCCGGCGTTGCTGATGTTCAACGTACCGTCGAGGGTCAGGTTGCCGGCGACATTGACCACCGTGGTCGAACTGGCCGCCGAGCCGAGGCTGAAGTCCAGATTGGTCCCCGACGACAGTGCCAGCGAACCGACTGACAATGGCGTTGCCGTACCGCCACCCAGCAGCGTCGCGCCGCTGGCCAGTTGCACGGCACCCCCAAACTGGCCACCGCCGCCGATGCCCGCACCGCTGGCAACGTCGACATTGGCGCTGTTGAGCACGCCGTTGACGATCAGGTTGCCAGCCTGCACCGACGTGTTGCCAGTGAAGGTGTTGTTGCCAGTCAGCAGCAACTCTCCAGCCCCGGTTTTGTTCAGCGTACCGGCGCCGGTGAGATTGCCGGTGTAGCTGCCATCGGCGTTTTGCTCGAAGGTCAGGGTCGCGTTGTTGACGATCGCACCTTGCAGGCTGCTGGTGTCACCGCGCGTCGTGCCGCCGTTCAGCGTGGTGCCACCGCTGTAAGTGTTAGCTCCACTGAGAACGAGATCGCCGCTACCGTTTTTCAGCAGACTGCCGGTGCCGGTCACCGCACCGATCAATGTGGTGTTCTGATTACCGGCCAGGGTCAGTTGAGCGCCAAGGTTGATGGCATTGGCCAGTTGCAGCGCTGAAGTGCTATCGAGGGTGCCATTGCCGATCACATTGAGCGCAGCGCTGCTGATCGCACTGTTGTTGCCAAGAACCAGCGTGCCGCCGGCGAGTTGAGTGCCGCCACTGAAAGTGTTGCTGCCGTTGAGGGTCAGGCTCGAGGCGCCGGCCTTGATCAGGCTGCCGCTGCCGCTGACCACGCCGTCGAGGGTCAAGGCGTTGGAGCCTGCGACATTCAAGCCACCGTTGAGCACAACATCGTTGCCCAGGCTGACGGCGGCGTTGCTGTCCAGCGCCGTGCCATCGGCAGCGGTCAATACACCGGTGCCAAGCGCCGCGTTGTTGCCGACCACAATCTTGCCGCCATTGAGCGCGGTGCCGCCGGTGTAGCCGTTGGCCGCGTTGAGCACCAGCGTACCGCTGTCGTATTTGCCCAGCGTGCCGCTGCCGTTGAGCGCGACACCGATGGTTGCCGTGGCGTTCGGGTCAACCCGCACCGTGGCATTGCCCAGTGAACCGTTGACCAGATTCAGCGAGCCCGCCGTGCCATTCACCAAGCTGTAGCCATCGGTGACGAACTGCAGGCCGGTAATGGTTTGCGCGCCGTTGACGGTCACCGTGCCGGCCGCACCCTGGAACACCGCGAAGCTGTTGGTCCAGGCCTGGTTGGTAGTGCCGTTGACGTCGGTCCAGTTGGTGGTGCCGGTGCCCCAGGTGCCGCTGCCGCCTTCGACCGAACCGTTGGCCACCAGTTGATTGCCGTCCCAGAACTGCACGGTGACGCCCGGTGCGGTGACCAGCAGGTTGATCTGATTGGCCAGCGCGGTTTGCAGTTGCAGATCGCCCGGGCTGACGCTACCCGGCAACGTGCCGAAGAGCATGCCGTTGTCGGTCAGGCCGCCGGTGTAGTCGATCAGGCGATACACACCGCTGCCGAAACCGCCGATGTCGCTGACATTGAGGGTGCCGTCGAGGGTCAGGTTGCCGCCAACGCTGACCAGCGCATTGCCGCCACCGGACACCGGTGTGCCAAGTCCGACGTCGAAGTTTGAGTTGCCGTTGAACACCAGCGAACTCACGTTCAGCGTACTGCCGGTGACGCCCGCCAGATGACCGCCATCGGCCACCGTCACGGCACCGGTCAAGGTGCCGCTGCCGCCGAGGGTGCCACCGTTGTTGACCAACACGTTGCCGCTGGCCAGCGAGCCGTTGACCTGCAAGGTGCCGGCGTTGACGCTGGTGTCGCCGGTCAGATCGCTGATGCCGCTGAGGGTCAAGGTGCCGCTGCCGAGTTTGCTCAGGCTGCCGTCACCGCTGAGGATGCCGGCGAAAGTGCTGCTGACGTTGTTGCCGCCAAGGCTCAACGTATTGCCCGTACCGATCAGCGCAGTGCCGCTGCCGGTTAGGCTGGCGAGGCTGCCCGAAGCACCGAGATTCAGCGCCGCGCCACCCGCGAGATTGACCGTAGCGTTGTTGCCCAGCGCTGCGCCACTCAGTGTGGTCAGGCTGCCGGACGCCACATCGAACGTGCCGCTGAAGGTGTTGTTGCCACTCAGCGTGACGTCGGCCAGACCGTTTTTGCTCAACGTGCCGGCGCCGGCAATCACACCGCCAAGGGTCAGGTTGTTGTTGCCGGCCAGGGCCAGATTCGCGTTGACGTTGAGGTTGTTGGCCAGCACCAGTGGCGCGGAGTTGTCGAGGGTCGAAGCGCCGGCCACAGTCAGCGCGCCACTGCCCAGCGACCCGCCAGTGCCGAGGGTCAACGTACCGGCATTCAGTGTGGTGCCGCCGGAGTAAGTATTGATGCCATTGAGGGTCAGGTTCGACGCGCCGTCCTTGATCAAGCCACCCGCGCCGCTGACCACACCCGCGAGGGTCAGATTGTTGCTGCCGGTGTTGCTCAGATTGGCATTGAGCACAACGTTGTTGCCCAGGCTCAGCGCGCTGTTGCTGTCCAGCGCCGAGGCGCCCGCCACGGTCAGGTTGCCCAGGCCCAGTGCCGAGTTGCTGCCGGCGGTCAGGGTGCCGGCGTTCAGGGTGGTGCCGCCGAGGAAGTTGTTGTTGCCGCTGAGGGTCAGGTTGGCCGCGCCGTTTTTGCTCAGGCTGCCGGCGCCGTTGACCGTACCGGCCAAGGTCAGATCCGCCGTGCCGCCGATGCCGAGATTGCCGGCCAGGTTGACCGCGTTGTTTACCGAAACCGCCGTGCTGGCATCCAGCGTCGTACCGCCCGCCGCGTTCAACGTGCCGGAGCCGAGCGCTGAGTTCGACGCCAGAATCAGTCCGCCGGCATTCAGCGCCACCGGGCCGAGGAAAGCGTTATTGCCGCCGAGGGTCAGATTGGCCGTGCCGGTTTTGATCAAGCCACCGGTGCCGCCAATCACGCCGTTGAGGGTCAACGCATTGCTGCCGACCACGGTGAGGTTACCGTTGAGCGTCGCCGCGTTGGCCAGTGTCACCGCCGCGTTGCTGTCCAATTGCGTACCGGCATTCGCCGTCAGCGTGCCGGTGCCGAGCGCGGTGTTGCTGCCGACGATGATCTTGCCGCCGTCCAGTTGCGTGCCGCCGGTATAAGTGTTGGCACCACCGAGCACCAAGGTGCCTGCATCGAGTTTATTGAGGATGCCGCTGCCATCGATATTGGCATTGATGGTCGCCGTCACGCCCGGATCGACGCGCAACGAAGTGGTGCCGCCGGTGCCGTTGACCGCCGTGAGTTGCCCCGCCGCACCGTTAACCACGTTGTAGCCATCGGTGAGGAATTGCATGCCGGTGAACGCTTGCGTGCCGTTCACCGTCACAGTGCCGGCGCTGCCCTGGAACACCGCGAAGTCGCCGGCCCACGGCTGGTTGACCAGACCGTTGGCATCGGTCCAGTTGGTGCCGACCGCATTCCACGTGCCACTGCCGCCATCGACCACACCGTTGGCAATGGTCTGACTGCCGTCCCAGTAACGGATGTTGCTGTTCGGCGCCGAGACTTGAATGTTGATCTGATTGGCCACCCCGGTTTGCACCAGCAGATCGCCGAGGCCGTAGCCGACCGGCACGCTGGCCACGTCCAGACCGAGGTTGGTCAGGCTGCCGGTGTAGTTGAACAAGCGATACACACCGACGCCGAAGCCGCCGGCATCGGTGACATTGAGATTGCCGTCGAGAGTCAGGTTGCCACCGACATTCATCAGCGATGAGGTCGACGGTGTGCCCAGTGCCACATCAACGTTACTGCCGGCGCCGAGAGTCAGAGCACTCGCCGACAAGGTGTTGCCCGACGACAACGCGAGATGCCCACCGTTGTTGATGTTGACCGCGCCGAGCGCCGAGCCGGTACCGGTCAGGGTGCCGCCGGTATTGACGTTGAGTTGAGCACTGCCCAGCGAGCCGCTGAGATCAACGGTGCCGCCATTGATCGCGGTGTTGCCGGTGATGCCGTTGATCCCGGTGAGGTTCAGCGTGCCAGTGCCGACTTTGACCAAGCCGCCGCTGCCGCTGAGATCACCGTCGAACGTACTGGTGACGTTGCCGCTGCCGACGGTCAGGGTGTTGCTGCCGGTCAGTTGCACACTGCCGCTGCCGGTCAGCGCGCCGAGGCTGGCGTCACTGCCCAGATTCAACCCGGCGCCGGCGCTGATGTTGACCCCGGAAGTGCTGCCCAGCGCATTGGTGTTGAGCGTGGTGACGCTACCGGACACGATATTCAGCGCACCGGTGAAGGTGTTGTTGCCGGCCAGAGTCAGGTCCGACAAACCGTTTTTGGTCAGGCTGCCGGCACCGTCAATGATGCCGTTCAAGCTCAAATCATTGTTGCCGGCGACGGTCAGTCCGGCATTCAGCGTAATCGCGTTGCCGATGCCGAACGAAGCGCTGTTATCCAGCGTTGCCGCGCCGCCGACGACCAATGCACCGCTGCCCAGACCGTTGGCATTGCCCAATGTCAGCGTACCGGCGTTGAGCGTGGTGCCGCCGCTGAACGTGTTGTTGCCATTGAGGGTCAGGTTGGCCGCGCCGTCCTTGATCAACTGGCCGGCGCCGCTGGTCACGCCGCCGAGGGTCAGGTTCTGCGTACCGCCCACGGTCAGCGCCGCATTCAGAGCGACAGCGTTGTTGAGGCTGACCAGCGGCGAATTGCTGTCCAGCGTCGCGGCGCCCGCGACGGTCAGCGCACCGGAACCCAGTGCCGAGCTGTTGCCGACGGTCAAGGTGCCGGCGTTCAGCGTGGTGCCGCCGGCGTAGTTGTTGGCGGCGTTGAGAATCAGATTGGCCGCGCCGTCTTTCACCAGACTGCCAACGCCGCTGACCAGACCGGTCAGGGTCATATTCGCCGTGCCGCCGATGTTCAAGGCACCAGCGAGTGCCACGGCATTGTTCAGGCTGACGGCCGTGTTGGCGTCCAGCGTGGTGTTGGCCGCCGCGTTCAACGTACCGGAACCCAGCGCGGTGTTGCTGCCGACGGTCAGTTTGCCGGTGTTCAACGCGGTGTTGCCAAAATAAGTGTTGGCGCCGTTGAGGGTCAGGTCGGCAGCGCCGTTCTTGGTCAGTCCTCCGATACCGGCGACCACGCCGCCGAGGGTCAGCGCATTGGAGCCACCCAGGGTCAGAGTGCCGGCGAGGTTGACGTTGTTGGCCAGGGTCGCGGCGGTGCTGGCATCCAGCGAGGTGCCGTTTGAGGCGTTCAGTGTGCCGGTCCCGAGGGCGGTGCTGGAACCGACAATCAGTGAACCGGCATTCAGCGCCGTGGTGCCGGTGTAAGTGTTGATGCCGTTGAGGGTCAGGCTGGATGCGCCGGTCTTGATTAAACCATTGCCGCCACTGATCACCCCGCCGAGGGTCAGCGCGTTGGCGCCGCCGGCGGTGAGGTTGGCGTTGAGAATCACGTTGTTGTTCAGGGTCACGGCCGAACTGCTGTTGAGCGTGCCCGCACCTTCCACCGACAAGGCGCCGGTGCCCAGTGCGGCGCCGTTACCGACCGTCAGGCTGCCGGCATTCAGCGTGGTGCCGCCGCTGTAGGTGTTGACGCCGCTGAGCGTGAGATTGGCCGCGCCGTTTTTCACCAGTTGGCTGGCGCCGCTGATCACCCCGCCGAGGGTCAGCGCGTTGCTGCCGCCAATGCCCAGGCTGTTGTTGAGAATGACCGCGTTGTTGAGTGTCACAGCGGAATTGCTGTCAAGGGTGGCCACGCCGCCGACGGTGATGTTGCCGCTGCCGAGCGCCGCGTTGGCGCCCGCGGTGATCGTGCCCGCGTTCAACGCGACCGCCCCGAGGAAGGTGTTGGCGCCATTGAGAATCAGGTTGGCCGCGCCGTTTTTGGTCAGCCCGCCGCTGCCGCTGACGATGCCGCCGAGGGTCAGGTTGGCGCTGCCGCCGACGTTCAGGTTGCCGCCGAGCGAAACGGCGTTAGTCAACGCAACGGCGGTGCTGGCGTCCAGCGTGGTACCGGCTGCCGTGGTCAAAGCCCCGGTGCCCAGCGCGGTGTTGGAGCCGACAATCAGCGTGCCGGCGTTGAGCGCGGTGCCGCCGGAGAACGTGTTGTTGCCGCTGAGGCTCAGGTTGGCGGTGCCGTTCTTGATCAGGTTACCCGCACCGCTGACGACGCCACTCAGGCCCAATGCCTGCGTGCCGCCAAGGGTCAGCGCCCCGGTCACTGCGACGGCGTTGGCCAACGTCACCGCCGCCGTCGCATCCAGCGTGGTCCCGGCGGCGGTATTCAGTGCGCCCGTGCCCAGCGCGGTGTTGCTGCCCACCAACAGGCTACCGGCATTGAGCAGCGTGTTGCCGCTGTTGCTGTTGTTGCCGGTCAACGTCAGGCTGGCACTGCCGGATTTGGTGATGCCGCCGGTGCCGGACAATACGCCGCCAAGGGTCAGGGCATTGCTGCCGAGCACGTTGAGCGCACCGGTCATGCCGATGTTATTGGCCAGCGTAACGTTGGTGGTGCTGTCCAGACTGGTGCCGGCGGCAGTGTTCAGCGCACCGCTGCCCAGCGAGTTGTTGTTGGTCACCAGCAGGCTGCCGGCGCTGAGGGTGGTGGTACCGGTGAACCCGGTGTTGACGCCGCTGACAGTCAGGCTGCCGCTGCCGGTTTTGGTCAAGCCACTGCTGCCGCTGATCAAACCACCGAGGGTCAGCGCGCCAGTGCCACCGGCGGTCAAGGTGCCGCCGAGGCTGATGGCGTTGGCCAGGCTGATGGTGCCCGGTGCGCTCAGCGTTGTCGCGCCGGTCACATTGAGCGTGCCAGTGCTGAACGCCTGATTGTTGCCCACCTGCACCGTGCCGCCGTTGAGCGTGGTGTTGCCCAGATAGGTGTTGGCGGCGCTGAGATTAAGCTGGCCGGTACCGGCCTTGGTGAAACCGCCGCTGCCGGAAATCACCCCACTCAGGGTGGTCGCGTTGCTGCCTTGTAGCGTGACGCCGGCGGCGCCGAGGGAGATCAGATTGCTGATGTTCAACCCGGCGTTGCTGGCCTGCAGAACCCCGCCGTTGGAGGTGAGCACACCGCTGCCGAAGGTGGCGTTGTTGTTGAAATTCGCGATACCGCCGTTGAGCGTGGTCGCGCCACTGACCAATGGCCCCTGCAAGGTCCAGGTACCGCTGTTGAGGGTCAGGTTGTTGAAGTTGATATAGGTGGCGCTCGATGCGGTGCCGACACCCGTGGTGCCGCCGCCGACGCCGATCGGGTTTTGCAGGATCAGGCTGTTGGTGCCGCCCGCACCGCCATCCACCGTACCGGTCGGGGCGAAGGTCAGGTTGATGCCGATCAAACCGCCGAGGCCGACGCTGATCTGTACACCGTCACCGACGTTGACGCTGGAGCCGGTCACCGCAGTGAAGGTGTTGGTGCTCGCCGCGCCCATCGACACACCGCCGGTAATCGCACCGGCGTTGGTGAAGGTATTGCCCGCCGCCGACGTTTCGAACGCGATCCGGCCGTTGATCACACCGGTGCTGCTGTTGGTCATGTTGACCTGCGAACCGCCGTAGACGCCGACCACCGGGGTGTCGGCGAGGGTGATGCCGCCGACCGACAAACCGGTCGACGTGATGGTGCCGTTGTTGGTGATGCTAGTGGTGCCGGCAGCGGCGTTGTTCACCGCAATCCCGAGGCCGTCGATGCTGGTCAGGTTGAGCCCGAGCAACATGCCCGTGCCGCGAATGATCCCGCTGGCATTGTTGAGCACACTGACCGTACTGGTCGCACCGGTGCCAATGAATGCGCCGCCACTCAACACCGAGACCAGGCCCAGTAGCGCCGGGTCGAGGGTGCCGGAGTTGTTCAGGGAGATGTTTACCCCGGTCAGGTCCATCACATGGCCGCCGAGGGTCGCGTTCATCTGCGCGCCGCTGTTGACGTTGACCGTCAAACCGCTGGTGGCACTGGAGAAGTTGTTGAGGAACAGCGGCAGACTCGGCACGCCGGTGCAGGTCACAGTGGAACCTGCCGTGGAACACGTGGCCAGCGCAGGTGCGCTGACGCCGCCGAACAGCAGCCCGGCGACGCTCAAGTGCACAGCAAGGGAAAGAGGGGAAAAACGCGAAACGAGGGCGACACCAAACCTTGCTTCCACGGGCTACTCCTTGTCGTGGCCAATTTCTTCCTTGAGGGCGCGCAGAACCGTGCTTATTCCACACGCGAATCAAGACTGCGACGGTCATCACAAAACCGCGTTATTGGGGACAACGCTAGTAGACGCCCGGCAATGGGGCACGGATTAAATGGTGTTAATACTTTAATACTAGAGGGGTCTGGCATCAGCGTTTCAGCCCGTATCCATGGGCCTTCAGCCTGTCGCAGAACCTGTAGGAGTGAGCCTGCTCGCGATGGCGGTGTGTCAGTCAGCCCACGTTTTATTGATAAACCGCTATCGCGAGCAGGCTCACTCCTACAGGGGTTTTGCGGTGAGCAGGCATACCTGATCAGTCCGTCAGTTAAATTTGCGAATTCATCGATATTTCAGAGCATTGAGAAAACTGGTACGCCTTGTGCAAACGTTTGCGTAACGTCAATACCAACGTTTTCGTAACAAAACCGTACAAGCCCACGGAACACGGGCCTCGATCCGCAAAAAAAGGACTTTGAATGCCCATCGCATGCCCTTTTCGCGCACCGTTTGCGCGCACGCTCGCTGTTTCCCTGCTACTGACCGGCGTTACCGGACTTCTCAGCCACAGCGTTCTGGCGCAACCGGCGCCAGCCGAAGAATCCGCTCAGGGCGAAGCCCTCAGCCCGGAAGCCAGTCCGCCGAAAAAAGGCGCCTACCTGTCGGACTGGTACAACCAGGACCTGATGCTGATCGGCAGCAAAGACATCAGCTTCGGCCCGCAACCGGCCGACGATATCTATCTGGAATACGAGTACTTCGGCCGCAAAGGCCCGTTCGAGTTGTACGGCTACATCGACATTCCGAAGATCTTCAACATTGGCAACAGCCACGACAAAGGCGTGTGGGATCACGGCTCACCAGTGTTTATGGAGCACGAACCGCGCATTTCCATCGACTACCTCGCCGGCCGCAGCCTGGCCATCGGCCCGTTCAAGGAATGGTATGTGGCGTTCGACTGGATCTATGACCACGGCAGCCGCAAAGAGAACCGCGCCAACACCCTCTACAGCGGTTTCGGCACCGACATCGACACCCATTCGCGGGTCAATCTGTCGGCCAACCTCTACGGTCGCTATCAGTGGGAAAACTACGGCGCGAGCAACGAATATTCCTGGGACGGCTACCGTGCACAGCTCAAGTACATCGTGCCGATCGATAAATTCAGCAACGGCGCCTCATTGACCTACATCGGCTTCACCAACTTCGATTTCGGCTCGGACATCCATAAGGACAACCCCGCGCGCACCGCCAATGCGACGGTGGCGACCAACGTCCTGCTCTACTCGTTCACGCACTTGCGCTTCACCCTGGTCGGCCGTTATTTCCACAACGGCGGCAACTGGGAAGACGGTAGCGAGCTGAATTTTGGCGACGGTAATTTCCGCGCGCGTTCCAACGGCTGGGGTTACTACGCCGGCGTCGGTTATCAGTTCTGAATCAAGGAGTTTTCCATGCAAGCAATGATGCGTTTGACCCTGGCCGGTGCGGCCGTGCTCTCCTCCACCGCGTGGGCCGCCGAAGCACCGATGCAACCGAAAGTCGTGCTGATCACCATGTTCGCCCCCGAGGCGCAGCATTGGATCGATCGCCTGGAACTGAAGCAGGAAATCCGCGTGCCGGGCCTGTCCGCCGAGTACCCGAGCATCCGCTGCAACACCCAGCAGGTGTGCCTGCTGACCACCGGCATGGGCCAGACCAACGCCGCCGCCTCGACCCTGGCCTTGGCCTTGTCGCCGAAATTCGACCTGCGCAAAAGTTACTTCCTGATCGCCGGTATCGCCGGCGTCAGCCCGAAACACGGGACTATCGGCACCGCCGCGTGGGCGCATTATCTGGTGGAGTTCGGCACGCAATGGGAGATCGATTCGCGCGATGCGCCGTCGAGTTGGCCGACCGGCTACCTGGGCATCAACACCAAAGGCCCGAACGAAAAACCACCGTTGGACTACAAGACCGAAGTCTTTGAACTCAACCCGAAACTGCAGGCCAAGGCGTTCGCCCTGAGCCACAAGGTTGAGCTGAGCGAAAGCAAGGAATCCGCCGCGTGGCGCCTGAAATACCCGTCGGCCCCGGCCAATCAACCACCGGTGGTGACCCGTTGCGACACACTGGCCGGCAACACCTGGTTCTCCGGCACGCGCTTGAGCGAACGGGCCGAGGTCTGGACCAAGTTGTTGACCGATAACAAGGGCGAATACTGCACGACGCAGCAGGAAGACAACTCGACCTATGAGGCCTTGCTGCGTGCCGGTCGTGAAGGTCTGGTCGACGTGCAACGTCTGGCTGTGGTGCGTGCCGGCTCCGACTTTGACCGTCCTGAGCCGGGCGGCAGTGAAGTGGATAACCTGCTCAAGTACGCCGATCAGGGCGGCTTCGTACCGGCGCTGGAAAACCTCTATCGCGCGGGGAATCCGCTGGTGCAGGACATACTGAAAAACTGGTCGGCGTGGGAAAACGGCGTCCCCGCCTCTTAAGAACACCGAAAATCCCTGTGGGAGCTGGCTTGCCAGCGATGGCGGCGGAACAGGCAAAGAAGAAGTTGCCTGAACTGACGCTATCGCTGGCAAGCCAGCTCCCACAGTTTGCTAGGTGTCAAGGAGATCTAAGGTGTATCAGGGGATAAGGATGATCTTGTCACCGCTGCCCTGATTCACATCGGCGTAGCGCGCCAGGCCTTCGGCCAACGGCGCCTCGACCAACCCTTGCGGCAACGGCAACAACCCTTCATCAAAGAACCGCCCGAACTGCTCGAGCATCGCCGCACACGCTTCAACGCCATACAACAACGAATTGATCCCGACCACCGAACCGCCCTTGCGATACAAGGCCAGCGCCGGTAATTGCACATGCCCATCCACCGGCGCGGCGATGATCGCGATCCGGCCGAAGGTGGCCAATGCCGCCACCGACGCTGGCAACCAGAAACCGGTGGTGTCGAAGATCACATCGGCGCCGCCGCGATACACCGCGTTGACTTGCGCACCGAGGTCTTCGGGTTTATCCAGCTGAATCGTCTGATAACCCTGCGCCTGCAACTCCGCCACCTGCTCCGGGCGCCGCGCGGCTGCCAGCAACTGCGCGCCGCGCACTTTTGCCAGCGCCAATGCCGCCGTGGCCACCGCACCGCCACCGATCACCAGCAAACGTGTTTCAGCCGTTACCAGACTGCGTTCCAAAGCATCCCACGCCGTCGTGTACGGCACGCCGAGGCTGGCGGCTTGGGTGTAACTCAGATGCGAAGGTTTGTGCGCCACACCATTGGCCGGCAGTTTGACGAACTGCGCATGGGAGCCGTCGGCAAAAAAGCCCAGCTCACGACCAGTGCCCCAGACTTCCTGACCGATCAAGGCCTGCGGGCCTTCGACAACGACACCGGCAAAATCCCGACCGGGAATCCGTGGCAGCGTGGTGTAGGGGAAACGACCCAGGACGTTTTTCACATCGCTGGGATTCAGCCCGGCAGCCTTGATCTGCACCAGCACTTCGTCAGCGCCGGGTACCGGGGTCGGCACCTCGACGTAACGCAGGGCAGACAGATCGCCGGTTTTATCGAATTGCAGTGCTTTCATGGGGACATCCACCGAAGGAAAAGAGGGATTTCAGGACAGCCAGCCCGCGACCAGTTGCCGGCCCATCGGCCACAACTGCTCACCGGCCAACATGCCGAGTAAACCGACCAGCGCGATAGCCGGTGGCGCCGGAGAACGGAAATCCAGCGCGCCGTACAACAGACCGACGCCCAGACCGATGGCTAGCGAAATCAGGTAATTCATGGGGAGGAACTCCGCCCGTGGAAAGGAATGGGCAAAGTTTAGGGAGTCGGCGAGGTTGGCATCGGCCAAGGACTTCTGAATTTCGGACAAACCAACCACAGTCACCACAAAACCCTGTGGGAGCTGGCTTGCCAGCGATGAGGCCTGTACATCCGACATCCTCATCGGCTGACACACCGCTATCGCTGGCAAGCCAGCTCCCACAAGGTTCTGTGTAGGTTCAGGATATAGCGTCGTTACAGAGTGAATTGCGAAGGGGCGACGCCCAGTTCGCGACGAAACATGTCGCTGAAGCTACTGGGTGAATAGCCGAGCTCCCGGGCAATCACACTCACCGCCACGCCCTGAATCAGTTCCGCCACCGCCGTCGCCAGTTGCACCTGCCGCCGCCACTCGGCGAAGCCCATGCCGAGGCCGTCCTTGAACAACCGCGCCAGCGTGCGCACGCTGGCCCCGGCATTTGCCGCGTGCTGCTCGAACGGAATCTCCAGCGACGGCGCTGCCATTACCGCTTGGCACAGGTTCATCAAACGCCGATCGGAATCATCCGGCATCGGGATCTTCAACTGTGAACGCCTAGCGCGTTTCAGTTCCAGCAAGGCCAGCCCGACCAACGCCTCGTAGTAGGCCGGTTCACCGCTGTCGCCCTGCTCCACCAGCCCGACAATCAACTCGCGCAACAAACCACCGACCTCGATCACCTGCACCGTCTGATCCAGCGTCGCCGCCAGCGCCGGACGCAGGTAGATATTGCGCATCTGCAAATCCGACACCACCCGAATCCCGTGCGGCACCCCCGGCGGCAACCACACCGCGCGCTGCGGCGGCACCACCAGCGCCTCGTGCGGGGTCTCGACCCACATCACCCCGCTCATCGCATACAGCAACTGACCCCAGACATGCTCATGCGGCTCGATAAACAAGCCGCGCGGATACGTGCGTGCGAGCGGTTGCACGGGCACATCGGTATCGCTGAGATCGGGCGGTGCGGCAAGGGCCATGGCGAGCATTCATTGGGGTTGGCGGGGAAACCATGGTAACCAGTGCGCCACGGCGTCGCCAACGATAGAGACCGTCGGACAATCCGAATGAATTTTCCCGGTGCGCCGCGATCCCTCTAATACTACAGGGAGGAATACGGGCTTTATGAACAACGCAAAACTCTATGTCATCGAATACACCCTCCACGGCACGCCCAAGTCCTTCATTATCCGCTCGGACAAGATGGACAATGTCGAGGCGTGGCACTGGGCGAGCTGCGACGCCGGCGTCGGTCGCATCCCGCGCTTTGGCCGTGAGAAGGTGCAGAAGACCAGCAAGCCGATGGCAGAAAAATTCGGCGTGGAAAACGTCGTGTGGCGACCGACCAGCTAAGCTCAGCCTGGTGATCGGCATCATTCGGGGGAATGCACCATGACCAACATCAACAGCCCGGCACATCTGGACTATGGCCTTGATACGTTGTTCGGGCGTATCACCAAAAGCGTGGACTGCCGCGTTGGGCTGGAGGCGGTCGTAGATGATCCGTTTCGCTTCGCGTTGCGAGTGCCGGCACCGCTGCCGGAAGACCTTGATCAGGCGAAAACCGTCGTGGTCAGGGTTGAGGGGCGAAGGCTGCAGGGCACGGTGCGGCATACCGAACGGATGGACGATGAAAGTCTGAAACTGGAAGTGGAGCCTGATTAGGCTCCACTTTTTTATGCGTCGTTCGTCATCCGTGGGCGCATTTACAGCCCTTGGTTGAACACTCTTCGCCACTCTTGTGGTGGTGAGCGCAGGCTTCACAGCAATAGTGTTTGCCGTGGACGGCGTAGGCATGATCGCCTTCCTTGATCGTGCATTTGCAGTTGGGGCAGTCGCATTTTCTATCGGGCATGGGACAGACTCCTTGGGTGGGGGTTGTCTGGGGCTTGAAGGGCAAGCCCTAACACCCAGTGTAGGAGCTGCGGCAGGCTGCGATCTTTTGATTTTGTTTGGGATTGGGATTGGGGGCATATCCGTTGCTGCGGGTGTTGCCGCTGGCGGTTTCGCTCTTACAGCGACTCACTTTTCCAGACGCCGAAAAGTAAGCAAAAGGCTTTGCCCCTGGCGTACGGCACTTCGCTGAGGCTCAGTGTTCCCTCGCTACGGTGTCCATCCGGGGGCATCGCCTACGGTTTGCTTCGCTGCACCTCCTTTCGATGTGTGCGGCTTCGCCGCACGGCGCTGCGCGCCTACCCCCGGATGAACACCTCCGCTCGGCCTGCCGATGGGGCAAAAGATCAAAAGCCGAAACAAGATCAAAAGCTAGATCAAGAGCCCCTCACCCTAGCCCTCTCCCGGAGGGAGAGGGGACTGATTGAGGTGTTTGGGAGAGCTACGCCGACGTGCGATACCGCGCTGAACTCAGGCTCTGAAAAGCAAACAAATCGGCCCATCACCCTCAAAGAAAAAGAGGGACTAACTGAGGTATTTGAGAGAGCTACGCCGACTTGCGATACCGCGTTGAACTCAGATTCTGAAAGGCTCACAAATCAGCCCCCTATCCCTGAAGGAGAGAGGACTGATCGAGATGATTGAGCGAGCTACGCCGACTTGCGATACCGCGTTGAACTCAGATTTTGAAAAGCCCACAAATCGGCTCCCTCTCCCTGAAGGAGAGAGGACTGATCGAGATGATTGAGCGAGCTACGCCGACTTGCGATACCGCGTTGAACTCAGATTTTGAAAAGCCCACAAATCGGCTCCCTCTCCCTCGGGAGAGGGCTGGGGTGAGGGGCAGCCCCACCACAGAATCAAAGCCGAACACGCTGTTGCTCCTCACCACTCAACAGGATGAGCGTTAGCTCGGCTGCAGCTTTTGATCTGTAAAGCGACGTCGGAAGGCTGAGTGGAGGGATTGATCCGGGCGTGGGAGCGCAGCGACCGTTTGGCGCAGCCAAACACAGCGGGAGTAGGTGCAGCGAAGCAAACCGGAGACGCTGCGCCCGGATCGATCCCGCAGCGAAGGAACCCCGAGCCCCAGCGAGTGGGCCGCACGTAGGAGCAAGCGTTTTTTTGCTTACTTTTTTTAGGCGTTTGTAAAAAAAGTGAGTCGCCGTAAGGGCGAAACCCTAAGCAGCCGTTACCGCAGCAACGGATATGTACCCAACCCAGGTCACCCAGCCTGACGCGAACTCCGATACATAAACACCAAAGCCAACCCCAAACACCCCATCGCCAAAATCCGACTGGAAGAAAGCTCAATCGCCGGATTCCCCAGCCAGCCAAAATTATCAATCAACATCCCCATGCCCAACTGCCCGACAATCACAGCCACCGTCGCCACAGCCGTCCCCACCACCGGCACCGCCCCGACCATCACCATCATGTAGACCACACCAAACAGCGCCCCGGTCAACTGCCACTTCGGCACATCCAAAAGACTCACCGCATGCGCCGGCTCAAAAAACAAAATCAACAACCCGGTCGACACCGCACCCACAACGAACGTCAGCAAACTACTGCGCAACACCCCGACGCTCTCACCCAAACGCCCATTGATCGCCGCCTGCACACTCAACACCGCACCGGCCAACACCACCACCGCCAACAAAATAACCAGACTCATCACTCACCCCCGCGCAATCAAAACAAGTGCCGCCACAATCAACCCCAACGCCAGCCAGCGCTCAGCATTGACCTTCTTGCGCGTCGCGCCGAACCAGCCGAAATGGTCGATCAACACACTCTTGCCGACCTGCCCGGACAGAATCGCGATCATGGTCATGGCGATACCGATATGCGGCGTGGCCAACGTCAGCACCACCACATACATCGGCCCCAGAAAACCACCAATCAACTGCCAACGCGGCAGATCCGTTAGTGCCGGGCCTTTTTGCGGACCGGCGAACAACAGCAGTAAAAACAGAATCGCCGAGCCGACACCAAAGATGCTCAAGGTCGCCCACAGATGCCCGACCTGCACGCCCAAAGGACCGAGCAACCCCGCCTCCACCGACAAGCCCATGCCCGCGAGAATCACCAGCGGCAGCAGCAACAAGCGCAACCCTGATTTCGTCGCCGGTGCGCTGACGCTCACCTCATCCAACGTCTGCATAAACAACATTCCACTCAAGTAAACGATGGCGCGGATTATCGGCTGGCGCCGTTGTGCGATAAATGGGAGCATCCGGACAACACTTTTGCGTAATTCGCACAGCAGGATGATATGCACGGGCTTAACGAACTCGGATTCAAAGCGCTAAGGCTGTTTGTGGCGGTGCTCGATCACGGCAGCTTTTCCGAAGTCGCCCGTCGGGAAGGCGTGGCACCCTCCTCGATCTCCCGGCAGATCCAGTTGATGGAGCAGGCGCTCAATCAGCAATTGCTCTATCGCCACACCCGAGCGGTGACGCCAACCGAAGCCGGGCGCATGCTCGGTCACCATGCGCGGCTGGTGCTGGTGCAACTGGAGGAAGCCGAACAGGCGCTGCAGGAACAGCAAAGCGAACCCACCGGCCTGGTGCGCATCAACGCCCCGGTAGTATTCGGTCAGCGGCATCTGACGCCGTGGCTGGGGAAGTTGTGCGCGCGATATCCGAAGCTGCAACTGGATATCCAGCAGACCGACCATTACGTCGACCCGTTGCAGGAAGGCGCTGACCTGCTGTTTCGCATCGGCCCGCTGCACGACTCAAGCATGCAGGCACGGATTCTCGCGCCGCATCGCTTTCAGGTCGCGGCCAGCCCGGCGTATCTAAAGCGCCACGGCACGCCGCAGAAACCTGAAGATCTGGCGCAACACCATTGCCTCGCCTACAAAGGCGCGGCCGGCCAGCAGCGCTGGTTTTTCCGCCGCGATGGCGAAGACTGGACGCCGTACTCGGTGAAAGGCCCGATCACCGGCAACCACGCCGACACCCTCACCCAAGCCGCCGAACAAGGCCTGGGGCTGGTGATGTTTCCGTCATGGCTGATTGGCGAAGCAGTGCGCGACGGCACGCTGGTGCCGGTGCTGGGGGAGTATCAGGTGTCGAACAGCCTTGAGCCGCAGCAGATTGCGGTGTTGTGGCCGGGGAGCCGCAGGTTGTCGGTGAAGGTGCGCACGGTGATTGATTTCTTTGTCGAATGTTTTGGTGAAGTGCCCTATTGGGATCGTCCCTGAAAACTGAAATCAAAAGCCCCTCACCCTAGCCCTCTCCCGGAGGGAGAGGGGACTGACCGAGGTGTCTCGCGTCATCCATCGACCGGAAAGATTCAGTCGATTATGGATTCAGTAAAGCTGTTTCAGGTCGGCGTAGTTCCATAGCATCCCCCAATCAGTCCCCTCTCCCTCCGGGAGAGGGTTAGGGTGAGGGGCTTTTCAGGCTGTCAGATCCGGAACTGCCCGACCAGTTTGCCCAGGCGCTGCCCCAGCTCCGCCAAACTACGCGAAGTCTGCGCACCCAACTGCGTCTCATCGGCCACGCTGTCCACCGCCACCGCAATCTGATGCACGCTGCGGTTGATCTCCTCCGCCACCGCCGTCTGCTCTTCCGCCGCACTGGCAATCTGCGCGTTCATCGAGTTGATCGTCGCAATCAACGATGCCATCGCGTCGAGCGAAGCACCGGCCTGATTGGCCTGCTGTGAGGTGCCGTCACCCGCCTCACTGGAACGACGCATGGCTTCAACCGCTTGCTGCGTACCCGCCTGCAAACGATCGATCATCCCCTGAATTTCCTGCGTGCTGATCTGCGTGCGACTGGCCAATGCCCGCACCTCATCCGCCACCACGGCAAAACCACGCCCAGCCTCACCGGCCCGCGCCGCTTCAATCGCGGCGTTGAGCGCCAGCAGGTTGGTCTGCTCGGCGATCGAACGAATCACCCCGAGCACGCCGACAATCGACGTCACGTCTTGCTGCAGGCTGTCGAGCGACACGCCGCTGCTGCGGATGTCATCGACCAGCGCATGGATCTGCTTGATGCTGCCAGCCACCACGCGTTTGGCGCTCTGGCCTTCTTCGTCGGTCTGCTGAGCAGCGACAGCGGCGTTCTGCGCGCTCTTTGCCACTTCCTGTGCGGCGGCGGACATTTCATTGATCGCCGTGGCAACCTGATCGGTCTCATGGCGCTGACGCTCCATCGCCTGATCCGAGCGCTGTGCCTGATCCGACACCTGCGTCACCAGACCGGTCAGCTGCGTGGTCATCTCGGTGATCTGCCGCACCAGACCATGAATCTTGTCGACGAAACGGTTGAACGAGCCCGCCAGTTCGCCAAGTTCATCCTGGCTGGTGATGTTCAAGCGACGCGTAAGGTCGCCCTCACCCGCTGCAATGTCGTCGAGGTTGGCTTTCATCAGGGTCAACGGACGCAAAATGGTATTGGCCAGCAGCATCCCTGCCGCCGCGATCACCAACAGCACCACCACCGCGACGCCGACGATGCTCAGCACCACGCCTTGCATACGTTCCTGCACCTGCGCTTCGACCAGTGCCACTTGCGCTTCGATGCCGTCGAGGTTGACCGACGTACCGACGGCCATGTCCCACTTCGCCAGGTATTCGGTGTAACCGAGCTTTGGCACCAGCACGTTGGCGTTGCCCGGCAGTGGCGAGCTGTATTGCAGATAGTGGGTGCCGTCCTTCGCCACTTTCACCAACCCGAGATTGACGTAAACGCCATTCGGGTCGCGGTTGTCCTTGAAGCTTTTGCCCACGCCTTCGGGGTCGTTGGCTTTGAACAGGCGCACGGTCTCGGAGTCGTAGCCGAAGAAGTAGCCGTCCTTGCCGTAGCGAATGCCCGAGAGCAGTTTGATCGCCTGCGCCCGCGCCTCAACGTCACCCGGCGCGGCCGCGTCGTACAGCGGTTTGATCGTGGTCATGGCCACGGCGACGTAGCTTTGCAGAGTGGCTTTGGCATCGCCGAGCAGGCGCTCGCGGGTCTGTTCGACCTCTTTGTGCGCCTGTTCCTGGAGGATGAACAGCGTGGTCAGGCTGATGACCAGGGCAAAGAGCAACACCGGGAGAACGGCGAGGGAGAGGACTTTAGCCTTGAGGCTCAGGCGCATTGTGGGGGCTCACTCTTTTGGTTTTATTGGCGTGGTTAAAGGCTTTAACGGCACGCGCAAGCAAAAGTTGAGCTTCGGTATGAGGATCGTTCCCACGCTCTGCGTGGGAATGCAGCCCCGGACGCTCCGCGTCCAACAACGTGACGCAGAGCGTCACAAGAGGCATTCCCACGCAGAGCGTGGGAACGATCACCGGAGAGGGTTCAGAGGACCATCGCGGCCACCCAGCCGAACGCCAGCAACGGCAGGTTGTAGTGCAGGAACGTTGGCACGACGGTGTCCCAGATGTGGTGATGCTGGCCGTCGATGTTCAGGCCGGAGGTCGGGCCGAGGGTCGAATCCGACGCTGGCGAACCGGCGTCGCCCAAAGCACCGGCGGTGCCGACGATGCAGACAATGGCGATCGGGCTGAAGCCCAGTTGCACGCACAGCGGTACGAAAATCGCCGCCAGAATCGGCACTGTGGAAAACGACGAACCGATGCCCATGGTCACCAGCAACCCGACCAGCAGCATCAATAGTGCACCGATGCCCTTGCTGTGATTGATCCACGATGCCGAGGATTCAACCAGCGTCTGCACTTCGCCAGTGGCCTTCATCACCTCGGCAAACCCGGAGGCGGCGATCATGATGAAGCCGATCATCGCCATCATCTTCATGCCCTCGGTGAAGAGGTCATCGGTCTCGCGCCATTTCACAATGCCCGACACCGAGAAGATCAGGAAACCGACCAGCGCCCCGATAATCATCGAGTCCAGCAGCAGTTGCACGATGAACGCAGCAGCAATCGCCACACCGGCAATCATCAGGCTCAGCGGGTTGTACTGCACCGCCACTTGCTCGACCTGCTCGATCTTCGCCAGGTCGTATACGCGCCGCTTGCGATAGGTGATGAACGCCATCGCCAGGCCGAAGACCATGCCCAGCGCCGGAATGCCCATGGCGTGGGTGACATTGATACCGCTGATGTCGACACCGCTACGGGCAACGTTGGCCAGCAGGATTTCATTGAGGAAGATGTTGCCGAAGCCCACTGGCAGGAACATGTACGGCGTGATCAAACCGAATGTCATGACACAGGCGATCAAGCGGCGGTCGAGTTGCAGCTTGGTCAGCACATAGAGCAGCGGCGGCACCAAGAGCGGAATGAACGCAATGTGGATCGGCAGAATGTTCTGCGAGGCAATCGCCACTACCCACAACAGGCCAATCAGCAGCCATTTGACGCTGCCACCGCCGGTCGAGTGCTGGCGATCGACCATTGCCAGCGCCTTATCGGCCAGCGCATGAGCCAGGCCGGACTTGGCAATCGCCACGGCGAAAGCGCCGAGCAAGGCGTAGGACAACGCCACGGTCGCGCCGCCGCCCAGGCCGCTGTTGAACGCCTTGAGCGTGGCGTCGATGCCCAGACCACCGGTCAGGCCGCCGACCAGCGCGCCGACGATCAAGGCGATCACTACGTGCACGCGGGACAGGCTGAGGATCAGCATGATGCCGACTGCCGCTATGACTGCGTTCATTTCACTTCCTCGAAAAACACTGCGATGGAAAACACATCGCCAGACAGGATGAGTCCGCCAACGGAATACCGGCGGATTTGCAAAGAGGGTCTTATTAGAAGGGCGCGCACTGTGCCGCAGCGAACTTCCCTTGTCAAAGCCAACACCGCCTCCAGTGATCGTTCCCATGCTCTGCGTGGGAACGCCTCACTGGACGCTCTGCGTCCGCTTTGGGACGCGGCGCGTCCCGGGCTGCATTCCTTTGCTGCGCGTGGGAACGATCAAGAACAGGGTTTCCAGCCTCCGCATGCGGCAATTGGTCATATTGTGTTTCAAGGATAAAGAAAGCCGAAACGCGGCCGTTACAGTGCAAAGTCTCAGATATTTATCGAATAAGGACGTCTCCATGTCGCTCAGACAACTTTCCATCCAATGGAAAATCACCCTGCTCGCCGGCCTCTGCCTGGCCGGTATCGTGACCCTGTTGGTAGGTCTTTCGCTGTATCGCATGGAGCACAGTTCTGAACTGGTGAAAGCTTCGAGCATGGAAATGCTCACCGAGTCGGCGCAAGCGCGCATCGAATCGCAAGGGGAAGTGCAGGCGGCCGGCATTCGCCAGCAGTTCATGGACGCCTATCAGTACGGTCACGGCTTCTCGCGGCAGGTACTGTTTCTGCGCGAGCAGGCCGAGAAGCGGTTCCTCGATGCCTTCGACCTGCGCGAAGACATGACCCGTCAGGTCAAATCCGCGCTGCAAGCCAACCCTGACCTGCTCGGCCTGTCGCTGGTATTCGAAGCCAACGCGCTGGACGGTAAGGACGAACTGTTTGCCGGTCAGGCTGAACTCGGCAGCAACGACAAGGGCCGTTTCGCCCTGTACTGGTCGCAACCGACCCCGGGCAAAGTCACCTCCATGGCCCTGCCGGAAAGCGACATGGCCGACACCAGCACCGGCCCCAGCGGTCAAGCGGCCAACGCCTGGTTCACCTGCCCGCGCGCCACACTCAAGCCGTGTGTAATCGAACCGTACTTCTACGTGATCGACGGGCAAAACGTGCTGATGACCAGCATCGTCTTCCCGCTGATGGTCAACGGCAAAGTCATCGCCTCGCTGTCGGTCGACATCAACCTCAACAGCCTGCAAGCGATCAGTCAGGCCGCGAGCAAAAAGCTCTATGACGGCCAGACCGCCGTGAGCATTATCAGCCCCGCCGGCCTCCTCGCCGGTTACAGCCGGGATGCCGGCAAACTCAGCCAGCGTCTGGATGCCGTCGACAAGATCAGCGGCGCCGAACTGCTGAGCAAACTGGCTTCCAGCACCAGCGTCAGCAGCCTGCACAGCAACGGCCAGTTGAAAGTGCTGTCGCCGTTCCAGCCGATTCCCGGCGGCCCTTCGTGGGGCGTGCTGCTGGATGTACCGGAAAAAGTTCTGGTCAGCCGCGCCGAAGCGCTCAAGCAACAGCTGGACGCGAGCAATAATTCCGGCACGTTGATCGAACTGAGCCTCGGCGTGCTGGCGGCGTTGATCGGCCTGCTGCTGGTGTGGCTGATGGCGCGCAGCGTGACCAAGCCGATCCTCGGCGTGGCGCACATGCTGGAAGACATCGCCAGCGGCGAAGGCGATCTGACCCGCCGTCTGGCCTACGACAAAAAGGACGAACTCGGTCAGTTGGCCGGTTGGTTCAACAAGTTCCTCGACAAGTTGCAGCCGATCATCGCCGAGGTGAAACGCTCGGTGCAGGATGCGCGCAACACCGCCGACCAGTCCTCGGCCATCGCCACTCAGACTAGTGCTGGCATGGAACAGCAATACCGTCAGGTCGATCAGGTCGCCACCGCGTCCCACGAGATGAGCGCCACTGCACAAGACGTCGCCCGTAGCGCGGCACAAGCTGCCGAGGCGGCCAAGGATGCTGATCGCGCTACCCGTCAGGGCCTGACCGTGATCGATCGCACCACGGCGAGCATCGACACCCTCGCCGCCGACATGAGTGCGGCGATGGTGCAAGTCGAAGGGCTGGCGGCCAACAGCGAGAAGATCGGCGCGGTACTGGAAACCATTCGCGCCATCGCCGAGCAGACCAACCTGCTCGCGCTCAACGCCGCGATCGAAGCGGCGCGTGCTGGTGAAGCCGGACGTGGTTTTGCCGTGGTCGCCGATGAAGTCCGCAACCTCGCCCGCCGCACGCAAGAGTCGGTGGAAGAAACCCGTCAGGTGATCGAGCAACTGCAAACCGGCACGCAGGATGTAGTCGGTTCGATGGGCAACAGCCACCGTCAAGCTCAGGGCAGTGTCGAACAAGTCGGCCAGGCGGTGACTGCGCTGCGTCAGATCGGCGATGCGGTGACGGTGATCAGCGACATGAACCTGCAGATCGCCAGCGCCGCTGAAGAGCAAAGTGCGGTGGCGGAAGAGATCAATAACAACGTGGCGACGATCCGCGATGTGACAGAGTCGTTGTCCGGGCAGGCGAATGAGTCGGCGCGGGTGAGCCAGTCGCTCAATAGCCTGGCGAATCAGCAGCAGAGTTTGATGGATCAGTTTCGCGTTTGATTCGCAGGTTGTGGGGTGTCAGTGGGATTCCCCCCTCACCCCAGCCCTCTCCCCCCAAGGGGGGCGAGGGGGAAAGGGAGCCGATCTTCATGTCATTCAAAACCTGAGTTCGGCTCGGTATTTCAGATCACGGAAGGCTTTCAAAACCTGAGTTCGACTCGATATCTCCGGTCCAGGGAAGGCTTTCAAAACCTGAGTTCGACCCGATATCTCCGGTCCAGGGAAGGCTTTCAAAACCTGAGTTCGACCCGATATCTCCGGTCCAGGGAAGGCTTTCAAAACCTGAGTTCGACTCGATATCTCCGGTCCAGTGAAGGCTTTCAAAACCTGAGTTCGACCCGATATCTCCGGTCCCGGGAAGGCTTTCAAAACCTGAGTTCGGCTCGATATCTCCGGTCCCGGGAAGGCTTTCGGAACCTGAGTTCGGCTCGGTATCTCACGTCGGTGTACCTCGAACAAACACCTCGGTCAGTCCCCTCTCCCTCTGGGAGAGGGTTAGGGTGAGGGGCTTTTAGAGGCTCACTGATCTGGCTTAATGATTCTGGACACCCCTAAAGGGCGTTAATCTACGCCCAACGACGAGGTGTGATTTGACCAGACGATATTTTTCGACAGATTTCAAACGGGATGCGGCTTGCCTGGTTTTGGATAAAGACTATTCGGTGAGTGAAGCCTGCGAAGCAATGGGCGTGGGCCCTACAGCTCTGCGTCGCTGGGTTGAGCAACTGCGTGCGGAGC
>NZ_FYDH01000026.1:0-41493 GCF_900187475.1 Pseudomonas sp. Irchel s3h9 | reverse complement strand
CACCACGCAGGCGTTGGTGATGCTGGCTCGCAAACTTGCTCGGGTGGTATTCGCCTTGCTGAAAGGGCAAAGCGAATACCAGACAAAAGTCAGTTGAGGGCTTCCCCTCAACCATAGAATCTCCCACAGGGTTCGGGGGTGTTCATTGCATCGTGTGTACTCACCGGTACAAACCCCACATACCCCCGACAACTTGCGCCCCGACGCTGCATAAGCCGGTACACCCACCGGTTTTCCATTCCAGGGAGTGAGTCCGATGATCGGTAGCGTCAGCAACTACACGAGCTATACCAGCACCAGCAGTACCTCCACGCAAAACGCCCGTAGCCAGCAACTGCAAAAAGAACTGTTCGCCAAACTCGACAGCAACGGCGACGGCGCGGTGGATCAGGACGAACTGAAAAGCGCCCTGTCGCAGAAGAACGACGACGGTCTGCTGGTCAACCTGAGTAAACAATTCGGTGATCTGGACAGCGACGCCAGCGGCAGCCTCAGCGCCGAAGAAATGACCGCCATGGCGCCCCCGCCACCGCCACACGATCAAGCACCGGACACCGACCTCGCCGACGCCCTGATCAGCGCCCTCGACAGCGACGGTGACGGCGCCATCAGCAGCGACGAACTGAGCAGCGGCCTGACCAGCGCCGGCAGCACTGCCGACAGCACTGCCGACAGCAACGAAATCTTCTCCGCCCTCGACAAGAACAAGGACGGCACCGTCAGCCAGGACGAACTCACCGCCAGCCTGCCCCCGCCACCTCCACCGCCGCCACACATCAACAGCGACGAACTGTTCAGCCAACTTGATGCGGATGGCGACGGTAGCGTGACGGCTAACGAATTAAGCAGCGCTCTGCAGACCAGCAACAGCACCTCATCGACCAGTACCGACACCAGCACCGCGCTGCTCAAGGTGCTCGATAGCGACAACAGTGGTGGCGTGAGCAGTGATGAGCTGAAAGCGGCTTTACAGGCAGGCCGTGAACGACCTGACGAAGAACAGACCGCTTCGACACAGAGCACCACCGAAGCCCTGAACCGCATGATTGCCAATCTGAGCAAACAGTACTCGCTGGAGAAAACGGCGTCGGTGGGCAAGTATTTGAATGTGGCGACGTGAGTCGACGACACTATTTGCCGCGGACAATCAAAAGCCCCTCACCCTAGCCCTCTCCCAGAGGGAGAGGGGACTGATCGAGGTGTTTGGGAGAGTTACGCCGACGTGAAAGTCCGAGTTGAACGCAAAATTTGAGAGGCCCACCATCGGCCCCCTCTCCCTCGGGAGAGGGCTGGGGTGAGGGGCAGCTACAACGCAAATCAAACGCCGAACACTCCACGCTCTTCACCACTCAACAGGATGAGCGTTAGCTCGGCTGCTGCTCTTGATCTTGATCCACCAGCGACGTCGGAAGGCTGAGTGGAGGGATTGATCCGGGCGTGGGAGCGCAGCGACCGTTTGGCGCAGCCAAACACAGCGAGAGGAGGTGCAGCGAAGCAAACCGTAGGCGCTGCGCCCGGATCGATCCCGCAGCGAAGGAACCCCGAGCCCCAGCGAGCGGGCCGCACGTAGGAGCAAGCCTTTTTGGTTACTTTTCGCTGGGCCGGCATTCCGGCGTCTGGAAAAAGTGACCCGCCGTAAGGGCGGAACCTTAATCAGCAACACCCGCAGCAACGGATATGCCCACAAAAATCAGCGCCGCTCCTCAACCCGCCCCTGACTCTTGCTCCAATCCGTCAACAAACTATAAGCCACCGCCAACAACGTAGGCCCGATAAACAACCCGATAAACCCAAACGCAATCAATCCGCCAAACACCCCAAGCAACACAATCACCAACGGCAAATTCCCCCCGCGGCTGATCAAATACGGCTTGAGCACGTTGTCCACGCCACTGATGATGAACGTCCCCCAGATCCCGAGAAACACCGCCATCCCGTACTCACCCTTCCACGCCAGCCAGGCCGTCGCCGGCACCCACACCAACGGCGGCCCCATCGGAATCAGACTCAACAGGAAGGTGACAATCCCGAGCACCAGCGCCCCCGGCACCCCGGCAATCAAAAACCCGATCAACGCCAGAACCGCCTGCGCCGCCGCCGTGCCGATCACCCCGTTGACCACCCGCTGCACCGTACCCGCCACCAACTCGATGTAATACCCGGCACGATCCCCGATCAAGCGCTCCAGCAGACTGTGCACAAACGCCGCCAGCCGAGGCCCGTCACGATAGAAAAAGAACACAAAGACAATGCTCAACGTCAGCTCGAGAATCCCGCCACCAATCTGCGCACTGCGCGCCAGCAACCAGTTACCGACCTGCCCCAGATAAGGTTTGATCGACACCATCAGCGCGGCGCCCTGCTGATCGATGCTGTTCCACAGCCCGACCAGGCGCTCGCCCACAAACGGCAAAGTCCCCAGCCACACCGGCGCTTCCGGCAGACCGTCGACCTGCACATCCTTGATGAACGCCGTGGCATCACGCACATGATCCCCCACGTTGAACCCCAGCCAGACCAGCGGCGCGGCCACCAGCAGCATCCAGCCCAGCGTCAGAATCCCCGCAGCCAGCGACTCACGGCCATTAAGCCAGCGGGTCAACAGACGCATCAGCGGCCAACTGGCGAATGCCAGCACCGCGCCCCAGAACAGGGCCGACCAGAACGGCGCCATCACCCAGAGGCTGGCACCAAACAACACCAGCAGCAGGATCTGCACCAGCAGGCGATCGTTATTGAGCATGTAAGGTCTCGAAAAAGTCAGTCAGGCAAAGAGTAGGCGAACACGCGGTTCGTGCTCGCCCGAAACAGCTTAACGCAACAGATCGATGCGCAGGCCAGAGCCTTCGACACTGCCGGTCTCCATGCGTGCCGCCCGCACGCCCTGATTGATCAGGGCCTGTCGCCAGGCCTCGGCTTTCGGCCCGGACACCGTCACGCGCAACGTCGTATCGAGATTAAGGCCACGGGAAATCAGGCGTAGCCATGTATCGTCCGGGTCATTCACGCGATCAGGAAAATCCAGCTCACCGGTGCTTTTCAACTGACGCAACAGGGTCGCCGAGGTCGGCAGCAGCTCACCCAACGGTGCAGCCGCCTCGAACTGTTCGACATGCAGATAGGCTTTGCGGTTGCCGCGCGTGATGCTGTAAAGCGCCACCAGCGTGTTGTCACGCGGTGCGGCCAGTCTCAACAACAGATACGCCTGTTGTTCGTCAGCACCGTACAACTTGGCGTTGCCGAACACCTCGTTGGCCCACAGGCTGCTTTCGCCGCAATCACGCGCCTGACACCAGAACAGCAATTCGGCGTCCTGCTTTTGCAGGGCTTCACGAGCGGCGGTAAAAGCTTCGGTGGCGGAGTGTTCGGGGGGCAACTCGTAGGTCACCGAAGTGGTCTGGCCACGGGCGGTGACCTGGCCGTCGAAACGCAACTGCCCGCTGATCTTGCGGATCGAACCCAGCGGATAGATCCGCTCAAGCTCCACAGGCGGGCGGTAGTCGACGATCTGTGCATCGGCCAGACGCGGCACGATCTGCAGATCCTGACTGCCCGGCACATCGGCGGCGAACGAAACGGTACTGAAACAGCACAGTGCCAACAGACTGAGTGACCGCATAGTCAGGCTCATCGGATCGGCATGACTGGGTAATTCGAGGTCGCAGCGGTATAGAAATCCATCGTAGTTGTCTCCCATTTCAACCCGCCCAGCCTCGACAGTTGCCCGCAGCAAGTCAAGGAATGGCGAAGAACCGATTGAAACAGTCTGCGACAAGGATCGCCCCGGCCTCATCGTTCAGGTGCAAATGGTGCCCGCCCGCCAACTGTTCCCGGCTAAAGGGTAGACGCTCCAGCAGCTCCGGATGTTTGGCCAGCATGCCGTCAGCCGCGACCACCAGCTGCGCCGGACAACTGACCCGCAGCGCGAAAGCCATTGCCTGTTCCTGGGTCAGACGCAGCGGCGATGGCAGGGTCAGGCGATTGTCGGTGCGCCAGGTGTAACCGCCGGGCACCGGCATCAAACCGCGCTGGGCCAACAATTCAGCCGCCTCACGGCTGACCGCCACCAGACCTTTCATGCGCGCTTCGATGGCACGGTCGAGGGTGCTGTAAACCGGTTTGCGCTTCTCGCGCAGATCCAGTTGCGCTTGCAGGGCCATGCCCATGCGCTCGGCGGCGTTTTCGCCTTTGTCTGTAGGAGGAATGACGCCGTCGATCAGCGCCAGATGGCTGATGCGTTCCGGCAGCGACCCCGCCAGCACCATGGAAACGATGGCACCCATCGAATGCCCAAGCAGGCCGAAACGCTTCCAGCCCAGTTGTTCGGCGACTTGCAGCACGTCATGGGCGTAATCCCACAGCGCATAGCCGGCGCCGTTCGGCCGATGCCCGGAATGACCGTGCCCGGCCATGTCCAACGCAATGATGCGCAAGCCTTTGAGTTTGGGCGCCAATCGGGCAAAGCTGTTGGCATTGTCGAGCCAGCCATGCAGTGCAATCACCGGCAGACCGTCCTCGGGGCCGAACAAATGCGCGGCCAGCTCGATATGCGGCAGGCTCAGGCGCACTTCTTCGAAGGTCGGGCTCATGCGCAATCCTTGTCCTGACGGTTTTCCCAGCGAGTAAACAGATTCTTCAATAGTCGTGCGGTGTCCTGTGGCCGCTCAAGCGGGAACATGTGGCCGCCAGGCATGCTCAGCGCCTCGCCCTGGGCCAGACGCGAAACGAAACGGGTGTGATGACGCATGACCACGCGACTCTTGTGCCCGCGCACCACCGCCAGCGGTACCTGTAATTGGCGGGTACGACCAGGGCTGGTATGCGGCACGCCACGATAGATGCTGATTTCGGTCGCCGGATCGAAGCGCAGGCGCAGCTTGTCGCCGACCTGGTGCAAACCATGTTGCAGGTAGGCATCGAAGCATTCCGGATCGAAACCACGGAACAGTGTCTTGCCAGCAAAATAGCTGCGCGCACTGTCGAGGTCGGCGAACTCTTCCCGCCGGCCCAGGGTGCGGCCGGCCGGGGTCAGTCTGTCGATGAAGCCAAAGCGCTTGGCCGCGCGAATCACCCATTGATCAGTGCGGGTCAGCACCGGCGAATCGAGCATCACCACGCCGCGATACAGCTCAGGGCAACGCAGCGCCGCGTGCAAATGCAGTACGCCGCCGAACGAATGGCCGACGCCCCACACCGGCTGATCCTGCTGCTGCAAATGGTGGATCAACTCGTCGACGAGGTTGTACCAATTGTCATCCGCCGGGAAACGCGGGTCATGGGCATGCTGCTCCAGATGCGCAACCCGGTACTCGGGCGCCAGCGCCGCGAACAATTTGCCATAGGTGCCCGAGGGAAACCCGTTGGCGTGGGCGAAAAAGATTGGTTGCGACATACGGGCAAATCCATGAGCGGGAAACGTGGCGTTGATTGTCCGTAAGACCGCGCCTTACAGCAATGACCGTAACTGCCAGGAATGATGACAGTCCGGTCAGCGTGATGGTGTGTCAGGGAGATCGCTTCCCCCTCACCCCAGCCCTCCCGAAACGTCGGACCGCCCCCAAGGGGGCGAGGGGAAAGGGAGCAGATTTGCATGAGTTTCAAAACCTGAGTTCGGCTCGATAACTCAGGTCGGCGCAACTCGAACATCCAGCCCGGTCAGTCCCCTCTCCCTCTGGGAGAGGGTTAGGGTGAGGGTGGCTGCTCACCCAGCGGTACCACCGCCATGGTCAACCGCGACACACAACTGGCCTTGCCTTCATCGCTGGTCAAACGGATATCCCACACATGAGTCGTGCGACCGATGTGAATCGGCTTAGCCACCGCCGTCACCCGCCCACTGCGCAAGCCGCGCAGATGGTTGGCGTTGATCTCAAGTCCCACGCAGTAAAACTTGCTGGCATCGATGCACAGATAGCTGGCCATCGAACCGACGGTTTCCGCCAGTACCACCGAGGCGCCGCCGTGCAACAAACCGTAGGGCTGATGGGTACGATGGTCGATGACCATGCTCGCGGTCAGCGATTCTTCGTCGAACGCTTCGAAGCGGATGTCCAGCACTTCGCCGATGGTGTTCTTCTGGATTGCGTTCAACTGCTCGATGTTCGGAGTGGTACGCCACAAGCTCATCGCAGACTTCCTTTATTGTTTTAGTGGTCGCTCAATCCTGCCACAGCACCGCCTCGCTGCGCTCGCTCCATTCTTCGAAACGCGCGCCATAGGTGTCTTCGATGACGTTGCGCTTGATCTTCAGGGTTGGCGTGAGGAAGCCGTTTTCCACCGCCCAACTGTCCTTGACCACCACCAACCGGCGCAGGCGTTCATGCTTGTCGAGTACGGCGTTGACCTCCTCCAAGAGTTTTTCCAGGCTCGAGTGCAGGCTCGCCCGGCCCTCTTCCTGATTGACCGTGGACAGCACACACAAACCCAGCGGCGCACTCAGGCCATCACCGACCACGCACACCTGTTCAATCCGCGAATGCACGGCCAAGCGATTTTCGATCGGTGCCGGGGCAACATATTTGCCCTTGCTGGTCTTGAAGATCTCCTTGAGTCGGCCAGTCAGTCGCAGGCGCCCTTCAGCATCCTGTTCGCCCTTGTCACCGGTGCGCAGAAAGCCGTCCTCGGTCAACGTTTCGGCGGTTTTCTGCGGTTCCTTGAAATAGCCGAGCATGTTCGCCTGACTGCGCACCTGCACCTCGCCCGACTCATCGATGCGTACTTCGACATCCGGACACGGCTTGCCGATCCAACCCTGCTTGTATTGCCCCGGCAGACAGATGTGCGAGTAGCCGCAACTCTCGGTCATACCGTAGACCTCCAGCACATCCAGGCCAAGTTTCTGATACCAGGCGAGCAAGGTCTGCGGCACCGGCGCGGCGCCGGATAACGCCACGCGCAAAGCATCCAGCCCCAGGCCTGCCAGTACCTTGTGACCAACGCGCTTGCCAATGAATGGCAGGCCGAGAAGAAAATCCAGACGTTTCGCCGGGATCTTGCTGTACACGCCCATCTGGAATTTGGTCCAGATGCGCGGCACACCGAACATCGCGGTCGGCCGTGCTCGCTGCAGGTCAGTGATGAAGGTCTCAAGGCTCTCGGCGAAGAAAACCGTCTGCCCGGTGTAGATCGACGCCAGTTCCACGAACATGCGCTCGGCGACGTGGCACAGCGGCAAGTACGAGAGCAATCGATCGTTCTCGTTAAGCCCGAACAGTTGCGTGCCGCGGGTGGTGGCGAAACCGAGATTGGCAAAACTGTGCATCACGCCTTTGGGCAGGCCGGTGGTGCCGGAGGTGTAAATGATCGTCGCCAATTGCTCGGCCGCCGGACGTGGATCGTCCTGAATTGGCGAGCTGCGCTGCAAGTCCGCCCAACTGAAATCGAAATCCCCGGGCGGGTGCAGTGGCAGACTAATGGTCGGCAGATCCGCCGGCACGCCTTTGCACATGCCCGGCCAGTCGTCGAGCTTGCCGATGAAGGCCAGCGCGCTTTCCGAATGATTGAGCACTTGCGCAACGGAGTCGGCAGTGAGGTTGGGATACAACGGAACCGAGACGTGCCCGGCCATCCAGATCGCCAGGTCGGCGATGATCCAGTGCGCGCAGTTTTTCGAGATCAGGGCGATATGGCTGCCCTGCGGCAACTCCCGCGCACGCAACCAATGTGCGGCGCAGCGGGCCTGATGGCCGACATCCGCCCAGCTCAGCGTCTCGACCTGGCCGCCGCCAATGGGCTGCACGAGGAAGCGCTGGCGCGGGTGCCGGGCTTCACGTTCGTAGAACACGTCCAGCGGCAAACGGAAGGCGGCAGACATGCGACTCGCTCCTGTTTTTTGGGTCTGGAGCAAGCGTAGTCAACCAAGCAAGTGCTTGGTTGGAAAATTCACACAAATAATTTCATGGTGTACGCAGTACCTGTAGGCCTTCGCCTGCTCGCGATAGCGGGTTGTCAGTCAACATAAATAGCGACTGATATACCGCTATCGCGAGCAGGCGAAGGCCTACAGGGTCGGTGTTGACAACTTCAGGGATGTTTGAGGCTGTTGAGGTTCATCGAGCCGATCAGCAGTTCAGGGCTTTCCAGCTCAGCCAACCCGGCAGTACTGACCTTCTCCGGCGGATACCCGGCGCCATGTTGCAGATAACTCAGCAGATTGCCCACCAGCGGGTTGTGACTGACCAGCAGGACGTTGCTCACCGACACCAGTTGATCGGTGACCTTATCCGGATCAACCTCCGGCGTCAGCCACTCGACCGTGCGAATCTCCGGCTCGAAACCCAGCGCCTCACGAACTATCTGCGCAGTCTGTTGCGCGCGCAGATAAGGGCTGGCGTAGATCGCCGTCAGCGGTTGGCCGATCAAATGGGCCGCGCTGTTCAAGACTTCTTTACGGCCGTGATCGGTCAGTTCCCGTTCGGAGTCGGGGCACGAGCCGTAAGGCACGGCTTCACCGTGACGTAATACCCAGAGTTTCATAGCTTGGGTTCCTCATCTCGAACCGGATGCGGTGCCGGTGCGACGGCGTGCGGCGCTTCACCTTCCGGAGTACGCGGGGTTGGCCAGTCGGCGAACGGCCACGGTTTCTGGTCGCTGTGGAAACTGCCGAAACGGCCGATCTGCGCCAGAAACTGGCTCAGGCTGTCGCCGAAATTCATCAGGCTGGCGCTCGGGGCGCCATAGATCAAACGATAGATCAGTTGCACCAGCACCACCGCGCCGAGGATGAACTGCGCCACTTGCCAGACCAGCACGTAGACGATCATCCACAACACGCGCAGAAGGATGGATTCGTACTTGGCTTCGGTTTTCGGATCGTTCATGGCTTGCTACTCCCGGCTCACTCAGTTGAAACCACTGGTGGAAATAAAGTCGACGTCGGTTTTCGGCTCGGCCCGCATCAGTAGACCGATCACCTGCTCCAGCGTGCGTCCTTCAAAGAGGATCGCATGCAGCCCGGCGACCAGTGGCATGTACACGCCGACTTCCTGAGACTTGGCCTTGAGCACCTTCAAGGTGTTGACCCCTTCAGCGACTTCACCGAGACGTGACACCGCTTCGTCGAGACTCAAGCCCTGACCCAGCGCAAAACCGACTTGATAGTTGCGACTCTTCGGCGACGAACAGGTCACGATCAGATCGCCGACACCGGCCAGACCGAGGAAGGTCATGGGGTTAGCGCCCTGATTCACGGCAAAACGGGTCATTTCCGCCAGTGCCCGGGTGATCAGCATGCTCTTGGTGTTCTCGCCCATCTCCAGCGCCACCGCCATGCCGGCGATGATCGCGTAAACGTTTTTCAATGCCCCGCCCAGTTCCACACCGAAACGGTCGGCGCTGGCATAAACGCGGAAGGTACGACCGTGCAGCGCGGCTTGCACGGCTTTACACAGTTCTTCGTCTTCGCTGGCGACCACGGTGGCGGTCAGTGCGTGTTCGGCAATCTCGCGCGCCAGGTTCGGCCCGGACAACACGCCGATGCGCGCCTGCGGGGCGATCTCTTCGAGAATCTGGCTCATCAGTTTGAAGGTCTGGGCTTCGATGCCCTTGGTCAGGCTGACCAGCATCTTGCCGCTCAACCGCTCGGCGTGGGCGGCAAGCACCGTGCGCAACGCGCTGGACGGCAGCGCGACAAAGCACAAATCGCAGGCGTCGAGGGTTTCCTGCAGGTCGGTGACGGCAGTCACCCCCGGCAGAATCTTGATGCCTTTGAGGTAACGCGGGTTTTCGCGATTGACCCGGATGGCCTCGGCCTGCTCGGGGTCACGCATCCACTGCCGGACTTGATGGCCGTTCTCGGCCAAAAGATTGGCCACGGCGGTACCAAAACTTCCGCCTCCCAGGACCGCAATCGGGCGCTGTTCAGTCATATGCAATCCGTTAATCCATACCAGTGGCGATGCCGGCATTATACGGGGCGGCCAACGCGCGGCCAGCCCCAGCAACAATTACCGACACTTGTAGGAAGAAGACCAATAAAACCTAGGAAAATGCCTGCAACGTGACTGGAAAAGTCACTGCCCTCGGTTAACATGCGCGCCAATTCTTCGCTATCAAGGTTGTGTCGTGTCTTTTGGCTCTGCGTCCCCGCGTTCGTCCGTCTTACTGGCGCTGCTGTTCAGCCCGCTAGTGCTGGCCGACGACCTGTTCATGGACAACGAAGCACTGCCACAGGTGCTGACTGCCACGCGCCTGAAACAAACCCCGGCGGAAGTGCCAGGGAGCATGACCGTAATTGACAACGAACTGATCCACGCCAGCGGCGCCCGCGATGTCAGCGAACTGCTGCGCCTGGTGCCGGGGATGATGGTCGGCAACATCAGCGGCAATCAGGCGGCGGTCAATTACCACGGCACCAACGCCAGCGAAGCACGGCGCATGCAAGTGCTGATCGACGGCCGCTCGGTGTACCGCGCCGGTTTGTCCACGGTGGACTGGAGCGATATTCCGGTGGCCATGGAAGACATCGAGCGCATCGAAGTTTTTCGCGGCCCCAACACTGTCAGCTATGGCGCCAACGCGCTGATGGCGGTGGTCAATATCATCACGCGAAACCCGGCGGACAGCCACGGTACACGGCTGAAGTACACCCGTGGTCAGCGCGGCATCAACGATTTCTACGCCAGCCAGGGCACCGGCTGGAATGGCGGCGATCTGCGCCTGTCGCTGTCCGGGCAAGAAGACGACGGCTTCGACAGCGATCGCAGCGGCGCCGATTATCGTGACAGTCGCCGCTTGAACCGTTTCAGTCTCGCGGTCAGCCACACCCTCAGCGATAACCAAAGCCTCGACTGGCAGGTCAATGCAAAGGACGGCAGCAACCAGCGGCCCTACACCTATCGTCCGGTGTTCTCAGGGATTACCGCCGCCGGGAACAATTCCGACGTAGTCGCCAAAGATTACGCCGGCTCGGTGCGCTGGAACCTCGATATCAACCCGGAGCACAGCCTTTATATACAAGGCTCGGCGCAACACTGGGATCGCCAGCAAACCTGGCGCGCCTGTGATGCCGAGGTGTCATTCAGCCCCGAGCTGACGCAACTGTGGCAGCTCAACCCGAATTACACCGAACGTCTGGCGCGCAACATCACCCGCTTCACCGGCCCCGGCGCGGCGCCCGGCACTCCGCAAGAAATGGCCCTGGCCAATCAGGTGCTCGAGCAATGGCGTAACGGCGCCAGCCGCACCCTGTGCGGCGACATCGACCAGAGCGCGCGGGAATCGCGTTACGACCTCGAATTGCAGGACACCCTCAGCCTGTCCGACAGCCTGCGTCTGGTCAGCGGTATGAACTATCGTTACGACCGCGCCGACTCCGAAACCTACTTCAACGGCACACTGGACGACACCACGTGGCGCGCGTTCGGCCAACTGGAATGGCGCGCCACGGAGCACTGGCTGTTGCAGGGCGGTGCGATGTTCGAAAACACGCAACTGATCGGCAGTTCGCTGACCCCGCGATTTGCCGTCAATTACCTGATCAACCCGCGCCACGGCCTGCGCGCGGTTTACTCGGAAGCGATCCGCTCGCCGGACATGTTCGAGAACAACGTCAACTGGAGCTATCAGGTCAGCAACCTGCGGCCTTCGGCTTACGGCCAGTCGTCGGCGCGTTACTTCGTCAAGACACGCGGCCCGGGCGATCTCGATCAGGAGCACATGCGCTCACGGGAGCTGGGCTACAACGGCTATTTCGCCGAGCTGGGTCTGGCCCTGGATGTGAAGCTGTTCTACGACGAGATCACCGGAATGATCAGTGAGCCGCTGCGTAACAACCAATACATCGCCAGCAACGCTAACAGCTCGCGGTTTCGTGGCACCGAAACCCAGCTCGACTGGCGCGTGAGCCTGGCCGACCGCTTGCGGTTCACCTACGCCTTCGTCGATGCCGAAGCGAGCAATCCGCTGGATCAACAATTCACCTCACGCAATAGCGGTTCGGCCGGTTGGCTGCGCGATTGGGGCCATGGCTGGAACAGCGCCCTCTTCTATTACGGCGACAACGCGCTCAATGGCTACCGTTTCGAGCGGGTCGACACACGCATCGCCAAACGCATCCCGCTGGGCAAAGCCCAGCTGCAACTGGCCGGCGTGCTGCAACAGCGCCTCGACCATGAGCCGACCACCTTCGTCGACAATAATTACGACGAGCGTCGGGTGATGTATTTCAGCGCTGAGCTGGAGTTCTAGGATGCGCTACGGGCCGTCACGGAAGCTGCCAACCCTTGGCCACTGGCTGGCCGGGTTTTGCCTGTTTCTGACCGCATGGCTGCATGGCATGGCGGTGCAAGCCGCCGATATTCTGTTGACCGGTGCCGAGGAAAGTCCTGGCGTGCAAGCATTCGTCCAGGCACTCAGCGAATTGCGTCCGACTGACAACGTGCGTTTCCAGCCGTTGGCCAGTCTGCCGGCACCGGGAAAACTGCCTGCCAGTCTGCGCCTGATTCTGCTCGACCTGCCGAGCCTCGACTGGCGCCTGCAAGACCCCCAAGGCCCGGCAACGCTGGTGCTGCGCATCAGTCGTCTGCAAGCGCGCCAGCGCCTCGGCAGCGCGCAACCGGCGCACCTGAGTTTGCTGTGGAGTGATCCACCGCTGAGCCGCCAGTTGCAGTTGATCCGACGCATTCTGCCCCAGGCCCAGCGGATCGGCGTGCTCTTCGATCAACACAGCGAATTCCTCCTCAAGGAACTCAATCTCGCCGCCGAACCACTGAACCTGCAAATCGTCAGCCAGCGCTGGGACAACATCCACGACAGCCGCCCGCTGCAAACCGTGCTGAAGAACAGCGATGTGTTACTCGGCCTCGACGACCCCGATCTGTACAACCCGAAAACCGCGAAAAACCTGCTGCTCAGCAGCTATTCACGGCAAGTCGCGCTGGTCGGTCCCAACGTGGCGTTCGTCCGCGCCGGCAGCCTGGCGAGTACCTACAGCGATCAGAACGACTGGCTGGCCGTGCTCGATCATTTGCTCGACCAATCGCCGGCCAGTTGGCCGCGAACGCTTTACCCCGCACGTTTTAAAGTCTCAAGTAATGCGCAGGTCGCTCGTTCCCTAGGGATCGAGCCGCTAAATGAAGCGTCTGTCGCCCAAGCGCTGGCTGAAGGAGAACGCCGCCCATGAGTTTTCGTCGCCGTTGGGACATCAACACCCGCACCCAGCTGATCAGTCTGGGCCCGGCGCTGTTGTTGACCCTGTTGTTGATCAGCTTCTTTACCTTTGTGCGCATTCAGGATTTGCGCCAGGAGCTGAACCACACCGGCCAACTGATCGCCAACCAACTGGCACCCGCCACTGAATACGGGGTGATTTCCGGCAATAACGAAGTGCTGGAAAGCCTGCTCAAAGCGACACTGACCACGCCCAACGTGCGCTTTCTCGAAATACAGGACAGCGCCAACCGGATTCTGGTGTACGTCGAACAGCCCGCCGCCGCGCACAGCCGCCCGCATCAGGTTGAAGTGTTTCAGGCACCGGTGCGCCTGCAACGCATCGCCCTGCACAATGATTTCTTTCAGGACGGCAAGGTCAGCAACGGCGGGGCCAGCGAGGACTATCTGGGCCGAGTGATCGTCGGCTTATCCAACGATGCCTTCAGCCAGCGCCAGCAGGAGATTCTGTTCAAGGCCGGGATTCTCGCGCTGTTCGCCCTGCTCTTCACTTTTGTATTGGCACGACGCCTGGCCGGCAGCCTGTCGCAGCCGATTCGCG
This sequence comes from Pseudomonas sp. Irchel s3h9, assembly GCF_900187475.1. Lineage (NCBI taxonomy): Bacteria > Pseudomonadati > Pseudomonadota > Gammaproteobacteria > Pseudomonadales > Pseudomonadaceae > Pseudomonas > Pseudomonas sp. Irchel s3h9. The sequence goes on along the minus strand of NZ_FYDH01000026.1, from coordinate 27,785 downwards.
ACATCGGCGATGCGGTCAAGGCGATTCAGGACGGCGATTACAAAACGCCGCTACCGATTGTCGATGACACCGAACTGGGCGCGCTGTCGCAGCACATCAATAACCTCGCTCAAGCGCTGGAACAGGCCAGCCGTGAGCAGCATCAAGCCATGGCGCAACTGATTCAGACCCGCGAAGAGGCGGAAAAGGCCAACAACGCCAAGTCGGACTTCCTGGCGATGATGAGCCACGAACTGCGCACGCCCATGAACGGCGTGCTGGGTATGCTGCAACTGCTGGAAACCACCGAGATGACCGAGGAGCAGGTCGAATACGCCGCACTCGCCTCGGAGTCCACCGAACACCTGCTGAAAGTCATCAACGATATTCTCGACTTCTCGCGCATCGAACGCTCGGAGCTGGAACTGGAGCACATCCCCTTCAACCTCGCCGAACTGATCAGCGCCTGCGCGCAGTCGTTCCAGCACAGTGCGGTACAGCGAGGGCTGGCGCTGAATCTGCGGATCCCGGACGACATGCGCGGTTTGCAGGTGCAGGGCGATCCGACGCGGATCCGGCAGATTCTGGTCAACCTGGTTGGCAATGCGCTGAAATTCACCGAACAGGGCCGGGTCAGCATCGAGGCGCAGTGGCAATCGCTGGATCACGAATTGCTGTGGTTCACCTGTTCGGTGCGTGACAGCGGCATCGGTATTTCTTCTGAAAGTCTGGAGTTGATGTTCAATGCCTTCCAGCAGGCCGACAGTTCGATTTCACGGCGCTATGGCGGCACCGGTCTCGGTCTGCCGATCGCCCGCACGCTGGCCGAACGCATGGGCGGCACCTTGCGCGCGCAGAGCGAGGAAGGTCGCGGTTCGGTATTCACTCTGGAAATTCCGCTGGCACTCTATAAGCAGGCGCTGCCGCCCCTGGCTGCGCCGCGTGCACTGAACGGAAAAGAGCATGGTGAAGGACGCAATGTCTTGCTGGTCGAAGACAATCCAGTGAACCAGACAGTTATTGAAGCGATGCTGCGCAGTCTGGGCTTTACTGTCAGTGTTGCTACCGATGGCGCACAGGCCGTGCGCAGCGCCGAGGGCAGCGACTTTGAAGTGATTCTGATGGATTGCCGTTTGCCGATCATCGATGGCTACGAGGCTACCCGGCAGATCCGACTGCTACCCGGACGCAGCGAAGTGCCGATCATCGCGCTGACCGCCAACGCCTTGCAGGGCGACCGGGAAACCTGCCTGTCGGCGGGCATGAACGATTATCTGGCGAAGCCGTTCAAACGTAATGATCTGCAGCAGATTCTGCAGCGCTGGGTGTCGTAGTGTGGGCCTTTCGACCATCTGCGACTGGCGTGAAAAGCGAAAGTGCGGCAGTCTTAGGCACCCGAACGAGCCTCAAAAGGGGCTTGAATAAAAATTTCAGTGCACAAGTGTACATTCATGTCCTTGGTGCTGTGACTTTCACCACAACGCAATAGTCTATGAGTAGGCTGCCGGTTCGAGGCATGAACGCTTCGAACGGTCGGGAAGATTTGCCCCACCTGCCGCATGGGATTATTGAGGAGCTCGCATGACCAAACAAAACGCCTTTACTCGGGAAGATCTGCTGCGCTGCAGTCGCGGTGAGCTGTTCGGCCCAGGTAACGCGCAACTGCCCGCCCCGAACATGCTGATGGTCGATCGCATCACCCTGATCAGCGAAGAAGGCGGCAAGTACGGCAAAGGTGAATTGGTCGCCGAGCTGGATATCAACCCTGACCTGTGGTTCTTCGCGTGCCACTTCGAAGGCGATCCGGTGATGCCGGGCTGTCTGGGTCTGGATGCCATGTGGCAACTGGTCGGTTTCTTCCTGGGCTGGCAAGGCCTGCCGGGCCGTGGCCGTGCGCTGGGTTCAGGCGAAGTGAAGTTCTTCGGTCAGGTGCTGCCGACCGCCAAGAAAGTTACTTACAACATTCATATCAAACGCGTCCTCAAGGGCAAGCTGAACCTGGCCATTGCCGATGGTTCGGTGACTGTCGACGGTCGCGAAATCTACACCGCCGAAGGCCTTCGCGTCGGCGTGTTCACCTCCACTGACAACTTCTAAGGGTTATTCGCATGCGCCGCGTCGTTATCACTGGTCTGGGCATCGTTTCGTGCCTGGGCAATGACAAAGAGACCGTCTCCGCTAACCTGCGTGCAAGCCGCCCTGGCATCCGGTTCAACCCGGAATATGCTGAAATGGGTCTGCGTAGCCAGGTTTCCGGCTCCATCGACCTCAACCTTGAAGAACTGATCGATCGCAAGATCTATCGCTTCGTCGGCCACGCAGCCGCGTACGCCTACCTGGCCATGAAAGACGCCATCACTGACTCCGGCCTGACCGAAGAGCAAGTGTCCAACCCGCGTACCGGCCTGATCGCTGGTTCCGGTGGTGCTTCCACGCTGAACCAGATGGAAGCGCTGGACATCCTGCGCGAGAAAGGCGTCAAGCGCGTTGGCCCGTATCGTGTAACGCGGACCATGAGCAGCACCGTTTCCGCTTGCCTGGCCACGCCATTCAAGATCAAAGGCCTGAACTACTCCATCGCATCTGCCTGCGCCACCAGTGCTCACTGCATCGGTACTGCCATGGAACAGATCCAGATGGGCAAACAGGACATCGTTTTCGCCGGTGGCGGTGAAGAAGAGCACTGGAGCCAGTCGTTCCTGTTCGACGCAATGGGCGCTCTGTCCAGCAAGCGTAACGACACCCCAGAACAAGCTTCCCGTGCCTACGACGCCGACCGTGACGGTTTCGTCATCGCTGGCGGTGGCGGCATGGTCGTGGTTGAAGAGCTGGAACACGCTCTGGCCCGTGGCGCGAAAATCTACGCCGAAATCGTTGGCTACGGCGCAACGTCCGACGGCTACGACATGGTTGCCCCAAGTGGCGAAGGCGCGATCCGCTGCATGCAGATGGCGATGTCCACCGTTGATACGCCGATCGACTACCTGAACACCCACGGCACCTCGACTCCGGTCGGCGACGTCGCGGAAATGAAAGGTGTGCGTGAAGTGTTCGGCGACAAGGCACCGGCGATCAGCTCGACCAAGAGCCTGTCCGGTCACTCCCTGGGCGCCGCCGGCGTTCACGAAGCGATCTACTGCATGCTGATGATGGAAGGCAACTTCATTGCCGGCTCCGCCAACATCGACGAGCTGGACCCTGAAGTGGCCGACCTGCCGGTGCTGACCAAGACCCGCGAGAACGCCACCATCAACACTGTGATGAGCAACAGCTTCGGCTTCGGCGGCACCAACGCCACGCTGGTACTGAAGCGCTGGGAAGGCAAGTAATTCCCCCCGCTTGAGCCACACATGAAAACGCCCCGACTGGTTCGGGGCGTTTTTTTTCGTCTGTAGAAAATAGCCGGGACACCGCTGATCCCTGTGGGAGCTGGCTTGCCAGCGATAGCGGAGTGTCAGGCAACGAAGATGCTTGCTGTGCCGACGTCATCGCTGGCAAGCCAGCTCCCACAGGGATCCAGAGCGTTCTGGAGATGAAACTTCTGTCATGAAACTTACCGCCCTGCGACCGAATGTCGCGGATTGCGCGGGCTGCAGCACTGTTGCAAAAAACGCAATAACACCTTGCGCAAATCAAGCGTTTACTTAGCAAGCTAACAAATCATATAAAAGAGTCCTGCACACGCCTTGGTGCAGATAACTTGAGATTTGGAGCTAGCAGATGACTGTAAAAGTAACTGAACGCGACGATTCACACATGTCCCACGAAGGCGTAGCCGCCGGTATCCGCATCTGGGACGTGCATCAACAAGACTTGCTGGTCGGCATGTTCCACAACGAGATCGATGCCCACAACTACAAGGCCGAACTCGAAGTGCAAGAGCAACAACGCGAAACCCGTTCCTCCTGATTCAACCACAGCATTGAAAACGACAAACCCCGCCATGAGCGGGGTTTGTCGTTATTACAGCTTTATCGATTTACCACATCAGATCATCAGGGATCTGATACGCCGCGTACGGATCGTCCTCGGTGCTGACCTCTTCGGTCTGCACGTTGAGCTGGACGATGCGCTGTGGATCGCGCTCCTGGATCTTCAGGGCCGCTTCACGCGGGATCACTTCGTAGCCGCCGGCATGGTGCACGATCGCCAGCGAACCGCTGCTGAGCTTGTTGCGCATCAGCGTGTTGACCGAGATGCGCTTGACCTTCTTGTCGTCGACGAAGTTGTAGTAGTCCTCGGTGGTCAGCTTCGGCAGACGCGAGACTTCGATCAGTTGCTTGACCTGTGCTGCACGCGCCTTGGCTTCGGCTTTCTCTTTCTGCTGGCGGTTCAGCTCCTGGTCACGCTTGACCTTCTCAGCCATGGCTTCCTGGGCGGCACGCTGCTGCGAGTCATCCAGTTCGATCTGACCTTTGTGCGCCAGACGTTGCTGCTTCTGCTTGTCCTTGCTGACCTGCTTGGCCTGCTTTTGGTTGACCAGGCCTGCTTTGAGCAACTGGTCGCGAAGGGAAATACTCATGGTGCTTACTCACTTGGGCAGTGGCTCAGCCGCAGCCGGGCAAATTCTTTTCCTGACGTTTGGCTTCACCCCACAGGGCGTCCAACTCTTCGAGGGTGCAATCTTCTATGGGACGGTGGGTGTCGCGCAATGCCTGTTCGATAAATCGGAAACGTCTTTCGAACTTGCCGTTGGCGCCACGCAGCGCAGTTTCCGGGTCGACCTTCAGATGCCGGGCCAGGTTGACCACGGAAAACAGCAGATCGCCGATCTCGTCAGCCACGGCGACGGGATCGTTTTCGGACATGGCTTCGAGGACTTCATCGAGTTCTTCACGCACCTTGTCGAGCACCGGCAAGGCGTCTGGCCAGTCGAAACCGACCTGGCCTGCGCGCTTCTGCAACTTGGCCGAACGCGACAATGCCGGCAACGTCGCCGGCACGTCATCGAGCAGTGACAGTTGCTCGGGCGCGGCAGATTTCTCGGCGCGCTCTTCAGCCTTGATCTCTTCCCAGCGCTGCTTGACCTGTTCTTCACTCAAGCGCGGCACATCCAGCGGTGCGTAGAGATCACCGGTGGGGAACACGTGGGGATGACGACGGATCAGTTTGCGGGTGATGCTGTCGATCACCCCGGCAAATTCGAAGCGCCCTTCTTCCTTGGCCAACTGGCTGTAATACACCACCTGGAACAGCAGATCGCCCAACTCGCCCTGCAAATGATCGAAGTCGCCACGTTCGATGGCATCGGCCACTTCGTAGGCTTCTTCGAGGGTGTGCGGGACGATGGTCGCGTAGGTTTGCTTGATGTCCCACGGGCAACCGTACTGTGGATCGCGCAGACGGTTCATGAGGTGGAGCAGGTCTTCAAGGCTGTACATCATTTATCTCTCACCACAAAACCCTGTGGGAGCTGGCTTGCCAGCGATTGCATCACCTCGATGTTCCTGAAAGACCGAGTTGTCTGCATCGCTGGCAAGCCAGCTCCCACATTGGATCAATGCCATCTTCACGGAGTACGGTTACGCCGCGTTTCGATGATGTTCGGCAACTGCGAAATCCGCCCGAGCAACCGCCCCAGTGCATCCAGTCCCGGGATCTCAATGGTCAGGGACATCAGCGCGGTGTTGTCTTCCTTGTTCGAGCGGGTGTTGACCGCCAGCACGTTGATGCGCTCGTTGAGCAATACCTGCGAGACGTCACGCAGCAGACCGGAACGGTCGTAGGCGCGGATGACAATGTCCACCGGGTAGGTGAGCACCGGCACCGGGCCCCAGCTGACCTGGATGATCCGCTCCGGCTCGCGTCCGCCCAGTTGCAGCACCGAGGCGCAGTCCTGACGGTGAATGCTCACGCCACGACCCTGAGTGATGTAACCAACGATCGCATCGCCCGGCAGCGGCTGGCAGCAGCCGGCCATCTGCGTCATCAGGTTGCCGACGCCCTGAATCTGAATATCGCCACGCTTGCCCGGTTTGTAGCCGGTGGCCTTGCGCGGAATCAGTTCTAGCTGCTCGTTGCCGCGTTCCGGTTCGACCAGTTGCTGCGCGAGGTTGACCAGTTGCGCCAGACGCAGGTCGCCGGCACCGAGGGCGGCGAACATGTCTTCGGCGGTTTTCATGTTGGCCTTGTCGGCCAGCTTGTCGAAGTCCACCGCTGGCAGGCCGAGGCGCGTCAGTTCGCGCTCGATCAGGGTTTTACCGGCGGCAACGTTCTGATCGCGCGCCTGCAATTTGAACCAGTGAACGATCTTCGCCCGCGCCCGCGAGGTAGTGACGTAACCGAGATTCGAGTTCAGCCAGTCGCGGCTCGGCGTACCGTGCTTGCTGGTGATGATCTCGACCTGCTCACCGGTCTGCAGGCTGTAGTTGAGCGGCACGATGCGCCCGTTGATCTTCGCGCCACGGCAGTTGTGGCCGATCTCGGTGTGCACGCGATAAGCGAAGTCCAGCGGTGTCGCGCCCTTCGGCAAGTCGATGGCGTGGCCATCGGGGGTGAAGATGTAGACCCGATCCGGCTCGATATCGACGCGCAGTTGTTCGGCCAGACCACCGATATCGCCCAGCTCTTCGTGCCACTCGAGGACCTGTCGCAGCCAGGAGATTTTCTCTTCGTAGTGGTTCGAGCCGGATTTGACGTCGGTGCCCTTGTAGCGCCAGTGCGCGCAGACGCCGAGCTCGGCTTCTTCGTGCATCGAGTGCGTACGGATCTGCACCTCGAGCACTTTACCCTCAGGGCCGATCACCGCCGTGTGCAGCGAGCGGTAGCCGTTCTCTTTCGGGTTGGCGATATAGTCGTCGAATTCTTTCGGGATGTGCCGCCACAAGGTGTGGACGATACCCAGCGCGGTGTAGCAGTCGCGCATTTCCGGGACCAGCACGCGCACCGCACGCACGTCGTAGATCTGGCTGAATTCCAGACCCTTGCGTTGCATTTTGCGCCAGATGGAATAGATGTGTTTGGCCCGGCCGCTGATGTCGGCATCGACGCCGGTGGCTTGCAATTCATCCTTGAGCTGGGTCATCACATCGGCGATGAAACGCTCACGGTCCAGCCGTCGCTCGTGGAGCAACTTGGCAATCTGCTTGTATTGATCCGGCTCGAGATAACGGAAGGACAAGTCCTCCAGTTCCCATTTGATATGACCGATGCCGAGGCGGTGCGCGAGCGGCGCATAAATGTCGAAGACTTCGCGGGCGACGCGGTTACGCTTTTCGTCGTCGGCGGTTTTCACCGCACGAATGGCGCAGGTGCGTTCGGCGAGTTTGATCAGGGCAACGCGAACGTCATCGACCATCGCCACCAGCATCTTGCGCAGGTTTTCCACCTGCCCTTGCGTGCCCATAACCATCGACTGACGCGGGCTGAGGCTGGCACTGATGGCGGCCATGCGCTGCACGCCGTCGATCAGTTTGGCCACCACCGGGCCGAAGCGCTGGCCGACGGCCGCGAGTTCGATCTGGCCTTCACGCACGCCGCGATACAGGACCGCTGCGACCAGCGAATCCTGATCGAGCTTGAGGTCGGCGAGAATCTCGGCGATTTCCAGGCCAGTACTGAAGCTGCCGGAGCCTTCGGCCCACAGATTCTTCCTGGCATTGGATTGTTGTTCGGCCTCGCGAGCGAACTCGCAGGCTTCTTTCAAGGCTTCGCGATCCAGTGCCAGATCGACACTGACCGCGTGATCGAGCCAAGCCTCGAGATTGATACTGCCGTCAGTGTTGATCGGCTGGTGTGCTCTCACCTGTACCATCTTGCTTTACCTTCCCTACGACGCAGATTCAATGCGTCAAATCGCTGATCCTTGTTGCCCGTTTGCGCTCGCGGGGCTAAAGCGAGCGCTGCGCGGACAGATCAGGCGGATTCAGACGAGCCATCCTGGCTCGCTTCAAATAACGCCATGGCCTCGACATGTGCCGTCTGAGGAAACATATCGAGAATCCCGGCACGTTTTAACCGGTAGCCCTGCTTGATCAATTCGACCGTATCGCGCGCCAGAGTTGCAGGGTTGCACGACACATACACCAACCGTTTGGCACCCAGGGTCGCCAGCTTGCGAACTACCTCGAAAGCACCGTCACGCGGTGGGTCCAAGAGTACCGCAGAAAAGCCGTTTCCGATCCACTGGGCATCGGTCAAAGGCTGGGATAAATCGGCTTGAAAAAACTTTGTGTTATGCAAATTGTTACTAGCGGCGTTGGCTTCAGCGCGATCAACCATGGTCTGCACGCCTTCGACCGCCACCACTTCCCGAACGGTTTTGGCCAGCGGCAAGGCAAAGTTGCCCAGGCCGCAGAACAGATCCAGCACGCGCTCGTCGCTACCGGGTTTCAGCCAGTCCAGCGCTTGCGCAACCATGGCTTCGTTGACGCCGGCGTTGACCTGGATGAAGTCACCCGGGCGGTACGCCAGATCCAGATCCCACTGTTCCAGGCGATAGCCCAGCGCCTGGGTCGCATCGACCGGTTGCGGCTCGCCTTCGCCATGCAGCCATAATTGCGCTTCATGGAACTGGCAGAATTCCTTGAGAATGGTCAGATCCGCTTCCGACAACGGCGCCATGTGCCGCAGCAGCACCGCCAGTGACGAGCCACTGAACAACTCGACATGGCCCAATGCTTGCGGTTTGCTCAAACGACGGAGCATCTCCGGCAAACGGGTCATGATCGGTTGCAAGGGCTGTACCAGCACCGGGCATTCGTTGATCGCGACGATGTCCTGGCTGCCGGCGGCACGGAAACCGACTTCGAGTTTCTTCGCCTTCATGTCCCAGCGCACGGCGATGCGGGCGCGACGGCGATAGCCGAATTCGGGACCGGTCAGCGGCGCTGCCCACGCTTCAGGTTCGACACCGGCGACACGCGACAATTGCTCGGCGAGCATGCGCTGTTTCAGGGCAAGCTGTTCGCTGTGGGGCAAATGCTGGACGCTGCAACCGCCACAACGACCGGCGTGCTGACACGGTGCCGGGCGACGCAGTTCGCTGGCCTTGAACACCCGCTCGGTGCGCGCCTCGACCACTTTGCCGTGGGCGCCGAGCACCCGCGCTTCGACCTCTTCGCCGGCGAGGGCGCCGAGGACGAACCAGGTTTTGCCTTCGAAAAACGCGATACCGCGACCGTCATTGGCCAGGCGCTCAATGCTCAAGCGCTGTTTTTTGCCGGTCGGAATTTGCGCGGCCTTGCTCCCACCCGTGGGCTGGAAGCGCAGGCCTCTCTCGTGCTTGGCCATCAGTTGGGCGCGTCGAAAATGCCGGTCGACAGGTAACGGTCGCCACGGTCGCAGATGATCGCGACGATCACCGCGTTTTCAACTTCTTTGGACAGGCGCAACATCGCTGCCACCGCACCGCCCGAGGACACACCGCAGAAGATACCTTCTTCGCGGGCCAGACGACGGGTCACGTCCTCGGCCTCGCTTTGCGCCATGTCGACGATACGGTCGACGCGGTCGGCCTGATAAATTTTCGGCAGGTATTCCTGCGGCCAGCGGCGGATGCCGGGAATGGCCGAGCCTTCCATCGGTTGCAGACCGACGATCTGCACGCTGTCGCTCTGCTCTTTCAAGTAGCGCGACACGCCCATGATGGTGCCGGTGGTGCCCATCGAACTGACGAAATGGGTAATGGTGCCCTGGGTCTGACGCCAGATTTCCGGACCTGTGGTGGTGTAGTGCGCCTCAGGATTGTCGCCATTGGCGAACTGATCGAGCACCTTGCCACGGCCTTCGGCTTCCATCCGCTGCGCAAGGTCGCGGGCGCCTTCCATGCCTTCTTCCTGGCTGACCAGAATCAGCTCGGCACCGTACGCGGTCATCGCCGCTTTACGCTCGGCGCTGGAGTTGTCCGGCATGATCAGGATCATCTTGTAACCCTTGATCGCAGCGGCCATGGCCAGCGCGATCCCGGTGTTACCCGAGGTCGCTTCGATCAGCGTATCGCCGGCGTGGATCTGCCCGCGCAACTCGGCGCGGGTGATCATCGACAACGCCGGACGGTCCTTGACCGAACCCGCCGGGTTATTCCCTTCGAGCTTGAGCAATAGGGTGTTGCTGGTAGCACCGGGCAGGCGCTGCAAACGCACCAGCGGCGTGTTGCCGACGCAATCGGCGATGGTTGGGTACTGCAAGGTCATGGCGTATTCGCAATCCAGACGTGCGGGGGCGCCTATCATACCGGCAAACCCGCGCAGGCCATATCACGCAAAGTGCGGTGCTTATGGTTTATGGGAATAAGGGATTGAAAGTCGCACCAGTGGTGCGACTTTTGCGGTGGGTCATCTTAATTGGCGGTGATGCGTATGGCCTCTTCGCGAGCAGGATCGCTCCCACAGGGAGTAGTGTCAGCAGTGATGACACTATTAACTGTTGATCACACAATCTGCGGCGAACCGAGTTCCAATGTGGGAGCGAGCCTGCTCGCGAAGGCGTCAGTCGGCGCAACACCGTCATCCGCCAGCAACCGCAAATTCAACCGCAACCCTGCCCCGCTATTTTCCGCCCAAATACTCCCGCCCTGACGCTGCACGGCATTGCGCGCGATGCTCAGCCCCAAGCCAAATCCACCGTCGCCGGGCCGCGAGCCGTCAAGGCGGGTGAAAGGCGAGAAGATCCGTTCCAGATCCCCTTCCGCTACGCCGCCGCCCTGATCTTCCAGCCACAGGTGCCAGTAATCGCCATCGCGCCGTCCATCGAGCCGCACAATCCCGCCCGCAGGCGAATGCCGAATCGCGTTGCGCAAAATGTTCTCCAGCGCCTGCGCCAGGGTATTCAAGTTGCCGCGCACCCAGCACGACGCCTCGACCGAACACTGCAATTGCAGACTCGGCCAGCCGCTTTCATAACAGGCATTGTCGGTGAGCATTTCCCACAGGGCCTGAATCTGGATCGCCTCGTCGGGCAATGGCGAGCGCTCGGTATCGAGCCAGGCCAGTTGCAGGGTGTCTTCGACCAAGCGTTGCATACCGTCGACTTCGCGACCGATACGTTCGCGTAGCTGCACTAAATCTTGCTCGCTTTCGCTGGCGACGCGCAGGCGGCTCAGCGGTGTGCGCAATTCATGGGACAGATCGCGGAGCAATTGCTGTTGCAGGGCGACGGTGGATTGCAGACGCTCGGACATGGAGTCGAACGCCCGCGCCAGCTCGCCGAGTTCATCCGGGCGCTGGGTGATACCGCTCGACAGGCGCACATTCAATTGATCGGCACGCCAGGCGTTAGCCTGTTCGCGCAGGTTGTTCAGGGGCACGACCAGCAAGCGGTACAGACCGACACACAGCAATAACGTGAACAGACCTGGAATCACGCCGTTGGTGATGACGCGCCAGAACACCCGGTACTTACCCGGAACAAATCGTTCGGGCAATTCGATCACCAGGCTGCCGGCAGACGGCTCTTTGGGGAAAGGAATACGCAACCACGGGCGGCCTTTCTTGTGGATCGGCCAGTCGAGCCCACGCAAGAAGGTCAGGTGCTGAATTTCCTGATCATTCAGCGGATCATTGCTCAGCGACTGTAAGTTGCCACCGATCACACCGACCCAACTGGCTTCACGCAACTCCATGCTCTGCAACCAGTCATCGACCCCGCTGCGGCCGCCGTGCTGCCAGGCCTGTTCCGCTTGCGCGGCGTAACGCGTCAGGGTGCCGCGCGCTTCGTCGGAGAGGAACTGGTTGCGCTCCTCCATATAACGGCCCCACGACCAGCTCAGCCAGATCATCAGCAGACAAAATGCGACCAGCAGAAACGCCAGTTTCCAGAACAGTGAATGCCGCCCCGGCAGTTCAGAGCGTTTCATCAGCGGCGCTCAACACGTAACCCTTGCCCCAGACGGTGCGCACTTCACGCTCGGTGTAACCGATGGCTTTCAGTTTGCGGCGGATCTGGCTGATATGCATGTCGAGGCTGCGATCGTGGGCCGCGTAGCCGCGCTGCAAAACGTGCTGATAAAGGAAGGCTTTGCTCAGCACTTCCTCGTCATTGCGATTGAGGGTTTCGAGCAAACGGAATTCGCTGCGGGTCAGCCCGGCGGGTTGTTCGCGGAAAAACACATCGCACTGTTCGTCATCGAATCGCAGCGTACCGACCGCCACTGGCGCCGCCAGCGCTGCCGGGCGCCGATCCAGCGCAACCCGGCGCAGGATCGCTTCGATGCGCACATGCAACTCGGCCATGCTGAACGGCTTGGGTAAATAATCGTCAGCACCGAGACGGAAACCGCTGATGCGATCCGCCTCGGCGCCGAGGGCCGACATCAGCAGTACCGGTGTCGAATGGCTCTGGCGCAATTGCGTCAACACCTGCAAACCGTCCAGGCCCGGCAAGAGAATATCCATCAGCACCACGTCGAACGGCTGGCGCGTGGCGATGTTCAGGCCTTCCTGACCGTTCTGGCACCAGGTCACCTGAAAGCCGCTGCGGCCCAGATGTTCGTGAACATAGGCGCCGAGTACCGGATCGTCTTCGATGGAGAGAATGCGTGGCTGGCCAGCGGAAACAGGAGTCATGAGTATCTGCAAGTAATTCTCAGTTGAGACTGATTATTCAAGATTGCCGGGCATCGGGCAACTCAAGGTTGACCGAGCTGACCAACGAGCAGCGACGCCCTGCCCCGACGCGAGCGCATTTTTCCGGAGATTGCCCGCGAGCAAATCGCTACACTGCGCCAATGTCGCGTGCCGGATGCACGCATGAGTCAACAGATCAGCGGGATGCAGGAGATAGGCGTGCTCAAGAAACTGGGAATCAAAGGTCGCGTGTTATTGCTGACCTTGTTGCCGACCAGCCTGATGGCGCTGGTGCTGGGTGGTTATTTCACCTGGACGCAGCAGGCCGACTTGCAGACCCAATTGATGCAGCGCGGCGAAATGATTGCCGAGCAACTGGCGCCGCTGGTGGCACCCGCCATGGGCCATGGCAACAGCGAATTGCTGGAGCGCATCGCCACGCAATCCCTTGAACAGCCGGACGTGCGCGCGGTGACCTTCCTCGCCCCGGACCGCTCGCCGCTGGCGCATGCCGGCCCGACCATGCTCAATCAGGCACCGAGCGGCGACAGCGCGCATTTGCAACGGCGCAGCGGCAATGACGCGACGCGTTACCTGATGCCGGTGTTCGGCAAACATCGCAACCTCGCCGGCGAACTGATCCCGGAAGAATCCGAGCGACTGCTTGGCTGGGTCGAATTGGAGCTGTCGCATAACGGCATGTTGCTGCGCGGTTATCGCAGCCTGTTTGCCAGCCTGCTGCTGATTGCCGCCGGTCTGGCGGGCGCCGCCCTGCTGGCGTTGCGCATGGGCCGCACCATCAACCGGCCGCTGAGCCAGATCAAGCAAGCCGTCGCGCAACTCAAGGACGGCCATCTGGAAACGCGTTTGCCGCCACTTGGCAGCCAAGAGCTGGATGAGCTGGCCTCCGGGATCAATCGCATGGCCGGCACCTTGCAGAACGCCCGCGAAGAACTGCAACACAGTGTCGATCAGGCCACCGAAGACGTGCGCCAGAACCTGGAAACCATCGAGATCCAGAACATCGAACTGGACCTGGCGCGCAAAGAAGCGCTGGAGGCGAGCCGGATCAAATCCGAATTCCTCGCCAACATGAGCCACGAGATCCGCACGCCGCTCAACGGTATTCTCGGCTTCACGCACCTGTTGCAGAAAAGCGAACTGACCCCGCGCCAGCTCGATTATCTGGGCACCATCGAAAAGTCTGCCGACAGCCTGCTGGGGATCATCAACGAGATCCTCGACTTCTCGAAAATCGAGGCGGGCAAACTGGTGCTCGACCATATTCCGTTCAACCTGCGCGACCTGTTGCAGGACACCCTGACCATCCTCGCCCCCGCCGCACACGCCAAGCAATTGGAGCTGGTCAGTCTGGTCTACCGCGACACGCCGCTGTCGCTGGTCGGTGACCCCTTACGCCTGAAGCAGATCCTCACCAACCTGGTCAGCAACGCAATCAAGTTCACCCGCGAAGGCACCATCGTTGCCCGCGCGATGCTTGAAGATGAACACGAAGACAGCGTGCAGTTGCGCATCAGCATTCAGGACACCGGCATCGGCCTGTCGAATCAGGACGTGCGCGCGTTGTTCCAGGCCTTCAGTCAGGCCGACAACTCGCTGTCGCGGCAACCGGGCGGCACCGGCCTGGGGCTGGTGATTTCCAAGCGTCTGATTGAGCAGATGGGTGGTGAAATCGGCGTCGACAGCACACCCGGCGAAGGCTCGGAATTCTGGATCAGCCTGAGCCTGCCGAAAACCCGTGACGACGCCGAAGACTTGCCGGCCCCGCCGCTACTCGGGCGCCGCGTGGCAGTACTGGAAAGTCATGAACTGGCGCGTCAGGCCTTGCAACATCAACTGGAAGATTGCGGCCTCGATGTCACGCCGTTCAATACGCTGGAAACCTTGACCAATGGCGTCACCGGCGCGCACCAGACCGATCAGGCGATTGATCTGGCGGTCATCGGCATCACCAGCAACGACATGCTGCCCGAGCGTTTGAATCAGCACATCTGGGACCTCGAACACCTCGGCTGCAAAGTGCTGGTGCTGTGCCCGACCACCGAACAGACGCTGTTCCATCTGTCGGTGCCGAACCCGCACAGTCAGTTGCAAGCCAAGCCGGCCTGCACACGCAAACTGCGTCGTGCGCTGGCCGATCTGGTCAACCCGCGCCAGCCGCGCAATGAGCCAGGGGAACCGCTGTCGAGCCGCGCGCCGAAAGTGCTCTGTGTCGACGACAACCCGGCCAACCTGCTGCTGGTGCAAACCCTGCTCGAAGACATGGGCGCCAAGGTACTTGCGGTGGAAAGTGGCTACGCGGCGGTCAAAGCCGTACAAAGCGAGTCCTTCGATCTGGTGTTGATGGACGTGCAGATGCCGGGCATGGACGGCCGCCAGAGCACCGAAACCATTCGCCAGTGGGAAAGCGAGCGGCACTGCACGCCGCTGCCGATCGTCGCCCTCACCGCCCACGCCATGGCCAACGAAAAACGCGCGTTGCTGCAAAGCGGCATGGACGATTACCTGACCAAACCGATCAGCGAACGGCAACTGGCGCAGGTGGTGCTGAAATGGACCGGCCTGGCCTTGCGCAATCAAGGGCCGGAGCGGATCAGCGACAGCGCGGCGGGCAATAATGAACTGCCGGTGCTCGATCACGAGGAAGGTTTGCGCCTGGCCGCCGGCAAGGCTGATCTGGCGGCAGACATGCTGGCCATGTTGCTCGCCTCACTGGAAGCCGACCGCGAGGCCATCCGCGCGGCGTGCGAAAACCGCGACCAGAATGCATTGATCGAACGCGTCCATCGCCTGCACGGTGCCACCCGTTATTGCGGCGTACCGCAATTGCGCGCGGCCTGCCAGCGCAGCGAAACCCTGCTCAAGCAGGACGACCCCAAGGCCGTGGCAGCGCTGGAAGAACTGGAGCGCGCGATCAACCGGCTCGCGGCACAAGCGAAGATCAGCGCCTGATCCACGGCAATGCCGGCCAGCGCCGGCAGCGCTAAAGTAGGTTCGGTGATTCAATCCGTGTCGATGTTCCAGGAGGATTTCATGCGCACGCTCGTTTTCAGCAGCCAGACCTATGACCGCGACAGCTTTCTCGCCGCCGCTTGCCCGGCAGGTATCGAGTTGCACTTTCAAGCGGCCCGGCTCAGCCTCGATACAGCAGCGCTGGCCGATAAACATGAAGTGGTCTGTGCGTTCATCAATGATGACCTCGGCGCTGCGGTGCTGGAGCGCCTGGCTGCGGGCGGCACGCGTCTGATTGCCCTGCGCTCGGCGGGCTACAACCATGTCGATCTGGCCGCAGCGAAACGTCTCGGACTGGCCGTGGTGCGCGTTCCGGCCTACTCGCCGCATGCGGTGGCCGAACACGCCGTGGCGCTGATCCTGGCCCTCAACCGTCGCCTGCACCGTGCCTATAACCGCACCCGTGAAGGCGATTTCAGCCTCCATGGCCTGACCGGTTTCGACCTGGTCGGCAAAACCGTGGGGATTGTCGGCACCGGACAGATCGGCGCCACGTTCGCGAAAATCATGCACGGTTTCGGTTGTGAGCTACTGGCTTACGATCCCTTCCCCAACCCCGATGTTCTGGCGTTGGGTGCGCGTTACCTGAGCTTGCCGGAACTACTCGCGCAGTCGCGGATCATCAGCCTGCACTGTCCGCTCAACGAGCAAAGCAAACACCTGATCAACCGCGATTCACTGGCGCACATGCAGGCGGGCGCCATGCTTATCAATACCGGCCGTGGTGGGCTGGTCGACACACCGGCACTGATCGATGCATTGAAGGACGGCCAACTCGGCTATCTGGGACTGGATGTCTATGAGGAAGAGGCACAACTGTTTTTCGAGGATCGCTCCGACCTGCCTTTGCAGGACGATGTGCTGGCGCGATTGCTGACCTTTCCCAACGTGATCATCACCGCGCATCAGGCCTTTCTGACCCGCGAAGCGCTGGGTGCAATTGCCGCAACCACCCTGCACAACATCGCGACCTGGGCGGCGGGAACGCCACAGAACCAGGTCGAGGGCTGAGGTTTTTTGCGCTTATTTCGGTGAAAGCGAAGACGCCAGAATCAGCATCGCCAGCCAGCCGAAACCAAAAAAGCGCTGTTTCATCGAGTGGCCGTAGCGCAGCAGGAACCAGACGAAAAACATCGGCAGCAGGAAGATCATGATCTTCAGCCAGCCTTCCACCGGACGACTGCCGTCGGCATTGGCCTGCTCTGTGGCCGGTTGCTCGGTTGGCTGCTGGCGCCGACGCCGTGCGGCGGCCGGCATGACTTTCGGTAAAGGTTGCGGTTCAGGCGCTGGAGCAGTGACTTCGGGCACAGCCTTGTTACGCGGCAGACTGCCAAAAGAAATCGTCGAAGGCTGAGCCGGGGCCGCAGTTGCCTGCGCCTGGGCGTGAGCGGTTTGCTCCGCCATCGGAGCTCCACAATGAATGCAGGCCGAGGCTTCGGAGCTGATGCTCTTTTTGCATTCATAACATTCGATCAGCGCCATGTTCCGTTCCTTCAGATTCGAGGCCGGCAGTTTGCCATGAGTGTCGCGGTATTTGAACCGGATCGAAGGTCGCACGCGCGCATCATTCTGCAATCAACCCCGTGCTAGCATGTCGCGCATATTTGGAGGACCCATGGTCGAACACGATTTCCGCTATACCCTGATGAACCCGCAACACACCCTCACCGAATGCCGCGCCCTCGTTCCGGGCCGCTATCAGGTCACCGGCAATGGTGGCTCGATTCGCATCGGTGACGCGCTGTTGGTCACCCTCAAAGGCAGCAAGGACTTGTCCATGCGCCTGACCGTTGAAACCGTCCGCCACCTGATCAACCCGCCGGGCCAATGGACCGCGATGACCACTGGCCCGGTGTTCGGCGAACTGGCGATCCACACCTGGCAGGTCAATTGCGACAGCTGCGCCAAAGAGCTGAGCTTCGAATTTGCCGTGGACGCCAAACTCGGCAAGGCCGCAGAGAAACCGGCGGCCACCGCGCGCATCGCCGAGCTGGGCTGGAAAGCCGTGGGCGAAAAGCACCTGTGCCCGAAATGCCAGGAGCCTGCGTGATGAAACGGCTTGCCCTGACCGCTATGGTCGGTGTGGGTCTGGTGGGTTGCGCGGCAGAGCCTGTGCAACTGCAACAGAACCGCAGCTACATTCTGGAGTGGATCGGCGAGCGCCCGCTGATGGATTACAGCCATCTGACCGTGACCCTGGGCGATGATGGCCGCGCCTACGGCAACGGCGGCTGCAACCATTGGTTTGCGCCGTATACGCTGGACGGCGACAAGCTGACCTTCGGCAAGATCGGCAAGACCCGCAAACTCTGTGCACCAGCGTTGATGGAGCAGGAACAACGCTTCCTGCAGGCGCTGGAACACGTCGAGCGCTGGGATATCTCGCCGATCGAGCAGATGCGCTTCTGGCCGGCTGAAGGCAAGCCGCTGCGCTGGTGGCTGGAAGAGGGTTGATTGGCTAGTCCGCCGATGCCCTCATCGGAACGCCGCCCGCCTAGCCCTCTCCCAGGGGGAGAGGGGACTGATTGGGGGATATTGGGGAGCTACGCCGACCTGAAGGGTCTTCATCGAATCCATAATCGATCGAATCCCGCTCTTGCGACTGCCTAATCGAGCGGATCTGGTTTTGACGAATTCACAATCGACTCGATCTCTCAGGTCGATGTACCTCGCCAGACACCTCGGTCGGCTCCCTCTCCCTCTGGGAGAGGGCTGGGGTGAGGGTTGCTCTTTAGCGGCAACTCACTTGGTCGCTTGTAACGCCTCCAGCTTCGCCATCACCCCCGCCGCCGTCTGCTCCCCCATCAACTGCTCACGCACCTTGCCTTTGTTGTCGATGATGTACGTCACCGGCAGCGCCTCACTGCGCGGTAACTCAAACAACTCCGCCGGATCCTGCGCCAGCACGGTGAACTTGATGCCCAGTTTTTCACTGGCGTCTTTCAGCTCCACACCTTGCACATTGTCAAAGTTGACCCCGAACACGCCGACGTTCTTGCTCTTCAGCTCGTCAGCCAGATGGTTGAGCTCCGGGATCTCGGTGCGGCACGGGCCGCACCATTCGGCCCAGTAGTTGAGCACCACCCATTGTTTGTCGAGACGTTCGGACGCGACCTTCTGACCGTTCTGGTCGATCCCGTAATCATTGCCGCAGCCCCCCAGCATCAACGCCCCGATTATCGTCAATGCCGCTGCCAATCGCCGTGTCATGTCGTGTTCCTTGAGAAAATTTGAAGGCGCCTGCGACCCATTGCCTCCGAAGGTTCTGGATTGCGCGCTGCACAGTTAGAATAGCCGCCACTTTACGCCAGAAGCGACCCGCCATGACCGATCTGACGCTTTATCACAATCCGCGCTGCTCGAAATCCCGCGGCGCGCTGGAGCTTCTTGAAGCCCGCGGCCTGACCCCGAACGTCGTGCGGTACCTCGAGACCCCGCTGAATGCAGCGCAAATCAAGGCCCTGCTCGGCAAGCTCGGGATCAGCGCACGTCAGTTGCTGCGCACCGGGGAAGATGAATACAAAATGCTTCAACTGGCTGACGAAAGCCTCAGCGAAGCGCAATTGATCGACGCTATTGCCCAGCATCCAAAACTGATGGAGCGACCGATTCTCGAGGTCGGCGACAAAGCGGTGATCGGTCGTCCACCCGAAAATATCCTGGAGTTGTTGCCGTGAGCGCGCCGTACATTCTGGTGCTGTATTACAGCCGCAACGGCTCGACCAACGAGATGGCCCGGCAGATTGCCCGCGGTGTCGAACAGGCTGGCCTCGAAGCGCGCCTGCGCACCGTGCCGGCGATCTCCACCGAGTGCGAAGCCGTGGCCCCGGCCATCCCGGAGGACGGCGCGCTGTACGCAACGCTGGATGATTTGAAGAACTGCGCTGGCCTCGCCCTCGGTAGCCCGACGCGTTTCGGCAACATGGCCGCGCCACTGAAGTACTTCCTCGACGGCACCAGCAACCTGTGGCTGACCGGCGCCCTCGTCGGCAAACCGGCTGGCGTGTTCACCTCCACCGCCAGCCTGCACGGCGGTCAGGAAACCACCCTGCTGTCGATGATGTTGCCGCTGCTGCACCACGGCATGCTCATCACCGGCCTGCCGTACAGCGAGTCGGCGCTGCTGGAAACCCAGAGTGGCGGCACGCCTTACGGTGCCAGTCATCACGCCGGAGCGGACGGCAAAAAAGGCCTCGATCAGCACGAAGTGGCGCTGTGCCGTGCGTTGGGTCTGCGGCTGGCCAAAACCGCTCAGAAACTGGTGGGCTGAGATGGCGAAGAAGCCGAAGATTCTGCCGAGTGTCGAGTGGCTTGAGCCACGGGTGAAGGCGATGCGGGTGCTCAGCCTGCTGAGTTTTTTTGCCCTAGCCGGTCTGCTCGCGGCCTACTATCTGCTGTTCGCCGACCTGCACGGCGCGCGGCCATGGGTGATTCTGCTGGTCGAGCTGATCCCGTGGATCATCCTCGCCCCGGCGATGATCATGGGCAGTGCCCGTGGGCATTCGTGGATGTGCTTTGTGGTGAATCTGTATTTCATCAAAGGCGCACTGGCGGCGTATGACCCGAGTCGACAGTGGTTTGGGGTGCTGGAGATGATCGCGAGCCTGGCGGTGTTCTGCTCGGCGCTGTTGTATGTGCGGTGGCGGTATCAGTTGAATCGCAAGTTGGCGGGCGAAGGCGAGATCTCCGTCGCCTGACAGATCGACATCGCTGGCAAGCCAGCTCCCACAGGGTCAGTGTTGAAACACAATATTGTGATCAATAAAAAAAACTGTGGGAGCTGGCTTGCCAGCGATTGGGGCAACTCGGTATCAATGATTCACTGTGTACGCGAGCATCATCGAAATCTGGCTCATCGCCCGCCCGCCGCTCTGTTCATGCCACTGGTTGAACGTGTCCTGGACAATCGCCAGGTCACGCAAACTGGTCGGCACCTTGTCGACGATCTTCTGCGCATTCAGCGCCGCGACCACGTCGTAGCTCGGCACAAACGTGTCCTTGCCAACCATGCGCAAAAACCGTGGCGCCGACAGCCCGCCCAGTTGATGGCCGTGCTTTTTCAGGTACGTCCATAAACCGACGATATCGGTCACCGGCCAGTCGGCAATCAGCGCACCGAAACTGCCCTTCTCCTTCTCCACATCGAGAATGAACTGCGCATTGCGCGGCACGCTCTTGAGCTTGCCGAGGTGACGGATGATTCGCGCATCCTGCATCAGGCGCTCAAGGTGTTCGGCGCTCATCAGCACGACTTTTTCCGGGTCGAACTTGAAGAACACCTCTTCGAAGGCCGGCCACTTGGCGTCGACCAGACTGTGTTTGAGGCCGGCGCGAAATACGCGCAGGGCCATGGTCGAGAGGTAACGGTCGTCGCTGATCTTGCGCAGTTGTGCCGGGGTCTTGGGAACGGGCAGATGGGCTTCCAGTTCAGCCGCCGAACCGAAGCGGTTCAGACAGTATTCGTGCAGCCACTTGTAATCGCGCATGCCCTCTCCTATTGAATGAAGCAAGAAACCAATGTGGGAGCGAGCCTGCTCGCGAAGTGGGAGTATCAGTCAACAAATCAGTTGAATGACGCACCGCTTTCGCGAGCAGGCTCGCTCCCACATTTGAAATGGGTTTACAGATTGACGACGTTGACGAAGCGCGAAGCAGCGGTCTCGTCGATCTTCAGGCTGGTGAAGTCGAACAGGTTGCGGTCGGCCAGTTGCGATGGAATCACGTTCTGCAGGCTGCGGAAGATGCTTTCGGTACGGCCCGGGGTCTTGCGCTCCCAGTCCTGAAGCATCTCCTTGACTACCTGACGCTGCAGGTTTTCCTGCGAACCGCAGAGGTTGCACGGGATGATCGGGAATTCTTTCAAATCCGAGTAAGCCTGAATGTCTTTCTCGTTGCAGTACGCCAGCGGACGGATTACCACGTTGCGACCATCGTCGGCGCGCAGCTTCGGCGGCATGGCTTTAAGCGAACCGTTGAAGAACATGTTGAGGAAGAACGTCTCGACGATGTCGTCGCGGTGATGACCGAGGGCCATTTTCGTCGCACCGATTTCATCGGCAAAGGTGTACAGCGTGCCGCGACGCAGGCGCGAGCACAGCGAGCAGGTGGTCTTGCCTTCCGGGATCAGTTCCTTGACTACCGAGTAGGTGTCTTTCTCGACGATGTGGTACTCGACGCCCAGCTCTTTCAGATAGGCCGGCAGCACATGCTCGGGGAATCCCGGCTGCTTCTGGTCCATGTTCACCGCGACGATCTCGAACTTGATCGGTGCAACCTTCTGCAGGTGCAGGAGCACGTCGAGCATGGTGTAGCTGTCCTTGCCGCCGGACAGGCAGACCATCACCTTGTCGCCGTCTTCAATCATGTTGAAATCGGCGACCGCTTCGCCGGCCAGGCGGCGCAGGCGCTTTTGCAGTTTGTTCTGGTTGACCGTAAGAGTGCCCATGACGCGAAATCCGTGAGGTGTGACGAAAGGCCGGCATTTTACGCAAAAACCCCGGGGTTGTGGGCACAGGTTGTCGCGGCCAGCCGACGACTCGTTAACAGACCCCGAGGCGATTACCCGCCCTGTTTACAGCGCGATTTGCTCTAAGCCCCTAATACCTGTGCGGGTAAGACCTTTCTATACTGCGACATAAGGTCGCACACATCTGAAGACCTGTATTTGCTCGGCCACCTTGGCCCGTAGGCGCTCCGCTGGGGGGCGATGGCAATAACAAGAGGAGTGACTGGCATGATCCATCACGTAGTGGGACTTTTTACCCACCCCGATCAGGAATGGAAGGAAATCCGTGGCGACCAAGAGGAAAGCATCAGCCACATGTACCTCACCCACACGCTGATTCTGGCGGCGATCCCCGCTGTCTCGGCGTTTATCGGCACTACTCAGGTTGGCTGGGTGATCGGCAACCGCGCACCGGTGATGCTTACCTTTGAAAGCGCACTGTGGATGACGATCATGTCGTACCTGGCCATGCTCGGCGGGGTCGCGGTCATGGGCGCTTTCGTGCACTGGATGGCGCGTACCTATGACGCCAACCCGAGTCTGGCCCGTTGTGTCGCATTTGCCACTTATACCGCGACACCGTTGTTCGTCGGCGGTCTGGCGGCGCTGTATCCGCATATGTGGCTGGGGATGATCGTCGGTACGGCGGCCATCTGCTACACGGTTTATCTGTTGTATGTGGGGCTGCCGACGTTCATGAATATTCCGTCGGACGAGGGCTTCCTGTTTTCCAGCTCGGTGCTGGCGGTGGGTCTGGTGGTGCTGGTCGCCATCATGGCATTCACCGTGATTGTCTGGGGGCTGGGCGTCGGGCCTGTGTATACGAACTGACTCGACAGGCTGATCACAGGCCGCCGCAAGGCGGCCTTGTCGTTTCAAGGATGACCATTCGGCAGCTCGGCGATTCGCAAGTCCACAGGGTTGCGGCATACTCGACGCCTCTGGAGATCCATCAAGCATGCCCGAGCAACTCAATACCCGCGTCGAAGACTGTTACCAACTCGCTGAAGCCTTTTTCAAACGTTCTTTCCCACGCCCTGTCGTCAGTCTCAAGCTGCGCGGGCAAAAAGCCGGTGTCGCGCATCTGCACGAGAATCTGCTGCGCTTCAATCCGCAGCTGTACCGGGAAAACACCGAACACTTCCTCAAGCAGACCGTGGCCCACGAAGTCGCGCACCTGATCGCCCATCAGTTGTTTGGCGAGCGCATTCAGCCCCACGGCGAGGAATGGCAACTGATCATGCGCGGGGTTTACGAACTGCCGCCGGATCGCTGCCACACCTATGCAATCAAGCGCCGCAGCGTGACCCGCTATATCTACAAATGCCCATGCGCTGACAGCGATTTTCCGTTTTCGGCGCAGCGCCATAGTCTGGTACGGCAGGGACGGCGTTACCTGTGTCGCCGCTGCCGGAACACGTTGGTGTTCAGTGGCGAGATGCGGGTGGAATAGTCAGTTTGTTTCGCCCTGACTGGCCCCATCGCTGGCAAGCCAGCTCCCACAGGTTTAGGTGTCTTACACAGAATCTGTGGACACCTCGAAAACTGTGGGAGCTGGCTTGCCAGCGATGAGGCCAGAACAGGCACTAAAGAATGACTTTGGCCCGGCGCAGCTCTTCAATTTTCGAAGGACTCAACCCCAACTCCCCCAACACCTGATCCGTATGCTGCCCCAACACCGCGCCAACATGCCGCGGCGCCGGCAACGCTTCGGAAAACTTCAACGGACAGGCCATCTGCGCCTGCGTCGTACCATCCTCACGCGGCACCTGCGTCACCAATTCCCGTGCCCGCAACTGCGGATGGCTTACCGCCTCCCCCAGACTCAATACCGGCTCGACACACGCATCAATCCCGGCAAACAACTCGCACAATTCAGCAAAGTCATGTTTTTCAAACTCGACCGTCAGCGCGTATTTCAACGCCCGCTGCTGTTCAGGCTTGGGCGACAGGCCCTGTGCGGCCAACTCCGGCCGCCCCAGCGCCGCACACAATTGCTGCATGAACCCCGGCTCCAGACTGCCCACCGACATCCAGCGTCCATCGCGAGAACGGTAATAATCGTAGAAGCTGCCGCCGTTGAGCATCTGCTCTTCCCACTCTGGCTCTTCGCCGCAAGCCAGATAGCCGGCACCGGCCATTGCATTCAGGCTGAACGCGCAGTCGGTCATGCTTACATCCAGGTGCGTGCCCTGCCCGGTTTGCTGCCGCGCAATCACCGCCGCCAACAAGCCGATCACCCCGTGCAACGAACCACCGGCGACATCCGCCACTTGCATACCCAATGGCAACGGACCGCTATCGGCGCGGCCGGTGTAACTGGCCAGCCCCGCCAGCGCCAAATAGTTGATGTCATGCCCGGCGCGATCCTTGTACGGCCCGGTCTGGCCGTAACCGGTGATCGACACGTAGATCAGCTTCGGGTTGATCGCCTTCAGCGCTTCATAGCCCAGGCCCAAACGCTCCATGACACCGGGGCGAAACTGCTCGAGGACGATGTCGTAATCGGTCAGCAATTGCTTGACCACGTCCAGCGCCTCGGGCTGTTTGAGGTCCAGGGCCAGGCTGCGCTTGTTGCGATTGAGGTAGGCATGACTGGCCGAAACTCCGCCATCATGCGGCGGCAATACCCGCAGCAGGTCCATGCGCGTTGGTGATTCGATGCGCAGCACTTCAGCGCCCATATCCGCCAGCAACAGCGAGGCGAACGGCCCCGGCAGCAATGTAGAGAAATCGAGGATCTTCAGTGAGGCCAGCGGTGCGGACATGGGCGAACTCCTTGGGCGATGCACTCAGCCTAGGCAGCGATACCGCGTACGGCAATCACCGGAAATGTCAGCGGGTGTGACCGTTACGCTCAAATCGCAGGCAAGAAAAAACCCGCCGAAGCGGGTTTTTCCAGGCAAGCAGTACTTACTTCACATTGCTTGGGGTTGGGCCTTCAGCCACACCCAGATCATCTTCTTCACGCTCATCAGAGATACCGCGACCGCCCGAGGCCAGCTCGGTTTGCAGCTGATCGGTATCCAGCTCCTTGACCCACTTGGCAACCACGATGGTCGCTACTGCGTTACCGACCAGGTTGGTCAGTGCGCGGGCTTCGGACATGAAGCGGTCGATACCGAGGATCAGCGCCAGACCGGCCACCGGCAGGTGACCTACCGCCGACAGAGTGGCAGCCAGCACGATGAAGCCCGAACCGGTCACGCCCGCCGCACCTTTGGAGGACAGCAGCAATACCAGCAGCAGGGTGATCTGGTGAGTGATGTCCATGTGAGTGTCGGTCGCCTGAGCGATGAACACGGCCGCCATGGTCAGGTAGATCGAAGTACCGTCGAGGTTGAACGAGTAACCGGTCGGGATCACCAGACCTACTACGGATTTCTTCGCGCCCAGACGCTCCATCTTGATCAGCATGCGTGGCAATGCCGATTCCGACGAGGACGTGCCCAGTACGATCAACAGTTCTTCACGGATGTAACGCACCAGCTTGAACACGCTGAAACCGTGAGCACGGCAGATCGCACCCAGCACCACCACCACGAACAGGATGCAGGTGATGTAGAAGCAAATCATCAACTGGCCCAGTTGCACCAGCGAGCCGACGCCGTAGGCACCGATGGTGAAGGCCATCGCGCCGAAAGCACCCAGCGGCGCCAGTTTCATGATCATGTTGATGATGTTGAACATCACGTGGGCGAAGCGATCGATCATGTCCAGCAGCGGACGACCGTACGAACCCAGGCGATGCAGGGCGTAGCCGAAGATCACCGAGAACATCAGCACTTGCAGGATGTCACCGGTGGCGAACGCGCCGACGATGGTGTTCGGGATTACATTGAGGAGGAAACCGACAATGCTCTGGTCTTTACTGGCCGTCACATAAGTGGCGATTTTCGAGGCGTCCAGGGTGGTGACGTCGATGTGCATGCCGGCGCCCGGTTGCACTACGTTGACCACGATCAGACCGATCAGCAGGGCAATGGTGGAAACGATTTCGAAGTACAGCAGCGCGTAGCCGCCAGTCTTGCCCACGGATTTCATGTTCTGCATGCCGGCGATGCCGCTGACAACGGTGCAGAAGATGATCGGGGCGATGACCATTTTGATCAGTTTGATGAACCCATCACCCAGCGGCTTGAGGGCCACACCGGTCTGAGGGTAGAAGTGACCAAGCAGGATGCCGATGGCGATGGCAACGATCACCTGGAAATACAGGGATTTGTACAGTGGCTGACGAGTCGTCATTGCAGGTTTCCTCAAGCGTCCCGCGTAGCAACATCCATCTGTTGGCCGCGAAACCTTAATTGCGAACCCTCCTGCACTGGAGGGATTTGTTGTTGGAGCAGCGTTTTCCATCAGGGCCAAACGCACGCTTCTGTGGCTTGTATCGCAAACGTCGTGCCACTTTGGTGCGATTGCCTGCAAGCCTTTTGATATCAGGGATTACACCGTCATGGATGTCACCACTCGGTGACTCAAGTGTGGCGGATTTCCGCCAACTCGCCGCTTCTCGTCCTACAATTTGGCGGAAATCCGCCTTGTAGGCGTGTCCAGCCGCCGGCTACCATCCGGCGCCTGAGGAAGGATCTGCCGCTTATGCGCGAACGCACCATCGCCAGTCATTTCGCCCGTGCCGCCCTCGGTGGCGCGCGCCGCCAAGGGTTCGATTACTCGGGCCTGCTGCTGCAACTGGGCATCAGCCCGGAACTGCTCGACGAGCCGCGCGCACGCATCGCTCCGGAACAATTCACCCGGTTGATTCAGGGCCTGTGGCTGGCGCTGGATGACGAATACCTGGGTTTCGGCAACGCCCCGAGCAAGCCCGGCAGTTTCGCCATGATGTGCCACGCCTCGATTCACTGCCGCAATCTGGAGAAAGCCCTGCAACGGGGTTTATTGTTTTATAGCCTATTCCCCGAAGCCCCGCGCCTGAGCCTGACGCGCGAAGACGAATGGGTGCGCCTGAGCCTCGACGATTCGCAGATGTGCGACCCGGATCACTTTCTCACCGAGAGTTTGCTGGTGATCTGGCATCGCCTCGGCAGTTGGCTGATTGGCCAGCGAATTCGCCTCGAGCAGGCAACTTTCAGCTATCCCCGCCCCGATCACGGCGCTGAATATGACCTGTTGTTCCCCTGCCCGCTGACTTTCGGTACCGAGCAAAGCAGCCTTTTATTCCACAGCCGATATCTGTCTATGCCGCTGTTGCAGGATGAACGCACCCTCAAACACTTCCTCGAACGCTCCCCCGCCGACCTGCTCTCACGCCCGGACGACGGCGACAGCCTGAGCAGCCGCCTGCGCCGTTTGCTCAGTCGCGACACGGCACACTGGCCGGATCTGGAAGCGGTGGCGGCGCACTTGCACATCAGCCCGCAAACGCTGCGCCGGCATTTGCGTGAGGAAGGCAGCAGTTTTCAGGAGTTGAAGGATCAGTTGCGGCGAGATATCGCCATTTATCATTTGGGCCGTGCGGATCTGTCGTTGCAGCAGATTGCCGAGCAGCTCGGATTTTCCGAGCCGTCGGCGTTTCATCGGGCGTTCAAGAAGTGGACCGGGCTGACGCCGGGAGCTTATCGGGCGCAGGAGCAGTGAGGCGCTAAATCAAAAGCCCCTCACCCTAACCCTCTCCCGGTGTATGTACCGGAGACATGGTGGACAGGTGTTCGGAGACATGGTGGACACTTTTTAATAGACACATTGTTCATCGCGAAGGAGATGGCCTGTGTCTTGGGAAGAGGTGTCCACCGTGCAGCTTCGTA
>NZ_FYDH01000027.1:0-39705 GCF_900187475.1 Pseudomonas sp. Irchel s3h9 | reverse complement strand
CGAGCACCGCATCGCTCAAGGTCAGCAGTTCTTCGCCGGTGACCATCGACACCGGGCAGCCGTTGGTGCAGGTGCGCGGCACGCAATCGGCGCTGTCGCCGTTGGGGTTTTTCGCCTGATCCGGCGAGTCGTCGTGATGCTCGTCTTTCTTCAACAAGGTGTTGCGCTGCGCATCCCAGCGCAATTGCATCCGGCCTTTTTTCACCCCGGCGGCGATGCCACGGGCGGCAACGGTTTTGTATTGATCGACGTATTTGATGAACCCTTCGACGATGCCAAACATCGCCTTCACCAAACGCTTTACCGCCGAGAGCAATTGCACGGCGCGATCCGCCAGACGCAGCGTCAGATAAGCGATGCCTGCGCCACCACTGACGAACGTCAAGACGACGCTGATCAGCACATCGATGAGCAACTGGACCATCATCATCGACGCCGCTTCAGCAGTTTTGCCGGCGATTTCACTGGGTGGCAGCATCTCCAGCCAAAAGCTGGCAGTGCGCAGCAATAGACACAGCGCCGCCTCGTCACTGACCAGCAGTTGCAGCTTCTCCATGACCTCGGGCGCGGTTTTCGCCAGCTCGATCAGATCCGCCGCGCCACTGCCCAAGCGCTCAGCAAACTGACCGGGATCCTTGAGGATGTCCGAGAGCAAACCAATGCTGTCCCACACGCCCTCGATCGCCGCCCAACTCCCGGCCAGCATGCCGTTGCCCGCCGCCGTCGCCACCGACTGCGACCACTGTGGCTTGAAACTCTGCCATTCACTGCGCAGCCAGCCATCCAGCTCCGCGGTCAGGCCGTCATAGGCTTTGAACAGGTCCTCGACCTGACCCGAAGTGACAGCGCTGTGCACCTGCACCCGGTAGAACTTGCCAGGTATTCCTTTGAATGAGCCTTTGCCTTGCGCATCAAGGGTGATGGGGGTGGTTTCGCCACTGTCCATGGCGATCACATCGACCACGATGTTGCCCAGCGGAATGTCGTAGACCGACTCGAATTTGCTCTCGATCAGCATCGGGCCACTCTTCGGGCACTGGACGACACCGGAGAAAAACGCGTTGTCGGTGCTGCTGACGGCAGTGCTATCGGAGCCGAAGCGAATGATCCGCTCCATGCCCATCAGTGACGGCAGATCCGCCGCGTGGCTGACCTCGTCCGCCGCGCGACTGGCCCAATGTTTGAGCTGTTCGCGGTAAACGCTGAGGGTGTCGGGAAAGCTGTCGAGTGCTTGCTCGATGCGGGTGACGGCGTCCATCAACGCACGCGGGTGGGCGAAGTGGACTGGATAAGCGGATCAAACATGGGCGTTCCCTCGCGCAAAAAAATTAGGCGCGGGAACTGTGCGGGGGATCAATCGGGAAAGAAGTCAGGCAAGTAGGCGATGACTGTAGGACTTGTCTGTAAAAAACAGCTCACAGATAAACAGGCGCGCAAAACCGCAAACGCGGCGTGAGGAAAACCTCACGCCGCGTTTGTTCGGGCAGACACAAATGGATTTACAGTGTTGAGTCGCGAGTACTCAGCTCTTTCAATTTGAGCTCCGCCAACGGGTGTCCGGCTTTGGCCGCCATGCCCCACCAGCGGGCGGCTTCGACAGGATCCGGCGGTTTGCTCGGCGTTCCGGCCAAACTGATCACGCCGACCTGATAAGCCGCTTTGCCATCACCCGCGAGCGCGGCCAGCCGCAACAGGCGAACACCTTCTTCACGTGCACCCAGGCCGACACCACGAAAGGTCAGGATGTGCCCGTAGAAGCTTTGTGCACCAACATCGCCAAGGTTGGCCATGCGCGCAAACTGCCCTTCAAGCCAGCGCCAGCCTCGCGGTTGGCGGACAAACCACGACCAGTGAAACAGCCTGCGGGCCAGCCAGTAACTGGCCCGCGCCTTGAGTCGTAAAAACACTCAGGCCTCTGCCGATTCCGGGTACTCGTATTCGAAGACCCTGACCACTTCCGAGGCATGCCAGGAAGCCGCGGCAACGCCGTCGGATGGCCCGGAAAAACGCCCCAGACGTTCAACACATTCGAAGAAACCTGTGCGCGGCAGGCGACTGGCGCCCTGGCTGATCACCAGCGAACTGCGCAACGGTTGTTCGGCCTTGGCATCCAGCGCGGCCAGATGTTCAAGCGCGGCCGTCAGGGTTTGCATGGCCGGCGTCGGCAATTGCAACCGCTCGAGCAACGCCCGATAAGTCAGCAGATGGCGCTGGCGACGCGCCTGATCAAGTTCCCCGAGCAATCCGTCCCAATGTTGACGACTGATGCGTACGCTCACGATTCATCCCTCCACCCTGGCACCGTCAATTCCCAGGCCAGGCTGCGGCGAATCGCGGCGTCGGGCTGACGCTCGCCACTTTCGATCATGGCCAGATAAGACGGGCTGATGCCTACCGTGCGGGCCAGCGCCTCAATGGCGATGCCCTTCCCTTCGCGCAAACTGCGTAGTTGATCCAGACCTGGAAGTATCGCGTCTGGTGAGGCCGTGAGCGGCGTGGCTGCCGGACGCGACGGTGTTTCGTTGATGCCTGCTGCTTTTAGTAGAGCCTGATACTGAGCCCACGGCAGAACCGCGTATTCGGGTTCGCCATCGCGTGCAATTATCTGAATATCCATGACTACCCCGTAGGACAACAACACTTAGCGAGTCGGCACTTTTCCCTAGAAGTGTAATCCTAACAGCGGCCAAGGTCGCGGGGGGTATCTATCTGTAGGTGGGTGCTGAGAATCAGGTTTTTTTCGGCCCCTGTAGTTGCAGTTGTTCGGGGGTATCCGGCAGGCGTTCGACGACTGCCAGTTTTTCCGGTTGCTGACGGTTACGCCACAGGCGAAACGCATTGAGTTCATCGTCGAGGGTTTTCATCAGCCAGGCGAGGACGGCGATGTCGTCGAACATGCCAAACACGGGAATGAAATCTGGAATCGCATCCACCGGACTGAGGAAGTACATCAAACCCGCCACCACCGACACCAGGGCTTTGCCACTGATAGCGCGGTACTCGCCGCGCCAGTAGGCCAGGCACAATGCCTGAAGCAAGCGTAAATCGTCCTTGAGTTTACCGAGACGATTGCCTTGCGCGGCGCCTTTGCTGGCAACCGCAAACAGTAAGGTCGGTAAACGGCCACGCGCCAACAGACGGCCGGCCAAGGGCAGGAATCGAGCGAAATTCCACGGAGCTTTCATCTATTCCTCCCGTTGAAATGTTATCCACACAAATTGTGGATAACCTTGTGAACAGAGCTGCATTTCAGCGCTGAAAGCCCCGTTTCATAAGGGCTGCGCTCAGATCGGGCGTTTTTTACTCACATAAAAAACCCCAATATTTCATTGACTTGGCTGCTCAGGGCGGCTAGCGATGGCAGTCTCATTGGCTATGACTCTCCCGACCGCCATCGGTTCGCTCTGTTTACCCTTGGCAGGGTCCAGATGCAACAACGCCCCGCATAAGCGAGGCGTTGTTGTCAGACCCGTTACCGATTACTTGGCAGCAGCGGCTTCTTTAGCTGGATCCTTGATGGCCAGCAGTTCCAGGTCGAAGACCAGAACCGAGTTGGCCGGGATTGCCGGGCTTGGCGACTGAGCGCCGTAAGCCAGATCGCTAGGGATGTACAGTTTGTACTTCTCGCCAACGTGCATCAGTTGCAGACCTTCAACCCAACCCGGGATCACGCCGCTCACCGGCAGATCGATCGGGCTGCCGCGCTCGACGGAGCTGTCGAAGACGGTGCCGTTGGTCAGCTTGCCGGTGTAGTGAACGGTCACTACGTCAGTCGGCTTAGGCTGTGGGCCATCAGCTTTCTTGACGACTTCATACTGCAGGCCGGAAGCGGTGGTCGTCACACCTGCTTTCTTGCCATTTTCTTCGAGGAATTTCTTGCCGGCGGCTGCCGACTCTTCGCTCATCTTGGCCATACGCTCTTCAGCACGCTTCTGCAGCGCGGCGAAGGCTTCGACCAGTTCTTCATCTTTCAGCTTCTGTTCTTTCTTGCCGACGGCATCTTCGATGCCCTGGGCTACCGCTTTGGAGTCCAGATCATCCATGCCTTCCTGAGCCAGGCTCTTGCCCATGTTCAGGCCGATACCGTAGGAAGCTTTTTGCGCCGGGGTTTTCAGCTCTACGCTGGTCTGCGAATCACAACCCGCGAGGACCAGGCTAACCAGGGCAACCGCCGCCGCCAACCGATGCTGTTTCATGCTATTTCCTTGTTCATGCGCCGAAAGGGCAATCGAGTAAAGCCGCGAGCTTATCAGGCCGCCACGACCAATGGCTACCGGCATGAGAGCAGGAATCTTCCGATAAGTTCAGGGATTAAAACGCATTGGCGCGAAGCGACGATGAAGCTTCTGTCATCTCGTCCCGGCAATCGGCGTCGTTTCTTCTTGCATCATCTGGCGTAATGGCCACTTGCCGCACAGGGCCAGGCTCAGGCATAACAGCGGAACAAATCGACAAGGATGTTTATCTTGCGCCTCTTATTCCGTGTGCTGACCCTGATCGTCGTGCTGCTGGGACTGGTTCTCGCCGTGGTCCTGTATTACGTCGCCAATCCGAAACTGCCCTTCTACACCCCCGCCGAGCAGGTGCATTACCTCGATCAGTGGAGTGACGAAGACCGGCAAACCTACTATTTCACGCCCCAGGGTACGCAGGTCAAAGGCCTGCGCTATGAGTGGTTCCAGGCGCTGGAACTGCCCTTCTCGGCGCAACGTTTCGCCTCGCCTGATTACCTGGCGCGTTTCGGTTTTCTGATCGACCCGCAGCAGAAAGCCACGACGACCAACCCCGGCAACCTCCCCGTCGGTTTTGCCCGACATCAGAACCCCGGCAGCACCGAACAATATCTGGACATCACTTGCGCCGCTTGCCACACCGGCGAATTGCGCTTCAAAGGTCAGGCCGTGCGAATTGACGGGGGTACCGCGCAACATGTGCTGCCGTCCAGTGTGCCTACTTTGCGCGGCGGCAGTTTCGGACAGGCATTGGTGGCAAGTCTGACCTCCACTTACTACAACCCATGGAAATTCGAACGTTTCGCCAGAACCGTGCTGGGCGACGACTACGACGCGCGTCACGAGCAATTGCGCAAAGACTTCAAAACCTCACTGAATACATTCCTCAAAGTCGCCTGGAACGATACCCATCGCGGCCTCTACCCGACCGAAGAAGGCCCCGGCCGCGCCGATGCCTTCGGACGCATTGCCAACGCGACGTTTGGCGATGCGATTTCCCCCGCCAACTACCGCGTGGCCAATGCCCCGGTGGATTATCCGCAGCTCTGGGATATGTGGTCATTCGACTGGGTGCAGTGGAACGGCTCGGCGCAGCAGCCGATGGCACGCAATATCGGTGAAGCGTTGGGCGTCGGCGCCACCCTGAATTTTTTCGATGACAACGGCCAGCCACTGCAGGGCGAAGCACGCTATGCCTCCAGCGTGCGTGTGCGTGATCTGCACAAAATCGAAGAAACCCTGCAAAGGCTCAAGCCACCAGCCTGGCCAGAGGATCTGTTTGGCGCCATCGACAAACCCTTGGCAACCAAGGGCCGCACGCTGTTTGTCGAGAACTGCGCCGGTTGTCACGTACCGCGCCAGACTCAGGAAGGTGAGCGCTGGGTGCAGCATTTGCACATGCTGCCAGTCGCTGTCATCGGCACCGACCCGACCGCTGCCGACAATATCGCCAACCGCCGTTTCGACCTCACAGCCCTGCAGTGGGATCTGAAAGAACTCGAAAAAATGGACGTCAAGCTGCATCCGACACCCAAGGAGCCACTGGACTTGAGCCAGTTATCGGTGGCCAAGGGCTTGGCTTACGTCACCGCCTTCGTCGAAGACCGCGCCTATCGCGAAGCCAACGTCACGCCGCAGGAAAAACCACGCCTGGACGGCTTCGGCCTACCCATCGGCGTACGCGAAAAAGTCGCTTACAAGGCGCGCCCACTGGCCGGGGTCTGGGCCACCGCGCCATTTCTGCACAACGGTTCAGTGCCGAGCATTTATCAGTTGCTGTCGCCGCAGGATGAACGCGTCACGACCTTTTTCAAAGGCACCGTTGAATACGATCCGCGACATCTGGGTTATCGCACCGAAGCGTTTACCAATGGCTTCCTGTTCGACACGCGCATCACCGGCAACCACAACAGCGGCCATGAGTTCCGCGCCGGCGAACGTGGCAACGGCGTGATTGGCCGGCTATTGCAGCCCGAAGAACGCTGGGCACTTCTTGAGTACCTGAAAGTCCTCGGCGGCCCACTGGAGGCGCAACTGCCATGATCTCAACCTTCAAGAAAGAACAGTCGCTGCTGGCCAGAATCTGGTTGTGGCTGGGTCGTGTACTGGGCAAGGTTCTGTTGATAGCGCTCGTCATCGGCCTGTTCGGCTGGGCCATCGCCACAGCATGGTTTGCCTGGCATCACCGCGGCCCGGTGTCGGCGCTGGAGCAGGTTCCGCCTGGCGAAGCGGCGATGACACAGGACGTGATCCAGACCGCCGTGCGCATCGTCGATCAGCATCGCGAAGGCACCCGTTATCTGCGCGACGCCCATGCCAAGGCCCATGGCTGCGTGAAGGCGCAGGTGCAAGTGCTGCCGGAACTGGCGCAACCGCTGCGACAGGGCGTGTTCAGTGAGCCCGGAAAAACCTGGCAAGCGATGATTCGCCTGTCCAATGGCAATGCCTATCCACAGTTCGACAGCCTGCGCGACGCCCGGGGGATGGCGATCAAACTGCTGGACGTTTCGGGAAAACAGCTGCTCGGCAACCGCCAGTCACAGCCTGAGCAGGATTTTGTGATGTTCAGCCACCCGAACTTTTTTGTCAGCGATGTCGCCGAATATCGTCAGAACGTGTCGGCGCAGGCTGACGGCAAAAAGGTCATGGCATTTTTTCCGGGATGGGACCCGCGCACATGGCAGGTCCGCCATTTGTTTATTGCGCTGGCAACCCTGTCACCGCCGCCGGACAGTCCGACCGCGACCACTTATTTTTCGGTATCGCCGTACAAATTTGGTGAAGCCAATGCAAAGTTTCGGGTGGCGCCGGCCCCGGACAACTGCCCGGACTACACACTGCCAAAACAGAATCATGATTTACCGAATTTCTTGCGCAGCGCCTTAAACCAGCAACTGTCGACGGACCGGATACCGGCGTGTTTCGTCCTGCAGATCCAGCGTCAGGATGCCAACAAGTACATGCCGATCGAAGACACCAGCATCGAATGGCGCGAGCAGGATTCGCCGTTTGAAACCGTAGCGCGGATCACTCTGCCACCGCAGGACTTCGATACACCGGCGCTGAATCTGGCGTGTGACAATCTTTCGTTCAATCCGTGGTTCGGGCTTGAGGCGCATCGGCCGATTGGCGGAATCAACCGCTTGCGTAAAGCGGTGTATGAGGCAGTGAGCGATTATCGGCACAGCCAGAATGCCGCGCAGTAGAGCGGTGTCAAAGCACCTTTGAGGACATGGAATCAATAAATCCAGGACAGCAAAAAGCCCGCACTAGGCGGGCTTTCTGTGGAATCTGGCGTTCAGTGTTCCAGATTCCGAATATGGCGCAGCGGACGGGACTCGAACCCGCGACCCCCGGCGTGACAGGCCGGTATTCTAACCGACTGAACTACCGCTGCGCGAAACGCTTGAAACGAATGGTGGGTGATGACGGGATCGAACCGCCGACATTCTGCTTGTAAGGCAGACGCTCTCCCAGCTGAGCTAATCACCCTTCGCTTCGTTACGGGACGCATTATGCCACAAGTTTTCGTAAAGTGTTGATTTAATTGAATTTTTTTTCAAATAAATCCGAAAACCAGTAAAACGACACATCCCGCGGGTACAACCTTGGAGCAGAAAAAAACCCGCCTTGGCGGGTTTTTCCGTGGTGACCTGGCGTTCAGTGGTCCAGGTTACCGAATATGGCGCAGCGGACGGGACTCGAACCCGCGACCCCCGGCGTGACAGGCCGGTATTCTAACCGACTGAACTACCGCTGCGCTAAACACTTGAAACGAATGGTGGGTGATGACGGGATCGAACCGCCGACATTCTGCTTGTAAGGCAGACGCTCTCCCAGCTGAGCTAATCACCCTTCGCTTCGGTGTGGCGCGCATTCTACGGAGCGACCCAACCTCTGGCAAGCACTTTTTTAAATAATTTTCTCAGGCCTTCCAAAGGCTTAGAGAAGGGTTGGCCTATGGGACGGCGAAGACAATAATGCCCCCCTTTGTATAAAGGAGAGACTCACCCCATGTGGTTCAAAAACCTGCTTATCTATCGCCTGACCCAAGACCTGCCTGTCGATGCCGAGGCGCTGGAAACTGCACTGGCCACCAAACTGGCGCGTCCATGTGCAAGCCAGGAGTTGACCACCTACGGTTTCGTCGCGCCGTTCGGCAAAGGCGAAGATGCTCCACTGGTGCACGTCAGCGGTGACTTCCTGCTTATTTCCGCGCGTAAAGAAGAACGCATTCTGCCGGGCAGCGTCGTGCGCGACGCGGTCAAGGAAAAGGTCGAAGAGATCGAAGCCGAACAGATGCGCAAGGTCTATAAGAAGGAACGCGATCAGATCAAGGATGAAATCATCCAGGCGTTCCTGCCGCGCGCCTTCATCCGTCGCTCGTCGACCTTTGCCGCTATCGCGCCGAAACAGGGCCTGATCCTGGTCAACTCGGCCAGCCCGAAACGTGCCGAAGACCTGCTGTCGACCCTGCGTGAAGTGATCGGCACCCTGCCCGTCCGTCCGCTGACCGTGAAAATGGCACCGACTGCGGTCATGACTGACTGGGTCACCACCCAAAAAGCCGCTGATGACTTCTATGTACTGGACGAGTGCGAACTGCGCGACACCCACGAAGATGGCGGCATCGTGCGTTGCAAGCGTCAGGACCTGACCAGCGAAGAAATCCAGCTGCACCTGAGCACTGGCAAAGTCGTCACTCAGTTGTCGCTGGCCTGGCAGGACAAACTGTCGTTCATGCTCGACGACAAGATGACGGTCAAACGTCTGAAGTTCGAAGATCTGTTGCAGGATCAGGCGGAGCAGGACGGTGGCGACGAGGCGCTGGGTCAACTGGATGCCAGCTTCACGCTGATGATGCTGACCTTCGGTGATTTCCTGCCAGCGCTGGTTGAAGCGTTGGGTGGGGAAGAGACTCCGCAGGGGATCTAAATCCAACCAGTTCCAACTGATGGAACCGGTTCAAATGTGGGAGCTGGCTTGCCAGCGATAGCGGTGTTACAGATGGCTTATAGGGAGTCTGACACGCCGCCATCGCTGGCAAGCCAGCTCCCACAATGTTTTGTGGTGTAACAAACAATAAGGAACAAGCCATGCGCGCACTGGCTGCACTCAGCCGCTTTGTCGGCAATACCTTCGCTTACTGGGTTCTGATTTTCGCGGTGATTGCGTTCCTGCAACCGGCGTGGTTCCTCGGCCTGAAAAGCGCGATCGTGCCGCTGCTCGGGCTGGTGATGTTCGGCATGGGCCTGACCCTCAAACTCGACGACTTCGCTGCTGTCGCCCGCCATCCCTGGCGCGTAGCGCTGGGCGTGGTTGCACATTTCGTGATCATGCCCGGTGTGGCGTGGTTGCTCTGCCAGGTGTTTCATCTGCCGCCGGAAATCGCCGTCGGGGTTATTCTGGTTGGCTGCTGCCCGAGCGGCACCTCGTCCAACGTGATGACCTGGCTGGCCCGAGGTGATCTGGCGTTGTCGGTGGCCATTGCTGCCGTGACCACCCTCCTCGCCCCGCTGCTGACGCCGGCGCTGATCTGGCTATTGGCTTCGGCGTGGTTGCCGGTGTCGTTCATGGAGCTGTTTTGGTCGATCCTGCAAGTGGTGCTGCTGCCGATCATTCTTGGTGTGGTTGCCCAACGCATGCTCGGTGACAAGGTTCGTCATGCCGTGGACGTGTTGCCGCTGGTATCGGTGATCAGCATCGTGATCATTGTCACTGCCGTGGTGGCCGCCAGTCAGGCGAAAATCGCCGAATCCGGCCTGTTGATCATGGCCGTGGTGATGCTGCACAACAGCTTCGGTTATCTGCTGGGTTATTTCACCGGGCGCCTGTTCAAGTTGCCGTTGGCCCAGCGCAAATCGCTGGCGCTGGAAGTCGGCATGCAGAATTCGGGATTGGGTGCCGCGCTGGCCAGTGCACATTTCTCGCCATTGGCGGCGGTGCCGAGTGCGCTGTTCAGCGTTTGGCACAATATTTCCGGGGCACTGCTGTCGACGTACTTCCGGCGCATGAGTGAAAAGGAAGATCGCGAGTCGCTGGCGCAGCAAGCGGCCGACTGAGGCGAAAACTTGATCCCCGGGTTAATGCTCGTCACACTATTGCGTAACGCGGGGACGACCCTGCGGCTCGATCGAGTTATTAATCTGGGGACGACCCCGTCTATCGATGGAGGTCTTTCATGTCCTGGATCATTCTGTTTTTCGCCGGCCTGTTTGAAGTCGGCTGGGCCGTCGGCCTGAAATACACCGACGGTTTCACCCGCCCGCTCCCCACCGTTCTGACCGTTGCGGCCATGGCCATCAGCCTTGGCCTGCTCGGCCTTGCGATGAAGGAATTGCCGTTGGGCACCGCCTATGCGATCTGGACCGGCGTCGGTGCGGTGGGCACGGTGATTGCCGGAATCATCCTGTTTGGCGAGTCGATGGCGTTGATTCGGCTGGCCAGTGTGGCGTTGATCATTACCGGGTTGATTGGGCTTAAGGTCAGCGCTTAAGCCACTACCACTTTCGCGAGCAGCCTCGCTCCCACATTAAACCGCGTTCCGTCAGAGGAATACGGTCAACAGTGGGGGCGAGCCTGCTCGCGAAGAAGCCCTTAAAATCGCCGGCTATCTAACTGCCCCGCGCAACTCCCCGACCAACCCCTGCAACTTCGCCGGCTCAGCAGCATCAACGCCCACCGGCGCTCCTGCCACCAACGTCACCCGCGACCACAATCGGTGAAAAAACCCTTTGTTCGGATCGCGACTGAAGAAACTCCCCCACAGCCCTTGCAACGCCAGCGGAATCACCGACACCGGTGTCTCTTCGAGAATCCGCGTGAGCCCGCCCCTGAACTCATTCATCTCGCCGTCCGCCGTCAACTTGCCTTCCGGGAAGATGCACACCAACTCACCGGCCTTCAAATAGTGAGCAATCCGGGTGAAAGCCTTTTCGTAGATCTGGATGTCCTCATTCCGTCCGGCAATCGGAATCGCCCCCGCCGTGCGGAAGATAAAGTTCAGCACCGGCAGGTTGTAGATCTTGTAGTACATGACAAAGCGAATCGGCCGACGCACCGCGCCACCAATCAACAACGCATCGACAAACGACACGTGGTTGCACACCAGCAATGCCGCGCCTTCATCCGGAATGGCTTCAAGGTTGCGGTGCTCGACGCGGTACATGGAATGGCTGAGCAGCCAGATCATGAAGCGCATGCTGAACTCGGGGACGATTTTGAAGATGTAGGCGTTGACGCCAATATTCAGCAGCGACACCACCAGGAACAACTGCGGGATCGACAGCTTGGCCACACTCAACAGCACAATCGAGACGATGGCCGAGACCACCATAAACAGTGCGTTGAGAATGTTGTTGGCGGCAATCACCCTTGCTCGCTCGTTCTCGGCGGTGCGCGACTGGATCAAGGCATACAACGGCACGATGTAGAAACCACCGAAAATGCCGAGGCCGAGGATGTCGACCAACACCGCCCAGGTGTGCACGAAGCCCAGCACTTCAATCCAGCTGTGGCCGCTGACGCTGTCGGGAATCCCGCCGGAATGCCACCACAGCAGCAAACCGAATACGGTCAGACCGAACGAACCGAACGGCACCAGACCGATCTCCACCTTGCGTCCGGACAGCTTCTCGCAAAGCATCGAACCCAGCGCAATCCCGACCGAAAACACGGTGAGAATCAGGGTGACCACGGTCTCATCGCCGTGCATCCATTCCTTGGCGTAGGCGGGAATCTGCGTCAGGTAAATCGCCCCGACAAACCAGAACCACGAGTTGCCGACAATCGAGCGCGACACCGCTGGCGTCTGGCCCAGACCGAGCTTCAGCGTGGCCCAGGATTGACTGAAGATGTTCCAGTTCAGGCGCATCTCCGGGGAGGATGCCGCCGCGCGCGGAATGCTGCGACTGGCCAGATAACCCAGCACGGCGATCCCGACGATGGCGCAGGACACCAACGGTGCATAGTGCGAAGAGGACATGATGACCCCGGCACCAATCGTCCCGGCAAGAATCGCCAGAAACGTGCCCATCTCCACCAGGCCGTTGCCGCCCACCAGCTCATCCTCGCGCAAGGCCTGCGGCAGGATGGAATACTTCACCGGCCCGAACAGCGCCGAATGGGTACCCATGGCGAAGAGCGCCACCAGCATCAGCGACAAGTGATCGAAGAGAAAACCGACCGATCCTACGGCCATGATCGCGATTTCCGCGAGCTTGATCAGACGGATCAGCGCGTCCTTGGCGAATTTTTCCCCGAACTGCCCGGCCAGTGCCGAGAACAGGAAAAACGGCAGGATAAACAGCAACGCACACAGGTTGACCCAGATCGAACGGTCACCCTCGATGGTCAGCCGATAGAGAATGGCGAGGATCAGCGACTGTTTGAACACGTTGTCGTTGAACGCGCCGAGCGACTGCGTGATGAAGAACGGCAAGAAGCGCCGGGTGCGCAGCAGGTTGAACTGTGAGGGGTGACTCATCTTCCGTGTTTCCCTGATGTTTAAGGTAGAGAGGCCTGGGTACTGCTTATTGGATTCTCGAACCGCGATCCAGGCCACACCTTACCTAAACTTTTCAGCTTATTTCTTCAAACCTGCGATGCACGGCGAGACAAACAGCTCGCCCCGCCAGGCGCCTTGCACGGTACGTTTGCCGACGATCAGCCACATCAGCGCCAGCAACATCACCAACAGCGTGCCGACGACACTGAAAAACGTCAGGTTCAGGGTACTCGCCAGTTTCAGAGTTGCCAGCGAATACACGCCCAACGGGAAGGTGAAGCCCCACCAGCCGAGGTTGAACGGGATGCCGTCACGCAAGTAACGCACGGTGATCAGCAGCGCCATCAGCATCCACCACAGCCCGAAGCCCCACAGGGTTATCCCGGCAATAAGCCCCACACCCGAGGCGATTTCACCGATACCGGGCAGACCGTTCGCCGCGAATATCGCCGGCGCATCACCGCCCAACAGCAACATGCCCAGCGCACCGGTGCCGATCGGGCCGAGGGCCAGCCAGCTCGACGCCGCCATATTTTCGTGGGGCAGTTTGTGCAGGGCCATGCGCAGCAGCAGGATGGTCAGAATGCTGAATGCTACCGGTAGGGAAAAGGCCCAGAGCACGTAGCTCGTCGTCAGTATCACCAGTTGTGAGTGGGCATCGGTGAGATGCGGTGCGAGCAAACCACCGCTGGCCGCCGCCACCTCTGCCGCCACGACCGGCAGCAACCAGACGGCGGTCATCTGATCAATGCTGTGTTCCTGACGGGTAAACATCATGTAAGGGATCAACACGCCGCAAGCCAGCGACATGGCCACATCGATCCACCACAGCACTTCGGCGAGGTGAATCACGCCGTCACCCCAGCGCGGCAAGCCAAACACCAGAAAGCCGTTGATGATGGTCGCCAGGCCCATGGGAATCGTGCCGAAGAACATCGAAACCGTGGAGTGGCCGAAAATCCGCCGGGCCTCGTCGAAGAACAGCATCCAGCGCGCGGCGTAGGCGACGGTAAACAGGCTGAATAACAGAATGTTGAACAACCACAAACCTTCGGCGATAGCGTGCAGGCCTGGAATGGCCAATGGCAGTTGCGCCAGCGCCAACGCCAGCACACCGGTGCCCATGGTCGCGGCGAACCAGTTGGGGGTGAACTGGCGAATCACTTCACGCGGGTGCTGAAGCTGGCGGAACGGTTTGATGCCGGGTTTGGCGCTGTTGGGGCAAGTCATCATGGAGTCCTCTCCTCTGGTGAGGTTGAGTCCATGGTAGAACCGAATCGAATATCTATATAACGGGTAATTTCTCTAACTGTTATCTGTTTTACCAATAAGCAGTCAGACGCTGCCTTCGCTCTCGATCACCAGAATCCGCGCTGCGCCTTGCGGATGGGCGACATGCTCGGTGCCGACACTCGCATAGAAGATGTCACCGACCTCAAGCTGCACCTGTTTTTCTTCGCCCAGATCGCGGTAATGCATCAGCACTTGGCCATCGAGCACCACAAATACTTCCTCACCATCGTTGATGTGCCATTTGTACGGCTGATCCGTCCAGTGCAGGCGCGTGGTGATGCCGTTCATGTTGGCGATGTCCAGCGCGCCCCAGGCGCGCTCGGCAGTGAAGGTCTTGCTGCGGATAATCTTCATGGGGCGATCCGTGAGAGAAGGCTGGGCAAGGCTAACCGGAATCGAGGGGGTTATGGAGCGCGGCACACTTTGGCTGCGGCTGGGCGCAGGCTGAGTAACAGCGCACCAATGGCCAACACGATCAACACCACCCCGTAACCATCGGTGGTTGCCAGCAAACCGTAGCTACGCGACAAGTGCCCGGCGAGCAACGCCGGTAGGCAGAACGCCAGATAACTGAGCACGTAATAGGCCGCCATCAATCCTGCCCGCTCATGGGGCAAGGCCAGCGGCACCAGGCTGCGCACGGCGCCGAGGAATCCCGAGCCAAAGCCGCAACCGGCCACCAGCGTGCCGAGGAAAAACAGCGACAGGCTGGCGCTGTGCACGCCCAGCAGAATCAATACCAGACCGATCGGCAGCAGGCTCGCACCCAACTGCAACGCCCGTGCGGCGGGACGATTGCGCAGCGTGAAAATCATCAATGCACCGGTCACTGTCAGGGCGGCCACGGTTGCGCCGCCGATCAGATTGGAAGTCGAACCGGTGGCGGTGCGCACCAATGACGGTGCCAACGAGGCGTAGAAACCGCCGAGCGCCCAGGTTGCCGTGTTCAGTGGCAACACGCGCCACAAGGTGGCCCGCGCTTGAATCGGCACGTGCAGTGTCGGCCGCAACGAGGCCCACGCCCCCGCTTGCGGAGTGACGCTTTCCGGTAAGCGCCAGACATAAATGCCTTGCAATACAAACAGTGCGAGCAGCAGCCAATAGGTCAGCTGCATAGGTGCCGGCGCAAACTCCGCCAGTAAACCGCACCCCATGCCGCCCAAGGCCATGCCGAGCAACGGCGCGACACTGTTGATCAGCGGCCCCTGCTGACGATCGGCGTCGAGCAATGTCGCGCTTAAAACAGCGGTGGCCATGCCGGTGGCAAACCCTTGCAGAACACGCGCGCTGATCAGCCACGCCACGCTGTCGGCGTAGATAAACAGCAACATCGCCAACGCGTTGAGCAGCACGGCGGCGAAGATCACCGGTTTGCGTCCCAAGTGGTCGGACAGCGAACCGACTGTTAATAGAGCCGCCAACAGGCTGAGGGCGTAGACGCCGAAAATCAGGGTCAGGACGGCTGCCGAAAAGTGCAGCTGATCCTGATACAGGTGATACAGCGGCGTTGGCGCCGTGGAGGCGGCGAGAAAACTCAGTAAAGTAATCGCCAGAAACCACAGGCTGGATCGATTGGAAGCAAGGCTGGTCATGGGTACACTCCGCAAAAGCTAATTTTTTGCTTTTGCGGAGTGTGCTACTGCCTCGCGCTTAAAGCAAATTCTTTGTGTTAAGGTCTGCGCCATGGCTATTAAAGAAGGTTTACGCCCCGGCGGCCGCAGTGCCCGGGTGCAAGATGCAATTCATTCGGCAGTCCGTGCGCTCCTGCAAGAACAGGAGCGCTCGAGCGTGACCGTCCCGCAGATCGCCGCGCGTGCAGGCGTTACACCGTCGACGATTTACCGGCGCTGGGGTGACCTGTCGGCATTGTTGGCCGACGTCGCCCTCGCCCGCATGCGTCCGGACAGCGAACCGGCGCAAACCGGCAGCTTGCGCAGTGATATTCGTGCGTGGGCTGAGCAGTATCTCGATGAGATGAGTTCGGAGCCTGGGCGCAACATGATGCGCGACGTGCAGGCCAGTGCTACGCCGGGCTATTGCGTGACGATCATTGGCGCGCAGTTGCAGACGATCATTGAGCGGCATCCGGATGAAGTGGCTCCGAGTGTTGATCGGCTGATCAATCTGGTGGTCGCACCGGTGGTGTTCCGGATTCTGTTTTCGGCGGCGGCGCTGGAGGTGGATGAACTGCATCGGCTGATTGATATTGCGTTGCGTCAGGACTGACGCCGATATTCATGCAGGAGCTGCGGCACGCTGCGATCTTTAGATCTTGATTTTGAAAAATCAAAAGATCGCAGCCTCGTTTCACTCGACAGCTCCTACAGGGTTTGATGCCTGGCAATGTCAACGCACAACCCCACCCATTCAAACCTGCGACACCCCACCACGCCACGACCTTGGTCGACACTGACTAACCGCCCCGCGCATGCGAGACTGTCCGCCCGGGCAGGATTGCCGGGGAGTCTTTTGTCGGGAGTGTTGCATGTCGCTGTCCACCGGGCTGATCGCCGCCGTCGCCCTGGCCTATATGGCCATCATGTTCGCCATCGCCTTCTACGGCGACCGCCGCAGCACGCCGTTGCCGCCGCGCGTGCGTGCCTGGGTGTACAGCCTGTCGCTGGCGGTTTATTGCACCAGCTGGACGTTCTTCGGCGCTGTCGGTCAAGCCGCCGAGCAATTGTGGTCATTCCTGCCGATTTACCTCGGACCGATTCTGCTGTTGGTCGGCGCGCCGTGGGTCCTGCAGAAAATGGTGATGATCAGCAAACAGGAGAACATCACCTCCATCGCTGACTTTATCGCCGCGCGCTACGGCAAATCGCAATCGCTGGCGGTGGTCGTGGCGTTGATCTGTCTGGTCGGCGTCCTCCCCTACATCGCCCTGCAACTCAAAGGCATCGTCCTCGGCGTGAACCTGCTGATCGGCGCCGGTGCCGACGCCATGGGCACTCGCGCCCAGGACACCGCGCTGATCGTGTCGCTGGTGCTGGCGCTGTTCACCATCGTCTTCGGCACGCGTAACCTCGATGCCACCGAACACCACCGTGGCATGGTGCTGGCGATTGCTTTCGAATCGCTGGTCAAACTGTTCGCCTTTCTCGCCGTCGGCGCTTTCGTCACTTATGGC
The DNA here is from genome assembly GCF_900187475.1 of Pseudomonas sp. Irchel s3h9. Lineage (NCBI taxonomy): Bacteria > Pseudomonadati > Pseudomonadota > Gammaproteobacteria > Pseudomonadales > Pseudomonadaceae > Pseudomonas > Pseudomonas sp. Irchel s3h9. Next base: position 22,544 of record NZ_FYDH01000027.1, on the reverse strand, counting down.
CTGTATGACGGTTTCGATGACCTGTTCAACCAGGCCATGCTCGCCCCGCGTCTCGAGGAATACTGGAAAGAAACCATCAACTGGCCGTCGATGGTGGTGCAGACCGGCGTGGCAATGATGGCGATCATCTGCCTGCCCCGGCAGTTCCACGTCACCGTGGTTGAGAACATCGACCCGCAAGATCTGCGCCTGGCCAAATGGGTATTTCCGGCCTATCTGGCCTTGGCCGCGCTGTTTGTCGTGCCGATCGCGCTCGCTGGTCAGATGCTGTTGCCACGCGATGTGCTGCCCGACTCCTTCGTGATCAGCCTGCCACTGGCGCAGGCCCATCCGGCGCTGGCCATGCTGGCGTTTATCGGTGGCGCGTCGGCGGCGACCGGCATGGTGATTGTCGCCAGTGTGGCGTTGTCGACCATGGTCTCCAACGACATGCTGTTGCCGTGGCTGCTGCGGCGCAATAACGCCGAGCGCCCGTTCGAAGTGTTCCGCCAATGGATGCTCTCGGTACGCCGCGTCAGCATCGTGGTGATTCTGTTGCTGGCCTACGTCAGCTATCGCTTGCTCGGCTCGACCGCAAGCCTGGCGACCATCGGCCAGATCGCGTTCGCCGCCGTGACTCAACTGGCGCCCGCCATGCTCGGTGCGCTGTACTGGAAACAGGCCAACCGGCGCGGCGTTTTCGCCGGTTTGGCCGCCGGTACTTTCCTGTGGTTCTACACCTTGATCCTGCCGATCGCCGCGCACAGCCTTGGCTGGTCGTTAAGCAGTTTTCCAGGGCTGGCGTGGTTGCACAGCAATCCGCTGAACCTGCCGATTACCCCGCTGACCCAAGGCGTAGTGCTGTCGCTGGCCGGCAACTTCACTCTGTTCGCCTGGGTTTCGGTGCTGTCGCGTACCCGCGTATCGGAACACTGGCAGGCCGGACGTTTCATCGGTCAGGAGATCAGTGCGCGACCGAGCGCACGCTCAATGCTGGCGGTGCAAATCGACGACTTGCTGCAATTGGCCGCGCGTTTTGTCGGTGAGGAACGTGCGCGCCAGAGCTTCATTCGCTTCGCCTATCGCCAGGGCAAAGGCTTCAACCCCAACCAGAATGCCGACGGCGAGTGGATCGCCCATACCGAGCGCTTGCTGGCCGGTGTACTCGGCGCTTCGTCGACGCGCGCAGTGGTAAAAGCCGCCATCGAAGGTCGGGAAATGCAGTTGGAGGACGTCGTGCGCATCGCCGACGAAGCCTCCGAGGTGCTGCAGTTCAACCGTGCCTTGCTGCAGGGTGCGATCGAGAACATCACGCAAGGCATCAGCGTGGTCGACCAGTCACTGAAACTGGTGGCCTGGAACCGTCGTTATCTGGAGCTGTTCAACTACCCCGACGGCTTGATCAGCGTCGGTCGGCCGATTGCCGACATCATTCGCTACAACGCCGAGCGCGGCCTGTGCGGCCCCGGCGAAGCGGAAGTCCACGTTGCCCGCCGCTTGCACTGGATGCGTCAGGGCCGCGCGCACACCTCTGAACGGCTGTTCCCCAACGGCCGGGTGATCGAACTGATCGGCAACCCGATGCCGGGGGGCGGTTTCGTCATGAGTTTCACCGACATCACCGCGTTCCGCGAAGCCGAGCAGGCACTGACCGAAGCCAATGAAGGGCTGGAACAACGGGTCAGCGAACGCACCCAGGAGCTGTCGCAACTCAATGTCGCGCTGACTGAAGCCAAAGGCACCGCCGAAGCCGCCAACCAGTCGAAAACCCGCTTTCTCGCGGCGGTCAGCCATGACTTGATGCAACCGCTGAACGCCGCTCGGCTGTTCTCCGCCGCCCTCTCCCATCAGGACGACGGCTTGAGCAGCGAGGCGCAGAAACTGGTGCAGCACCTCGACAGCTCACTGCGTTCGGCCGAGGACTTGATCAGCGATCTGCTGGATATTTCTCGTCTGGAAAACGGCAAGATCAACCCGGACCGCAAGGCGTTTGCGGTCAATGAACTGTTTGACACGCTCGGCGCGGAATTCAAGGCACTGGCGCAGGAACAGGGTTTGAAGTTCCGGGTGCGCGGCAGCCATCTGCGTATCGACAGCGACATCAAATTGCTGCGGCGCATTTTGCAGAACTTCCTGACTAACGCTTTCCGCTACGCCAAAGGCCCGGTGCTGCTGGGCGTGCGGCGGCGCGGCGGCGAATTGTGTCTGGAGGTGTGGGATCGCGGGCCAGGGATCCCGGAAGATAAACAGCAAGTGATTTTCGAAGAGTTCAAACGCCTCGACAGTCATCAGACCCGCGCTGAAAAAGGCCTCGGCCTGGGTTTGGCAATTGCCGATGGTTTGTGCCGGGTACTCGGTCACACCTTGCGGGTGCGCTCGTGGCCGGGTCGCGGCAGTGTGTTCAGCGTCAGCGTGCCGCTCGCTCGCTCGCAGGCCCAACCGGCAAGCGCTGCAGCCGAAATGAATGGCAAGTTGCCAAGCGGCGCGCGGGTGCTATGCATCGACAATGAAGACAGCATTCTGATCGGCATGAACAGCCTGCTCAGTCGCTGGGGCTGTCAGGTGTGGACAGCGCGCAATCGCGAAGAATGTGCTGCGCTGTTAAATGACGGCGTGCGGCCGCAACTGGCGTTGGTCGACTATCACCTCGACCACGGCGATACCGGCACTGAGCTGATGGCGTGGTTGCGCACGAGCCTGGGTGAGCCGGTGCCGGGGGTAGTGATCAGCGCTGACGGGCGACCGGAGATGGTCGCCCAGGTGCATGCGGCGGGGCTGGATTATCTGCCCAAACCGGTGAAGCCGGCGGCGTTGCGGGCGTTGTTGAGTCGGTACTTGCCGCTATAGAAGCAAAAGATCGCAGCCTCCGGCAGCTCCTACATTGGTATGGCGTACATCCTGTAGGAGCTGCCGGAGGCTGCGATCTTTTGATCTTTATTCAGGAAGTTCGACGAGACCATCGACATCGGTCATCGCCCGCTCCAGCAAATCCGCCGGCAAGCTCTTGCTCGCCCGGGCGCCGAGCAATTTCAGCTGCTCACTGCGACTGACCAGATTACCGCGCCCTTCTGTCAGCTTGTTGCGCGCTGAGCTGTAGGCTTTGTCCAGTTGCTGCAGGCGGTTGCCGACCTCGTCAAGATCCTGAATGAACAGCACGAACTTGTCGTACAGCCACCCGGCGCGCTCGGCGATTTCCCGCGCGTTCTGGCTCTGGCGCTCCTGTTTCCACAGACTGTCGATCACCCGCAAAGTCGCCAGCAACGTCGTCGGGCTGACGATGACGATGTTGCGGTCGAAGGCTTCCTGAAACAGCGATGGCTCAGCCTGCAAAGCTGCCGAAAATGCGGCCTCGATCGGCACGAAGAGCAAAACGAAATCGAGGCTGTGCAGGCCTTCAAGACGTTTGTAATCCTTGCCGGCCAGGCCTTTGACGTGATTGCGCAACGACAATACATGCTGCTTGATCGCGATCTGCCCGAGGGTGTCGTCGTCGGCTGCAACGTATTGCTGATAGGCGGTGAGACTCACCTTGGAGTCCACCACCACTTGCTTGTCGCCCGGCAGATAAATGATCACGTCAGGCTGGAAGCGCTCGCCATCCGGGCCTTTGAGGTTAACTTGGGTCTGATACTCGCGGCCCTTCTCCAGACCGGCGTGTTCGAGCACGCGCTCAAGAATCAGCTCGCCCCAGTTGCCTTGGGTTTTCTGGCCTTTGAGGGCGCGGGTGAGGTTGGTGGCTTCGTCGCTCAGGCGCAGATTGAGCGCCTGCAAACGTTCCAGCTCCTTGGCCAGCGAGAAGCGCTCGCGGGCCTCGGCCTGATAACTTTCTTCCACCCGTTTTTCGAAGGACTGGATGCGCTCCTTGAGCGGATCAAGCAACTGCCCGAGCCGCTGCTGACTGGTCTCGGCAAAGCGCTGCTCACGCTCATCGAAGATCTTCCCGGCCAGTTCGGCAAACTGCGCACGCAGTTCATCGCGCGAGCCTTGCAGGTCGTTGAGGCGTTGCTGGTGGCTTTCCTGTTGCTCGCGCAGTTCGGCGTTCAGTGAAGCGGCTTGTGCGTCGAGGCGGCGCAGCTCAGCTTCCTTGTTCGCGCGTTCGAGGTTCCAGGCGTGGGAGGCATCGCGGGCGTCATCACGCTCGATCTGCAGCAGCTCGACTTCCCGGCGCAGCGCTGCCAGATCAGCCTGCTTGGCGGCGTTGGCCTGGCCGAGATCGGCAACTTCATCGCGGCTGGCGTCGAGCTGCGCGTTGAGTCCGTCCTGCGTCAGTTGCGCCATGGCCAGTCGCTCTTCGAGCAAGGCGACCTCGGCCTGGCCATTGCTCGCCCGGCGTTGCAGTTGCCAGGCCAGCGCCAGCAGTGGCAATCCCGCCCCCGCAAGCCCCAGCAATACGCTGGTCAAGTCCATCGCCATAGCCACTCCCGCCGATCTTATAAAGCCTGAAGGTTAACCAAGGTGTCAGGTCTTGGACAGCTCAGTCTTCGAGCAGACCGAGTTCCTGTTGCGCACGACGGTCACCGGCGCGAGCGGCCTGGCGCAGCAGATCCTGACCGATGCGACGATCCCGGGCGTTACCGCACTCACGGCACATCAACTGACCGAGGCGGCTTTGCGCAGCCACCACGCCTTCACGCGCCGGTTGTTTGAGCAAACACCCTGCGATGTGTTTGGCATTATGACTGTCGCTCAGGCGCGGGCTGTCGAGCAGCCATTCTGCGACGCGAACAGAAAATCGCTTGGGCGGGGTAACAGGAGAAGGTTGTGAGGTAACAGAGTCTGATACTGAGCGAAACTTCATAAAGCACTGTGGGACGAATCGGAAGGCGCGCCACTCTACTCTCTTTTTCTTACAGGTAAAGTCGAAAAACAACCCGGCACGCCCGTCCTAGAGCAAGCGCTCGGGACAATCCACAGAAGCTGTGGATAACTCAGTGGACAACCGCCCTCCAACCGTCGCAAAGCCTTATGGAATGGGGCTCGCAGTCAAACTGACGATTTTTTCACCAACAAAAAAAAGCGATGTTTTTCATTGACTTAAACTTTCGATGCAGGCAGCCAGTGGAGTCAGGATTGGTATGACAGTGCCGTTACAGCTTGCGCAACTAATGTGCACAAGTACCTGTTACCCGGTTATATCGATGCGCTTTTTCGGGTCGTTTTGCTAACCGGTCTGGGGATAAACCGGTCTGGCACGGGACTTGATGAACAAATCTTCACCGACCGACGGTCACTAGCTGCGCTAAATGCGGGCAATTCATCGCCCCCCCCAAAGCAGACTCAATCGGCGTCTGCAATGTTTTTCTACACGAAGTTTGCTTTACCCGTTTCGATCCGTTAGTATCCGCGGCGTTAGTACCAAGCTGAAAGTCAATTCCGGTCGAACACATCCCCACGGTCTGCCTTCTTCCAAGAAGCTCTACCGAAAAAAGCGGGAACGACCCCTCGATGGTTTCCAGGTAAATCTTGCGACAACACAGCCTTCCAATGACGTGAAGGGTGTTGCGAAGAACACTTACTCTGACCGAACCAACCTGCAAATTGATCAGGATCTTCACCCCGGGCCCAGAACCTTTGCCCTCGTTGTGATGCCTGCCCTCCTAAGTACCTACCTGCCAGCCCAAGCGCGCCAACTTAATAGCGCTTCAAACTGGCTGCTTTGTTCCAGTCGGGTTCTTCGTTCGACCAATGGTGGTCGACGTTACTGGAACGTTTTAACGTTGCACGGTTCTTATCCGTGTCATTTGTAGGAACACCTAATAACTATGTCTACTCAAATCCATACTCAGGATGCCATTCGCACCCTAACCAACGCTTTTGCACCAATGAACTGCCTGATCATGGCCGCTCGCAAAGGCTGCTTCAGCTTCACACTGGTCAACGAACACGGTATCGCCCGCCACAGCGAGCGTCTGTACCCCGATCAGTACTCCAGCGCTGAACCGCTGCAGGCCGTGATCGATCGTACCCGTCAGGCACTGGTTGCCTGAGAGCCGAAAAGGCTGCAAAAGCAAAAGCCCCGCACACAATGCGGGGCTTTTTATTGCCTGATGTTTCGCTTTTACCCCTCAGCGGCTAAGTACCATCGGATATAACGGATATTCCCCGCAGCGGGAAATATTTTAAAAACAGTCCTTTACGTCGCGAATATGACACTACACTTCAACTCAAGCGGCATGATCCGCTTGCGGCGAGCCTGAACCGATCCATAGCTGCCAAGCCCCCTTTCAGGACTCGCCATTAATAACAAGAACCGAGGGTGTTATGGGTATCGCTGCCAGCGAACTGTGCCGCTACGTGATCCGTCCTACGCTGATTTATCTGGGACGCCACAGCGCGACCGCCGAATCTCTCCTGCTGGGCATCGCCGCCAGCCAGTCTGCCCTGGGTTCCGCCCTCCATGACCGCCGTGGCCACGGCCTCTACCGTATCGCCGAGCATCGCCACCAGGCCCTTTGGGATGATTATCTGGCGCTCGATCCGGAACGTGCCAGCCTGGTTCGTGGCCTCGCCAGTCAGCATGCCTTCCTGACCGGTCCGCACCTGGAATTGACAGTAAATCTGCGTTACGCCACGGCCATTGCCTGGCTGCTGGTAGAAGAACAAAACCCCACACTCCCCGATTCCAGCGATTTACTGGGAATGGCGCGCATCTGGCGCCAGACCTTCCAACCCCAAGGTCGTCTGCGCGACTTCACTTACGCCTGGCACACCTGTGTTTCAACGGTGAATCAGGTCGCTTGCTGACCGTCTGGTTTCAAAAGATCTGCCAACAGGTCGCGAATCTGGTCGGATTGTCCTACAAAACCGCTCTAAATCAAGGCATACGAGCTATAGCGCTAGGGCGAAAATGTTGGTAATTTTCGCCCCGGTGATCACCAGGAGTTCTAATAATGAAAAAAGTCATGCTCAAAACCACCCTTAGCCTCGCCGTTACCCTTGCCTCCACTCAAATTTTCGCGGCCGGCTTTGCCCTCAACGAACAAAGCATCAGTGGGATGGGGACTGGTTTTGCCGGGCGATCTTCTTCTGCAGACGACGCAAGCACTGTTTATGGCAACCCTGCCGGCATGTCGCGCATCAAGCGCGAACAAGTCACCGGCGGTGTAGCCGTTGTCGATGCTCATACCGATATCAGCAACGCCAGCTCCAGCCCCAACGGCGGCAGCAACAAAGGCGACATGGTGCCCTTCACCGCTGTACCTATGGGCTTCTACGTCAAACCAATTGATGAGCACTGGGCATTCGGCCTGGGCGTGTACGTGCCGTTCGGCCTGATTACCGACTACGAAAAAGGCTTTGCCGGCCGTTACTTCGGCAGCAAGTCCGAAGTACAAGTGATCACATTCCAGCCAACTGTCAGCTACGCCTTCAACGACAAGGTATCGATCGGTTTCGGTCCGACCATCAACCGCATCGACGGCTCGCTGGAGTCCAATCTGTCGATTTCTCCGGCGTTCCCGGACGGCAAGGTCAAGATCAAGGGTGACGACACCGCGCTGGGCTACAACGTCGGCGTGCTGGTACAAGCCACTGATACCACGCGCCTGGGTCTGACTTACCACTCGAAAGTCGACTACAAGCTCGAAGGCAACACCAAGGTCAACTACGGTGTGCTCGGCGCAATCGGTCTGGGCGCCAACCAGAAATACGACGCTTCGCTGAAGATCACCACGCCTGAATCCATCGACTTCTCGGTCACCCAGGCAATCAACGATCGCTGGAACGTCTATGCCGGTACCACCTGGACCCGTTGGAGCCAGCTGGAAAAAATCACCGTCAAGAACTCCGGGGTACAGCCGTTGCTGGCTGGTCAGTTCGGTTCGATCAACGAAGACCAGAACTGGCATGACTCCTGGGCCTACGCCGTGGGTACGTCGTATCAGTTGAACAAGGAATGGGTATTGCGTACCGGCCTGACGTTCGACCAGTCGCCGACCAATAACGAAGACCGTTCGCCACGTATTCCGACTGGCGACCGCACCATCTTCAGTATCGGTGCCGGCTGGAGCCCGACCGACGACCTGACCATCGATGTCGCCTACTCGTACCTGAAGGAAGAGTCGGTCAAGATCCGCAACGAAAACAACCGTGGTCAGACCTACGATGCCAAGTATGAAAACTCGGCAAACGGTTTCGGTGTCGGCGCTACTTACCGCTTCTGATGCTGCACGGCGAGGCTAACCCCTCGCCTACAAAAAAGCCCCGCTCTCTTTGCAGAGGCGGGGCTTTTTTGATGCCTTGATTTTGCTCACCACCACAACACACTTCCCGCGTGGGGGCGAGCCTGCTCGCGAAGGCGGTGTATCAACCAATACACCTGTCGACTGGCAGATCGCTTTCGCGAGCAGGCTCGCTCCCACAAAAAAAACAGCGCTATGGCTTCAGCGGTTTCGAGGCGATAGCCTTCTCGATCGCGGCGATAAACTCCGGATCATCCGGCTTGGTCAGACTGGAAAAATTGGCGATCACCTTGCCTTGGCGATCGACCACATATTTATAGAAATTCCATTTCGGTGCGCTGCTCTGTGCCGCCAATATCTGGAACAGATGCGTAGCGTCATCACCACGAACCTTCTGCGGCTCGGTCATATTGAACGTCACGCCATAGTTGGCGTAGCAGACCTTGGCAGTCTCGGCGCTGTCCTTGGACTCCTGTTTGAAGTCGTTGGAAGGCACCCCGAGCATTTGCAAACCTTGCCCTTCGTAGCGTTTATGCAGCGCCTCAAGGCCTTCGAACTGCGGCGCAAAACCGCAGAAGCTCGCCGTATTGACCACCACCAGTGGCTTGTCGGCGTATTGCTTGCACAGATCAATGGATTCCTTGGCTCGCAACTTGGGCAGTGAGCCTTGCAGCAATTCGGGACAGTCGGCGGCCTGGGCCAGACCAGTCAACGCCATCAGCAACGCGGGAACAGCACACCAGCGCATCAGCATGTCGAGCATCCTTGAGCAGTCGTTCAGGATTCGACGTTACTCGTCATGCCCGCTTCTAGCAAATGCTCATGCCCAACTGCATCAAGGCCAGGCCGCCCTGCTGCCAGCCCCACCACACCAGCGCCAGCACAGCGGCGCCGAGTGCAGTGATGGCCAATCGTCGCCAGAATCGGCTCATGCGGCGCTCGCTGCGGCTTGCAGGCGTGCGACCGGACGCTCGCGCACCGGCCAGTTCAGCGCGGCTGCCAGCAGGCTCAGCAGAACCGCCACTTGCCAGATCAAGTCATAACTCCCGGTTCGGTCATACACCACCCCGCCTAGCCAGCCGCCAAGGAACGATCCCAACTGATGGAAGAGGAACACGATGCCACCGAGCATGGAAAGGTTTCGCACCCCGAACAAGGTCGCCACCGTACCGTTGGTCAACGGCACCGTCGACAGCCACAGGAAACCCATGGCCATGCCAAACAGGTACGCCGACGTGGTCGTCACCGGCAGCCACAGGAACAACACGATCACCACTGCGCGCAGCAGATACAACGCGGTGAGCAAGCGCGGCTTGGACATGCGTCCGCCGAGCCAGCCGGCGGTGTAGGTGCCGAAGATATTGAACAGCCCGATCAACGCCAGCACCGTGGTGCCGACACTGGCCGGCAGATGCTGATCGACCAGATAGGCCGGCAAGTGCACACCGATGAACACCACCTGAAAACCGCAAACGAAAAAACCAAACGCCAGCAGCCAGAACCCGGAATGCGAGCAGGCTTCGCGCAACGCTTCGGACAGGGTTTGTTCATGGCCAAGCACCGGCAGCGGCTTGTCCTTGAGCATGCTCACCAGCGGCACGATCAGCGCCACCAGCAAGCCCAATACCAACAACGCCGCCGACCAGCCGAGCCAGCCAATCAAGCCGAGGGTACCCGGCAACATAGCGAACTGGCCGAAAGAGCCGGCGGCGCTGGCAATGCCCATGCCCATGCTGCGTTTTTCCGGCGGCACCGCGCGGCCGACGACGCCGAGGATCACCGAAAACGAGGTGCCGGACAGACCAATGCCGATCAGCAGGCCAGCGCTCAGTGATAGCGTCACCGCCGAATCAGACAGGCCCATGCACACCAGACCCACCGCGTAGAGCACCCCACCGACGAGCACCACTTTTGCCGCGCCGAAGCGGTCAGCCAATGCACCGGTAAACGGTTGCGCCAGGCCCCAGATCAAATTCTGCAAGGCAATGGCGAAGGCGAACACCTCTCTTCCCCAGCCGAACTGAGCGCTCATCGGTGACAGAAACAACCCGAAGCCGTGCCGCACGCCCAATGACAACGCCAGGATCAGCGCACTCCCCAGCAACACCCAACCGCACGTACGCCACATCGATGTCATTGTTATTCTCCGCTTGCGGGTATATACCCGCTTGAGTTTGGAAAAAACCGGCCTCAGGCCAGTTCATCCAGCAATCTGAGCAAGGTTTCACGCTTCTCGGCGCCCAGTCGGTCGATCAACCGCTGCTGCGCTGCTTCCCAGGCCGGCAGTGCCGCTGCCAGGCGTTGCACGCCGGTCTCGGTGAGTTTGACGATACGGTTGCGCATGTCCTCGCCTTCGGCCAGCGCCACCAGCCCCTCGCCTTCCAATACCCGCAGATTGCGCCCGAGGGTGCTGCGGTCCAGACCCATCGCCTCGGCGAGTTCGGAAATGCTCGGTTGATCCAGACGCTGCAGATTGCACAGCAAAGAATACTGGGCAACGTTGATCCCGAAGCCGTCGAGAGCGCCGTCGTAATGCCTGCTGACGCCACGAGCGGCGCGACGCAGGTTGGTGCACAAACACTGAGAAGGAAGCATGATGCGTGTATATACCCGCGACTATGTTAAATCAAGTTACAGATGAGTTTACCCATAACATTTGTGGCGCCTGACACACCGCTATCGCGAGCAGGCTCACTCCTACATTTGCAATGCGATCCCCCTGTGGGAGCGAGCCTGCTCGCGAAGAGGCCAGCACAGACAATCCAAAACTGTCAGATCAAAACCAATCCAACCAACACCACCATCTCCAGCAATTCCAGCAACGCCCCCGCCGTATCGCCCGTCGCCCCGCCCAACCGCCGCATCATTACCTGCCGCAACCAGACAAACACACCGACAGCGATCATCAGCGCAACGACGGCACTGAATCCGGCAATCAGCACGCAGACTAATGCACTCAAGCCCAGCACCCACCATCCGGCCTTGCGCGGCAGATGATCAGCCAACGCCTGCCCCAACCCGCCCGCACGCACATACGGCGTCGTCAGAAACAACCCCAACAGCGCCGCCCGCCCGAGCAGCGGCACAATGATCAACGCCAGCCCATGCCCTTGCTCGATCAACGCCAGCAGTGCAGCAAACTTGAGCAGCAACACCAACACCAGCGTCACTACCGCAATCGGCCCGCTGCGCGGGTCCTTCATGATTGTCAGCGTACGCTCGCGATCACCAAAGCCGCCGAGCCAGGCATCGGCGCTGTCAGCCAGACCATCCAGATGAAGTGCGCCGCTGAGCACCACCCAAACCGTCAACAGCAATGCCGCATGCAGCAACAACGGCGCGCCGCTCAAGGCGAGATTCAGCGCCCACAGGATCACGCCGAACAGCAATCCCACCAGCGGATAAAACAGCAACGACCGCCCAAGTTGCTCCGGCTCGGGCATCCCCGGCAGGCGAATCGGCAGGCTGCTGAGAAATTGCAGGGCGATCCACAGCGGCAACATGTCAGTGACCTTCCTTGAGTGAACCGTCAACCTCGACCGTCAGCGCAAACATTGCGCCATGCCCGACCTCGACATTGAGCAGTTGTTCGCGTGGCAGCCCTCGCGCTTGCGCCAACAGCAGACGCATCACGCCGCCATGACTGATCAGCAAAATCCGCTCACCGGCGTACGCAGTGTGCAGGCGCGCAACCGCTGCCAACACTCGCGAGGAAAACGCGCTGACCGGCTCACCTTGCGGTGGAGTAAAGGAATACGGATCAGCCCAGAACAGCCCCAAGGCCTCGGCGTCCGTTTCCATCAACGCCGCTGCGCTCTGCCCTTCCCATGCACCGAAGTGCAGCTCCTGCAGATCCTGGTCCAGCTGCACCGGAAGACTCAGCTGTTCGCCCAGTTCGGCGGCGAAGCGCGCACAACGCTGCAATGGCGAACTGACAATCCGCTGCCACGGCCCGCCTTCGACTACCGCCGCACGCATCTGCGCCCAACCCCGTTCGGTCAGCGCATCGTCGAGGCTGCCGCGCAAACCACCGCCGAGTTCAGTTTCACCATGACGCATCAGATCCAGCTGCAGCGTCATGCCGGACGATCCGCCACCGCCGCTTCGGCGAAGGTCGCCATCTGCCCGTGCAGATCGCAGGCAAGACGCAACAACGGCACCGCCAACGCGGCGCCACTGCCCTCACCCAGACGCAGACCGAGTTCCAGCAACGGCTCAGCTTTCAGCGTTTCCAGCACATGGCGATGGCCCGGCTCGGCGCCCCGGTGACCGAACAACAACCACTCGCGGCAGTCCGGATTCAAGCGCACCGCAACCAGCGCAGCGACCGTGCAGATAAAGCCGTCGACCAATACTGCAACACCTTCTTGAGCCGCCGCCAGATACGCGCCGACCAGCGCCGCGATTTCAAAACCACCAAGATTGAACAGGGTCTGCAAGGCATCGCCCCGTTGCGCGGCGTGCAACGCCAATGCGCGCTCGATCACTTGCGCTTTATGGCTGACGCCTTCGGCATTCAACCCGGTGCCGGGACCCGTCAGATGTGCCACCGGGCAATCGAGCAAAGCACAGGCCAAGGCGCTGGCGGCGGTGGTGTTGCCGATGCCCATTTCGCCACCGATGAACAACTGTGTGCCTGCGGCTTTCGCCCGCAACAGACTGTCGCGACCGGCCTGCAATGCCAGCTCGCCTTGAGCCTGAGTCATCGCCGCGCCCCGCACGAAGTTGGCCGTGCCCGGGCCGATATTCAAGTGGCGCACACCCGCCAGGTTCAGCGCTGGATTCACCGTGCCCAGATCAACCACTTCCAGCTGCGCACCGAGCTGCCGCGCCAACACACTGATCGCCGCACCGCCGCTGACAAAGTTGAGCAGCATCTGCCCGGTGACTTCCTGCGGGAACGCCGAAACACCTTCAGCGACCACGCCGTGATCACCGGCAAAAATCGCAATCCAGACCTGCGCCAGCGTCGGTTTGACCTGGCCTTGCAGACCGGCCAGTTGCACCGCAACCGATTCCAGACGTCCCAGCGAACCTGCCGGTTTGGTCAATTGCTGCTGCCGCGCCGTCGCTTGTTCAACGACGTCCAGATCGACCGGTTTACACGGGTTCAGCCACCAGGTTTGAGTCATAACGCAGGTCCTTTCAGAGTCAGGGGCAGGCCGGCGACAGTCAGGACAACACGCTGACAGCGCTCAGCCAGAGCTTGATGCAGCCAACCGGCTTCATCGACGTAGCGGCGAGTCAATTCGCCCAGCGGCACGACACCCATTCCGGTCTCGTTGCTGACAAAAATGATTTCCCCCGGCAGCAAGGCCAGGCAGTCGAGCAGGGCTTCGCGCTCGGCGGCGAGACGTTCGGCGTCATTGAGCATCAGCAAGTTGGTCAGCCACAGGGTCAGGCAATCGACCAGCAGGCAACGCTCGGCGCTGGCGGATTCGCGCAGGACGCGGGCCAATTCGAGCGGCTCTTCGATCAGCGCCCATTCGACGGGACGGCGCGCGCGGTGGTGGGCGACGCGGTCACTCATCTCACCATCGAGGGGTTGGCTGGTGGCGATATAGGTCACCGCCAGGCCGCTATCGCTGGCGAGTTTTTCGGCCAGACGACTTTTACCGGAGCGGGCGCCGCCGAGGATCAGTTGGAGCATGGGGGATATCCTGAAAATTATGGGTTGAGCCGACTGGCGCTATCGCGAGCAGGCGAAGACCTACAAGGGATCTCGAGCAACCATGAATTTTGTGTAAAACACATAACCCTGTAGGCCTTCGCCTGCTCGCGATGAGGCCATTGAATTCACCTCAAATCCCACAGAGCTGACGCAACAAGCCGGTATCCAGATGCTTCTCCACCAGATCCGCCAAGCGCTCGATATCACGCTCGCGCAAGCCGTGATAATCCACCTGCTGCACATCGTTCAACCCGGACCAGCGCAGCAACGCTGCACTCGCCGTCGGCGATTCAAACAAGCCATGTAGATACGTGCCGAATACCTGCCCGTCAGCGCTCTGCGCACCGTCGCAACGGCCGTCATCAAGATGCACCGCTGCGTTCTCCAGCGCCGCTCCCGTGGTCACGCCCGCATGAATTTCATAGCCACTGACTTCGGCATTTTCCAGCGCCAGCCGCCCACGCACATTGCGCAATTGCTTCTCGGCTTCAAGCGTGGTGTCGAACGCCAGCAAGCCCAAACCAGCACTCGTACCCGGCGCACCTTCAAGGCCGAGCGGATCATGCACCTGCTCACCGAGCATCTGCAGACCACCGCAAATCCCCAGCACCTTGCCGCCGTAACGCAAATGTCGATTGATCGCGGTATCCCAGCCATTGGCACGTAAATAAGCCAGATCACTGCGCACACTTTTCGAACCCGGCAGGATGATCAGATCGGCAGCAGGAATCGCCTGCCCCGGGCCGACGAATTGCAGATCGACCTGCGGATGCAGACGCAGCGGATCGAAATCGGTGTGGTTGCTGATGCGCGGCAGCACCGGCACCACCACTTTCAGCACCTGCTCAGCCTTGTCGGTCTGGCGCTGATCGATGCCGTCCTCGGCCTCCAGATGCAGATCCATCACGTAGGGCAACACGCCGACCACCGGTTTGCCGGTGCGCTGTTCCAGCCAGTCAAGGCCCGGTTGCAGCAAAGCGATGTCGCCGCGAAAACGGTTGATGATGAAACCTTTGACCCGTGCCTGTTCGCTCGGCGACAGCAGCTCAAGGGTGCCAACCAGATGAGCAAAAACCCCGCCGCGATTGATGTCGGCGATTAGCACCACCGGGCAATCCACCGCTTCGGCAAAACCCATGTTGGCGATATCACCGGCACGCAGATTGATCTCCGCCGGTGAGCCCGCGCCTTCGACCATCACCAGCGGATACGCGGCACTGAGTCGGTCATGCGAGGCCAGCACGGCTTGCATCGCGATGGCTTTGTAGTCGTGGTAGGCAACCGCGTTCATCGTGGTGATGGCACGACCATGGATGATCACTTGCGCGCCAGTGTCGCTGTTCGGCTTGAGCAGCACCGGGTTCATGTCGGTGTGCGGTTCGAGATGAGCGGCTTGCGCCTGCACCGCTTGCGCGCGACCAATCTCACCACCATCAGCGGTCACGGCACTGTTGAGCGCCATGTTCTGCGGCTTGAACGGTACGACCGCAACGCCCTGACGAGTTGCCCAGCGGCACAACGCCGTCACCAGTGTGCTTTTGCCGGCGTCGGAAGTGGTGCCTTGCACCATCAGGGTGGTCATGGGTGGTCCTTGGTGAAGGCTATCAAAGCCTGTTCGAGGCGCGTCTCTTCAGTCGCATCGGCGGGCAGACCAAAACGCAGACTGCTGTTGTGGGTGAAAATGCGCAGGAGGATGCCGCGACGGGCCATGAATGCGTGCAGCGTTTCGGCATGCTCGGTGATCAGCCACTGGAACAGCGCGCAACCGCCCTGGGGCTTGAAGCCGTAGCGCTCAAGCAGCGTTGCCAATCGTTCGCTGGCCTCATCGCTGCGAATGCGTTGGCGGGTGTGACCTTCGGTGTCTTGCAGGCACGCCTGGCCAAGCACTCGGGTTGGCCCGCTCACCGCCCAAGGCCCGACCTGTTCGGCGAGCAGTTTGAGCAACTTGCGCTCGGCCAGGACAAAGCCCAGACGCACCCCGGCCAGACCGAAAAACTTGCCGAACGAACGCAACACGATCAGCCCGACTTGATGCGCATGCGGGGCCAGGCTCAACTGCGGTGTGTTGTCCATGAAGGCTTCATCGACCACCAGCCAGCCACCGCGCCGGGCGAGCCGCGCGTGCCAGTCGAGCAATCGTGCCGGGGTCAGGCTCAAGCCGGTCGGGTTGTTCGGGTTGACCACCACCAGCACGTCGAGGCTGTCGAGAAAGAATTCGACTTCCTGCTCCAGCACTTCGCGCACGATGTAACCACTGCGCCGCCACGCTTCGGCGTGTTCGGCATAACACGGCGACAACACGCCGACCTTGCCGGCCCGGCGCAAACGCGGCAGCAACTGGATGGCCATCTGCGAACCGGCCACCGGCAGCACTTGCGCGGCACCGTAGTAATCGCACGCAGCTTGCTCCAGACCGTCATCGGTTTCCGGCAAGCGCGCCCAGGCGCGTAGCGGGACTTCCGGGATCGGAAATGGCCACGGCGCGAGGCCGCTGGACAGGTCAAGCCAGTCCGCCTCGGCAATGCCGTAATCGTGTGCAGCCTTGCGCAGCCGGCCACCGTGCTCAAGCATAGAATTCAGCCCCCACGCAGAGAATCAGCAGCCATAACCATACCCCGCGCTGGACCAATTGCCAGCCACGGTCGATGGAATCGGCATCCGCTGGAGCGCCTTCGCCGAGTTGCGGACGGTCGTGAAGTTCGCCGTGATAGATCGCCGGGCCGCCCAATTCCACGCCCAAGGCACCGGCCCCGGCAGCCATCACCGGACCGGCGTTGGGGCTGTCCCACTTCGGCGCCTGTGTGCGCCAGCACTTCAACGCGAGTCGGGTTTTACCCAGCAGCGCGTAGGTCAACGCCACCAGACGCGCAGGAATGTAGTTCAACACGTCGTCGATTTTTGCCGCTGCCCAACCGAAACGTTCAAAGCGTTCGTTGCGATAGCCCCACATCGCATCGAGCGTATTGCTCAAGCGGTAGAGGACCACGCCCGGCGCACCCGCCACGACAAACCAGAACAGCGCGGCAAACACCGCATCGCTGCCGTTTTCCAACACCGACTCAGTGGCGGCACGGGCGACGGCGGTGCTGTCGAGTTCATCGGTCTGACGGCTGACCAGATAGCCGACACGCTTGCGCGCCTCGTCCAGATCATCCGCGCGCAACGCGGCGGCGACCGGCGCGACATGCTCGCCGAGGCTGCGCATGCCGAGGGCGCAATACAGCGCGAGAATCTCGACGACCCAGCCCACGTATGGCGCCCAGGAAAACGCCGTGGCGAGCAAGGTCAGCGGCAGCACCGCGATCACCCACGCAGTGACCCCATGGCTGCGCCAACCCCGGCCACCGGCGTTGAAACGTTGCTCGATGCGCCCGGCAAAATTGCCGAACGCCACCAGCGGATGCCAGCGTTTCGGTTCACCGAGCAGCGCATCCAGCGCCACCGCGGCGACACTCAACAACGCCACACTCATTGACTCACTCCCCAATAATTTTCGTACAGCAGCTCATTGAGCGGACGCGCCTGCGCCCACCCTTCGAGTACCAGCATCGGCGCCGGATAGAATTCCTTGACCGGCCCCAGACATAAAACCGCCAGCGGCTTGGCACCTTCGGGCAACTTCAGCAAATCGGCGAGCGCCTGCGGCTCGAATAATGAGACCCAGCCCATGCCGAGGCCTTCGGCGCGCGAGGCCAGCCATAGATTCTGGATCGCGCAGGACAGCGAGGCCATGTCCATTTCCGGCAATGTACGGCGACCGAAAATGTGCTTTTCGCGATCATCCATCAACGCGGCGACCAGCACTTCGGCGCAATCATTGATGCCTTCGACCTTGAGCTTCATGAACTCGTCACTGCGCTCGCCGAGGGCTTCGGCTGTGCGGATGCGTTCTTCTTCCACTAGATTCTGGATCTGCCCGCGCAGGCTGCGGTCGCTGATGCGGATGAAGCGCCAGGGCTGCATCAGGCCGACGCTTGGGGCCTGGTGGGCGGCTTCCAGTAGTCGGCGCAACAGCTCCGGCTCGACGCTGCCGCCGGTGAAGTGGCGCATGTCGCGGCGTTCGGCGATGGCTCTATAAACCGCTTCGCGCTCGGCTTCGGAGAATGTGTTGTCGGTCATGGCCTCTTCGCGAGCAGGCTCGCTCCCACAGGGGATTGCATTGCTTCAGTCACCACCGTCTCAACTGTGGGAGCGAGCCTGCTCGCGAAGGCGCCTTCGGAATCAGGCGCAAACAGTGCAGCGACAGCCACAGGATTCGACGGAAAATAAAAGTGCACATAAGAAGCCGTCATCCGCCCCTCACGATAAACCGCCTCGGCGCCACGCCCCCCATTCGGGCTCAAGCCACGCGCAATCGGCGTCAACTCAGTCGTCGTCAACGAATGATGATAAGTGTGCCCGCGCAACGAACCTTCCGGCAGATCCACCGCTTGCAACGCCAACGCCGCCAGACGCTTCTGCATCACCGCATCGCCCTTAAGCAGCCCGACCAATTCAGCGCGGGTACCTTCAACGTCAGTCAACGAATCGAGCAGATACAGCATCCCGCCACACTCGGCGAGCAACGGCTTACCCGCCGCATGATGCGCGCGAATCGCCTCACACATCGCGGTGTTCTGCGACAACGCAACGTGGTGCAGTTCCGGATACCCACCGGGCAAATATAGGCTGTCCGCTTCAGGCAATTGCGTGTCGCGGATCGGCGAGAAGAAACTCAACTCGGCGCCCATCGCCCGCAATAGATCGAGACTCGCGCCGTAGGTAAAAGCAAACGCTTCATCACGGGCGACGGCAATTCGCACATTCTTCAGCAACGGCTCGACAGCGATCACGTCCGGTGCAGCAAACTCCACGGCCGGTGGCAGCGCTACCTCGCAACTGCTGGCCAATGCGTCGGCGGCGGCGTCGAGACGCACATCCAGATCATTCAATTCACTGGCCTGGACCAGGCCGAGATGACGACTTGGCAACTCGATGCCCGTCTCACGGGACAATGCGCCATACCAACGCAGGCCTTCGGTGAGGCTGCCTTCGAGCAATTGCGCATGGCGCAAGGTGCCGACACGGTTGGCCAGCACGCCAGCAAACGGCAAGTCCGGCTGATACCTGGCCAAACCGAGCGCCAACGCACCAAAAGTCTGTGCCATGGCCGTGCCGTCGATCACACCGAGCACCGGCACGCCGAAGTGCCGCGACAGATCGGCGCTGGAAGGCGTGCCGTCGAACAGGCCCATCACGCCTTCGATCAGAATCAGATCCGCCTCATTGGCGGCTTCCCACAACAGACGACGACTTTCCTGCTCGCCGACCATCCACATGTCCAGTTGATACACCGGCGCACCGCTGGCGCGCTCGAGAATCATCGGATCAAGGAAGTCCGGGCCGCATTTGAACACGCGCACTTTGCGCCCCTGATTGCGATGCAAACGGGCGAGCGCGGCGGTGACGGTGGTCTTGCCCTGACCGGAGGCCGGCGCGGCGATGAGCACCGCCGGGCAGTGACGTGGTTGATTCAAAGTTCGACGCCTTTCTGCGCTTTGATGCCGGCCTGGAAAGCGTGTTTGAGCATGCCCATTTCGGTGACCGTGTCGCCCATCTCGATCATTTCCGGCTTGGCCGCGCGACCGGTGACGATCACATGCTGCATCGGCGGACGCGCCTGCAAATCGCTGAGCACCTGATCAAGATCGAGGTAGCCGTGCTTGAGGGCGATGTTCAATTCGTCGAGCACCACCAGGCCGATCGACGGATCACGCAGCAATTCACGGGACACGGCCCACGCGGCTTCGGCGGCGGCGATGTCGCGCTGACGATCCTGGGTTTCCCAAGTGAAGCCCTCGCCCATCACGTGAAAGCGCACTTGCTCGGGGAAGCGCCGGAAGAACAACTCTTCGCCGGTGCTGTTGCGGCCCTTGATGAACTGCACCACACCGCACTGCATGCCGTGGCCCATGGCGCGGGCGAGCATGCCGAACGCCGAGCTGCTTTTGCCTTTGCCATTGCCGGTGAGCACCAGCACCAGGCCGCACTCGTCGGGCGAGTTGGCAATGCGTTCGTCGATCACGGCTTTTTTGCGCTGCATACGCGCCAGATGGCGTTCGTCGCGCTCGGGGGAATCAGTCATGGGGGAGCTCTCCGTTGAGGCTGGATAACGGCGGGCAGGCACAAGAATAGACGGCAAAAAGCCTGGCATCGCCCACCGTGATGCCGCTGGATGGATCAGGCCGGTCTCCGGGCTCATGAGCGGCGCATGCCTGACTGCGCGCCTTCCCGCTTCTTTCGAGGCAGTGGCTCAAGGCGCAGTTTTCACTCATTTACCGTTGCGGGGGCAGCGCCGGGATCGTGGTGGTTCTTCGTGCGAAGACAACCCTCACCGGCTTCCCTGTTTCACTCTGTCGACGCAGGTCACAGAGCACCTGAAACAAGCCGCGAAGGTTAGAGGGTTGGGGGTGGAGCGTCAATTAAAGAGGCGGCCATCGGGCGAATAACTGCCGCCGATCACTTATCTGCCGCCAATCTTGTGCCACACTGATACAAATGATATCAAAGAGCCATGCTTTTCTCGAAAAGCCCACTACAACAATAAAGGATGATGACGATGCAAGGCATGATCATCAGCAACCCGCGCCTGGAATTCCTGCGCCCGGTGCTTGAACGCTGGTTTGACTGTATCGACCGCTACAACGCCGTGCGCGGCGACAGCGACACCCCTTACTGGCATGACGAGAAAGCCAATCTCGGAGTGCTCTCGGCCGCAGCCTGGATGGCTGAGCTGGTCACTTTGAACGACACTGCCACGCGCAAGCAGAACGAAGAAGGCGAGCGCAATGCCCGCGCCGATCTGTTTCTCGCCGGTGCCGAAGACCGCGCCTTTATCCAGGCCACTCAGCGCTGGCCAAAGGTTACCAACCTGAATCTGACTCAAGCCCTGCTGGACATCACCAACGACGCCAAACGCATCAGCTATGCCAGCGACCTCAAGCTCGGCTGCCTGTTTGTCGCGCCGCAGAAAGCCCAGCACAGCGCCAGCCCCGAAGAACTGCAAGACATGGTCGACGACCTGCAAAAGGAACACACCTGCGCGGTCGCCTGGTATTTCCCCTACGCCTACCGCAAATTGCGCAGCGAAGCGGGCAACTATCACCCGGGCATCGCCGTGCTGTTCAAGGAAGCCCGCGGCTGAGCAGTTGAACCATCGGGCTTGCGCCCTCCTCTATGATTAGGAATGCATTCATAGGGAAGATCAGCAATGCGCAAGCCCCAGCTCGTTTTTGTCATCGCCTTCGCCGGAGGGCTCGCCGCCTGTGGTGAATCCTCCAGCCTGCAAGTCTCCGACGGCACCGGCCCATCACCGAAATTGCCTGAACCAAACAAGACCCTGATTCCGACGGTTAACATTGCCCCGGCGATCGGCTGGCCCGACGGCGGCAAACCGACTGCGGCGGCTGGCACTCAGGTCGCGTCATTCGCCGAAGGCCTCGATCATCCGCGCTGGCTCTATGTGTTGCCCAACGGCGATGTGCTGGTGGCGGAAACCAACGCTCCACCCAAGCCTGATGACAGCAGCGGCATTCGTGGCTGGGTGATGAAGAAGGTCATGGGCAAGGCCGGCGCTGGCGTGCCGAGTCCGAACCGCATCACCTTGCTGCGTGACGCCGATCATGATGGCGTTGCCGAGACCCGCACGGTGTTTCTGCAGAACCTCAACTCGCCGTTCGGCATGACCCTGGTCGGCAACGATCTGTACGTCGCCGATACCGATCGCCTGCTGCGCTTCAACTACGAACCCGGCGCGACCGAGATCAAGTCGCAGCCAATCAAGGTTGTCGATCTGCCCGGCGGCACGCTGAATCACCACTGGACCAAAAACGTCATTGCCAGCAAGGACGGCAGCAAGCTCTATGTCACGGTCGGCTCGAACAGCAACGTCGGCGAAAATGGCCTGGATAAGGAAGAGGGCCGCGCGGCGATCTGGGAAGTCGATCGTGCAACCGGCAATCACCGGATCTTCGCCTCGGGCATCCGCAACCCCAACGGCCTGGCCTGGGAACCGACCAGTGGCGCGCTGTGGACGGCAGTGAATGAGCGCGATGAAATCGGCAGTGACCTGGTGCCGGACTACATCACTTCCGTGAAGGACGGTGGTTTCTACGGCTGGCCGTTCAGTTACTACGGCCAGCATGTCGATGTCCGCGTTACGCCGCAGAATCCGGACCTGGTGGCTAAAGCCATTGCCCCGGATTATGCAGTCGGGCCGCACACCGCCTCGCTGGGCCTGAGCTTTGCCGAGGGCAACACGCTGCCGGCGCAGTTCAAGGAAGGCGCGTTTATCGGCCAGCACGGCTCATGGAACCGCAAACCGCACAGTGGCTACAAAGTGATTTTCGTGCCGTTTACCGGCGGCAAGCCGAGCGGCAAACCGGTGGATGTGCTGACCGGTTTCCTCGACAAGGACGAGAATGCTTTGGGTCGGCCGGTAGGCGTGGTGATCGATCAGCAAGGTGGTTTGCTGGTGGCGGATGATGTCGGTAACAAGGTATGGCGAGTGTCGGCCACGAAGTGATGCTGGATGTGACCTGAAACAACGGTGGGAGATTCTATGGTTGAGGGGAAGCCCTCAACTGACTTTTGTCTGGTATTCGCTTTGCCCTTTCAGCAAGGCGAATACCACCCGAGCAAGTTTGCGAGCCAGCATCACCAACGCCTGCGTGGTG
>NZ_FYDH01000028.1:0-26436 GCF_900187475.1 Pseudomonas sp. Irchel s3h9 | reverse complement strand
CATCCCGAACTCAGCAGTGAAACGATGCATCGCCGATGGTAGTGTGGGGTTTCCCCATGTGAGAGTAGGTCATCGTCAAGATTAAATTCCGAAACCCCAATTGCGAAAGCAGTTGGGGTTTTGTTTTGGCCGCAGGAAAGTTTCAGCTCGCGACAGGTAATACGTTCACCAACGTATTACCTGCCCCAACCGTCGCTAACCTTGAGCGCGAGAAGTCATGCTACGCGCCGTCGTCCGTTTCAACTTTACCCAGTGCTGCGCTCACGGCGCTGACATGGCGTTTGCCATTCACGT
This sequence comes from Pseudomonas sp. Irchel s3h9, assembly GCF_900187475.1. Classification (NCBI taxonomy): domain Bacteria; kingdom Pseudomonadati; phylum Pseudomonadota; class Gammaproteobacteria; order Pseudomonadales; family Pseudomonadaceae; genus Pseudomonas; species Pseudomonas sp. Irchel s3h9. Next base: position 26,142 of record NZ_FYDH01000028.1, on the reverse strand, counting down.
CATAACTAAGCCCAGTGGCTTCGGCATCCGGTTTGCGCAATACCAGTTGTGCCGACAATCCTTCCTTTTCGTAGTAGCTGCCGAACCAGTTGATCAACGCGCCGATATAACAATCATTGCCAATGACAACCCCCAGATTCGTGACAACTTCGAGGGTGTAGGGCGCCATGCCATAGCTGTAATAGTCGTTTTCTCCTGCGCCACTGGCCGGGACAGGGCAGAGCGGCGTGTTCGCTGAACTGACTTCTCCCGCCTGCGTCGCTTTGCTTATCGCCCGGTCAAGTGTCTGTTGCAGAGCGGGCTCCAACTCGTAAGTGGTGGTGCCGTCTTCCTTATGTTGAAGGGTGGGCACCTTCAGGTCGTAACGGTAATGAACCGCTATCGTCGGTACCCGATTGTTGATTCTGAGCGGGTTTAGCAAGTAAAGCTGATCAACTCCGTAGGCACCACTGCGATAAGCCGCATACACTTTTCCACGGATACTTATCCATTTTGCTGATTGGTTGGCGCCGCGGTCATTGGTGTGGAACAACGAACTTTCCGCGGCCGGGCTTCTCTTGATGAAACGCTCGCCGGTTCGCCGCCAGGTCTCCGTGTAGGTAAACAGACCTGTGCCGCCGGTGTAGGTATCGACGATAAGGTCGCGCTGACCATCGTCGTCCATGTCCAGCAGGGTGTACGTGGAGTGACCGAAATCGGCAGCGCCGGAAATGTCCGACGTCCTCAGCGCCTGCCACTCGTCTGGCGTGAGACCTGCGGGCTTCGATTTCGGAAAGTGCGTGTCGCTTGGATCATCCTTGTCGACGTCTCCAGAGAACGAGGTCTTGCCCGCGCGGATGCCAAAGGCTTCAAGCGTACGCTCCAGGGCAAACTCCGGATTATCCTTGCTCGCTGCTTGAATGCTGTTGCTCAGTTCATGCATCACTTGCGTATCGAGGTCATCCGGTGGGTAGGCAAGCGCGTCCGTCAACAGTGCCTGAAGGACTTTCAGGCGCTCGTCATAACGCTGATTCAGGCACGAGACATCGTCGGCGCATTCATTGCGAGCCTTTAACCACAGTCGTTGAGTACGTTTCAGTTCGGGCTGTACCTGGGCGGACGCCTTTATTAATGCTCGATAAACAGAGCCCATCTGTACATCTTGTTCATAAAGTCCTTTGCCCGCGCAAACAGTGTTTTCGGCGGCATTCGCCGCTTTTGTGCAATCCATTCCAGCCGCCATTGCCTGCTGAACAAACAGCAGAGCGCAAGCGGACACGATGTAGCGTCCTTTGATGTACACGATGTAAGCCTTGTAGTGGGAAGTTGTCTTGGCGCGCAGGGTAAATGCTCGCAGAGGAATCTTGAAGCGCTGGCTTCAGGGAACCGCACTTCTGGCCGATAACCCATTCGGTGACTTAAAAGTCGCGCGAAATCGCTTGATAGCATTTTGCCGCCAGCTATCATCTGCGCGCCTGAAATTGCCCTCACTTCAATTGCCTGGAAATCTTCGATGCTGTCGTATCACCAAAAAAGTTTTCTGATCGTCGATGATTTCTCGGATTTCCGCAGTTCCGTGCGTTCGATGCTGCGTGAGCTCGGGGTCAAGGACGTCGACACGGCCGATACCGGTGAGCAGGCGCTGAAGATGTGCGCGCAGAAGTCCTACGATTTCATTCTGCAGGATTTCCATCTCGGCGATGGCAAGAAGAACGGCCAGCAGGTGCTCGAAGATCTGATGTCGGAAAAGCTCATCAGCCATGAAGCGGTGTTTGTCATGGTGACGGCCGAGACCAGTCAGGCGATGGTGCTCAGTGCTCTGGAGCACGAACCGGATGCGTACCTGACCAAGCCGTTCAACCGCTCCGGCCTGGCCCAGCGCCTGGAGCGTCTGGAACAGCGCAAGACGTTGCTCAAACCGATTCTACAAGCCCTCGATCGCGGCAAACCGGTCGAGGTGCTTAACGCCTGCATCGCCCTGTGCAAGCAGGACATTCGCTATTCACCGCTGTGCCTGCGTTATCGCGCCGATGCGCTGCGCGAGATGAATCAGAACGAAGCGCTGGAACGACTCTATGACAGCATCATTGCTGACCGGCCGTTGCCATGGGCATTTGCCGGACTTGGCAAATTGCTGTTCAAGCGTGGCCAAGTGGCGCAAGCCAAGGGCGTTTATGAAAAGGCCCTGAAGGTGTTCCCGATGATGCCGGCGCTGTACGACGGCATGGCCGATGTACTGGTCGCCGAAGGCGATAGCAAAGGTGCGCAACGGGTGCTGGAGGAGGCGATTCGCCTGTCTCCCTTGGCGGTGCGTCGGCAGGCGTTGCTGGGCAAACTGGCGATGGCCAACGAAGACTTCGACACCGCGTCCCGCGCCTATCGTCAGGCCGTAGCGCAAGGCGCGCAGTCGCGCTTCAAGGATCCGGAAAGTAATCTCGGCCTGGCTCACGCGCTGATCAGCAAAGGCAGTGAGCGCGGGCTCGACACGCGCACACGCCTGGAGATCAACACCACGCTCAGTGCGGTGGCCAAAGAAAACCCGAGCGACCCCGGCCTGCAGATTCGCGCGCGTCTGATGAAAGCCACCAGCCTGCTGCTCAACGATGCCGAGACCGCTGACAAGCTCACCGAGCAAGCGCTGATGCGCCTCGACGGCATGGAGCAGTTCATGAGTCCGGAAGCTGCGCTGTTGGTCGCCAAGCAATTGCAGATGCTCGGACAGGCCGAGGCGGGCACCTCGATGCTCAAGAGCTGCGCGGAGATCTACGGTGACGATCCGGCAGTAATGAAAGACATCGCCAAGCTCACTGATGACCCGACTATCCTCAGTTCCAGCAACGCCGCTGCTGACCTCAACCGTCAGGGCGTGCGCGTGTACAAGACCGGCAACCTGGTGGAGGCCCGTGATGTGTTCCGCAAGGCGCTGAAGATGCAACCGAAGAACATCAGTATTGCGCTGAACATGGCCCAGTCGCTGCTCCACGGCACCGACATCAGTGTGCCGTCGGCGGAACTGGAAGAATGTCGGGCCTGCCTGAAAATGGTTGGCCTGATGCCCGACACCGACGCGCGTTTTGCGCGTTATCAGAAGCTGAAAAGCAAGGCGTTTGGCGAATGAACCACGACGAGCAAGCTCTGGATTTTTCTACGGTGATCGCCTCCACCGTCCACGACATGAAGAACTCGCTGGCCATGCTCATGCAGGCCCACAGCCAATGGCTGGCGCGGTTGCCTGAGGCGCAACGGCTAGGCGCGGAGCAAGGCGTGATCGACTTCGAGTTTGCCCATCTCAACGGCATGCTGGTGCAACTGCTCGGGCTGTACAAGCTCGGCGTCAACCAGATGCCGCTGCAACCGGCCTATCACGAACTCGATGACTTTATCGAGGCGCAACTGGCGGCGCATCAGGAGGTGTTTGCCAGTCGCGGGATCATCGCCACCTATGAAGTCGATCCGCTGAGCCCGTTGGGCTTCTTCGACCGTGAGCTGATTGCTTCGGTGCTGGGCAACTGCATCAATAACGCCATTCGTTACGCCCGCGAATCGCTGCTGATCACCGTCAGTGACGAGGCCGGGCAACTGGTGCTGAGTATCAACGACGACGGCGACGGTTATCCGGCCGAGATGCTCGAGCGCCAGGCCGATTATGTACAGGGCATCAATCACAGCAGTGGCAGCACCGGGCTCGGTTTGTATTTCGCCAATCGTATCGCGGCGCTGCATCAGCGCAATGGTGTCGAAGGGCGCACCGAAATCCGCAACGGCGGACCGCTTGGCGGCGGGGTGTTCAGCCTTTATCTGCCGTGACACAGGTTTTTGTTTGACGCTGCTTGATATTCCGAACAGCCGGAGCCTATTTTGTGCGGGTCGCCGTTCGCGGCTCGCACAATAACAAGGATTGCGTCATGACAACCGATGGCCAGCGTTCACTCGCGCAGCGATTGACCGGCATTGATGAGATTGAGTGTGTTACGCCGGATTTGAATGGCGTGCCGCGCGGCAAAGTGATGACCGCTGAGGGTTTCCTCGAAGGGCGGCGTCTGCAACTGGCCCGTGGCGTGCTGTTGCAATGCATCATGGGCGGTTACCCGGCAGCACGGTTTTACGGCAGCGACGACGGCGATCTCGCCCTGATTGCTGACCCGACCCAGATCCATCGTTTGCCATGGAGTGACGACCCGCGTGCCCTGGCGATTTGCGATGCCGATGAGTTGAGCGGCGAGAGCTCCAACCTGTCGACTCGCGGTCAGCTCAAGAAAGTCATTGCCCGTTATGCCGCGCGCGGCCTGGCGCCGGTGGTGGCGACCGAGCTGGAATTCTTTGTCTTCGCGCCGAATACCGATCCGACCCAGCTGTTCCGTCCGCCAGTAGGCCTTGACGGGCGTCGCGAGGATGGCCAATCGGCGTTCAGCGTCAGTTCCAATAACGGTCTGCGGCCGTTCTTCAACGAAGTCTATAAGTGCATGGCGGCACTCGGTCTGCCGCGCGATACCTTCATGCACGAGATGGGCGTCAGCCAGTTCGAGATCAATCTGCTGCACGGTGATCCACTGCTGCTGGCCGATCAGACGTTCCTGTTCAAGCACCTGCTCAAGGAAGTCGCGCTCAAGCACGGCCTGACCGTGGTGTGCATGGCCAAGCCGCTGGCACACACGCCAGGCAGTTCGATGCACATTCATCAGAGCATCGTCGAGACCGCTAGCGGCAAGAATGTCTTCAGTGATGCGCACGGCGAGCCAACCGCGATGTTTCGCCACTTCATCGGTGGCCAGCAGGCGGGCATGGCCGATTTCACCGCACTGTTTGCACCTAATGTGAATTCCTATCAGCGCCTGTGCCATCCGTACGCATCACCGAACAACGCCTGTTGGTCGCACGACAACCGGGCGGCCGGCCTGCGAATTCCGGCCAGTTCGCCGGTTGCCCGTCGGGTGGAAAACCGTTTGCCGGGCTCCGATGCGAATCCGTATCTGGCGATCGCCGCCAGTCTGGCTGCCGGTTTGCACGGGATCGAGAATGAGCTGGAACCGAGCGAAGCGATTCAGGGCGAGTTCGCGGTGCCGGACAATCTTGCGCTGCCGTGTACCTTGCACGCCGCGCTCGAACGTCTGAAACGTAGCCAATTGGCGAGGGAACTGTTCGGACAGGAGTTCATCGAAGGCTACATCGCTTCGAAGACCATGGAGTTGACCAGCTTCTTTGATGAAATCACTCCCTGGGAACGACGTGTTCTAGCAGCCCAGGCCTGACGTACCGCCGCCATCGGGCTATCGTTCTGGTAGCCCGATATCTACTGCAAGGAGCCGCTCGGAACGCCGATGCGCCAAATCTGGAAATCCTTTCGAGCACTGTATTTCGCCTCGCTGATGATGTTGATCGGCTCGGGCCTTCTATCCACTTATCTGGCATTGCGTCTGGCCGCTGACAATGTCGACGGCCTCTGGGTCGGCGCGCTGATGGCGGCCAACTATTTCGGTCTGGTGCTGGGTGGCAAGATCGGTCACCGACTGATTGCCCGGGTCGGGCACATCCGTGCTTATTCGGCCTGTGCCGGGATCGTCGGGGCGGCGGTGCTTGGCCACGGTCTGGTCGATTGGCTGCCGGCGTGGCTGGTGCTGCGGACCATCGTCGGTCTGGGCATGATGTGCCAATACATGGTGATCGAGAGTTGGCTCAACGAACAGGCGGACGCCAATCAGCGTGGCCTGGTGTTCAGCGGCTACATGATCGCTTCGTACCTGGGCCTGGTCCTCGGCCAACTGATTCTGGTCATGCATCCGGGCCTGGGGCTGGAACTGCTGATGCTGGTCGCGCTGTGTTTCGCCCTGTGTCTGGTGCCCGTGGCATTGACGCGGCGGATTCACCCGGCGCCACTGCATCCGGCGCCGATGGAGCCACGCTTCTTTATCAAGCGCGTACCGCAGTCGTTGAGTACGGTGCTGGGTGCCGGTTTGATCATCGGCTCGTTTTACGGTCTGGCACCGCTGTACGCCTCGCAACAAGGGCTATCGACCGAGCAGGTTGGTCTGTTCATGGGTAGCTGCATCTTTGCCGGTTTATTGGTGCAGTGGCCGTTGGGCTGGTTGTCCGATCGTTATGACCGGGCGCTGCTGATTCGCTGCTTTGCCGGGTTTTTGGCGGTGGCGGCGTTGCCGTTGGCCGTGCTGCCGCAGGTTCCGCTGGAGGTGTTGTTCGGGGTTGGTTTCCTGTGTTCACTGGTGCAGTTCTGTCTGTACCCACTGGCAGTGGCATTCTCCAACGACCACGTCGAAGGCGATCGTCGCGTGTCGCTGACCGCGATGCTGCTGGTGACTTATGGTGTCGGTGCGAGCATCGGACCGTTGCTTGCGGGCGTGTTGATGAAGCTGTTTGGCAGCCAGAGCCTGTATGCGTTCTTCAGCTTCTTCGCGTTGGTGCTGGTGTGGCGGATCCGGCCGAAAGCGGTGACCAATCTGCATCAGGTCGACGACGCGCCGCTGCATCACGTGGCCATGCCGGACAGCATGTCCAGCTCACCGCTGGTGGCGGCCCTCGATCCTCGGGTAGACGAGCAGGTGGTGCAGGAGCAGATGGTGCAGGATCCGGTGCAGACGCCGGCGAGTCCCGAGCCTGAAGCTGATACTCCGTCAGAGCCTGCGGCAGAAGTCGAATCGGATACCGATAAACCCGCGCCTGATCTCAGCGGCGGTAGACCCTGAACTGAACAAAAAACATCGCGCATAAAAAAGGGCAGTCCCGCCAAGGACTGCCCTTTTTATTGGCCGTGCGAATCAGAGATCGTCTTTGTCGAAACGGCGTGCTTCACGTTGCAACTGATACACGAAACGCTCAACGTTGCGCGCAGCCTGGCCACTGATGTTGTGGAAACGCAGACCGGCAAAGGTGATGTTGAGTTTTTCTTCGAAATGCAGATAGCGCAATTCGACGGAGATCGGCTGGTTGCCGAACAGCGGCGGGGCGATCAAGCGGTCATAAACCTGGCCCAATTGCAGGCGGTCGGTGATATCACCTTCGAAACGCAGCTTGCAGCCGGTCGCGGAGATATCCAGCAGTTTGCCGTTGATTGGCGCCTTGAGTTTTTCGCCGCCCAGTTCAACGCTGACCAGATCGGTCAGTTTTAGTGCCGCACGGAAGGCATTGCGGCGCTGGTGGTAAACCACTTCAGTCGGCAGTGCGCCGGTGTAGAAACGATCACCCTCGGATTCTTCGATATTCAGCGTGCCGGTGCATTCCCAGGCGATGCGCACGCCTTCATGAAAACCTTCAACCTTGAATGGCTCACCGGCCTGCAGGAAGCGTTCGCCATCACGCGGGATCATCTCGTCCAGTGCGATCGTAGCGCTGTCGCGGTCGACTTTGATCAGATAGCTCTGGAAGCGCTGGCTGCGCTCATGAAAGGTGATGATCAGCGGATCGTGGCTTTCTTGCAGCTGGCGCAGGTTGCTGGAGATTTCCAGTGGCGTGGTAAGCACCTTAGGGGGCTGCGGAGCATCATCCGCGCTGAGGGCGTTGGACACGGTTTATCAATCTCCAGACAAAATATGACGACTAGCCAGCATTTTGCCAGCATGTTTCGCGGGTTGATAGAGCTGGCGCATCAACGGCTCATGCCTGGCTGAGCGGACGCGGTGTGGCGGGTTTGGCAAATGTACCGCTGGCGTTATACAGCGCCGGCGCTTCACCGCCGGTGAGGATCTTCAGCTGATTGGCCGTGGCGGCCTGCTGGATCTGGATCGACTGGCCGTTCTTGACGTTGGCGGCCTGGCATTGAGCGATCAGATCGGTCAATGCATCGCCTTGCGCCAACAACTGCTCGCCAATGCTCGACTGGCCAGCCAGTTGCTCCAGACCGCTGCGGTCTGTCGGCAAGTTGAGGCTGGCGAGGATTTCGCTGCGTTTGCGGCCATGCTGTTCAAGCAGAATGATCAATGCCTGTTTATGCGCCAGAATTTCTTCCAGCAAGGGCATGTCGCGACCGTGCAACGCGAGGGATTCGGTTTGCAGCAACTCCAGCAATTGTTGAGCTGGAGCAAAGTCGTCGTTGATCAATTGCAATAAATTAGTGTCGTGCATGGCTGGCCTTGGGTTTTAAGCGTCCAAAAGCCTGGCGCCGGCAAAAGCCTAGCGCTGGGCTTCGAAGTTGAGCAGTTTGCTGGCTACACGGTTGCTGTCGACTTTATAGCTGCCATCGGCAATCGCGGCTTTCAACTCGGCCACACGGGCTTTGTCGACAGCAGGTTGATCGCGCAGCTTGTCAGTGACCTTCTGCAACTGTTGAGCCTCATTGCTGAGGTGTACCGATTCCCCGCTTTTTGCGGTACTGGCCGGTTCGGCCTGGGTATTCAGCGGCGCGGAGGTACCGGTTTCGGCGGTTTCCTTGGCGTTGCTGGTACGTGTACTGCCCGTAAGTGACGAGGAGCTGTTCAAACGGCTGAAATCGATGACCATGATAAAAACCTCTGGGAATTTGGACGCTTGCCATGTTTTCGGCCATCCCCTGGAAAACTTTAGGCACATTTACAATGAGCCTTGCATGCGCCGGCGCGTGTCCTGCTGCGGCACAGTTTAGGGAACAGCCGGGGTCAGCGCCAGTTTTCTACATCGCCACTTCCACTTGGCCGGGCGCGGTGACTTGCGCCTTGATGACCCTTTGCGAGTTGAGGTTTTTCACCCGGATCTGTTCTTTCAAACCGCCATTGGCCAGCGCTTCACCGGGCATGCGCACGGCGAGTGTGCCGCTGCGGGCAGTGATGACCACTTGATCACCCTTGCGAATGACTTCCGCCTGTTCCAGATGGACCAGAGTAATGACCTGATCGGCTACCGTTGGTCGGGTTAATTTCTGCCCGATCGCTTCGTCTACCGAGGTCAGAAAGCCTTGGTTGATCGTGCTCACGTCGCGTTCACGCAGGGTCACGTCCTGTGGTTCGATGATCCCTGCACGTTTCAGCGGTCGGGTGGTTGTCACAATCTCGCGAAACAGGCGGACTTGAGCGGGCACGAACACAGTCCAGGGCGAGGCGCCCTCACAACGGACCTTCACGGTAACCCGGCCCAGCGGACGTGCCGGACTCTCCAAAGTCGCTGTCAATTCCTTGTCGCACATAGGCATGCGCATACGGGGGTCGAGCTGGTTTACTTCGATCTCGTAGCGGCCTTCCGTTTGACTGGTGGCCAGATAGTCTTCTACGGTGAACTCAAGAAAGCCCTGAGTGACGCCGATAAGCATGTCAGGCAAGGTAACCGCATCAGCAATGGCAGGGCTGCCAGCGAAAAAGCAGCAGACGGCGGACATCGCGCAAAGGCTTTTGCGAGCGCGGGAGGTCAGGTGTCGGAAAAATGTCGTTTGAGCGTTCATACGAGTTAAAAAGCAAGCGCCGTGCCGTTTAGCAATGAATGTGCGTCGCAACAACACTTGGCGTTGGTGTAGGAGTCTGGGCATGGCTGGTGTAATGGATTCGGTGAACCAGCGCACGCAACTGGTGGGGCAGAATCGCCTGGAGCTGTTGTTGTTCCGTCTTGACGGTCAGCAGCTCTACGGAATCAACGTGTTCAAGGTGCGGGAAGTGTTGCAGTGCCCGTCGCTGACGTTGATGCCCAAGTCCAGTCCTGTCGTGTGCGGGGTGGCAAATATCCGGGGGGCGACCATTCCGATCCTTGATCTGGCAATGGCCACCGGTTCCGGAGCGTTGAAGGACAAGAACAACCCGTTCGTGATCATCACGGAGTACAACACCAAGACCCAGGGTTTCCTGGTCCGCTCGGTGGAGCGCATCGTCAACATGAACTGGGAAGAGATTCATCCACCGCCCAAGGGCACGGGTCGCGATCACTACCTGACCGCTGTGACTCGGGTGGACAATCAGTTAGTCGAAATCATCGACGTCGAGAAAGTGCTGGCGGAAGTTGCGCCGACACCGGAAGCGATTTCGGTGGGCGTGGTCGATGTCGAGACCCAGACCAAGGCACTGTCATTGCGTGTCTTGACGGTCGATGACTCGTCGGTGGCGCGCAAGCAGGTCACGCGTTGTCTGCAGACAATCGGGGTCGAAGTGGTGGCGCTGAACGACGGCAAACAGGCGCTGGATTACCTGCGCAAGCTGGTCGATGAGGGCAAGAAGCCGGAAGAAGAGTTCCTGATGATGATTTCCGACATCGAGATGCCGGAGATGGACGGGTACACCCTGACGGCGGAAATCCGCGGCGACGCACGCATGCAAAAGCTTCATATCATCCTGCATACTTCGTTGTCGGGGGTATTCAATCAGGCGATGGTCAAGAAAGTCGGTGCAGATGACTTTTTGGCCAAATTCCGTCCTGATGACCTCGCATCCCGGGTAGTCGACCGGATCAAAGCAGCAGATATCAGCTAGGAGCGTTTTGCTCCTGGCGGTCAACACGATTTAAGAGGCGGCATCATTGTCTACGGGTAATTTGGATTTCGAACAGTTCCGGGTCTTCCTGGAAAAAGCCTGTGGCATTCTGCTCGGTGAAAACAAGCAGTACCTGGTCTCGAGCCGTCTCAACAAACTGATGGAGCAGCAAGGCATCAAATCCCTGGGTGAGCTGGTTCAGCGCATCCAGACCCAGCCGCGCAGCGGTTTGCGCGAGCAGGTGGTCGATGCCATGACGACCAACGAAACCCTGTGGTTTCGTGACACCTATCCGTTTGAAGTCTTGAAGAACAAGGTGCTGCCTGAAGCGATCAAGGCCAGCCCCAACCAGCGCTTGCGGATCTGGTCAGCGGCGTGCTCGTCGGGCCAGGAACCGTACTCGCTGTCGATGTCGATCGACGAGTTCGAGCGGACCAACCTTGGTCAACTGAAGATGGGCGTGCAGATTGTTGCCACTGATCTGTCCGGCCTTATGCTGACCAACTGCAAGACCGGCGAGTACGACAGTCTGGCCATCGGTCGTGGTTTGTCGCCGGAACGCCTGCAGCGTTACTTCGACCCGAAAGGGCCGGGCCGCTGGGTGATCAAGGCGCCGATCAAGAACCGGGTAGAGTTCCGTTCGTTCAACCTGCTCGACAGCTATGCCGCGCTGGGCAAGTTCGACATCGTGTTCTGCCGCAACGTGTTGATCTACTTCTCTGCCGAAGTGAAGAAAGACATCCTGTTGCGCATTCACAGCACGTTGAAGCCGGGCGGTTATCTGTTCCTTGGCGCTTCCGAAGCGTTGAACGGCTTGCCGGATCATTACCAGATGGTGCAGTGCAGCCCGGGGATTATTTACCAGGCGAAATGATTGCAGCGGCAATACAAAAAAACGGGAAGCCTTAAGGCCTCCCGTTTTTTTATGCCCCAATTATTTTATTTCCCACGAACACCACACCCCCCCTGTGGGAGCGAGCCTGCTCGCGAAAGCGGTCTGTCAGTAAAACAGTTGGCGACTGACACGCCGCCTTCGCGAGCAGGCTCGCTCCCACAGGGGATCTGCGTTGACCTGGCAAGGACGGCAAGCGGCAGAAAAGCGGCATCCGGCGGAAACCGGTTGCCGCTTTTCTGGCATTGCCGCTTTGCCGATGCCCCGCAAAGCCCCGGTTTATGGGTGTTTTGCCGTTTGGCACGGCGCTTGCTAAAGCTCAGTTACGAAAAACCGGTCACCTGAAGGTTCCCGACATGAGCATCAGCTTCGATAAAGCGCTCGGCATTCACGAAAAGGCATTGGGCTTCCGCGCCCAGCGTGCCGAAGTGCTGGCCAACAACATCGCCAACGCCGACACCCCGAACTACAAGGCTCGGGATCTGGATTTCTCCAAAGTGCTTGAAGCACAGACCCAGAAAAACGCTAACGGCACCATCGCCCTGAACATGACCAACAGCCGTCACATCGAAGCTGAAGGCCTGGGCAATGGCGACGAATCGCTGATGTATCGCACGCCGATGCAACCGTCGATCGACCAGAACACCGTGGACGCTCAACTGGAACAGTCGAACTACGCGGAAAACGCCGTCGGCTTCCAGGCCAGCTTCACCCTGCTCAACAGCAAATTCAAAGGGCTGGTGTCAGCCCTGCGCGGAGAGTAATCCATGTCCCTGTCCAGCGTTTTCAACATTGCCGGCAGCGGCATGAGCGCACAAACCACGCGTCTGAACACCGTGGCGTCGAACATCGCCAACGCCGAAACCGTCTCGTCGAGCATCGACCAGACCTATCGCGCCCGTCACCCGGTGTTCGCCACCATGTTCCAGGGCGGCCAGAACAGCGGCAGCAATTCACTGTTCCAGAGCCAGGACGCGGCCGGTCAGGGCGTACAGGTGCTCGGTGTGGTCGAAGACCAGAGCAACCTCGAAGCGCGCTACGAGCCGAACCATCCGGCGGCCGACGCCAAAGGCTACGTCTACTACCCGAACGTCAACGTGGTGGAAGAAATGGCTGACATGATTTCCGCGAGCCGCTCGTTCCAGACCAACGCCGAAATGATGAACACCGCCAAAACCATGATGCAGAAGGTACTGACCCTCGGTCAGTAATAAGGGGCGACTGCCATGAGTGTTTCCGATACCACCAGCAGCCTGAGCATGAATGACATCCTGGCGAACTCGTCGAAAAAGACCAGTTCGACCACCGGTGGCATTGCTTCGGCGACCAACAGCGCCACCGGCGGCCAGGCACTGGGCAAGGATGCGTTCCTGCAATTGCTGGTCACCCAGCTGAAAAACCAGAACCCGCTTGATCCGCAGGACAACAGTGCCTTCGTTGCGCAGTTGGCACAGTTCAGCAGCCTTGAGGGGATCACCACCCTCAACAGCACTGTCAGCTCGCTGGCCGGCAACTACAACTCCTCGCAGGCGTTGCAGGCTTCGTCGCTGGTGGGTCGCAATGTGATCGTGCAGACCAACTCGGTTCAGCTCGACGATCCGAGCAAAGGCATGACCGGCTCGGTCACCGTTCCGTCGTCGATTGCCGGCGGCACCGTCAGCATCACCGACAGCAGCGGCACGGTGGTTCGCACCATCGATCTGGGCAGTCGCGCCGCAGGCAGCGCGAGCTTCACCTGGGACGGCAAGGACAAGGACGGCAATCTGGTCAAGACCGGTACCTATACCGTCAAGGCCAACGCATCGATCAATGGCACCTCGACCGACATGGCGACCTACCTGCCGGCCACCGTCACCAGCGTGACGATCAGCCAGACCGGCGGCGAGCTGATGCTCAACCTGTCCGGCAAGGGCACCGTTGCCCTGTCCAAAGTACAAACCATTGGTATATAGAGCCGACTAACCGGCACAAAGGAGTGGAATATGTCTTTCAATATCGGCCTTAGCGGTCTCTATGCAGCCAACAAACAACTGGACGTGACCGGCAACAACATCGCCAACGTCGCGACCGCCGGTTTCAAATCGTCCCGTGCAGAATTCGAAGACGTTTACTCGTCGACTCGCCTGGGCAGCGGCAGCAAAGTGATCGGCAATGGTGTGCGTCTGGCCAACGTTTCCCAGCAGTTCACCCAAGGTGACATCAACAACACCGGCAACGTGTTGGACATGGGCATCAACGGTTCCGGTTTCTTCACCATGAGCAACAATGGCTCGGTGTCCTACACCCGTGCCGGTACGTTCAAGGTCGACAACGCCGGTTACATCACCAACACCGACTACACCTCGCGTCTGCAAGGTTATGGTGTGGATGCCAACGGTAAGATCGTCAATGGTGTGTTGACCGACCTCAAGATCGACACTTCAAACCTGGCGCCTAAGTCCACCTCGCTGGTGACCTCGACCATCAACCTGAACTCGACTGCGCCAGTGATCGACGACACAGTGGCCGCCGGCAAGTTCGATCCGAGCAACCTCGCGACCTACACCAAATCGTTCAGCACGCCGATCTATGACAGCCAGGGCAACATGCACCCCATGGATCAGTACGTGGTGAAAACCGGTGCCAACACCTGGAAGGTCTATACCCTGGTGGACGGTCGTAACCCGGATGCAACGGGCAGTGATCCAAAAGTCACCGCGCCGGTGCCTTCCACCATGACCTTTGACTCCGCTGGCAAGCTGACGCAGGTCAGCACCCTGCCTGGCCCGGTGATCAGCAGTGACCTGAAGCTCACGGGTTGGGTGCCGGGTAATGTCGTCAATGGTACGTTCAAGGCTAATGGTGCGGCCGCGAACCCGGCAGGTATCACCATTTCGATGGCTCAGACCACCCAGTACAACGCTGACACCGCGCGTTCGATCCCGACGCAGGATGGTTACGCCACTGGCCAGATCACCAACCTGACCATCGACGGCACCGGTACGCTGTTCGCCAACTTCAGCAACAACCAGAGCAAGGCTATTGGCCAGGTCGCACTGGCGAGTTTCACCAACGAACAAGGCTTGCAGGCAGTCGGCGGCACTAGCTGGAAGGAGACTTTCGCTTCGGGTATTCCAGGCTACGATGCGCCGAAAACCGGTACGTTGGGTGAGGTGGTTTCCAACTCGCTGGAAGAGTCGAACGTTAACCTGACCAACGAGCTGGTAGACCTGATCAAGGGCCAGAGCAACTATCAGGCGAACGCCAAGACCATCTCGACTCAGAGCACCATCATGCAGACCATCATTCAGATGACCTGATTCTGGTATCTGCTTGTGCAAGGAAGCCCCTCTTTTGAGGGGCTTTTTTGTTGGGCTTTTTTTGGGGGGGGGGCTGTTTTGATTGGGTGTATATCCGTTGCTTCGGGTGCTGCGGCTGGCGGTTCGCTCTTACAGCGACTCACTCCGACCAATCTCCGATTGCACACTCCCAATCCCACTGTGGGAGCGAGCTTGCTCGCGAAGGCGACCTGAGAGCCAGGCAGCCTCTGCCAGATGTACTCAACTTCTGTAAGCGCTGCCGAAGGTAAACGGCGCCCAAAAGAAAACCCCCGACACACCAGAAGTCTGTCGGGGGTTTTATTTTGCCTGGAAGAATCAGGCGTCTCGCAACGCCTGATTCAGCTCAGCTTATTGGCAAGCTTCGCAATCCGGCTCGTCGATCGCGCAAGCCTTTGGCACTGGAGCAGGACCGGCAGGTGCTGCCAGAACCGAATCGTCGCCGTGGTTGCCGCCGCTGGAAACAGCGTTCAGCTTGCCGGTGTTGATGGTCGACTTCTCGGTGCTGGTCGCGGCCAGGGCACGGAGGTAGTAAGTGGTTTTCAGGCCACGGTACCAGGCCATGCGGTAGGTCACGTCGAGCTTCTTGCCCGATGCGCCGGCGATGTACAGGTTCAGCGACTGGGCCTGGTCGATCCACTTCTGACGACGGCTGGCGGCGTCAACGATCCACTTGGTGTCCACTTCGAACGCGGTCGCATAAAGCTCTTTGAGTTCTTGCGGGATGCGCTCGATCTGCTGAACCGAACCGTCGTAGTACTTCAGGTCGTTGATCATGACCGAGTCCCACAGACCGCGAGCTTTCAGGTCGCGAACCAGGTACGGGTTGATCACGGTGAATTCGCCCGACAGGTTCGATTTCACATACAGGTTCTGGTAGGTCGGTTCGATCGACTGCGAGACGCCGGTGATGTTGGCGATGGTCGCGGTCGGTGCGATGGCCATGATGTTCGAGTTACGAATACCTTTCTGTACACGGGCGCGAACCGGTGCCCAGTCGAGGGTTTCGTTCAGGTCGACATCGATGTACTTCTGGCCACGGGCTTCGATCAGGATCTGTTGCGAATCCAGCGGCAGGATGCCTTTGGACCACAGCGAACCCTGGAATGTCTCGTACGCGCCACGCTCGTCAGCCAGGTCGCAGGACGCCTGGATCGCGTAGTAGCTGACCGCTTCCATCGACTTGTCGGCGAACTCGACGGCAGCGTCGGAACCGTAAGGGATGTGCTGCAGGTACAGCGCGTCCTGGAAGCCCATGATGCCCAGACCGACCGGACGGTGCTTGAAGTTGGAGTTCTTCGCTTGTGGCACCGAGTAGTAGTTGATGTCGATCACGTTATCGAGCATGCGTACAGCGGTGTTCACGGTACGTTGCAGCTTGGCGGTGTCCAGCTTGCCGTCAACGATGTGGTTCGGCAGGTTGATCGAGCCCAGGTTGCAAACGGCGATCTCGTCCTTGTTGGTGTTCAAGGTGATTTCGGTGCACAGGTTCGAGCTGTGAACCACGCCGACGTGCTGCTGCGGGCTGCGCAGGTTGCACGGGTCTTTGAAGGTCAGCCATGGGTGGCCGGTTTCAAACAGCATGGAGAGCATTTTGCGCCACAGGTCTTTGGCCTGGATGGTCTTGAACAGTTTGACCTTGCCTGGGTATTCGGTCAGCGCTTCGTAGTACTCGTAGCGCTCTTCGAAGGCTTTGCCGGTCAGGTCGTGCAGGTCCGGTACTTCGGATGGCGAGAACAGGGTCCACTTGCCGTCATCGAAAACACGCTTCATGAACAGGTCAGGGATCCAGTTGGCGGTGTTCATGTCGTGGGTACGACGACGATCATCACCGGTGTTCTTGCGCAGTTCGATGAACTCTTCGATGTCCATGTGCCAGGTTTCCAGGTAGGCACAGACAGCGCCTTTGCGCTTGCCACCCTGGTTAACGGCTACAGCGGTGTCGTTCACCACTTTGAGGAACGGCACAACGCCTTGCGACTTGCCGTTGGTGCCCTTGATGTACGAACCCAGAGCGCGAACAGGCGTCCAGTCGTTGCCCAGGCCACCGGCGAATTTCGACAACATGGCGTTGTCGTGGATCGCGTGGTAGATGCCCGACAGGTCATCCGGCACGGTGGTCAGGTAGCAGCTCGACAGCTGTGGACGCAGGGTACCGGCGTTGAACAGGGTCGGGGTCGACGACATGTAGTCGAAGGAAGACAGCAGGTTGTAGAACTCGATCGCACGGTCTTCTTTCTGCTTCTCTTCGATCGCCAGGCCCATGGCCACGCGCATGAAGAAGATCTGCGGCAGTTCGAAACGCACGCCATCCTTGTGGATGAAGTAACGGTCGTACAGGGTTTGCAGGCCCAGGTAGGTGAATTGCTGATCACGCTCGTGGTTGATCGCCTTGCCCAGTTTTTCCAGGTCGAAGGAAGCCAGCACAGGGTTCAGCAGTTCGAACTCGATACCTTTGGCGATGTAAGCCGGCAGTGCCTTGGCGTACAGGTCGGCCATTTCGTGGTGAGTGGCGCTTTCGGCCACACCGAGGAAACCCAGACCTTCGGCACGCAGGGTGTCCATCAGCAGGCGGGCAGTCACGAACGAGTAGTTCGGCTCACGCTCGACCAGGGTACGGGCGGTCATCACCAGGGCGGTGTTGACGTCGGTCAGGGCCACGCCGTCGTACAGGTTTTTCAGGGTTTCGCGCTGGATCAGGTCGCCGTCGACTTCTTCCAGACCTTCGCAGGCCTCGGTGACGATGGTGTTCAGGCGGCCCATGTCGAGCGGCGCCAGGCTGCCGTCGGCACGGGTAATGCGGATCGACGGGTGAGCGTTGACCGCTTCTTCGGCCGGCGCGTGGGCAGCACGTTCTTTCGAACGACCGTCACGGTAGATCACGTAGTCGCGAGCGACTTTCTGCTCACCGGCACGCATCAGGGCCAGTTCGACCTGGTCCTGGATTTCTTCGATGTGGATGGTGCCACCCGACGGCATGCGACGCTTGAAGGTCGCGGTGACCTGTTCGGTCAGACGGGCAACGGTGTCATGGATTCGCGACGAAGCGGCAGCGGTGCCGCCTTCAACTGCGAGGAACGCTTTGGTGATAGCGACGGTGATCTTGTCATCGGTGTAAGGAACGACAGTGCCATTGCGCTTGATCACGCGCAGTTGACCAGGCGCGGTGGCTGCCAGATCCGAATTCGAATCAGCGGCCTGCGGCAAGGTGCCCTGCGGGTTCTCGCGAGTTGTGTCGGTTTGCATGGGGGGTGGTCTCCACATTCTCTATGTTTGTTTGGGCACCATCATGGTGCCCACCGTTCTGTCCAGAAGCACTACAGCCGACGGGCGTCGGGTATAACAACTTCGGGACAGTAGGAAAAAAGGCTGATGAAGCCGCATCCTTGCCGAAGTTTTTGGCTACGAGCCAGGGCTCGAGCCGGATTCCTTCCCGGGTGACAGTAATGACTGCAACACCCGTACCGTTCTCGCCGCTGCGAGGTAAAAAACGGTGCCATCCGCAAGTGCGGTTTGGGCTTTGAAAAACTTGCTGGGTTCAACCGGAAACAGGCAATAAATCGCTTGAGTTTCAGGTCTGAAATGTGGTTGGGCGTTTAAGCGGAAAACCCTATATGTGGGGTCTCTCCCTGCGCCGTGCTACAAGATAATGCGTTTCACGGGTGCTTGCAACGTACTAGCTGTGGATAAACCTGTGCGTAAATTGTGTAAGAAATCCGGAATTCGCGTGTAGGCCGCGAACCTGCTGAGCTAGACCGTCTGTCACTGTTTTTTCACCGGGAAAAACGCTTCAGCGGATTTTTAAGGGCGCGAACCCTATCACAAAAAACTGCCTTGTCCGAACGCATTTACCGACTTGTGTTCTGGCTGGACGCCGTTTATACAATCGGCCCATGCGCAGGCATTCTTATCCTCTAGAAACATGACAAAAGGACGGGAGGATCACGCTGAATATCGCGTACCCCTGTAGGAGCTGCCGAAGGCTGCGATCTTTTGATCCTGATCTTGAAAAGCAAGATCAAAAGATCGCAGCCTCGTTTCACTCGACAGCTCCTACAGGGGATTGTGTGTCCGGGCAATCGCCTTCCTTTTATTAATAACAATAGAAAGCAGAGGTCACCGGTGGAGCAACAAGCCTTTGAGGTATTGATCGTCGAGGATGACCAGCGGCTGGCCGAATTGACGCGCGACTACCTGCAAGCCAATGGACTGCGCGTGAATATCGAAGGCAACGGGGCGCTGGCGGCGGCGCGGATCATCAAGGAGCAGCCGGATCTGGTGATCCTCGATCTGATGCTGCCGGGCGAAGATGGCCTGAGCATCTGTCGCAAGGTGCGCAATCAGTATGACGGGCCGATTCTGATGCTCACCGCACGCACTGACGATGCCGATCAGATTCAGGGCCTCGACCTCGGTGCCGACGATTACGTGTGCAAACCGGTGCGCCCACGGCTGTTGCTGGCGCGCATTCAAGCGTTGCTGCGCCGTAGCGATACACCTGAACCGCTCGCCGAAAAATCCCGCCGTCTGCAATTTGGCCCGCTGGTGGTCGACAACGCCTTGCGCGAAGCGTGGCTGAGCGACAACGGCATCGAGCTGACCAGCGCCGAATTCGATCTGCTCTGGCTGCTGGTGTCCAACGCCGGGCGGATTCTGTCCCGCGAAGAAATCTTCACTGCACTGCGCGGCATCGGCTATGACGGTCAGGACCGTTCGATTGATGTGCGCATCTCGCGCATCCGCCCGAAAATCGGCGACGACCCCGACCATCCACGCCTGATCAAGACCATTCGCAGCAAAGGTTATCTGTTCGTTCCTGAAGCCTGCGTAGATCTGCCGCTGTGAACTCGATCTTCCTGCGCATCTACGGCGGCATGTGCGCAGCGCTGATTCTGGTGGCGGTGCTCGGCGTGCTGGCGCTGAATCTGCTCAATCAGGTGCGCAGCGAGCAGTATCGCGAGCGGCTGGCACACGGCACGTTCTCGCTGATGGCCGGCAACCTGCAACCGATGAATGAAACCGAGCGCCATCGCGCGTTGCTGGTGTGGGAGCGTTTGCTGGGGATTCCGCTGGCGCTGAAGAAGTTCGCCGAGACCGATCTCGATCTGACCCAGCGCACCCGCGTGCAACGGGGGCAGGCGTTGGTCGAGCAGACCGGTCCGCACGCAGCGAAGGTTTACCGGATGGTCAGCGACAAGGAACAGCTCGTACTGGTGGGTGAAGTTCAGCAAATCAGCGAGCAACTGGCCCGCGCAACCATTTACCTGCTGGCCGATGAACTGGTGCGCGTGCCGGTCGCCGAGCAACCCAAGCGCCTCGCACAGATAAAGGACGAGAAGGGCTTCGGTTTCGATTTGCGCCTGGTCACGGTGAATGACGCCGACATGGACGAAGACCAGAGCCGCCGCGTGGCCGAAGGCGACACGGTGATGGCGCTGGGCAAGGGCGGCGATTCGATCCGCGTGTTTGCCGGCATGGTCGGCACGCCGTGGGTGCTGGAAATCGGGCCGCTGTATCAGATGAACCCGTATCCGCCGGAATGGCTGGTGCTGATTGCGGCACTCGGCCTGACCCTGATCGGCCTCATTGTTTATCTGTTGGTGCGCCAGCTCGAACGCCGTTTACGCGGCCTCGAAGCGGCGGCCACGCGCATTGCCAAGGGCAGCCTGGAAACTCGTGTGCCGGCGCGCGGTGCCGACTCGGTCGGGCGTCTGGCGGCGGCGTTCAACGGCATGGCCGAGCACTTGCAGCAGCTACTGGCAATCCAGCGCGAACTGGTGCGTGCGGTCTCTCATGAACTTCGCACGCCGGTGGCGCGTCTGCGTTTCGGTCTGGAAATGATTGGCTCGGCGACCACCCCGCAAGCGCTGGAGAAATACCGCGAAGGCATGGATCACGACATCGAAGACCTCGATAAGCTGGTCGATGAAATGCTCACCTATGCGCGACTGGAGCAGGGTTCGCCGGCGCTGACGTTCCAGCGCATCGATCTGGATGCGCTGGTCAATCAGGTGATTGAAGAGCTGGCGCCGTTGCGCGCCGAGGTCACTGTGCAGCGGGGATTGTGCCTGTCTGCCGCCGATAACGATGATGCCTGGGTCGAGGCCGAGCCGCGTTATCTGCACCGGGCATTGCAGAATCTGGTGAGCAACGCCATGCGCCACGCACGCTCGAAGGTGACGGTGAGTTATCAGGTCGGGCAATTGCGCTGTCGCGTGGATGTCGAAGATGACGGCCCGGGCGTGCCGGAAGTAGCGTGGGAGCGGATTTTCACGCCGTTTCTACGCCTGGATGACAGCCGTACGCGGGCGTCGGGCGGGCATGGCCTGGGCTTGTCGATTGTGCGACGGATCATTCACTGGCATGACGGCCGGGCGATCATTGGCAAGAGCAAGAGTCTGGGTGGGGCTTGCTTTAGCCTGAGTTGGCCGAGGAATCAGGAACGCCGTTGAGTCTTGTGTTGGTTCGGCAGGCCTCATCGCGAGCAGGCTCACTCCTACAGGGGAACGCATTTCAAATGTAGGAGTGAGCCTGCTCGCGAAAGCGCGAGCGCCCGCAACACAAATCTTCAGGCTTTGATGCTGACCAGACTCAACAACTGCCCATCCCGCACCCCGAACTGCGCCTCCAGTTCAACGCCGTTACGCCACTCGGCCGACAAGTCCGCCAACAGCCGCAACCTCACTTGACCCGCTTCAGTCCACTCCAGCACTTCAGCGTGCTCGAAATAAAAGCGCTTCTGCACAATCGGGTACAGCGCTTTGAACAGACTTTCCTTCACCGAAAACGTCAGCGTCACCCACAGCGCCAACTGATCCCGCGAGGCGGCCGTCATGCGTTGCATTTCAGGTGGCGTCAGAATCTCCCCAGCCAGCCGCTCGGCACGTTCGGTGTCGAGCAGGTTTTCCAGATCCATGCCCAAACCGCGCCAGTGCCTTTTGTTGGCGACAATCGCTGCCGCGCGTCCGGTGCTGTGCGTGATTGAGCCGCAGATATGCGCGGGCCATATCGGCGCGCGGTCTTCACCAATCGCTGGCACAACGCTGCTGCCTTCCAGTTGCTGCAACGCTGCACGGGCGCAAATCCGCCCGGCGAGGAATTCCGCCTGACGTTTGGCCACCGAGCGCTGAATGCTTGGCGGGGCAACGACGGCGCTGCGCTGGAAATCATCGCCGAGCAGTTGTGCCGGATCGAAATGGGTGCTGAGCAGCACGGTATCAGGCAACACCGTCGGCAACGGCCAGTGGCTGTCGAGCGCGGTGCAGCAGGCGGGGAGGGCGGGGGTGAGATTCATGGCGGGCATTTTGCCGGTTAGTCGAGACAAGGTCGAGATGATCGTTCCCACGCTCTGCGTGGGAATGCCTCAATGGACGCTCTGCGTTCGCTTTGGGACGCAGAGCGTCCCGGGCTGCATTCCCACGCGGAGCGTGGGAGCGATCAGGTGCGGAGGGGTCAGCTAAAGATTTTCTGCAAGAACGCTTTCATGTCCGCCCAGGATTTTTCATCCGCTGCCTTGTTGTACCCGATGTCCGGGCCACCGTGCTCGCCATGGCTCAGGCGATCGGCATCCGGATTGGTAAATCCGTGCTTGGCGCCGTCGAGGCTGACGAACTTATAGTCAGCGCCAGCCTTGTCCATTTCCGTCTTGAACGCCGTGACATTGTCTGGAGTGACCATGCTGTCCAGCGCACCGTGTTCGACCAGAATCTTCGCCTTCACACTGCCGGGTGTCGCCGGGGTCTTGGTCGCCAGCGCGCCGTGGAAACTCACCACACCTGCCAGCGGCTCTCCTTGTCGCGCGGCGTTGAGCACCACGCCGCCGCCGAAGCAGTAACCGATGGCGGCGATTTTGTTGACGTCGGTCTGCGCCTGCTTCTTCAGCAAATTCAGCCCGGCCTCAAAGCGCTTGCTGGAAGCCGCCGCATCCTGAGTCGCCGCCTGCATGAACGCCATCGCGTCTTTCGGGTGCTCGGTGTTCTTGCCTTCGCCGTACATGTCGATCGCCAACGCGCTGTAGCCAAGTGCGGCGAGATCGCGTGCGCGGCGTTTGGCGTAATCGTTCAGGCCCCACCATTCGTGCACCACGACGACACCCGGGCGTTTGCCTTGGATGGCGTCGTCGTAGGCGTAGTAGCCGATCAGTTTCGTGCCGTCGGCGCTCTGATAGGGGATTTCTTCAGTCTTGATCGCAGCCTGAGTGAGGCTGCTGACAGCCAGCAAAGTAAGGGCGAGGAACAGGCGCATGGTCGGGTCTCCTGACAATAAAGGGTCAAAACAGCCTAGTTCATTTGGTTCAGGTCAGGTTCAGAGACGGTTCAGGGGCGGTACAGGGGGAGGTCAGTAACCTTGCGCCATACCCAAACAGCACTGTGAAAGAGGAAATACCCATGACTTTTAACAAACTGTTGCTGGCATTGACCGTAATGAGCGCCAGTATCGCGGCCCAGGCTGACACCACTTCGAATTTCGCCGGCCTGTCCTTCGGCCAGACCAGCGACAAGATTGACAAGTCCCACGCACTGAACAACAACCTCGACCACCCGAACGCCACCGGCGCCATCGACGGTAACAACACCTACGGCGTACGCCTCGGTCAGCAAAACAGCCAGGGTCGCTACTACGCCACCTACGACAACGTGTCGGGCTCGCACAATGGCATTAAACTGCGTCAGGAAAACCTGCTGGGCAGCTACGATCTGTTCTACCCGGTAGGCGGCAGCACCAAGTTGTTCGGTGGCGCGACGGCGGGTTTGACCAAGCTGACTCAGGAATCGCCAGGCTTTAGCCGCGACAGTGATATTGGTTACGCCGTCGGTGGTCAGCTCGGTGTGTTGCAACAAGTATCGCAAAACACTTCGGTCGAACTCGGTTACCGTTACCTGCGCAGCAATGCCAGCACCGAGATGAGCGAACGCGGTGGCAGCAAGCAAGGTTCGCTGGATTTGACCAGCAGCGCGCAGACTTACCTGTCGGCTAACTACAATTTCTAAGGAGTTGCCAGCAGGTTCAATGTGGGAGCGAGCCTGCTCGCGAAAGTGCCGGTTCAGTCGATGAGATGTCGACTGAACCATCGCCTTCGCGAGCAGGCTCGCTCCCACAGGTGTGTGACTGGAGATTCTGATTTATCCGGGAGAGTGTTATGAAACTGTTGGTCGTCGAAGATGAAGCGCTGTTGCGCCATCACCTGCAAACCCGCCTGACGGAAAGTGGCCACGTGGTCGAGTCCGTGGCCAATGCCGAAGAGGCGCTGTACCAGACCGGACAGTTCAACTTCGACCTGGCGGTGATCGATCTCGGCCTGCCGGGCATGGGCGGTCTCGACCTGATTCGCCAATTGCGCGCGGCGGGCAAGACCTTCCCGATCCTGATCCTCACCGCGCGCGGCAACTGGCAGGACAAGGTCGAAGGCCTCGCCGCCGGCGCCGACGATTACGTGGTCAAGCCGTTCCAGTTCGAAGAGCTCGACGCGCGCCTGAACGCCTTGCTGCGCCGCTCCAGCGGTTTCACCCAGTCGACCATCGTCGCCGGGCCGCTGCTGCTCGACCTCAATCGCAAACAGGCGAGCCTCGACGAGCAACCGCTGGCGCTGACCGCCTACGAGTACCGCATCCTCGAATACCTCATGCGCCATCACCAGCAAGTGGTGCCCAAGGATCGCTTGATGGAGCAGCTCTACCCGGACGACGACGAGCGCGATCCAAATGTCATCGAAGTGCTGGTCGGCCGTCTGCGCCGAAAACTCGAAGGCCCGGCCGGGTTCAAGCCGATCGACACCGTGCGCGGCCTCGGCTACCTGTTCAATGAGCGCTGCACTTGATTCGTTCCCTTCGCGTTCGCTTGATGCTCGCCGCCACCACGTTGGCGGTATTGTTCATGCTTGCCTTGCTGCCGGCGATGCAAGGCGCGTTCAGCCTCGCCTTGCAGGATTCCATTGAGCAGCGGCTGGCCTCGGACGTGACCACGCTGATCTCGGCCGCGCGCATTGAAAACGGTCGGCTGGTGATGCCGACGCAACTGCCGGATGAGCGCTTCAATCTCACCGACTTCCGTTTGCTCGGCTACATCTACGACCGCGAAGGGCATCTGGTGTGGCGCTCGAAAGCCACCCAGGAAGAGCAGATCAACTATAAGCCGCGCTATGACGGCCTCGGTAACGAGTTCGCGCGGATTCGTGAAACCAACGGCCAGGAATTCTTCGTCTACGACGTTGAAGTGAAATTGCTCGGCGGCAAAAGCGCGGCGTTCAGCATCGTCGCCCTGCAACCGGTGCGCGAGTACGAAACCACCCTCGAAGGCCTGCGTGAAAATCTCTATCTGGGCTTCGGCGCTGCGTTACTCGTGTTGCTGGCGCTGTTGTGGATCGGCCTGACCTGGGGCCTCAAAGCCTTGCGCCGGCTCAGTCAGGAACTCGACGAAATCGAAGGCGGTACCCGTGAAAGCCTCACCGAACAACATCCACGCGAACTGCTGCGCCTGACCGGCTCGCTCAACCGTTTGCTGCACAGCGAGCGCCAGCAGCGCAGTCGTTATCGCGATTCCCTCGATGACTTGGCGCACAGCCTGAAAACCCCGTTGGCGGTGTTGCAAGGTGTCAGCGAAGACATGGCCCAGCGTCCCGAAGAGCGCGATCAGGCCTGGGTGCTGCAAAGCCAGATCGAACGCATGAGCCAGCAGATCAGCTATCAACTGCAACGGGCCAGCTTGCGCAAAAGCGGACTGGTGCGACATCAGGTGCGCTTGCAACCGGTGCTGAAAAGCCTCTGCGACACCCTCGACAAGGTGTATCGCGATAAGCATGTGCGCGTGGCATTCGATCTGCCTGAGCACTGCTATGTGCCGATCGAGCAGGGCGCGTTGCTGGAGATGATGGGCAACTTGCTGGAAAACGCCTATCGCCTGTGCCTGGGCGAGGTGCGCATCAGCGTGCGTGAGACTCTGGCCGGGATTGAACTGTGCGTCGAAGATGACGGCCCGGGCGTGCCGCCGGATCAGCGTGCGCGGATTCTCGAGCGTGGCGAGCGGCTGGATGCCCAGCATCCGGGGCAGGGGATCGGGTTGGCGGTGGTCAAGGACATTATTGAAAGCTACAACGCCAAACTCGCGTTGGGCGATTCACCGATGGGTGGGGCGGCGTTCAGGATTCATTTTCCTGCGGTGTGATCGGGAGTTGCCCTCACCCTAACCCTCTCCCAGAGGTAGAGGGGACTGACCGAAGTGTCTTGCGAAAATGATCGACCTGAGCGATTTGAGTCGAATATGGATTCAATAGAGAGCTTGCAGGTCGGCGTATTTCTCAACCATCCCCCAATCAGTCCCCTCTCCCTGAGGGTGTCTGGCGTTTTATATCGACCTGAAATAGCCAGTCGATTATGGATTCAGTAGAGAGCGTTCAGGTCGGCCTACTTCTTGAGCATCCCTCAATCAGTCCCCTCTCCCTCCGGGTGTATGTACCGCAGACATGGTGGACACATGTTCGGAGACATGGTGGACGGTTTTAGATCTTCTTACCTGCCGTCACGATCTGCAAGTTCAAGTCGATTCGGGCGATACGATGTCTACTCCAGTAGACATCGTGGATGCC
>NZ_FYDH01000031.1:0-1484 GCF_900187475.1 Pseudomonas sp. Irchel s3h9 | reverse complement strand
TTTTTCTGACATCTGCCCTTGCTGACCGACGTGGTTTGGTCAGCAAGGGGTAGGCTTGAGGTCTTCGTTTTATGGCTCGCGGCTCGATACGACCAGGCCGATTTCCGACGCGCCTCTGAGCAATCAGCATCAATAAATTCGACAGGCCATCCTCGTCTTCGGAACTGCCATATTGTCGCAGCGCCAGCCATAGCTGAAGGCTGTGTTTGAAGCTCAGTTCGCGAGGTAAACAGTCAGCTAACAGAGCCGATTGTGCCATCAGCATTCGGATCAGATTGTGAGCTAACAGATAGACCCATAACTCCTTTACTGCCATGCCTGGGGTTTTGCAGCTTAACTTGCCTAGTCCCAGCGTAGCTTTGAGATTGCGCAGATCCAGTTCAACATGCCATCGACCCTTGTACAGCGATTTCAGGGCTGTTTTAGGTGTCTGCTTTGGGCAATGCAACGTGGTGACCAAAGTTTTCCCACCCGCCTTCAACTCCCGCACGGTCAGTCTTTCAGGCGCCTTTTCGTAATGCGCTTGACTCATCCACAGCGGTCTTCTTACAGGCTTTTTCAATTCGATCAGGTGATCTTCCGAACCGAGACTCTGACCTAGGCGAAAGTCCGTGCTGCGCCGTCGAGCACCGTATTGTTCGAACACGCCATCGATACCTCTTCGTTGCAACTCGCACAGCAAGAAATAGGTAGCGTAGTAAGCGTCGCCTAACAAAATGTCACCTGTTTTCAACGTGTTGAGCATTGATCTGAGCAGTGTCTGTTCATCGCCGCCCTTGCCTCGGAAACGCCCAAGGGCAGCATCTAAAACGGCGCCGCTGGAGAGGCAGACGATGCCCACCACTCGACACAACGGAAAACCAAGACCGACTTTCTGGCCGCGAGATTGCGGATAGGCGTCCTGATTAGCCGCTGTGTCGGGCATGCTGACCGTCGTGCCATCCACCAGCCGCACAGGTCGTCCCATCCAGCGTCACGACGAGGGTGCGTTATCACTTATCGAAGCACCGGTGTGCCTGACTAGCGTGGAAACCATTTCCACAGGCAGGCGCTTTCTGGCTTTGCAGTAGGCGCCCGTGCGAGTGCTATTGGGCTTCATGCCGCCACATGACCGTTTAATCGACAGGTCGTTCACGGCGTTCTGGCAGGAGCGGTCGGCACTCATTGCTTGAGCCAGAAACATAGACAACGTTTCAGTTGGCGGAAACAGGCGTTCCCGATGTTTTGGCAGTGCAGACTCGACGCGTTGTAAGAGATCGGGAGACGTGAGGAGATTGAAAAACGCATAAGCATCGCAGTCCGAAGCGTGTCGATGAAAACGTTGCTGTTGATGCTGAAGAACTTCACGTCTACGATCCATTTGGGGCTGTGTCCTTGGTTTGTCGGGGTGTGTTCGCAACTATCACCGTAGACCAAGACCAGCCCTTCTTCATTTTTTGCTTTCAGCTCAAGTGGTTAGCTGTTAAGTAAGTGCCATTCGGGAC
>NZ_FYDH01000029.1:0-20746 GCF_900187475.1 Pseudomonas sp. Irchel s3h9 | reverse complement strand
CGATCACCAATGCGATCGCTGAGGTCAGCGGTGGCAATTACGAGAATCTGGTGGCCGACAAGACCCCGGTTTCGACCACGGTCACTGACACCGTCGACACCACCAACCTGTCGCTCAGCGCGACCGGTTCCGTCACCGAGGGCGGCTCGATCATCTACACCGCGACATTGACCAACGCTGCCGGCTCGCCAGTCACCGTGACCCTGTCGAACGGCGCGGTGATTACCATCGACGCCGGCAAAACCACTGGCACCGTGTCCGTTCCAGCACCAGCCGATGATGTCTACAAAGACGCCGGCAAGGTTGAAGCGACGATCTCGACTGCCACCGGTGGCAACTTCGAGAACCTGGTGCCTAGCACCGTACCGGCAGTGACCAACGTCACCGACACCATCGACACCACCACTGTGAAACTGACGGCGACAGAGTCGGCAGCTGAAGGTGGCAACGTCACCTACACCGCGACTGTCGGCGCACCAGTCACCGGCTCGCCGGTTGTCGTTACCCTGGCCAACGGTCAGACGATCACCATCGGCGTAGGCCAGACCACCGGTACCGCGACCACCACGGCGCCAAACGACGCATTGACTGGCCACGCACCGCTGGCCAACTCGATCACTGAAGTAACAGGTGGCAACTTCGAGAACCTGGTGGCCGACAAGACCCTGGTTTCGACCAATGTCACCGACACTGTCGACACCACCAACCTGTCGCTGAGCGCGACCGGTAGCGTGGCCGAGGGCGGTTCGATTGTTTACACCGCAACGCTGACCAACGCTGCCGGCTCGCCAGTGACCGTGACGCTGAGCAACGGCGCCGTGATCACAATCGACGCTGGCAAAACCACCGGCACCGTGACCGTTCCAGCTCCTGCTGACGACGTCTACAAAGACGCCGGCAAGGTTGAGGCGACAATCTCCACCGCTACCGGTGGCAACTTCGAAAACCTGGTGCCAAGCACGACTCCGGCTATCACCAGCGTTACCGATACCATCGACACCACCACTGTGAAACTGACGGCAACGGCTACTGCGGCAGAGGGCGGCAATGTCGTCTACACCGCAACCGTCGGTGCACCAGTCACCGGCTCGCCGGTGGTCGTTACCCTGTCGAACGGTCAGACCATCACCATCGGCGTAGGCCAGACCACTGGCACCGCAACCACTACCGCACCAAACGACGTATTGACCGGTCACGCACCGCTAACCAACGCGATCACCGACGTCAGCGGCGGTAACTACGAAAACCTCGTGGCGGATAAGACGCCGGTCAGCACTACGGTGACCGACACTGTCGACACGACCAATCTGTCGCTCAGCGCTACCAATTCGGTCGCTGAAGGCGGTTCGATTGTTTACACCGCGACCCTGACCAATGCGGCTGGTTCGCCAGTGACCGTGACGCTGAGCAACGGCGCCGTGATCACCATCGACGCCGGCAAAACCACCGGCACCGTGACCGTTCCAGCTCCTGCTGACGACGTCTACAAAGATGCCGGCACCGTACAAGCAACCATCAGCACCGCCACCGGTGGCAACTTCGAAAACCTGGTGCCGAGTACCACGCCGGCCGTGACGAGCGTTACCGACACGATCGACACCACCACTGTCAAACTGACAGCAACAGAGTCGACATCTGAGGGTGGCAACGTCACGTACACCGCTACTGTTGGTGCTCCGGTCACTGGTTCACCAGTTGTGGTGACCCTGGCCAACGGTCAGACCATCACCATCGGCGTAGGACAGACCATCGGCACCGCGACCACCACGGCGCCAAACGACGCACTGACTGGTCATGCGCCGCTGACCAACTCGATTACCAATGTGACTGGCGGCAACTACGAAAACCTCGTGGCCGACAAAACCCCGGTATCGACCAACGTGACCGACACTGTCGACACGACCAATCTGTCGCTCAGCGCTACCAATTCGGTCGCTGAAGGTGGTTCGATTGTTTACACCGCGACCCTGACCAATGCGGCTGGTTCGCCAGTGACCGTGACGCTGTCGAACGGCGCCGTGATCACCATCGACGCCGGCAAAACCACCGGCACCGTGACCGTTCCAGCCCCGGCCGACGACGTCTACAAAGATGCCGGCACCGTACAGGCGACGATCAGCAACGCCACTGGTGGCAGCTTCGAAAACCTGGTGCCGAGCACAACACCGGCCATCACTAGCGTTACCGATACCATCGACACCACCACTGTGAAACTGACAGCTACCGGCACAGCGACGGAAGGCGGCAACGTCGTCTACACCGCGACCGTCGGTGCTCCTGTGACCGGTTCGCCTGTGGTTGTAACGCTGGCCAACGGTCAGACCATTACCATCGGCGTCGGCCAGACCACTGGCACCGCGACCACTACCGCGCCAAACGACGCACTGACTGGCCACGCACCACTGACCAACTCGATCACCAACGTGACCGGCGGCAACTACGAGAATCTGGTGGCCGACAAGACCCCGGTATCGACCACCGTCACGGATACCGTCGACACCACCAACCTGTCGCTCAGTGCGACCGGCTCTGTGGCTGAGGGCGGTTCGATTGTTTACACCGCCACGCTGACCAACGCCGCAGGTTCGCCTGTGACCGTGACCCTGTCGAACGGCGCCGTGATCACTATCGAAGCCGGCAAAACCACCGGCACCGTGACTGTTCCGGCACCGGCTGACGACGTCTATAAAGACGCCGGCACCGTCCAGGCAACGATCAGCACCGCCACCGGTGGCAACTTCGAAAACCTCGTGCCAAGCACCACGCCGGCAATCACCAGCGTTACCGATACCATCGACACCACCACGGTGAAACTGACCGCGACCGCCACTGCCGCTGAAGGCGGTAACGTCGTCTACACCGCAACTGTCGGCGCGCCAGTGACGGGCTCGCCAGTCGTGGTAAGCCTGTCGAACGGTCAGACCATCACCATCGGCGTCGGCCAGACCACGGGCACCGCGACCACCACTGCGCCTAACGACGCATTGACCGGCCATGCACCGCTGACCAACTCGATCACCAATGTGACTGGCGGCAACTACGAGAACCTCGTGGCCGACAAAACGCCGGTTTCGACCACCGTCACCGATACCGTCGACACCACCAACCTATCGCTGTCCGCGACCGGCACCGTGGCCGAAGGTGGTCAGATCACTTACACCGCTACGCTGACCAACGCCGCTGGCTCGCCAGTCACCGTGACCCTGAGCAACGGCTCGGTGATCACCATCGACGCGGGTAAAACCAGCGGCACCGTGACCGTTCCAGCACCAACTGACGACGTCTACAAAGACGCCGGCACCTTGCAGGCGACCATCACCGGTACCAGCGGCGGCAGCTTCGAAAACCTGGTCACCAGCACAGCTCCGGCCGTGACCAGCGTCACCGACACTATCGACACCACAACCGTCAGCATCACTGGCAGCAGCTCGGTGACTGAAGGCCAGACCGCCAGCTACACGGTCAACCTGAACCACCCGGCGCAAACCGAAGTAACTCTGAAAATCGTCTACAGCGGCACCGCCGCCGACGGTTCGGACTTCACCGGCGTGTACACCGTGAAGATCCCGGCCGGTGCGAGCAGCGCGCAGTTCAATGTCGCGACCATCGATGACAAGATCACCGAAGGCACCGAAAACTTCGTGGTCAAGATCGATTCCGCCACCGGCGGCAACTTCGAAAACCTCGCGGTCAGCAGCACCAACGGCAGCGTCAGTACCTCAATCATCGACAACGATGCGCCGCCGGTGCTCGACCTGGATGCCAACAACTCCAGCGGCGCCACCGGTGCCGACTACAAGGTGACCTTCACCGAAAACACCCCGGGCGCGGGTGTGTCGATTGCCGACACTGACATCAGCATCACTGACCCGGACAGCACCATGCTCACCGGTGCCACTGTGGTCCTGACCAACCGTCAGGACGGCGATGCGCTGAACCTGGGCAACAGCGTCAACGGCATCACCATCAATGCCAACAGCACCAACGGCACCGTCACGCTGACGCTGTCCGGTAACGCGACGCTGGCCGACTACATGCAGGCCATCAAGAACATCAGCTTCACCAACGGCAGCGAAAACCCGAGCACCGTGCCGCGCATCATCACGGTGACCGTGACCGACGGCGGCAATTACTCCAACACCGCGACCACCACGGTCAACGTGGTGGCGGTCAACGACGCTCCGGTGGCAGCGCCAAGCAACGTCACTGGCACCGAAGACACTCCGCTGGTGCTCGGCTGGTCGACCTTCGGCGTGACCGACGTCGACAGCCCGGCCAGCAGCCTCGGCATCAAAATCACTCAGCTGCCGGGCGAAGGCAAACTGCAGTATCTGGACGGTTCGACCTGGAAAGACGTCGCCAACAACCAGACCTTCAGCAAGGCTGACATCGACGCGGGCAAGCTGCGCTTCCTGCCGGATGCCAACGAGTCGGGGGTCAACGGTTACGGCGGCAGCGGTCTGGGCAACAACCAGGCGGACTACGCACAGATCAAATTCCAGCCAACCGACGGCCAACTGCTGGGCAACACCGGCACCGTGAAGATCGACATCACGCCAGTGGCGGACGCGCCGACCGTGAGCGTGGCCGACAACAGCGTGAAGTCCACCGGGCTGATCAAGGAAGTCTGGACCGGCCTGGCGGGTCTGGGCACCAACGGCAATGGCGCGGATTCGACCACGTTGAAAAACGTCATCGACGGCGCCGGCAAACCGAACTCCAGCGGCTCGGTGACCAATGTGCAGTCCGACGGTAGCGTTGCGGCGGGCACGGCATCGAAGACGTCAGGCCTGATTTATCTGGAAGCCGGCAAAACCTACACCTTCAGCGGTATTGCCGATGACAGTTTGTTGATCACGATCGGCGGCAAGAGTGTGGCTTCGGGTACCTGGGGCGCGGGCGGCGCCATCAATGGCTCGTTCACCCCTACCACCAGCGGCTACTACACCCTGGACATCTACCACCACAACCAGAGCGGCCCGGGCAGCTACGACGTCAACCTGTCGGTCAATGGCAGCACGCCGATCGACCTGAGCAGCGCCGGCGTGCCGATCTACACCGGCGTGCAGGATCTGATCAATTCGGGCGTGACCGTCTCCGATCTGCACGGCAGCAACGGCGAAGGCTATTACGACGGCTACAAACTCAACACCGGCGCCGAAGGCACCACGGTGAAACTCTCGGCGATCACCACCGCCCTGACCGACACCGACGGCTCGGAAACCCTGAGCGTGAAGATCAGCGGCGCACCGGTCGGCTCGGTGCTCAGCGATGGCGCGGGTCACACCTTCACCGTCACTGCCAGCAGCGGCGACGCCAACGTCACTGGCTGGAACCTCGGCAGCCTGACCGTAACGCCACCGCCGTACTACAACGGCCAATTCAACCTGACCGTGACCTCGACCTCCACCGAGATGGTCGGCGGTTCTGCCAGCAGCACCGCGACCATTCCGGTCAGCGTGGTGCCGGCGGTCTACAACGCCGTGGTTGCGACGTCGGGCGACGACACCGTCACCGGCACCGATGGCAACGACATAATCGTCGCCGACATCGGCGGCCTGACCGTGGTCCCGGGCACCAACTACAACATCGCGTTCATGGTCGACAGCTCCGGCAGCATGAGCAGTTCGTCGCTCAACGCCGCCAAAGACTCGCTGACCTCGGTGTTCAACAGCCTCAAGCAGAGCCTGGGCGGCAGCAATTCGGGTACGGTGAACATTTTCCTCGTCGACTTCGATACCCAGGTCAACAAGTCGGTGTCGGTGAACCTCAACGACCCGAACGCGCTGACCCAGCTCAAAGCGGTACTGGACTCGATGGCCTCCGGTGGCGGTACCAACTATGAGGACGTGTTCAAAACCACGGCCAACTGGTTCCAGAGCGCTGACGCGGTGGCCAACAGCGGGGCGAAGAACCTCACGTACTTCATCACCGACGGCCAGCCGACCTACTACCAGAGCGGCGAGCAGACCAACCCGACGCTGTACGGCAACGTGAAGCTCGACGATGTGGTGAAAACCAGCAACTACAAGCCGGGCGACACCTTCAGCACTTACATCGACAATACCCACGCGTTGACGATCAACAGCGCCGGCACCGTGACCCTGCAAACCTACACTTCGTGGTGGGGCTGGAGCAGCTCTAATCTGGGCACCATCCACGCGCAGGGCGACGGCACTTATGAGTTGTCGAGTCTGGCGGGTACCGGTAACAGCACCAACTCGTCAACGACCAGCAACTCGACCAGTGGTTTTGCCTTGCTCAACGGTCTGTCGAACGTCGAGGCTATCGGACTGAACAACGATGTCAGCCTCAACGATCTGAAGCCGTACGATACGGATAAAACGCCGCAGACCAACATTGATCCGAAGGATCTGGCCAACTCGATCATCGGCCACACCGAAGCGACGCTGCCAGGCAACGACACCGTCAGCGGTGGCGACGGCAATGACATCCTGTTCGGCGATCTGGTCAGCTTCAACGGCATTGCCGGCGAGGGTTATCAGGCGATGCAGGCGTTCGTTGCCAAAGAAACCGGGGTCGATGTCAGCAAAGTCACCACCAGCAACGTGCACCAGTACATCACCGAGCACTATCAGGCGTTCGATGTCTCCGGCGCGCACGATGGTAACGACACCCTGCTGGGCGGCGCGGGCAATGACATCCTGTTCGGCTCGGGCGGCAACGATTTGCTCGATGGCGGCAAAGGTAATGACATCCTGCTCGGCGGCACCGGCAACGACACGCTGATCGGCGGTCAGGGTAATGACATCCTCATCGGTGGTTCGGGTGCCGACACCTTCGTCTGGAAGGCGGGCGACACCGGCAACGACGTGATCAAGGACTTCAAGGCCAGCGAAGGTGACCGCATCGATCTGCGTGATCTGCTGCAGGGCGAGACCGGCAGCACCATCGACAACTTCCTGAAGATCACCACGGTCGACGGCACGTCGTCGCTGCAAGTCAGCTCGGCGGGCAAGTTCAACTCCGGCGACGCTGCGGCGGCAACCCCGGACGTGACGATCAAACTGGAAGGCAACAACTGGTCGAGCGCCAACATTCACAACCTGATTGCCGGCAGCGACCCGACCATCAAGGTCGACCACAACAACAGCTGATAGTGAACAAAACGGCCGCCCCGATGGGGCGGCCGTCACGTTTGTGCTGACCGGACCGGTGACGATCGCGTCGCCGCACCGCATACTCGCGCACAGTTGGCTATGCTGCTGACAGCATGACGCTGGTTCATTTCTGAGGGATGCTCAATGTTTTACGTGCAACGCGATGCGCAAGGTCTGTTGATTCGCGTGGAAGCCGCGGCCTACGCCGAGGCCACGGAAACGCTGCCGGCCGACAGCCATGAAATCCAGGCCTGGTTCGCCAATGAAGTGGTGGAAACCAGCCTGAAACAGCTCAAGCAGAGCGACTTCGAAATGATTCGGGTACTCGACGACCTGATTCAGGTGCTGACCCAGAAGGGCGTGATCCGCGTCACCGACCTGCCGCCGGCGGCTCAGGCCAAGTTGATGGACCGGACCCAGGCGCGTGAGGCGTTGGGCGGGTTGAGCCAGTTGATCGATGAGGATGAGGGCGGGTTGATCTGATCCACCCGGTATCAAAAGCCTACCCTCACCCCAGCCCTCTCCCCGAGGGAGAGGGGGCCGACCGAGGTGTCTGGCGTCATACATCGACCTGAAAAACCGGGTCGATTATGGATTCAGCGCAAATCGCTCACGTCGGCGTATTTCCCGAATATCCCCCAATCAGTCCCCTCTCCCTGACCGAGAGGGGTCGACCGAGGAGTCTGGCGCTATACATCGACCTGAGAAATCGAGTCGATTATGGATTCAGCGCAAATCGTTCACGTCGGCGTATTACATCAATATCCCACGATCAGTCCCCTCTCCCTCTGGGAGAGGGCTAGGGTGAGGATGGCTTTTGCAATCTCACCGCCAAGGCCGAGGCTCACCAAACAACTGCCCCTGAACCCCATACAAGCCCATCTCGCGAATCACCGACAACTCCCCTTCCGTCTCGACCCGCTCGGCAATCAGCGGCAGATCAATGCTGTGCGCCGCACGCTGGATCGCCTCGATAAACAGACGCTTGTCACTCTCCTGATCAATCGCACGAATGTAACTGCCATCGATCTTCAAGTACGCCAGCCCCAGCCGCGCCAGGTTGCCGATCATGCTGAAGCGACCACCAAAGCGTTGCAGGCTCAGAGAGAAACCGAGTTCGCGCAGGCGCCGGGTCAACTGCTCCAGCACCGCTTGTTCGGGCAATTGCTCCTCGCCGATTTCCAGGGTCAAGCGCTCGCCCAGGTTGGAATGCGCGCGCAGAATCTCGAAGACTTTGTTCAGTGCCTGCGGATCAGCCAGGGTCGCCGAGGACAAGTTCAGCGCCAGCGAATCTTCGTGCCCTTTCATCTGCTCCAGCACGCGTTCGAGCATCAAGCGGTCAAGCCGTGCAGTCCAGCCGAAGCGTTCCAGCCACGGCAGGAAGCGCCCGGCCGGGATGGTCTTGCCCTGATCATCGAGCAGGCGCGAGAGCACTTTGTAATGCAGCACCAGCTGCGTGTCTGCAGCGGCAACCACTGGCTGGAAATACAGCTCGAAACGCTGCTGACTCAAGGCCTGATCGAGCAAGCGATGCCAGGCATGGTGATCGTCGCCGACATCCGCCGTCAGGCTCTGATCGATGCACGCCCAATTCTGCTCGCCCTGACCTTCAGCTTGCGCCAGCGCCTGATCGCCGAGCGTCAGTACTTGTTGCGGTGAATCACCGTGGGTGAACGGCGCCAGGCCGATCGACGCCACGGCAGCCACGTCGGTCGCCCCGGTGGCGTGCAGACTGCTCAAAGCGCTGTCGAGGTTCTGCGCCAGTTGCAGCGCTTCCTCACGAACCAGCCCCGGCGCCAGCACGGCAAACTCACCGCCACGAATACGGGTGACGAGGTTCTGGGTTTCCGGGTATTTGGCGCATTCGCGGGACAGTTGTTCGCCAACAGCCTTCAACAATTCATCGGTGCGCTGACCGCCCAAGCGCTGGTTGAGCCCGGCCAGATCCTTGACCCGCAACAGCAGCAGATAACCGGAACTGGCCTGCTCCGGGTTGCTCACCCGGTTGTGCAGCTGCATCTCGAAATAACGTCGGTTGGCCAGCCCGGTGAGATTGTCCTGATAGGACTCGGCGCGCAGTTTTTCGCTACGTTCGGCCTGCTCCTGGAACAGCGCCTTGAGCTTCTCGACCATCTGGTTCATCGCCTGCACCACGCGGCGCAATTCAGGTGTGCGCGGCAATTCCGGCAGGCTGAGGAATTCGCGACGGGCGATGGCGTGGGACTGCTTGACCATGTAATCCAGTGGCTTCAATTGCCGACGCAGTAGCAGCGCGCCAAGCACGGCACTGATCGCCCCGCAGATCAGCAGCCAGCCAAGGCTACCCAATGCGCTCTGCCACAATTTGGCCACAGCAAACATCGGATGGCTGACTACCTCGACCCGCGCCGCCTGCTCCCAGCCACGGCTGACCAGCGCGTCGCCACCGGCCGGCTCCAGCCCGATCAGCTTGACGAACCAGTCCGGCACATTGGTGACGGCCGGAATGCCGTTGCGCTCAACAATCGTCTGGTCAGTCTTCAGATCGACCACGCGGATGCTCGCGTAATAACCGCTGTCGAAAATCGAGCTGACCAGCAACTCGACCATGGCGGGGTCGTCGATATTCGGCGTCAGCGACAACGCCAGCGCCGTCGCGGCGTCCTGGGCGTGGGAACGCAACTGGTTGACGTACTGGGTGCGCGAGCTCTCCAGACTGACCATGAAGCTGCCGGTGAAGGCGACCACCAGGAACAGACAGATAGCGATCAACAGCTGTTTGAACAAAGACATCTGAGCGCATGCTCCTAGTTAGTCGTTTCGACCGGGAAACCTTCGGCCTGCATTTTCTTCAACACATCCTGCCAGCGTGACAGGCGTTTGGTATCTCCGACCTTCTTGTTGCCCTTGGCGCCTGGCAGGTACAACCCTTCAGCATTAAAAGAGTAGACCGGCAGCAAATCGGTTCGCTGCGACGCCGGCTGGATCGGGTCGATCAGGCTGTCGAGCACCAGCGGCATGGCATCGGGGGTGGCATAGTAAGTCAGGACCATATGCGCGCGGTTCTGGCGCAACGCTTTGACATAGGTGATGCGCAGCTTGTCACTGGAAACCCCGAGGTGGCGCAGGCTGAAATACTTGGCGATCGCATAGTCTTCGCAGTCGCCAGCGCCCTTCCACAGCGCCTCGATCGGCGTTTCCCAGTAATCGACCTCGTGCCACAGGTCGATGTCCTCGACGTAGCGCACCTGTTTGTTGAAAAACAGGTTCACCACTTTGAGCTTTTCCATCTCGCTGACCTGTTTCTGCGTAGCCAACAGATTCTGCCAGGCATCGATACGCTGTTGCCCGGCACCCAGCGGCCCGTAAAGTGCCGTGGCTTTGCGGCTGATCGTGGAAAAATCCCAATCGGCATGCAGACCGCCCAGCATGACGCCGGCCAGCAGCAGTGCGCAGCCTAGCCAGCGCAGTGTCCGGGGGATCGCGAAACATACCGCCACAGCAGGATTCCGGGGGGCAGGAAGGAAAGCGTTTGATGGTGAAGCTTAGCCGGCGAAAAAACAATGGCACCATGAGATCATCGCCGGCGCGCTAAACTTCAGTTGCCAGCGCATTGTTTTACAAGGTTTGACAACCTGTAGAGCAATCACTAGTGTCATTTGGATCCAAATCAGGCCGACATACAGGGTGCGTAGTCGTGACACAGAAGCCCAAACCGCTGCATAGCATTAAAGTCGATGGACCGATTCCTGCGCATCTGGCCCGTTCGGTGATCGAAGAAACCCTGCGCTCAGCAATCCTCGACGGTCGTCTGCCCTGTGGCACGGCGCTGCGCCAGCAGGATCTGGCCGACCTTTTCGGTGTCAGCCGCATGCCGGTGCGCGAAGCGTTGCGCCAGCTCGAAGCCCAAGAACTGCTGAGCGTTACTACGCATAAAGGTGCAGTGGTTGCGCCATTGATTCAGGGTGATGCTACCGAAACCTACGAGCTGCGCATCCTGCTCGAATCCGAAGCCATGCGGCAATCGATTCCGCTGCTGACCGCTGCCGACCACGCACGCGCAGCCGGGTACATCGAAGAGCTCGAGGCGCAACGCGACTACACGGAAATCGGCCGACTCAACCGTTTGTTCCACATGGCCCTGTACAGCAAGGCGCCCAACCAACGCTTACTGCGACTGGTTGAAGACGGGCTAAACGAAGAGGAGCGTTTTCTGCGCTTCAACCTTGAGGCCATGGGCCTGGGCAAATTGTCCCAGGACGATCATCGGGCGATGTTGCAAGCCGTGCTGGATCGCGACACTGAACTGTCGATCAAACTCCTCGAGCAGCACCTCAATCGCGGTGTCGAAGTGATTACTCGTTATCTCGCTACCCCTGCCGCGCAAAACCGCCAAGCTGCGCGCTGAGCGCGCACCGCCCCGCGAATCACCCGCTTACAAATCCCCAAGCGATCCGCCAGCCCTCTGCTGGGCGGATCCACATGTCCGCTCTAACATCCCTGCGCCGTTCAGTCCGATATTTGCAAGTTACCGCTGATGAATCGGTCATAGCCGTGGCGCAAATTTACCCGCACTCTTGAGCCGCCACCCCATAAAGAACGGGCGACGCGCCGCCCTGCCGGCGCAGTCCCCGCACCAGGAACCTACGGAAGGAGCCTTGCCACGGGAAAAAGGAAGTCATGGCGCGGGGTCACGGCCAACTTCCGCCCCTTTTAAATCATTCAACTCTTATTACTGGAAAGTTGCTTCGAGTGAGGCATTCACTCTTCTTGAGCAATTTTGGCCGTTATTCGCCGAAAGGAGCAACTACGCCCAAATAAAACTTTATTTGAAAGTTTTATTGGAACAACTCAACTTCAAAAAACAGCTAACTTAAAATAATTAAAAATATACTTGTTAAACACTTTGTCGGTGTATTAGCTTTTCTTCGCCAAGTTTGAACTTCACCCTTCACCTCGGCAGCAGCCCAATGCCTGCGGAGCAGCAGCAGCGCTTTATGGGCAGACATGAAGTCATGTCAAAGGTATATCGATCCGCACTTACCTATCAGGAAGGAAGGCTGTCGTCCGTCGACAGAAAACAAGTAAGTCGTAATTCCATTGATTGCGCAGTTGCAGAGCAGTTCCATTTAATATCAACGATAAAGGACATCATGATGCCCACTAAGCACCAACTCACCCTGAAGAAAGCCGAACTTAGCATTCACCCGATCTTTTCCGAGATCACGTCGTTATCAGTATTGCGTCGTTTCATGGAAACCCATGTATTTGCCGTGTGGGATTTCATGTCGCTGACCAAACGCCTGCAGCAGGAACTGACCTGCACGCGTTTGCCCTGGCTACCGCCGCGTGACCCTCACGCCGCGCGGTTGATCAACGAGATCGTTCTCGGTGAAGAATCGGATGATCGCCTGACCGAGGGGCATTACAGCCATTTCGAGTTGTACTTGGATGCGATGCGCGAAATCGGCGCGAGTACCACCGCCGTAGAGCGCTTTGTCGCCCTGCAACAGGAAGGCGTGAGCTATGACGTCGCGCTGCAAAGCGTCGAGGTTGATCCGGCTGCCGCGCAGTTTGTCCGCGATACTTTGCGTACCGCCCTGCATGCTCCGGGACACAGCGTGGCGGCGGCGTTTCTGCATGGTCGCGAGAGCGTGATCCCGACCATGTTCCAGCGCATTCTTGACGACTGGGGCATCGGTATCGAACAGGCGCCGACCTTTCGCTATTACCTGGAACGGCACATCGAGGTCGACTCCGAAGACCACGGCCCGGCGGCCGAACACCTGCTCGAGCGCCTGGTCGACGGCGACCCGCAACGTGAAGCCGAGGTCTACGCCAGCGCCATTGCCGCCGTGGAAAGCCGTATCGCCTTGTGGGACGGCCTGCGCGTAAGCATGCGCGAGCCGTTGGCAGAGGTGACCCAATGAACGCTGCTGACTATCAATCCTTTGCCGACGCCTGGGAGAATCGCGCGACCATCCGCACCCGCCCGCGACGCGTACTCGAAGACGACGAACGGCTGATCTATCCGCTCAGTCGTCAGCCGCTGGTACTCAGCGAAACCTTCCTGCGCGAGTGCCCGCAACAGCGTGATTTCGCCTTGGTACAGACGCTGTACAAATTCATCAACGACGTGGTGATTTTCGAGACCGAGATCGTCGACAAGACCGCGCGCAGCATCGCCAAGAATCGCTTCGCCGTGGCCTTCCCGTTTGCCTGTCGTTACGACGCGATGACCGTGGTGGTCGACGAGGATTACCACGCCCTCGTGGCGATGGATTTCATGCAGCAAACAGTGGCGATGACCGGCATCGAACCGATTCAGCTCCCCGATGAAATCGAACTGAGCCGGGCGATTCCTGCGGCAGTAGCGCTGGCGCCAGAGCACCTGCGCAGCGCGGTCGAATTGATCTGCGTGGCCATCGCCGAAAACACCGTGACCGGTGATGTCGCGGCGTTCGCACGCGACGACACGGTCAAGCCGTCGATCAAAGGCCTGATGGCCGATCACTTGCTCGATGAAGGTCGCCATTCGAGTTTCTGGGCGCGGATGGTGCGCATCTATTGGCACACCGCCAACGCGGCGGATCGCGAAACCATCGCGCAGATTCTGCCCGTGTTCATCGGCCATTACCTGACCAACGACATCCAGAAAGCCTTCGACCTGCGCCTGATCGACGCACTGCCGGTCAGCGAGGCCACCCGCCGCTCGCTCAGGGACGAGATGGCCGGGCTGGCATTCCCGATCAATCGCCACCATCCGCTGGTGGGCAACATCGTCAAGTTCTTCCACAACAGCTCGCTGCTCGATGCGCCCTGCGTGCAGCACGCGCTGCGCGACTATCTGGTTTGATGAGGAGGCCGACATGAAACGTCTCGACATTTTGCTGATTGGCACCAGCCAGGCGATGACCGACCTGGCGCAGGAACTGGAACAACACGGTCACTCATTGCAGCGCAGCGCTGCCGGTGCAGCGACGGTGGATCTGATCATCGACGATGGTTTTATCGGCGCAGGCGATTTCTGCTCGATCCCGCACCTGCATCTGCGTTTGGGTGTCGGCGTGCAGAGCCATGCCGGTTTGCCGACACTCGATTTGCTGTGTTTCCTTGGCTCGTCACTGATCAGCCGCGTGCCGATTGGCGATGAGCCGTCCGGCAATGGGCAGGCGCTGCGGCAACGGGTGCTGACGCAGGTGGTCGATGAAGTGGCGTTGCTGGTCAGCCGCTTCTCCCGTGATGCTGACTATCTGCAGCAGGCCGCGTCAGTGACTGCGCCGGATTTCGAGAGAATGGAAAACCTGCTGTTCCTCGACAGCCTGGCTTACGTCCATCGCCGCAACGACACGACCAATCTCACACTGCTGGAAGAGGCGCAGATCCCGGTGATCGAGCGCCTGCAACGAAGCTTGATCCACCACGCTGAACGCCCGGCGCTACACATCGCCGAACAGTCGATCAGCTATCGCCAACTGCACGCTCACAGTCGTGCGCTTCAGCAGCGGTTGCTGCCCTTGCTCGAGCAACAGCCAAAACCGTGGGTGGTCGGCATTTGCCTGCCAAAAAGCCCGGCGTTGTTTGCCTCGATTCTGGCGATCCTCGGCAGCGGCGCGGTGTATCTTCCGCTGGAGCCGAGTCATCCGTTACAGCGTCAGCAATACAT
Organism: Pseudomonas sp. Irchel s3h9; assembly: GCF_900187475.1. NCBI lineage: Bacteria > Pseudomonadati > Pseudomonadota > Gammaproteobacteria > Pseudomonadales > Pseudomonadaceae > Pseudomonas > Pseudomonas sp. Irchel s3h9. The sequence goes on along the minus strand of NZ_FYDH01000029.1, from coordinate 5,980 downwards.
TCTGCAAAATGCTGGCGCGCTGCTGTTGCTGCATGATGGCGAGCATCCGCTCAGCGCATCCATGGCGGGGCTGGACGTCAGCCGCATCGACAGCTCAGAGGCAGATCTCAGCCAACCGCTAATGCGCCGCCGTCCCGACCTTGATGCACCGTGCATGGCGCTCTATACCTCGGGCACCACCGGACATCCGAAAGGCGTGTTGCTCAGTCAGGCCAACCTCGCGCACTTCACCGCGTGGTACGCCGATTACGTGCAATTGCAGGCCGAGAGTCGGGTCTTGCAGTTCTCGTCGCTGAGCTTCGATTCGTCACTGATCGACATCTTCCCGACCCTGCTGGAAGGTGCCGAACTGGTGGTGCCGGACGAAACGCAACGGCGCGATCCATTGCAACTGGTCGCGTTGATCCGCCGCCGACACCTGACCCACGCATTCCTGCCACCGGCGCTGTTGAGCATCCTGCCGCTGGAGCAACTGGAAGGCGTGCAAGTGATGACCGGCGGCGATGTCTGCGAGCCGTTTGTCATTGAGCAACTGACCCGTCAAGGCACACTGCACAACCTTTACGGCCCGACCGAAGCCACCGTACTGATCACCGCGCGCCAGCTCAAACCGGGCGACAGTAACCGCACCCTCGGGGCACCAATCGCCAACAGCCAAGTGCTGATTCTCGATGACGATTTGCAACCGGTGGCGGAGCACACCGTCGGCGAATTGTTCATCATCGGCCCCGGTGTTTGCCTCGGTTATCTGAACAATCCGCAGCAGACCGCCGAGCGTTATCTGACCCTGCAATTGCCAGACGGCCAAACGCTGCGCGCCTACCGTAGCGGCGACATGGCCAGGTGGGGCGAGCACGGTATCGAACTGTGCGGGCGGCGCGACAATCAGGTAAAAATCCGTGGCTTCCGGGTCGAGCCGGAAGAGATCGAGCGCTGCCTGCGCGAGAGCCAGTTGTACCGGCAAATGGCGGTGGTGATCGACAGTCAGCGGCGCATTCTCGCGTTCCTCGCACAAGCGCAATCGGACACCGCACGCGACGCGCTGAAAGCCCACGCCAGACAGTTTTTGCCGGACTACATGCAACCGGTGGCGTGGACCGAGCTGGCGAGCATGCCGTTCGCCAGCAACGGCAAAGTCGATCGCAAAGCACTGCTGGAACTGCCAGTGAGCGTGCAGGACAACGGGCCGAAATGCCTGCCGGTGAATGCCGATGAAGCGCTGTTGCTGGAGATCTGGGCGGAGTTGCTGGAGCTGCCGAGCAGCGACATTTCCACTGACGAAAGCTTCTTCAATCTTGGTGGCCACTCGATTCTGCTCTCGCGCATGTTGCTGCGTTTGCGTGAGGAGTTCGGGCGTAGCATTTCGATCAACCGCTTCATCGAACTGCCGACCATCATCAAACTGGCAACGCTGGTACGCGGCACCGATGACAGCGCCGTACTCAGCGCCCAGGCCATGGCCGACGCCGAGCGTGCACTGGAAATCGAGCCACTGCCGATCAGCCACATGGGCGATGTGCATAAAGTCATCGTAACCGGCGCCAATAGTTTTGTCGGCGTGCACATCGTTGAGGCGCTGCTCGGTTGGGGCGCCAGCGAAGTGGCGTGTCTGGTGCGCGACGGCGGCGGTAAAACTGCGGTGCAACGCTTTGCCGAGTCACTGCGTGAAAACCGCCTGGAGCATCTGGATCTGAGTCGCGTGCGGGTTTACGCGGCGGATATTACGCGCCCGCAGTTGGGCCTGAATGACGACGACTATCAGCGCCTGGATTGCGAGTTCGGCGCACTGGTGCACAACGCCGCTAACGTCAATCACGTACTCGATTACGAGTCGCTGGCGGCGGACAACGTCGAACCGATTTTCGCCCTGCTGCGCTTGTGCGAAGGGCAGAGCAAAAAGGTTTTCAACTTCGTCTCGACGCTGTCGGCTTCCAGCACGGTGGACGATGCTGGACGGGTGCTGGAACTGCCAGCCGCCACGACCCCACCGATCTATATTCGCAACGGCTACAACCTGTCGAAATGGGTCGGCGAACGCATCCTCGAACGGGCGCGGGAACGCGGTGTACGGGTCAATCTGTATCGCCCTGGCAACATTAGTTTCAACAGCCTCAGCGGTGTTTGTCAGCCGCACAAAAACCGTTTGATGTTGATGCTCAAAGGCTCGATCCAGCTCGGCCAGGTGCCGGCCTTCGCGCTGAATTTCGACCTGATGCCAGTGGACTTTCTTGCCCGCTTCATTGCCTTCCACGCCAGCCGTTATTCACCCGAACGTGCGGTGTTCAACCTGCATAACCCCGAGCCATTGAGCTGGGATGCCTACGTCGCTTCGTTCCGCGAAACCGGCAGCAAGTTCGCACTGGTCAGCGTCGCCGACTGGCAGCAGCAGCTCGGGCGTGTCGATGCCGACAACGCGCTGTTCGGCGTGCTCGGTTTCTACCTCAACGGCTTCGAAGAAGACATCGGCGACATCTCCCTGATTGGCCATGCCAACGCTGAGGCCGGCGTGCAGTTGATGGGCGCGCACTACCCACAGAAATCCCCGGCGCTGCTGCGTCGTGGCTGCGATTACCTGAAAGAAATCAACTTCATCTGATCCAACAAAAGGAGCAACACCATGAGCACTCTGCAACCCGATACCCTGATCAAAAACCCGCATGGCTGCCACGTAGTGTCTTCGGTAGAAGTGCCAGCAGACGCGGCGCAGGTCTGGGCGGTGGTCGGCGATTTCGGCGGATTCGACCGTTTCATTCCGGCGCTGTCGCACATCGAAACAATCGGCGAGGGCGTGTCCTCGCTGCGCAAGAAATGCTTTAAGGATGGCAACGTGGTGGTCGAGCAACTCAACTCCCGCGATGAGCAGGCCCGAAGCATGACCTGGACGACGATTTACAACACGTTGGGGGTGGCGAATCTGTGGGCGGCGATGAATGTCGAATCGCTGGGCGCGGGTAAGTCTCGGGCGACGTGGACGATCATTGCCGAGCCGGCTTCGGGCGGTGAAGAGGCACTGCCAGGGTTCAAGGATTTTGTGCAGGGGTTTGCGGATGATGCGATGGGGAATGTGCTGAAGCTGTTTGTTTAAGGCTTGAGCTTGGCGGGGAGTTCTAGACCGCTATCGCGAGCAGGCTCACTCCTACAGTTGATCGGGTTCCTTCAGATGGAGCCCGGTTAATTTGTAGGAGTGAGCCTGCTCGCGATGAACGATAACGCGGTCTGACTTCAGGTCAGATCTTGAAGCTGTCGACCAACTGCTTCAGACGATTGGCCTGCTGCGACAACGCATCACAATCCTTCAACGTTTCATTGAGGTTGGCGACGCTCTGCTGGTTCAGCAGGTTGATCTGGTTAACGTCGACGTTGAGGGTTTCCACAACCGCGGTCTGCTCTTCAGTGGCCGCTGCCACCGATTGGTTCATGCCGTCGATTTCACCGATACGTTGAGTCACGCTGACCAGACGCAAACCGGCCTGATTGGCCACTTCCACGCTCTGCTCGCTGGACACCTGACTGGCGTTCATCGTGGTCACCGCTTCCCGCGAACCAATCTGCAACGACGTGATCATTTTGTGGATCTCTTCCGCCGACTCCTGGGTGCGATGGGCAAGGTTTCGCACCTCGTCCGCCACCACGGCAAAACCACGTCCGGCTTCACCGGCACGCGCCGCTTCGATTGCGGCGTTAAGTGCCAGCAGGTTGGTCTGCTGCGAAATCCCTTTGATCACATCGAGGATGTGGCCGATGTTGTCGGTGCTGGCGTTCAGGGTTTCGATCTGCGTGCACGACAGGCTGATCTTCTGCGACAACTCTGTCATCGCTTGAATCGTCTGCTCGACCACCTGACGACCGTCATCAGCCTGCTCGCTGGCGCCGCTGGCGTGTTGCGAAGCATCGGCGGCGTTGCGCGCAATTTCCTGAGTGGCGGCGCCCAGCTCGTTAATAGCGGCAGCCACGCTGTTGGTGCGCGCGCTTTGTTCGTCAGAACCGACGATCGAAGCGTTGGACGACGCCATCACGCGCTGCGACAAGTCATGCACGTGGCGGGTTGCCGAGGACACTTCGGAAATCGACGCGTGAATCCGTTCAACGAACTGGTTGAATGCGCTGCCCAATTCACCGAATTCGTCTTTGCTCTCAACCACCAGACGACGGGTCAGATCGCCTTCACCCTGAGCGATGTCCTGCATCGCACGACCCATGGTGGTCAGCGGACGCATCAACACATTGATCAACAGGCTCAGCAGCAGCGCAATCGCAGCCACAGCAACAAACATCGCGATCAGCGCCGAGGTGCGGAATTGGCTGAGTGCGGCGTAGGCTTTATCGCGATCGATCGACAGACCGATGTACCACTGCGCATTCGGCAGATCGCTGACCGGGGTAAACGACAGAATACGTTCCTGACCGTTGAGCACGACGTTCTGGTTGCCCTTCTCGATGCGCACGCTGGTGTTCGGGTAGATGTCTTTCAGGTTTTTCATGACCTGATCTTTGTCCGGGCTGACGATCACCTGACCGTCGGCGCTGACCAGAAACGCATGGCCAAGGCCACCGAAGTCCACCGAGTTGATGATCTTCACCAGGGTTTCCAGGCTCAGGTCACCACCGACGACGCCGAGCAGTTCGCCGTTCTTTTTCACCGGCATGGCGATGGTTACCACCAAGCCACCGACGGCCGCCATGTACGGCGGCGTCAGCATGGTTTTGTCGGCAGCGACTGCTTGCTTGTACCAAGGGCGCTGACGCGGGTCATAGCCGTCCGGCATCTTCGCGTCAGGGCGCTGGGTGAACACACCGTTGGCCTGACCGACATAGGTGAACTGGAAGTTCGAGGTGAACGCTGGTTGATCGACCAGGCCCGGGAAATCCGCGTCCTTGCCCTGATGGGCAACGTTCTGCGCGAGGTTTTCCAGCACCAGAATCCGCCCGCTCATCCAGTTCTGCACGCTGCTGGCGGTCAGATCACCGGCCTGCTGCACGGAAGACTGGAGGTTCTGGCGAATGGTGTTTCGCTGCAGATAGTCGTTGTAGAGGGTGAACAGCGCGAACGCCAGGACCACGACGCCCGAGGCGGCCAACAGGATTTTATGGCTGAACTTGAGATTCATTTCATGGGACTTCTTATGCCAAAAGTGGGGATGCGTTCCGGATGCAACATTCCATGTACAGTGCAGGCAGCGTTCTACTAGCCGCTCTACTTTGGTGCACGCATGTCTCACCAGTCTGTCGGCACGTGTCGGAGAAATCTTAGGGCCACACAGGAAATGGATGGTATTTCTGCCAGATTCCCGCCCAACGGCGTGCCAGAGCGTTCGTCACGGTGTTTTTCAGGAGCAATGTTGGAGCGGCAATTGCAAATTCTGGTTGTGATTTCATGGTACGGACGGGCGCTTGTCAGGGCAGGAGATTGCTGGGCAGGGGACGTTGGGAGAGCAGTTTTACCGGTTGCAGGTGCCGTTACATGGAGGTCGAATCATTGGTGTTAAGGGGTAAGTGATGATCACGGTGCTAGCCGCTTTGATTGCAGACTTGTCGGGGACTGGCGTCTACATCTGGTGGCGCAAATGGCAGGCCCGACGTATCAGCAAGACACGTAAAGCTTTCTGATCATCGGTTTTGCAGGCCCTGAAATGACAAAACCCCTGTCTGCGTTAGCAGAAAGGGGTTTCGGAATTTAATCTTGACGATGACCTACTCTCACATGGGGAAACCCCACACTACCATCGGCGATGCATCGTTTCACTGCTGAGTTCGGGATGGGATCAGGTGGTTCCAACGCTCTATGGTCGTCAAGAAATTCTTTATCTGGCCCGTCAACACGGTAACGAGCCAGCAAAAACAGTTACTTCTACTAAAACAAAACCCCAACTGCTTTCGCAATTGGGGTTTCGGAATTTAATCTTGACGATGACCTACTCTCACATGGGGAAACCCCACACTACCATCGGCGATGCATCGTTTCACTGCTGAGTTCGGGATG
>NZ_FYDH01000030.1:2293-5610 GCF_900187475.1 Pseudomonas sp. Irchel s3h9 | reverse complement strand
AAAACAAAACCCCAACTGCTTTCGCAATTGGGGTTTCGGAATTTAATCTTGACGATGACCTACTCTCACATGGGGAAACCCCACACTACCATCGGCGATGCATCGTTTCACTGCTGAGTTCGGGATGGGATCAGGTGGTTCCAACGCTCTATGGTCGTCAAGAAATTCGGGTACTGAGTCGTGGCCAAATGGCCTCGCTTCAGCAAATTGGGTATGTGATAGCTTTCGGTGTTTGTGAACATCGAACTTTCGGTTCGTTTCGTCTTCACACACCGCAATCTGGTCTCTTCGACGCAAATTGCTTGGGTGTTATATGGTCAAGCCTCACGGGCAATTAGTATTGGTTAGCTCAACGCCTCACAGCGCTTACACACCCAACCTATCAACGTCGTAGTCTTCGACGGCCCTTCAGGGAACTCAAGGTTCCAGTGAGATCTCATCTTGAGGCAAGTTTCCCGCTTAGATGCTTTCAGCGGTTATCTTTCCCGAACATAGCTACCCGGCAATGCCACTGGCGTGACAACCGGAACACCAGAGGTTCGTCCACTCCGGTCCTCTCGTACTAGGAGCAGCCCCTCTCAAATCTCAAACGTCCACGGCAGATAGGGACCGAACTGTCTCACGACGTTCTAAACCCAGCTCGCGTACCACTTTAAATGGCGAACAGCCATACCCTTGGGACCGGCTTCAGCCCCAGGATGTGATGAGCCGACATCGAGGTGCCAAACACCGCCGTCGATATGAACTCTTGGGCGGTATCAGCCTGTTATCCCCGGAGTACCTTTTATCCGTTGAGCGATGGCCCTTCCATACAGAACCACCGGATCACTAAGACCTACTTTCGTACCTGCTCGACGTGTCTGTCTCGCAGTCAAGCGCGCTTTTGCCTTTATACTCTACGACCGATTTCCGACCGGTCTGAGCGCACCTTCGTACTCCTCCGTTACTCTTTAGGAGGAGACCGCCCCAGTCAAACTACCCACCATACACTGTCCTCGATCCGGATAACGGACCTGAGTTAGAACCTCAAAGTTGCCAGGGTGGTATTTCAAGGATGGCTCCACGCGAACTGGCGTCCACGCTTCAAAGCCTCCCACCTATCCTACACAAGCAAATTCAAAGTCCAGTGCAAAGCTATAGTAAAGGTTCACGGGGTCTTTCCGTCTAGCCGCGGATACACTGCATCTTCACAGCGATTTCAATTTCACTGAGTCTCGGGTGGAGACAGCGCCGCCATCGTTACGCCATTCGTGCAGGTCGGAACTTACCCGACAAGGAATTTCGCTACCTTAGGACCGTTATAGTTACGGCCGCCGTTTACCGGGGCTTCGATCAAGAGCTTCGCGTTAGCTAACCCCATCAATTAACCTTCCGGCACCGGGCAGGCGTCACACCCTATACGTCCACTTTCGTGTTTGCAGAGTGCTGTGTTTTTAATAAACAGTCGCAGCGGCCTGGTATCTTCGACCGGCATGAGCTTACGGAGCAAGTCCTTCACCCTCACCGGCGCACCTTCTCCCGAAGTTACGGTGCCATTTTGCCTAGTTCCTTCACCCGAGTTCTCTCAAGCGCCTTGGTATTCTCTACCCAACCACCTGTGTCGGTTTGGGGTACGGTTCCTGGTTACCTGAAGCTTAGAAGCTTTTCTTGGAAGCATGGCATCAACCACTTCGTGTTCTAAAAGAACACTCGTCATCAGCTCTCGGCCTTAAGATCCCGGATTTACCTAAGATCTCAGCCTACCACCTTAAACTTGGACAACCAACGCCAAGCTGGCCTAGCCTTCTCCGTCCCTCCATCGCAATAACCAGAAGTACAGGAATATTAACCTGTTTTCCATCGACTACGCTTTTCAGCCTCGCCTTAGGGACCGACTAACCCTGCGTCGATTAACGTTGCGCAGGAAACCTTGGTCTTTCGGCGTGGGTGTTTTTCACACCCATTGTCGTTACTCATGTCAGCATTCGCACTTCTGATACCTCCAGCAAGCTTCTCAACTCACCTTCACAGGCTTACAGAACGCTCCTCTACCGCATCACCCGAAGGTGATACCCGTAGCTTCGGTGTATGGTTTGAGCCCCGTTACATCTTCCGCGCAGGCCGACTCGACTAGTGAGCTATTACGCTTTCTTTAAAGGGTGGCTGCTTCTAAGCCAACCTCCTAGCTGTCTAAGCCTTCCCACATCGTTTCCCACTTAACCATAACTTTGGGACCTTAGCTGACGGTCTGGGTTGTTTCCCTTTTCACGACGGACGTTAGCACCCGCCGTGTGTCTCCCATGCTCGGCACTTGTAGGTATTCGGAGTTTGCATCGGTTTGGTAAGTCGGGATGACCCCCTAGCCGAAACAGTGCTCTACCCCCTACAGTGATACATGAGGCGCTACCTAAATAGCTTTCGAGGAGAACCAGCTATCTCCGAGCTTGATTAGCCTTTCACTCCGATCCACAGGTCATCCGCTAACTTTTCAACGGTAGTCGGTTCGGTCCTCCAGTTAGTGTTACCCAACCTTCAACCTGCCCATGGATAGATCGCCCGGTTTCGGGTCTATTCCCAGCGACTAGACGCCCTATTAAGACTCGCTTTCGCTACGCCTCCCCTATTCGGTTAAGCTCGCCACTGAAAATAAGTCGCTGACCCATTATACAAAAGGTACGCAGTCACAGAACAAAGTCTGCTCCCACTGCTTGTACGCATACGGTTTCAGGATCTATTTCACTCCCCTCTCCGGGGTTCTTTTCGCCTTTCCCTCACGGTACTAGTTCACTATCGGTCAGTCAGTAGTATTTAGCCTTGGAGGATGGTCCCCCCATATTCAGACAAAGTTTCTCGTGCTCCGTCCTACTCGATTTCATGACTAAGAGATTTTCGCGTACAGGGCTATCACCCACTATGGCCGCACTTTCCAGAGCGTTCCGCTAATCTCAAAGCCACTTAAGGGCTAGTCCCCGTTCGCTCGCCACTACTAAGGGAATCTCGGTTGATTTCTTTTCCTCAGGGTACTTAGATGTTTCAGTTCCCCTGGTTCGCCTCTTGCACCTATGTATTCAGTACAAGATAACCATCTTATGATGGCTGGGTTCCCCCATTCAGACATCTCCGGATCAAAGTCTGTTTGCCGACTCCCCGAAGCTTTTCGCAGGCTACCACGTCTTTCATCGCCTCTGACTGCCAAGGCATCCACCGTATGCGCTTCTTCACTTGACCATATAACCCCAAGCAATCTGGTTATACTGTGAAGACGACATTCGCCGAAAATTCGAATTTCTCAACTAAGAGAACTCACAAATTTTACCTTAGCCTGATCCGCTACCGTG
>NZ_FYDH01000032.1:0-1310 GCF_900187475.1 Pseudomonas sp. Irchel s3h9 | reverse complement strand
CGCCGCACGCCACCGTCGGGCAGGGTTTCCTCGGTCAACTGGCCGAGGCTATTCCAGACCAGCCGATGCCGGCTGCTGTCCGGGTAGCGGATCGACAGCAATTGCCCCCGGGTGTCGTAGTAGTAATGAGTAACCTGGCCGTCGGGGTCGACCGCTTCGGTGACATCGCCCTCGGCATTGCGCCGGTAGATCCACACCGCCTCGCCGCGCGAACGTCGATGCAGGAAACCGTTGCGATACTCGTAGGACGTGGGCGCCTCATCCGGTGGAATCAGCGCGATCAGCCGTCCGACTTCGTCGTAGCGGTATTCGGTGACGGCGCCCAAGGCATCCTGCTCGGCAATCAAGCGCCCGGCATCGTCATAGGCCTTGAGCTGTTCACCGCCATCGGCCTCGACCTTGCGCACCAGCCGCGCACGCTCGTCGTGGACGTAGGTCTCTTCGGTGCCGTCGACGTAATGCACCGCGACACTGCCGTCATCGTTCCAGACGTAACGTGTGTCCATCTGCGAAAACGACGCCCAGTGGCGCACGCAACGAGCAGCCTTGCCGGAGCGCTCCCACTCCCAGAAGAAACTCGCGCCCCCAGCAAGTTGCCGCTGCAGAATCACGTGAGCGTCGTCGTAGTCGTAACGCTCGCTGTCACCGACGGCGTTGGTGGCTTCGATCAGGTGCCGGTAGGCGTCGTAGCTGTAACTGACCAGCGCTTGTTCGGTGCTCCATGCACCGTCGCGAAACACCTGGTAATCCACACCAACCAACTGCGCCCGGTCATACCGCAACAACAGCGAACGCCCGGCGCCGTTATCCAGTCGCTGCACCCGGTCAGAGCGATCGCGCTGCACCGTCAGACGATTGCCATAGGCATCGCTGATCGCCGTCAGCCGTCCTGCGCGAAAGTGATAAAACCGCGCGGTGTCCCCGGCCAGTGCGAGGATCAGCTCTTCCGGCTCATCGCCAAGAAAAATCGCCGCCCGCGACAAACTGTTGTGAATCGCCGGGCGCTCAGTATTCGGCAACGGAAAACGGGTACGCCGGTTTTCGTGATCGACCCAAACAACCTCGTCGCCGGCAAATTCCAGCCGATGCGCCAGCGAATGACTCCAGCCAAACCCCAACCCAACATCGATTTCGGTGGCGCTGGAGCGATACAGGCGGGTGAACTCAAACGGCAACACGCCATCGAGCACCGCATCGCTCAAGGTCAGCAGTTCTTCGCCGGTGACCATCGACACCGGGCAGCCGTTGGTGCAGGTGCGCGGCACGCAATCGGCGCTGTCGCCGTTGGGGTTTTTCGCCTGATCCGGCGA
>NZ_FYDH01000033.1:0-1308 GCF_900187475.1 Pseudomonas sp. Irchel s3h9 | reverse complement strand
GGTTCTTCACGGAATCCCGGGAAACACAGAAACAAGAACGCCGATTTGATTGATGATGTTCGTGCGAGCAAACACATCTAACAAACCGGCGTTCTTATGCGCGATATTAATACTTTCCTTCCTTTTTGGGAGGGCTTTTCTGTCGTCACGATCAAGCCTGATGGTGACGCGCTTCAGATCGACCTGATTCCCCACGCCACCCGATTCCCTTCCTGTAGCGGCTGCCAAAAGACCTGTTCAACCACGCATGAGTATTGCGAGCGAACCGTCCGCGATTTACCGATTCTCGGCCGTGCGGTGCGCCTCAGCGTGTTGCTCAGGCGTGTTGGCTGTCGTGATTGCGGTAAACGTATGGAGGCCGTCAGTTGGCTGGACCGCTATGCCCGCATGACGCGGCGTCTGGCCGAGGCGGTTATTCAAGCCTGCGAGCGCCTTCCCACACTGCACGTGGCTCAACTGTTTGGCCTGCACTGGGACACCGTTCGGTTGCTGGAGCGTCGAGCCTTGCAAGCGGCGTTAAGCGTTTTGCCAAAGGCGCAACCGCGACGTCTGGTGATGGACGAGTTCGCCCTGTTCAAAGGTCATCGTTACGCCAGCGTTGTCCTAGATGCGGATACACGGCGAGTGCTGTGGATCGGTGAAGGTCGCAGCCGAGCAGCGGTCAGGCCTTTCTTCAAAGAACTGGGGCCAGAGGGTTGTGCTCGAATCGAAGCGGTGGCGATGGACATGAACACCGCTTTTGACCTGGAGGTTCGTCAGCACTGTCCCAACGCGCGAGTGGTCTACGACCTCTTCCATGTGGTGGCCAAATATGGCCGAGAGGTGATTGATCGGGTCCGCGTCGACGAGGCTAACCGGTTGCGTCACGACAAGCCTGCCCGCAAGGTTATCAAGCAGGCGCGATGGCTGTTGCTGCGCAATCCGCAGAACTTGAAAACGCCGGAACAACAGGTCCGCCTGGAGGATCTGCTGGCGGCCAACCAAGCGTTGATGACGGTCTACTTGATGAAGGCTGAACTCAAAACACTCTGGACCCCCAGTACTGCCTGGGGTTGGCGATCGGCCTGGAAGCAATGGCTGCGCTATGCGCATGAAAGCGAAATACCAGCTCTGATCCAGTTCGCCAAACGGCTAAAGGGTTACTGGCGGGGCATCGTGAGCCGGGTTCGCTGGCCGATGCACACCGGTCAGTTGGAAGGAATAAACAATCGAATAAAGGTCATCAAGCGGATGGCGTACGGTTACCGAGATAGCGAATTCTTTTTCATGAAGATCAAGAGCGTCTTTCCCGGTAATCCGTGAAGAACC
>NZ_FYDH01000034.1:0-1273 GCF_900187475.1 Pseudomonas sp. Irchel s3h9 | reverse complement strand
AGACATGGTGGACACATGTTCGGAGACATGGTGGACGGTTTTAGATCTTCTTACCTGCCGTCACGATCTGCAAGTTCAAGTCGATTCGGGCGATACGATGTCTACTCCAGTAGACATCGTGGATGCCGTCCTCCGTCGTTTCCCGGATAGCTACTGATCTTCCGTAAAAAGCCTTTCCGACCGTGTATTCACGATTCCCCCAGTAAATCTCGCCTTTCACCTGAACCTTTCTGACCACATCACCCTCGTCGTACTCCGGGGCCGCAGGTTGCTCCTGATATTCCCGTGGGCTGCTGCTGTAACGAGTAGCAGGAACCTGCATGTCCAGCGCTTGATGCGGGCGCTTCTGGTTATAGATATCACGCCAGATATCAAACGCCCGTTGCGCGTCGTTGAGATCGATAAAATGCCGGTCTCGCAGGACTTCATTTTTCAGGCTGCGGTGGAAGCGCTCCAGCTTTCCTTGGGTTTGCGGATGATAAGGACGAGAGTGGCCGACCTTGATGCCTTGGCTCATCAGCCAGACCTCCAGTGCGGTATAAACGCCTGTCTGATCACCCCATGGCGAACCGTTGTCCATCGTCATGCGTAAAGGCAGGCCGAAGCGCCGAAAGGTCCGGACTAGATGCTCCTGAACGGTTTGGCGCTGCTCATTGATGCATGCCGCGATGCACAGCGAAAACCGTGAATGATCGTCCAATATCGTCAACGGATGGCAACGCCCCTGAGCCAGGCTGATATGTCCCTTGAAGTCCATCTGCCAAAGATCGTTGGGCGCTTCATGCTCGAACCGGATAAACGGTTTGATCTCAGCGGCCTTTGGATCAACGCGCGAATGACGCTGTAAAACCGCATGCACGGTACTGACAGACGGCATCACTGCGCCTTCATCCTCTAACGCGCGCTTGAGCTTGCGAGCGCCCCAAGCCGCGTACTCCTGACTCACGGTTAGAATTTGCTGTTCAACCTCGTCAGCGCAGCGTTTGGGTGACGTCTTTGGTCGTCGAGACTGCTTGATCAATCCCTCTGCACCTGAGGTTTCAAACCTCTTGAGCCATTTGTAGGCAGTGCTTGGGCTGATATTGAATCGGCGGCAAAGCTGCCGAATATTGGCCCCTTCCTGCCGAGCCAAAAGCACGAATTCTGTACGAAGCTGCACGGTGGACACCTCTTCCCAAGACACAGGCCATCTCCTTCGCGATGAACAATGTGTCTATTAAAAAGTGTCCACCATGTCTCCGAACACCTGTCCACCATGTCTCCGGTACATACA